>CASGCS010000009.1 GCA_949300025.1 uncultured bacterium | reverse complement strand
TTGAAAACCGTCCGCCCTCATTACCTTTCATTTCCCTGCACTTTTGCTTCGGCGAGGCTTTCATCATAAGTCCTCATAAGTCATTGAACACCAGTGCCGCCATCATTATTTTCCCTCATTCGTTCGATTTTTCCAGAGATAAATAATATAAAGAACTTGCCGGCAAAGTCCTGGACTGGACTGTCGGACACATGCAGGACCGCCGAGGCTACTTCTACTACCAGCTCAAGCCCGGCATCAGCTCCAGGATACCGTACATGCGCTGGAGCAATGCTTTCATGTTCTGCGCATTCTCCTACCGATTACTGGAAAGTTAATTAAAGAATACTGTTTTGGAAAAAGTTACTTTGAACGGAGTGGAAGTGTATCCTTTCACTTCCCGTGACCAACTGATGCATTATGCCGATGAGCACAAGGGCATCATGGTCGCCATCAATGCAGAGAAAATCCTTAACGCTACAGAGCAGACCAGAGCTGTCATCAACCGCAATATCGGCTACTGCGACGGCACGGGGGCTGTAATGGCACTTAAGCAGAAAGGATATAAGAACGTATGCAAGATTGCAGGATGCGAGTTGTGGCTGGAAATCATACGGCAATTCCATGCCTCCCGCACTTTCTATCTTGTCGGAAGCAAGCCTGCCGTGATAAAAGAGACGGTAGAGAAACTACACGCACAATTCCCCGATATTAAAATTATAGGATATCGCGACGGGTATCTCAAGACATCTGAAGAAAAAGAGGCACTGATTAATGACATTTCCGAAAAGAAGCCCGATATTGTATTCGTAGCCATGGGCTCTCCAAAACAGGAACTGCTCATGGAGGAGATGCAGAAAAGGCATCAGGCCATATATCAAGGTCTCGGAGGAAGTTTCGATGTGTATACAGGTCACGTGGAGCGTGCTCCCAAATGGTGGCTGGACCACAATCTGGAATTCGCCTACCGTCTTATCAGGCAGCCCAAGCGAATCGGACGGCAGATTCATCTGGTGAGATTCGCATGGTGGCTTGTAATCAAGAAATTCAAATAGACCAACATATGAAAAACGTAATGCTTGTATTCGGCACCAGACCGGAAGCGATAAAGATGGCCCCGCTGGTGAAGGAGTTTCAGAAACATCCAGACAAGTTCAAGACCACTGTCTGTGTAACCGGTCAGCACCGCCAGATGCTGGACCAGGTGCTGGAGATTTTCAACATCACTCCAGACTACGACCTTAACATCATGAAACAGGGACAGGATCTCTATGACGTGACATCCAGAGTCCTGACCGGTATGAGAAATGTGCTCGACGAGGCAAGGCAAGATCTTGTATTGGTGCATGGAGACACCACCACATCTACGGCAGCCGCCCTGGCTGCGTTCTACAGGCAGATTCCGGTGGGGCATGTGGAAGCCGGACTGAGAACGCACAACATCTACAGTCCATGGCCGGAGGAGATGAACCGTATGATTACCGGAAGGATAGCGACATTCCACTTCGCCCCCACTCCGCTGAGCAGGGAAAATCTTTTAAGGGAGAATGTCTCCGCAGATAAAATTACAGTAACCGGAAACACTGTAATAGACGCACTCTATTGGGTAGTCGACAAGATAATGAACAACAGCAGGCTCGGCTCGGAACTTGGAGAAATCCTTAAGAAGGCCGGATACGATACAGGAAGACTTTCAGGAGGGAAAAGACTGGTTCTCATTACAGGGCACCGCAGAGAGAATTTTGGAGAGGGATTCATAAACATGTGTACGGCAATAAAGGATTTGAGCAGGAAGTATCCTGATACAGATTTTGTCTACCCCATGCATCTGAACCCTAATGTAAGAAAGCCAATACATCAGGTGTTCGGAGATAATCTCGGTATCCTTGGCAACATGTTTTCATAGAACCGCTGGAATATCTGAGTTTCGTCTATCTGATGAAACATTCATATATGGTACTTACAGATAGCGGCGGAATTCAGGAAGAGGCCCCGGGTTTGGGAAAGCCTGTACTTGTCATGCGTGACACTACGGAACGTCCAGAGGCTGTGGAGGCCGGCACCGTAAAACTTGTAGGAACAGACTACCATAAAATATTATTTGAAACTTCAGAACTGCTTGATAGTCTGTCTGCATACGAAAAAATGAGCAAGGCGGTCAATCCTTACGGCGACGGCAAGGCCTGCGAGAGGATTATCTCATTTCTCAATCAGATTCAATAAGTTTCAATAATCTGATTTCAGGTGACTGCGAGCAACTCTGGGCCTGTCCCGACAAAGCCAACAGGGAACTTGGCTGGAAAGCGGAAAGAAACATAGAAGACTCACTTTCTACCGCTTGGGAATGGCAGAAGAGGCTGCTTCAACCACCCATTTCCTGAACTCGGCATCAGCGCTTTTGCTATTGCTGCAACCTTTACGTTGCGCCAAACTTCAGAACAAATATTGTCAAAACAAGAAAAGCCGGAAATCGCAATGACTTCCGGCTTTTTTGCTCCTGAACCAGGACTTGAACCTGGGACCCTCTGATTAACAGTCAGATGCTCTAACCAACTGAGCTATTCAGGAATTTTATGATTTGCTGTCGCTTTTAGCGGGTACAAAAGTATGACAAAATTCATAATCTTGCAAATATTTCAATTCAAAATACAAATTTTTTTAACTTTGTCTCTCACTTAACATAACCCGCCATGGAGATTGAGGCTCTTTCAAAACAGATAACAACTGCAATAAAAACAAACGGTTCGGTCACACTCACCGGAATAGGTACAATTTCGGCAGTCAGAAAGGCTGCGAGGCTCTCTGAAGACGGCACTCTCATAGAACCGCCGGCAGTTGTTCCAGTTTTCGACCCCGATTGCGGCCAGGGGCAGGAGAGCGGAGAAGAGTACTCCGGCCAAATAAAAAGAGCCATTATAGAACGCGGACGGGTCATGCTTCCAGGCATTGGAGAGATAAGCCTTGATGAGAACGGAGTCTTCAGGTTCAATCCGGCAGAGAGGTGTGCGCTGAACGCAGAATTCTTCTGTCTGGAACCTATAGCGTTGCAGCCAAAGGTGAATTTCACTGAAATTCCCGTAAAGGAGGCGGCCGTAAAAGAGAGCACACCTGAGGCAGCTGGAAGCAATACAGATAAAGAAAAGACGACAAAGACAAAAGCCATTGTCGTCTATACTCTCGCCGCTATTGTAATCCTGGCGCTGCTTCTATATGCTTTCCGCAACGAACTCTCTCCGCTTATGGAAAGGCTTCTCTACTCCAAAGATGAGCTGGAGTTGATGAGACAGTTGAATCTCTGACGCGGCGCATTGTGCGCAACTCTCGCCGCTACCCTATCGCGGAGCCGTTTGCCACAACCTCCTCAGGCGTAATGAATCTCATTTTCCCGCTTGGTTCAGAAGCCATTAGAATCATACCTTTCGATTCTATCCCCTTTATTTTACGCGGGGCAAGATTTGCCAGGATGCATATCTGACGGCCAACCATCTGCTCCGGAGTATAATACTGGGCAATGCCGGAAACTATCGTGCGCCTGTCAAGCCCGGTGTCTATGGTAAGCTTGAGCAGCTTGTCGGTCTTTGGCACCTTGACAGCCTCCAGAACCGTTGCAGTCCTTATATCCATCTTCTCAAACTGGTCGAACGTGCACTCCTCCTTTTGAGGAAGGGCACCGGCCTCCGCAGCCGCCCTCTTTTCGTTCTCCTCTTTTGCCCTGTTGAGTTTTGCAATCTGGGCCTCTATGGCGCTGTCCTCGATTTTTGAGAAAAGCAATTCCGCAGGATTCAACTGATGCCCGTTTTCCAGAATGGAAGCGCTGCCAAGACTCTCCCATGAGAGTTTCCCTAAACCGAGCATCTGTTGCAACTTATCGGAAGAGAAGGGCAAAAACGGAGTGAACGCAACGGAAAGGTTGGCGCAAAGCTGCAACGAAACATTCAGAATCGCGGCAACGCGCTCCATGTCGCTTTTGGCCAGTTTCCATGGTTCGGTCTCGGTAAGGTACCTGTTGCCCAGACGGGCGAGTTCCATGGCGCTCTTGAGCGCTTCGCGGAACTTGAAACTCTCGAGACTGCTTTCCAGTTCCCCCTTTATTCTGGGAATCTGCTCCAGAACCTGCCTGTCTATATCTGCAAGGGCAGACGCGGCAGGAACTTTTCCGCCAAAATATTTATGTGTCAGAACCACCGCCCTGTTTACAAAGTTTCCGTAGATAGCCACAAGTTCGCTGTTGTTGCGGGTCTGGAAATCCTTCCATGTAAAATCATTGTCTTTTGTCTCGGGAGCGTTTGCGCAGAGCACATACCTGAGCACATCCTGCTGTCCGGGAAAATCGTCGAGATATTCATGCAGCCATACCGCCCAGTTTCTCGATGTGGAAATCTTGTCGCCCTCCAGATTGAGGAACTCGTTTGCAGGCACGTTTTCAGGCAGGATGAATCCGTCGCCGTAAGCCTTAAGCATAGTAGGGAAGACAATGCAGTGGAACACTATGTTGTCCTTTCCTATAAAGTGGACCATCTTTGTATCGGGACTCTTCCACCATTTTTCCCAATCATTGGGGAACAGTTCCTTTGTATTTGAAATATAGCCTATTGGAGCATCGAACCACACATAAAGGACCTTGCCTTCCGCCCCTTTTACAGGAACAGGAACACCCCAGTCCAGATCGCGGCTTACGGCACGGGGCTGAAGCCCGCCGTCGAGCCAGCTCTTGCACTGGCCGTACACGTTTGTCTTCCACTCCTTGTGCCCTTCCAGAATCCACTCCTTAAGCCAGTTTTCATATTTGTCCAAAGGCAGATACCAGTGTTTCGTAACCTTTTTCACAGGCTTGCTACCGCTCAGTTTGGAATGGGGATTGATGAGTTCGTTGGGGCTGAGCGTACTTCCGCATTTTTCGCACTGGTCGCCGTATGCCCCCTCGCTGCCGCATTTGGGGCAGGTTCCCACTATATAGCGGTCTGCCAGGAAGCAGTTTGCCTCGGTATCGAAAAACTGTTCGCTCTCCTTCTCTATAAAGACATTGCTATCGTACAGTTTCCTGAAAAACTCGGAGGCAGTCTCGGCGTGAATCTTCGAGCTCGTACGGGAATAGATGTCGAAACTTATTCCGAAACGGCTGAAAGAATCCTTTATGAGTTTATGGTATTTGTCCACTATATCCTGCGGAGAACATCCCTGTTCTCTGGCCTTAATGGTAATAGGCACGCCATGCTCATCAGAACCGCATATATATATAACCTCCTCGCCTTTAAGGCGCAGGTATCTGACATAAATGTCGGCAGGCACATACACTCCGGCAAGGTGCCCTATGTGGACGCCGCCGTTGGCGTATGGCAGCGCCGCCGTAACAAGATGTCTTTTAAAATTCTTCTCCATCGTATGTTAATTTAAACTGTTATTCTTTTTACTATCCTGGACAGTTCTTTCCTTATCTTCATTATCATGTTCAGCCTTGCGACAATCTTCTGCTGCAACTGCACATCTCCGCTCTCCTGCGCCTTTGCAAGCTCTTCTGTAAGGGTCTGCGCTGCCTGTGACATAATCTTTGCCTTATAAAGCACTATAAGTTTGGGTATCATTACCGAAAGAGCGTCCTCCTCCTTTGAGAGATGCTTCGAAAACGAAGAGGCGATACTGTATGGCTGTGCTATAATGTCGGCCACCGCCTTGGAGATTTCGCTGTCGACATTGTTTATGAAGTATTTGAGAATCTTCTCCCCGTCATGCTCCCTTACAGTGAAATACTCTTGGAATATTCTCTTGTAGAGCGGGTTCTGCAACTCCAGGTCGTCGGACTGCAACTCCTCCATTATATAACCGGCAACGGTAGATTCTTCCTCCGGGACGGCAGGGTCGTTAAAGGGAAGATGTCCGTATTTTATAAGGTAGTAGAGAATCTCGCGCTCCGCCTCGTCGCAACCGGAACCGGAAGGAAGTTCTGCCGCCTGCGCTTCCCGAGCAGGGAGCTGCTGCTCGAACTTCTCCATCCTCACCTGCCGCTCACGCTCCTTTAAGGCCGCCTCGCTCCTGCGCTGCCTTATCTTGGCCACCTCCTGGTGCAGAAGCGTTTCAGAAATCTTCATCTTTGCAGCAGTCTCCTCTACATAGACGCTCCGCACTATTGCATCGGGAATAACTGCAATGCTTCCCACTATATCGTTTATAAGACGGGCCTTCTGCATCGGGTCCTGCTCCGGAGAGTCTGCCAGTATCCTGTACTTGAAGGCAATGAAATCCTCCTCATGCCCGTTCAGGAAAGAGAGCACCTGCTCGGGAGTCTGTTTTTTCGAGAACGAATCCGGGTCGTCGCCGTCGGGCAGCAGCACGACCTTCACCTCCATTCCTGCCTCAAGCAGCATGTCTATACCTCTTACCGAAGCTCTTATTCCTGCCGCATCGCCGTCGTAAAGCACTGTAATGTTGTTCGAAAACCGCTTTATAAGCGCAATCTGCCCCGACGTAAGCGACGTTCCGCCGCTTGCCACCACATTTTCAATCCCTATCTGGTTAAAGGAAATGACATCTGTATAACCCTCTACCAGATAACATTTTTTAAGGCGGGCTATGGCAGCCTTTGCCTCGAATATGCCGTACAGAGCCTTGCTCTTCACAAAAAGCTCGCTCTCCGGCGAATTTATATATTTTGCAATGTTTTTGTCGCTTCTGAGCGTCCTGCCTCCAAAGGCTATCACCTTGCCGCTTATGGAGCGCCACGGAAAAATCACGCGCTCGTAAAACCTGTCGGCAAGTTCTCCGTTCTCCCTTTCAACCGTAAGGCCCGCAGCCACAAGATGCTCTCTCTTATAGCCGTTTTTAAGAGCCCTTTCGGTAAAGGCGCGCCGCTCCGCCGGAGCATAACCCAGGGCGAACTTCCGTATGGTCTCGTCTGTAAACCCTCTCTCCTTAAAATAGGAAAGGCCTATTGCACGGCCATCTTCGCTCTCCCACAGCCTCTGGCTGTAAAAGTTCCGGGCATATTCGTTGGCAACCGCCAGAGATTCGCTGAAAAGCCGTTGCTGAACCTGCTCCTCGCTCTCCTGAACATCCCTCACTTCAATCCCGTACTTGTTTCCCAGGTACTTGAGCGCCTCCACGTAACTCATCTGCTCATGCTCCATTACAAATGTCACCGCGCTCCCTGCCTTTCCGCATCCGAAACATTTGAATATTCCCTTTGCCGGAGAGACCGAAAAGCTCGGGGTCTTCTCGTGATGGAACGGACAGCAGGCCACATAATTCGCACCACGCCTGCGCAGTGACACGAAATCCCCTATCACCTCCTCGATTTTTACTGCGTCGAGAATTCTCTCTATCGTAGCCCTGTCTATCATAACTTGCAAAAGTACAATAAAGATACGAGAAGATGAGAAGAAATTTTTATAAATTTGCAAACTTACTTTACACATAAAAGCCAAGAAGAGAAAACAGATGAACAAAATAATACTTACCGGCGACAGGCCTACCGGCAGACTCCATCTGGGGCACTACGTAGGTTCGCTCAAAAGAAGAGTAGAGTTGCAGAATTCGGGAGAATTCGACAAGATATACATAATGATAGCCGACGCACAGGCGCTTACAGACAATGCAGACAATCCGGAGAAGGTGCGTCAGAACATAATAGAAGTCGCACTCGACTATATGGCATGCGGCATAGACCCGGCCCGCTCCACGATTTTCATACAGTCTCAGATTGCAGAACTTTGCGAACTGACTTTCTATTACCTGAACCTTGTAACGGTCTCGCGGCTGCAGCGGAATCCGACCGTAAAAAACGAGATTCAGATGCGCAACTTTGAAGCGAGCATACCTGTGGGGTTCTTCACCTACCCAATAAGCCAGGCTTCAGACATAACCGCCTTCAAGGCTACAGTTGTTCCGGTGGGCGAAGACCAGAAGCCCATGCTTGAACAGACAAACGAAATTGTAAGGAAATTCAACGCAATATATGGCCAGACACTCATTGAGCCCCAGATTCTGCTGCCCGACAACCGGGCCTGCCTCAGGCTTCCCGGCACAGACGGCAAGGCCAAGATGAGCAAATCATTGGGCAACTGCATATATTTGTCTGACAGTGCAGACCAGGTGAGACAAAAGGTAATGGGCATGTATACAGACCCGGGGCACATAAAGGTTTCCGACCCGGGAAAAATCGAAGGCAACACTGTCTTTACATATCTCGACGCATTCTGCAAGCCGGAAGATTTCCAGAAGTATCTGCCCGAATATGCAAACCTCGACGAACTCAAGGCCCACTATCAGAAGGGAGGTCTGGGAGATGTAAAGGTAAAGAGATTCCTGGAGGCAATCCTGCAGGAAGAGTTAGAGCCGATACGCCTGCGCAGGAAAGAGCTCGAACAAGACATAGAGGGCATCTACAGGATTCTTGAACGGGGATGTGAAGTTGCCCGGCAGGCTGCCGCCCGGACTCTCGGAGAAGTAAGGGCCGCGATGAAAATAAACTACTTCTCAGACAGGGAACTTATTGCCGAACAGGCAAAAAGGTACAGAACAGACAAATAGACACTAAAACCCGACTACAGTGAAACGAATACTTTTCATGCTGGCCATTGCGGCCGCTGCGGCAATCCTTCCGGGATGCACCGCGAACGAAGACCCAACACTTGAGATAAGCGTAACGGAAATGACCCTGACCCAGGCAGGAGAGAGCAATACGGTAGAGATAAGTTCGGGGTCAGACTGGATAGCCACATACGACAGCAAAGCGCTGCAGGTAACTCCTAACTCCGGCAAGGGAGGAAAAACGACAACGGTTACCATAGAACTGCTTTCAGAGAATGCAACGGCAAGCGATGTCAAGAATACTGTCACTGTCGTTGCCGGAAAACTCTCGGGAACCATTACCGTAATCCAGCCCGGAGTCTCCATAAACATCTCTCCCGAAAGCCTTAGTTTCAGCAACAAGGGAGAAGAAAAGAGTTTTACCGTTACCGCCAACTGCCATTGGAGCGTAAACACTTCCGCCCTGCCCTCATGGATAACTTCCGTTACACCTGCAGAGGGGGATTCAGACGCCACGGTTACGGTGACTGCTTCCGCCAACACCAACAGAAAAGACACGAACACTCATCAACTTAGAATAGAATATTCCACCTCATACACTTCAATCGCCCTATATCAGGAGCCTGCGCCCAACGTGCCTCCTACGGCCGCCGTACCTGAAGAGCCTGCAGACAACGCAACAGGAATTTCAATAGTCCCGCTGTTCAAATGGACAGAGTCCACAGACCGGGAGGGAGATCCTGTAACATATACCGTCATGTGCTCTACAGACGGCACAAACTGGTGGGAACTGTATACCGGTGCTGAAAACGAATTCAAGTGTACAACCGCACTTACGCCCGACACACAATACTTCTACAAGATAATTTCAGACGACGGCTGCTATGAGGGCACGACCGAATCTGAAGTATACACCTTTACAACGGGCAGCAAGGATGCCTATCAGGACGGCGAGTATACAGTATATATGGAGAGCGGAAAACCCAACCCCATTATACTTGTCTTTACAGGAGACGGATACATTGCCGAAGACCACAAATATGCCGGAGCATTCGATGAAGATACCGATGCGGCCATCGAGGCTCTGTTCGACATCGAGCCATACAAGAGCTACAGAGACTACTTTACCGTCTACAAGTTGGCGGCCTACTCGCAGGAGAGAGGGACCGACAACATTGCAGATGGGACCTACTGCGAGACCGTCTACTCCACAAAGATAGAGGGAGGCAACTCTACCGGAATAGAGTGCAACTACGATGCGGTATTTGCAAGAGCCACAAAGATTCCTGGAGTGAAGGAAGAGGGGCTTACCGTGTGCGTGGTAATAAATTACGATTTTTACGCGGGGACATGCATGATGATGTTCACCGAAGACTATACCGAAAATTCATCGATTGCGATGATTACCAAAAACGAGACCAACTATCCGGGAGAATATATGACAAAATTCGAGAATACGGTACGCCATGAACTGGGAGGCCACGGATTTGCGTTTCTGTATGACGAATACTTCTATACTGAACAGGGAACCGCGAGCCAGGCCGACAGAGACTACATTGAAAACCTGCAGAAGAATTACAACGTGGCGCTCAACCTTTCTGTAACAAGCGAGCGCTCTCTTGTCCCATGGGCCCGTTTCTTTGAAACGGACGGATACTCCCATGTAGGGATATACGAAGGAGGAGGCACCTTCATGAGCGGAATGTGGCGTTCGGAATATATGAGCTGCATGATAGACAACAGGGAATACTTCAACTCGCAGAGCCGCTATCTCATAGTGAAACGCATTATGGACATGTGCGGAGAGGAGTTCACTTTCGAGAAGTTCCTGGCAAAGGATATTGAAAAAACAGACAATACCGGATATGCACCTACCAGAGGCCGCGTACCGTTTGAAGTTGCAAGACCGCTTGCTCCGCCCGTCATTCGTATAAAGTAGACAGTCATGAACAGCAGCGGGGCGTTGGGCAGAAGGGGAGAAGAGATTGCACTCGAATTTTTATCGGAGCGCGGCTGCAGATTTGTGGCACGCAATTGGAGGTGTTCACATATTGAACTCGACATAATCGTAGAAGATGAAACACATCTGAGAATAGTCGAGGTAAAGACGCGCTCCCTGACACGGATAAGCCCGATTGAGAGCATAGGCCGGGAAAAGATAAGAAGAATAATTCGTGCAACAAACAGTTTTGTCAGGCGTTACAATATAGAAAAAGAGGTTGTCTTTGACATAATATCCATAATACACGGCAAAGAGGGGTACAAAATAGAATATACGCCAGATGCATTTAACATTTTAACAAACAAATAATCTGTTTCATCATGACTGACAGCGACAAATATTGCATCATTATGGCCGGCGGCATAGGAAGCCGCTTCTGGCCGTTGAGCAGAAATGCCACACCGAAACAGTTTCTGGACATACTCGGCACCGGCCGCTCATTCCTGCAGGAGACCTGCAGCAGATTCGAGCAGATAATTCCTGTCGAGAATATCATAATAGTTACGGCTGAAAGATATAAAGAGCTGGTAAAAAGCCAGGTTCCGCAGATAAGGGAGGAAAACATCCTGCTCGAACCTCACAGGCGGAACACCGCTCCCTGCATAGCATACGCCACGTACAAACTCTTTAAGAAAAACCCCAACGCCACGATTGTGGTCTCCCCGTCGGACCACCTCATCACAAATGAGAACATCTTTCTGGAGACCGTGGTGCGGGCAATGAACTATGCCGCCGGCCATGATGTGCTCTTCACGCTGGGAATCAAACCTGCCAGGCCTGAGACTGCATACGGATATATCCAGACCAACAGGGCTGAAAAGATTAACATAGATGGATACGAAGCCTTTGGAGTAAAGACCTTTACTGAAAAACCGGATGCAGATCTGGCCAAGGTTTTCGTCGACAGCGGAGAATTTCTGTGGAACTCCGGAATCTTCATCTGGAACATCAGGACCATCATGAGCGAACTGGAGTCTTACCTTCCCGATATTGCAAACTCCTTCAAAGACGGAATGGAGTTCTACTACACCGATGAAGAGCCCCGTTATATCAAGGGTATTTACGAAGCCTGCAACGGCATCTCCATAGATTACGGCGTAATGGAGAGGACCAACAAATCGCTGGTAATGGAAGCGACCTTCGGCTGGAGCGACCTGGGGACATGGCATTCGCTCTATGTCCAAAGCCATAAGGATGAAAAAGACAATGTCATAATGGCCGAACCGGCACTGATAGATGAAACGGAGTCGTCGATAATCCTCACCACCAATAAGGAAAAACTTATGGTTGTAAAGGAACTAGACGGCTATATGGTCATAGACACCCCCGACGTGCTGCTCATCTGCCGCAGGAACGAGACCTCGTTCAAGGATGCCGTAACCGACCTTGCAGTACACGACCTTAACAAATATCAATAATATGGCTCAACCGTTAAGTCTGAACGTAAACAGCGAAATAGGCGAACTGGAGGGTGTCATACTGCACACTCCCGGGGCCGAAGTGGAGAACATGACTCCCGGAACGGCACAGAGGGCGCTCTACAGCGATATCCTCAACCTTTCCATAGCCCAGAAAGAGTATGCCCAGCTTCGCGGTGTGCTCGAAAGGTACACCAAAACATACGAGGTTGTGCAGCTGCTCTCGGGCGTGCTTGACAACTACAGGAAAAGGGAATCGCTTATAGGAAAGATATGTATAGGCGAGGGCGCCACCGATTATTTCGACGATTTGATGGAGATGCCCTCCGACGAACTTGCCAAAGCCCTGATAGAGGGAGTTCCGGCAAAGATAAATTCGCTCACGGCCTATCTCAACGATGAATATTACGCCCTCTACCCTCTTTACAACTTCTACTTCACCCGCGACGCCTCGGTGACAATAGGCAACAACGCCCTTATATGCAGAATGGCCAACAGGGTGAGGATGAGGGAATCTCTCATAATGGAGGCCATATTCAAAGACAGCAGCACCTTCGACTGCCATATAATCAACGCACACGACTTTCATCCCGGAAACGGGGAAATATTCATGGAGGGCGGAGACATCCTTATCGCACGCGACGATATTTTATTGGTGGGGAACGGCAACAGAACCAGCACGCAGGGAATAGACCTGCTTGTCGCCCGTCTGTGCAAGGACAATCTCGAGGGGCGCAAACATGTAATAGTGCAGCAGCTTCCCCACTCTCCGGAGTCTTTCATTCATCTTGACATGGTATTTACCCTGCTGGACCGCGACAAGTGCATGGTATTTGAACCGCTGATTCTGGGCGACAACCAGTACCGGACGGTACAGATTACCATAGAAAACGGGAAGGTGGCAAAGATCAAGTCTATCTCCAACATCATCTCTGCGCTCAAGCGGCTGGGAATGGAACTGGAGCCTGTTTTCTGCGGTGGAGTCGCCGACGAGTGGAACCAGGAGAGGGAACAATGGCACAGCGGTGCAAACTTCTTTGCCATAGCCCCCGGAAAGGTTCTCTCCTATGCCCGCAACGTCCATACCCTTGACGAACTGTCGAAACATGGATTTGAAATCATTCATGCATGGGACATAATCGAGAAGAAGAAAGATATAAATGATTACAGGAACTGTGTGGTTACCATAGACGGAAGCGAACTGCCGCGTGGAGGAGGCGGGGCTAGATGCATGACAATGCCCGTGAGCAGAAAGAATTTATAACCGTTTATAATCAAACGAAAAGTTGTTAAATTTGTGCCCTCTTACAGATTATTTTTATGAAACAGCGCATAGAAGAGTTATTACAGGAGATTCAGGAACTTAAGGCCCAGAAATTACAGGACATAGAAGAATACAGGATAAAACTTCTGGGCAAGAAAGGCTCCATTACAAAGTTGTTCGAAGATTTCCGCGAGGTACTGCCTGAGCAGAAACGGGAACTGGGACAGAAACTCAACACCTTGAAAAACCTTGCATCTTCAAAGTTGGAAGAGCTTAAGGAGAAGGTGGGCGAGAGCATTCTGCAAAACGGGCCAAAGAGCGATTTCACAAAGCCCGGCGACAAGTTTGACCTTGGAACCCGCCACCCTATCTCCGTTACGAGAGAAGAGATTATCTCTATCTTTTCAAAATTCGGATATGCTGTTGCCGAGGGTCCTGAAATAGAAGACGACTGGCATGTATTCGGTGCCCTCAACTTTCCCCCGGAGCATCCTGCAAGAGACATGCAGGACACTTTCTTTATCTCACAGAGCGACAATCCCGTACTTTTGAGAACCCACACAAGTTCGGTTCAGGTAAGGGCAATGGAGAGAATGCCGCTCCCAATAAGAATCGTATGCCCCGGAAGAGTATTCAGAAACGAAGCGATTTCTGCACGCGCCCACTGTATTTTCCACCAGGTGGAGGGCCTGTACATAGACAAGAACGTTTCGTTTGCAGATTTGAAACAGGCAGTGCTGCTCTTTGCAAAGGAGATGTTCGGGGAGCAGACAAAAATCAGGATGCGTCCTTCATACTTCCCCTTCACCGAGCCGAGTGCAGAGGTAGACGTAAGCTGCAACATCTGCGGAGGAAAGGGCTGCAATATCTGTAAAGGGACAGGCTGGCTTGAAATCATGGGCTGCGGCATGGTAGACCCCAACGTTCTCGAAGCCTCGGGCATAGACCCCAAGGTATATTCCGGTTTTGCTTTCGGCATGGGTGTCGAGCGTATCGCAATGCTCAAATGGCAGGTCAAGGACTTGAGACTCTATTTTGAGAACGATGTAAGGTTCCTGCGCGAGTTCGAGACCGTAATTTAACATCACGCCCCGGAGGGACAGAACGGCAAAACGCCTCGCGAATAAAAAATTTGGAGAATTAAAAAAAATAGTTACCTTTGCAATCCCAATCGGGAACAACCCGGTAACATATTGCGGAAATAGCTCAGTTGGTAGAGCACAACCTTGCCAAGGTTGGGGTCGCGAGTTCGAGTCTCGTTTTCCGCTCCAGAGAGGTCATCAGAAATGATGGCCTTTTTTCGTATGTGTCAATGTGTTATGTCGCTTCGACAAGGCTGTGATGCCGTTTGGGACTGTTCTCGGATTTGCAGCAAAATTTCGGAAAATCGGGAGAAATAAGGGCGGTTTCGGGGGTTTACTTACCCTTACATTTACCCCAATCTTTACCCCTGTCCATATAGGTACATTTCGTTTGCTCATATCATAACAGTATGAGTATCAATATAAAAATCGTTCAAAGGAAAGATAAGACAAGTAAATCAAATGCCGCTCCGATACATATAAGATTTACCCTTAAAGGCAAAGTACGCTATCTTGCAACAGGAATTGTACTTCCTCTTGACGCATGGGATGATTCCGAGCAGCATATTGTCTCCACATATCCAGATTCCGATGCCTTGCAGATGCAGATAACGGCAAAGAGACTGGAGATAGAGAAGAAAATTCAACGACTTGAAGCACTTGATGCAGATGTCAATTTCGATACCCTGTTCGGTCAGAAAAGCAGGTATATCAACTGCCCCATATCCGAATACTTCCAGCAGCAGATTGACTATCTGAAAGGCATAGGCAAGGTAGGCACGGCTGGCAAATACGAGACCTGCAAAAGTCTTTTGGAGCAATGCGCTCTGGGAAAGAAGCGGTTCGAGCAGGTGGATTTGCAATTTCTGCAGGACTTTGAAGCATACATGACCAGAAAAGGCAACAGCAGCAACAGTCTTGCGACCTCATTCAGTGTACTTCGTGCGGTATATAACAAGGCTGTCAAGCAGAAAGTATTTGCAGAGACGGATAATCCATTCAAGCAATACAACATTGGAAGATTCTGGAAACCTACCCGAAAGAGGGCGATAACCAAAGAGGATGTGCAGAGGATACAGTCGCTTGAACTTCCAGAAAGCACTGAATCATACTCGCTCTCATTCGCACGGGACATATTCCTGTTCAGCTATTGTGTGGCAGGGATAAACTTCAAGGACATAGCCACATTGCGGTACAGTGACATCCAGAACGGCAGAATCTACTACCAGCGGCACAAGACAGGCAAGGAACTGAACAGCCCGATACTTCCGCAGACAAGGGCAATACTGGAAAGGTATTCCAAATCAGACGCAAGTCCAGATGATTATATCTTCCCGATACTCGACAGGCATATCCATAAGAGCGAACAGCAGATTTGCAACCGTGTCCATAAGGTAATCGGTCATGTCAACTCCAACTTGAAACGGATAGCGGAAATAGCTGGCTTGCATGTGAATCTCACGACCTATGTTGCCCGACATACATTCGCAACCGTCTTGAAAAGGTCTGGAGTGAACATAGCAATCATCAGCGAAAGTCTCGGACATTCCGACCTTGAAACCACGCAGATTTATCTCGACAGTTTCGAGAACTCCCAGATAGACGAAGCGATGAAGAATCTGCTGTGAATCCTCTGTATATCCATTTCAATTTCCAAAAAATCCAGACAGTAAGGGCAGGTGAAATATTCTGTCCTTTTCTGTTATATCCATTTGAAAACCAATTAAAGTCAACATTATGAACAATCAATCATTTACACCTTATCAAAGGCTCGAACTGAAAAACATGAGCACAGAGAAAATTATCAGCATCATCAGAGTGGCAGCAAAGAACTATGATGATACCTCCATTATCCTCACACCTCGTATAGACCAGTCTGGACAAGCATACTGCTGGACAGGACTTCGTTATGGTGGATGTACTGAACTGGACTTCAAATTGCCACTTAACAAGGAGATAGAATCATTTATCCTCTGTTTCCTCCTAAAAGGCAGATACGGCATAGTGGACATAAGTAATTTCACACCAGACCCGAGAATGACACACGGCATAGACTGGCTGCAATCCCACATGTACCGTCATTTGGAATACTGTCAAGGTATCCGAGACTTCATAAGGACAAGCAACGGCAGGACATTCCAGAACCGTAAACTGACATTCCCGTATGGCAGTATCATCTATTCGCAGGAAATCAATGATGTGTTCTCTGTGCAATCCCAGTGACGGTCAAGCAGGCATATCCATATATGAACAAGGGGGACATCCCGATAAAGGACATCCCCTTGTTTTTCATAGATTTACGACAGAACTATACTGCGGTATCGGTAGATTGTTTCGTTTCTTCCGGGCCATAATCCGAAGCAAACTGCATCGCAACATCTGGAACAAACTTATCTTTATAAAGAATGTAATCATTCCCAATAGTTGATTTGATACCGTTCTTAAGCACGGTGTCCCTCATGCCTTTGCCGAGAAAGACGATGTGCGTGGCAAATGCTACCATATCCACTCCAAGGTCTCTGCATTCTTTCTCAAATTTCCTGCTGTCAAGGAGAATGTTCGCTTCATCCATATAATCAGCCCAGAACTTTTCCGCATCAGCGGTTATGGTTGGGATGAGTTGTTCTATGCATTCCCTCTTGACATCATTGTTTTTGTGCAACTGGGCATTGAATGTCCGTTTCGCTTTCGTGATTACAGGCCAGAACTTTGATTTTGCTGCCCTGCTTCTCTGCTGTCTTGCAGGCTCTACATTTTTTTGATTTGCAGATTCAACATTGTTTGCTACCTTTGCAGCCTCTGTGAGGTTTCCCTCGAAAGAATTATTTTTAAACATAATATTATAAAATATTAAAAATTCTCGGAACTGCCGAGCCAGATAACCGGAACTGTTCCGATTACGGCGGCAAAGGTATGTAAGAGAACCTGCGCGGGCGGGGGTAAATTTTATGGCATAATACTTACCCCTCCATTCAAAGGCTGTAGAAGCCGGAAAACCTGTCGGAAAAATCTTCGTCTCCGTACTTGTTCAACACTCCCCTCAATGCTTCGTCACTCAAGAGGAACGAATCGTTGACTGCAATCCGTGTGAAATGGAGCACCTGCGAGATAAAGAACTTCTTGTTCACAGATACTTCCTTTGACCTCTTTCCGGCAATCTTGAGATTATCGAAAAGACGGTAGTATCTGTTGTAGGCAAATGCTATTTTACTGGAAATGGACTTCTCCTTTGTATCGTGCATAAGAACAGGTCTTCCGGTAAATGCAGGGTCTTGCTTCCATTCCTGTACAGAGCAAATCCTGTCAATAGTATCGGCAATCAGTCGGAGAGTAGGGCTGTCCTGTATCACTTCTTTCCGTCTGCCGTTACATTTGGCTATGATGTATGCGTTATCTCCCCGTATAATGTCGGCAACCCTGCGAAATCTTTCAATCGGTGCTTCAATGATTGGATGCGAGTTCTTGCAGTATTCCTCTGTAAGATGATATACGCAGAGCATGGCATACCAGAACTTCTCCCTGTCGAGACCCAATGCTTCTGACGAGTTTATAATGGACTTGTTCTTCAAATAGTCCTCGTGACTGAACGGAAACTGCATATCCGGAAGATTACGCACGAATACAATCTCGGAGAATGCAATGTCATACATATATCCAAAATCGGGGTCATACTCCGGTGCTACCTCATTGATGATTAGATGTACATACTCATGAATATCTGCTGTCTTGTAAGGCTGCTTGTCCATATAAACGAATATTTAATGCCCAAAGATAGCGAATAAACAGCGGACGGGAATCACATCGCAGGACAATACTGGGATTCCGACATATAAGGTCACAGTTAATTTGTCCGAATAAGACACAAAACATGGTTTTCTTATATATTTATCGCATAAATTCAACCTTTTGACATATAAAATATACTTGAAAACAGTGATTCAGCATATAAAACATAGCTAAAACATGTTTTCACGGTCTGTACAGTACCCAAAACACAGAAATCAGCAACAAAACATTGCCGGAAACCGAGACACAGGAATATCTAAACGGACAGCCGATGAAGTCTCCAGAACGGAATCCAAAAAATTCCGGAGGACAGGACATTAAAGGCATCCATATAAACAGCCAATCCAGAACTCCCGATATGCCGAAAATATATCCGACCCATATTGCAGGAACGGGAAGCGGTCATAGTTACAACAGATTCAACCCGCTTGTTTTCAATGGATTTTAATTTGGAAATATCCTAAAATTTATATAACTTCGTATTACTGATTCAGATAAGGAGATTTTCCATTGCACAGGTCGGAGAAGCCGAGAATCAGCCACCAATCTCCGATTTTTCCCCTAAAGAATATCATGCCACCGAAAGGGAGTACAGAAAGAGTATTCCCTTTTATGATGTGGCACTGCTACCGATTCTGCGCCACAACTCGGTTTTACTATATACAGATATGAGTACAGGCGCAACTTTGATAGCACCCGACATTTCACAGGTCACATGAAGCAATGGAAGCAAAGTAAAGAGATTCAAATGTAGGAGATTGGCTAATAATTCTTAAAATAAAATGCAATGGAAACAATTGATTCTAAATTAAATTCCACTGTCAAGGGTGTAAGGACAGTGAACGCACCAGAGGGTGCAAAGTATATAAGCAAAGACTGAATGGACAGACTGCCGTCAAACTGCATACTCGACAAGGGCAGGACAGGCTGTGGAGCGACAACACTTGCGATAAGGCAGCAAGGGAACGCAATCATAACAGTACCCTATGTAAGCCTCATAAAGAGCAAGGAATCCCAGCACAAAGACATTCTTCTCGGAGTATATGAGGGGACAGGCAGGAAAGAGATACTGGACTATGCAAAGAGCCACGGCACGCACAAGATAATGGTCACATACGATTCGTTGCCGAAAGTCATAGACGCACTTGCAGATGAGGGATATGATGTCCAGAACGGTTATCAACTCGTGATAGACGAATGGCAGGTCATACTGAACTCATACGACTTCCGACCAGATGCGATGCAGGGGCTTCTAAAGTCTGCGGAAAGATTCAAGGATGTAATCTACATGACGGCAACTCCAGTAAATCGGAAGTACATGCCAGACGAGATGAAACACCTCCAGCGGGTCAAGATTAAATGGCAGGATGAACATAAATTGAGACTGCACAGTGTCAAGACCTCATCCCCAGCCAGACTTGCAGCGGAACTTTGCGAGGGCAGGACAGATGAATACAACCTGCACATATTCGTAAACAGTGTCACGATGATAAGCAGGATAATCAAATATGCAGGTCTCAAACCAGAGGAAGTCCGCATAGTATGCTCAAAGAACAGGGACAGCATAGCGACCAACCAGAGCAAACTCGGAAACGCTTACAGGATAGCAGACATAACCGACCCAGTGAAACCGTACAACTTCTACACTTCGACTGCCTTTGAGGGCTGTGACATCTATGACGGGAAAGGTCTCTCTGTAATAGTGAATGACGGGCATATCGCACATTCGCTTCTTCCAGTTGACACACTATTCTTCCAGATAGCAGGCAGATTGAGGGACAGCAGATACAGAGACTATGTAATCAACATATTCTCCACGACAAGAAAGACAGAGAATGTCACATATGGTGAATACGTCGAAGCAAGTGAAAAGGCGTTCAAGGAAGCGGAGGAATACTCCCAGAGGATGAACAGCAACAATGACGGTGCAGACCTTGCGGAACTCTACACGAACAGGAGATATGTGAGGGTCCAGGACGGCAGGATGATTGCGGACAGGAACATGCTCAACTGCGACTTGATGAAGCACGAACTCCAGAGTGTGATATATGGAAACTGGAGAAACCTCATTGACGAGATAAGAGCCAGCGGAATAAAGATTGTCAAGACGGAGGAATCGAATCCAGAAAAGCCAGTAAAGGAATCTGCCAGCAGAAAGGCGAGTTTCAAGGATGCGTTCAAAAGATACTGTGAACTGAAATCTGCAATGACAATCTTCCCGAGTGCCGAACAGATACTGATAGAGAAGAACAAGCCGCTTGTAAAGACAGCATACGACACTCTCGGAGAAGCAAGGGTAATCTCACTCAAATATAAGGTAACGGACATAAGGAGGGAACTTGTAAAGGCATCCACAGTTACGGAGACCGAGAAGATAATCAGAATGGTGAGACAGTCACTGCCATACAGGAAAGCGATACCGCGAAAGGAGATAGCAAAGGTACTTCAAGGGATATACGACATTCTCGGCATACACAGGATTGCGGTAGCAACAGACCTTGCGAAATGATACGAGGTCAAGAAGCAGAACATCCGCATAGAGGGTCAGCAGACATCTTGTATTGCGATAGTGTGCGAGAAGAAAGTGGTATATGACATTATACCGAAACAGTTGGAACTTTTCACGGACGAAGATTACACATAGCGCATTGTGCAGATGATATTCGACAGGGGAGCAGAAAATATGCTTCCCTTTTTTAGTGCTACCGATATTGCGCGAGAACTCGAATTTGTATATAGAAAATATGTGAATAGGCGCAGGATTGATAGCAGCGGAGACTATGGAGAATATGATGATACCAAACCACCAGCAGGTCTATCTAAAGAGCAGGCAGGTACATATAAGGACAGGGAATCAGTTTCCAAAACAAATCCAGACAAACAGAAAATTCAGTTGGAGACTTTACATATCCCATTATATATAAGCAGTTAATCCAGAAAATTTACTTTGGAAAACTCGAAAATATTGCATAACTTCATATAGAATTGGCATATAAAGAGATACAGACATAGAAGATTTGATAACATTTAATGATACATGACATGAAAGGAATACCATTGATATGCACGACCACGATAGATATACCGATGATTCTCGAAATCCAGAACTCGAGGACAGTGTATATCTATAATGAGGATGAGGACTGGGACAGAGAAATCATTTATCTGCCTTGCTTTAGGAATAGCGACAGCAGGAAGAAGAATAGAGATTAGATTGCATATATAAAGGTGTGGATTCCAGATAAGGTGGAAATTTTGCTGGATACACCTGCCGCCATTAAATATACCTGTTCTGATTCCAGAAAAAAAGACTATATTTGCCCTGACGGACATTTATAGGACTGCACCTCGGCAAAACAAATTTCATTTGCTCTGCTCTCGGTTTGTACCTATATTTGCGAATAACATAAACAAAGGAAGCCATGAAAGTAGGAGATAAAGCAAAAGTGTCCCCTCAACTCACTGGAGAATCCGACTGGGTAGAGGGAGAGGTTATAGACATTGAACAGAATCCATTTAAGGGGATTGTCATTGCCATTAAGGACAAAGTGGGGAGGATATTTTTTGGTGAGGAGAGATATTTCCAGCCAGTTAAATTGTAGGGAGAGACATGTTTGCGATAGCATTTGATATGGTCGTTTCTGACCTTAAAAAGAATTATGGAGAGCCATATAACAACGCCTATTTCGAGATAGGGATAATCCTGCGTAAATATGGATTCTACAATACGCAAGGGAGTGTATATCTTACCGAAAGGAACGATATGGCAAACCTTTACAGAGCGATAGAGGCACTGAAAAATACGCCATGGTTCAGAGATTCCGTCAGAGACATCCGTGCGTTCAAGGTCGAGGACTGGAGCGACTTTACACCAGTATTCAAGGAACAGTGACAACATACAATTTATAGATACGCCCTCTTGCAGCAATGTGGGAGGGTTTCTTGTATATATGCGCATCCAAAATTGATTTGGAGACATATCATTTAACTATACCTGTAAACAGCCGAATCAAGTTGGATTCATACCTTTATTTATACCTGCTCTCATAGGTATAGGTAAAGGATACGCACAGAGTATCTATCCAAAGTGCCCCTGCCCTGTTATATGGAAAAACCAAAATCCAATTCAAGTGACTACATGTGTAGGGTACATCCAAAAGTAACTACTTTAGATAGAATCCAATTAAGACATATTCACATCAGAAACAGACAGTTTGCAAACTGTTCAATAAACGACAGATAACAATGTCGTTGAAATACATTTATGTTTAACCAGCCGTTCTCACAAGGACGGCATTTTTCGTTTATATGACATGACAACACAACAGATTGTAAACGACTTGATTCTCGACAACCAGAATCTCGTCATAGAAGAACTGATGAAACATGATGACAGTATCTGGGACAGTCTCCAGAATTTCGATGAAGATACTGATGTCCTCGAATGGTGGTTGGTCACTCCCTACATGGCGGATATGCTGAAAAATAACGGAGAAGTGATACTTGTTGCTTACGATTGTTACTGGTGGGGCAGACAGACTTCGGGTCAAGGTCTCTCAATGGATTGGGTGATTCAGAAGATAGCGGAGGATATGTCAATGTAACGCAACTATCAAGGGATGGAAAAGCAAAGGAATATCCGATTCAGTTTCCAAATAAACAGGAGATTGAGTTGGATATTTCGTTATCTATACCCAATTGAAAATCAAATGAACAATGGAAGAAACGACAGGTTACAACGGATTTACACCGTCAGACTATGCGGAAGAACTTTACAGGGATGCAAGGGTAAATGCCCAACGGAAACAAAGGTTGCAAAGGAGACTTGACAATCTTTCAAGGGAACAGCAGCAGAACTTGAAGCACCAGATGAAGCAAAGGATATTCAAGGCAGGTATTGAATACTATGAAGCAAGGGCAGAATACTGTTATTATCTGGCAGAGAACGCATACGAAAGGGAGTTCAAGATATGGACGGACATTATGCTGGACTTCATGGATGAACTGGACAGGCAAACAGAAAATAAGACAGAATCGCCTATGTAGATTCCAAAACACAGGGAATCAAAGGAAAAATCAAAATGGATAACCTCTTAAACGCAAACAATATGAGCAAGGAAATGGACTGGGACAATTTCGTTCCGACAAGAGAAATCAGAGAGTATGACAGGAGATTCAGAGAAAGTGTCAGACAAAGAGAACAGTTGAAGATAGACTTGGCAGAACTGGAGAAACGCAAGAGGGACATATTCTGGGATGTGGAATATGCTATGCTCTCAACTGGAATCAAATACTTCAATACCTGTGCTGAATACTGGCTGTATAAGGTAGAATACGAGTATGTAAAAGCGGAGAGAGAATATCTGTCCAAACCAACTGATATTTAGATGCAATATCCCATTAAAGAGTGCTGTTTGAAGAAAACTTTTATATCTTTGTACTGTCTTTCAGAGTAATCTGGAAGACATACATACTGAAAGTGTTTTCGCACTGTCCTTGATAGGAAAATGTGGCAGTTTTCAAAACGTGAGGACAACGAACAGCACTCATTCTTGTTTAGACTATGCGGTAAGGGTGTCTTGTACCCTACAATACCTCATATCTATTCGAGTGTGGGGTATTGCATCGTTTATTCACGTTAAGGTTAGCCACAACCTCCTATCAGATAGACGGAACAGCCTCACACTTTCTTTTTATACAAATCCGTCATTTGAGGTTGGTGGCATAACATTGCCGAAAATGGAAGTCATAAAAAGCAAATTAGATGAATTGCTTGACATTATTAGACCTGTGGTTACCAAAGGTGTAAAGTGTCAAAGCAATAAAGGGGATGTGGAAATAAATAAGACAGGTACAATTTCCGAAATCTCTCACGAGCCAAGTAATATGGACGAATCTTATGCTGACGAATGGACAAAAGTCATTTACAAGGGTAAAGAATTTGAGTTAAAATGGTATATCCCAGCAACAGAAGAAGATGAGGCGACAGATGTCATTAAAACAGCAGATATAGAGTTCTCTGTGTCAATTCAAGAATCAAACAGAACTAAAATTGCAAAGTTGATAGAGCCAATAACAATTACGCTTATATATTAACAACCAATTAAATATCAATACAATGAAAAAGATTTTATTATTTGCACTGCCGCTCTTGGCAATGTGTTTCGCATCATGCGAGAAAGAATGGACGGATGATAGTCCTATTATCCAATTCAAAGACCCGAAGTTCTTGGAATCATTAATTGCTCAAGGTATTCATCACGTCCAAACAGGAGAATTTGAACGTACAATAGATAAAAATGCAGACGGACAAATATCAGAGAAAGAAGCATCCGTGGTAACAGATTTACTTGTTTGTAATGGTATTCGTAATCTTGATGAAATAAGATACTTTACATCATTGACGAGTTTGGATTGCTCTTGTAATCAACTTACCTCACTTGATGTAAGTAATAATACTGCTCTGACAGTGTTGTCGTGCGGTGAAAATCAATTGACCTCACTTGACGTAAGTAATCATACTGCTTTGACGAGTTTGAATTGCTCTCATAATCCACTTACCTCACTTGACGTAAGTAATAATACTGCTTTGACAGAGTTGTCGTGCATTAACAGTCAATTGACCTCACTTGATGTGAGCAAGAATACTGCTTTGACATTGTTGTGGTGCAGTGAAAATCAATTGACCTCACTTGATGTGAGCAAGAATACTGCTTTGACATTGTTGTGGTGCAGTGAAAATCAATTGACCTCACTTGATGTGAGCAAGAATACTGCTCTGACAGATTTGTCTTGCAGTGAAAATCAATTGACCTCCCTTGATTTAAGCAACAACACTGCTTTGACAGATTTGACCTGCTCCAGCAATCCTCTCACAAAACTCATTCTAAATATATATCATATGATTATAGATCATCGTATGTCAGCAATCACTGAAGAATATGGTGACATCATCGAATATGCAGAATAAATAAGTCAAACCGTCCCTCTACTATTATGGTGGAGGGACATTTAATGAAATGCTGTGATGAATAAGAAACTTTGGATTATACTCATTATTTTTGCACTAATTACACCTATCATTCTAAATATAATCATAGGCTCAACAAATCCTTTGGACAGTATAAGAGTTGTTGGAGCGGAGGATGATTGGCTTGGATTCTATGGAGCATATATAGGTGCTCTTGTTGGGGCATTGATAACTCTGTATGCAATGTTCAGAGAATCAAAGAATAATGCTTTGAATATAATGATAAGCAATCAAGAGAATCTTATTAAAGACTTAAGAGAGCGGCTATCAGAACGAATAGGAGCATTTCTATTTGGAGATATAGGCTATGTTGCATTAATTACGACTAAACAAGATTATGATTTAAATGTAAAAGATATTGTTGAGGTTATAATAGAACTCAACGGCAGGGCAAACCATATTACAGGTCAATGCAATGCTTGGGGTGTAATTTATAAGAGTGATTCTCGTAAAATAGTACAAAAATTCAATGCCGCATACATTGATTGTCGTGATGCCTATAATAACGATGTTAAAAAACTTACTACTCAGTTAAATGAATTGCGTCCAGATATACGTGAAAATGTTTCTCAATTCAATATATGGTTAACTGATTTTATTAAAAATACACTCATGGAACATCAGCAAACTTATACAAAACAAATGCTTGATATAGCAAACGAATGGCTGCAAACGGAGCAGGATAAACTAGATAATCTGCGAAATCAATTATACTCACCCAAAATCGGCATAAAATGGAAGTAATTGCCAACCAAGATGAATTTCACCATCTCATTATGTTTTATGTTGTCACCTACGACACAATTTCATGAGGGGTATATAAATTGAAAAATCGGGACAATATGGCGCAGGTGGGAGAATGAGAAATTAAGACTAATACAACTGATTGATTTACAAAGTATGTATGGTTATGAGAACGAAACATTATTTCAACAGGTTGGATTATGGCTAAATGCTATAATTGACAGTCGAATCTATTGTGCAGAAATATTTTGTTGCACAGAATTATTCAAGAATTATTCACTGCAAACGATGTTTGTACCTTTACCCCGATATTTACCCCAGTCCTTTTTCTCGTGAATATCATACAGGTAAATATTGGTAATTAAATAAATTAAAATCCTCTAATTTGTTGATAATCAATCCTGCGGAAATAGCTCAGTTGGTAAGTCTGGAAAGGCGCAGCCTTTTTAGACCTTGGAGCAGCAATCCTTGCCAAGGTTGGGGTCGCGAGTTCGAGTCTCGTTTTCCGCTCTAAATAAAAACAGCACTCATGAGGGTGCTGTTTTTGTTTAGCGGTCTTTCTTCGAAAGACCTGCATTGTATAGCCTCTTACGAGGCACAGCGCTCCTTGCAGTCGCGGTCCCTGCGGGACTTCATTATTCCCAGCATGCGTTGCTTTTTTGTTTTCTACGTCTGTTGGAAACGATTTTGTTTTATCATACTAATGTTATATATTTGTGATATTAAATATAACATATATATGGAAACAATAGCATCGGACAGGAAACAGACGGCATTCAGGTTAAGAAAGGACTTGCTTGAAAGGCTTAAGATAGAGGCAAGGAAAGAAAACAGAAGTCTCAACAATTATGTTGAGAGTGTCCTTATG
The DNA here is from genome assembly GCA_949300025.1 of uncultured bacterium. Taxonomy (GTDB): domain Bacteria; phylum Bacteroidota; class Bacteroidia; order Bacteroidales; family UBA932; genus Egerieousia. The sequence goes on along the minus strand of CASGCS010000009.1, from coordinate 40,705 downwards.
GACGTAGTCTATAGAGAACCTAATGACGAAACTTTAGCTGCAATGAAAGAAGCCGAGGAAGGAAAAATCACTTGAATGAAAGAAATCGTAGCTTCAGGCAAATTCAAGAAAGATTTGAAGAGATATAGGGGCAGGCATGAAACATTGATAAAACTATTTTTATCTTCGGTAAAGTAAGACATATATTTTGAGGTAATGATTATATTACCTATATTTGTTCCTGTAAAAAGAAAGATATGCCTACTATATTCATTCTGTTTGGATTCAGATTTTTGTTTTATGCCAATGACCATGAGCCAATCCATGTTCATGTAGTCAAAGGTAGTATATGTGCCAAGTTCAAATTGTTTCCAGAGGTGGAATTGGTGGACAACAGGGGACTGAAGCCAGCGGAATTGAAACTAGTTGAATCAGTCATTGAGGAGAACAAGGAGATTATAGCGGAGCATTGGAACAAATTTTTCAATAGGAGCATCTGATATGGAAAAGGTGATAAAAATATGGCTGACTGATTCTGAAATATGGATTCAGACAGAGGATGGAAAGACTGCAAGTGAAAGGTTTGCAGATTATCCAAGATTAAAATTTGCAACTCCGGAACAAAGGAAGAACTACACCACTGATGACTTTGGTATTCATTGGGAGAAACTAGATGAAGATTTGAGTTTTGAGGGATTCTTCCAGAAGAAGAATGACAATCTGCTTTATAGGCTGTTTATGGAGCATCCTGAACTCAATGCTTCTGCAATAGCCAGAAGGATGGGAATTTCACAAAGTCTTTTTGCCCAATACATAAGTGGTATAAAGAAGCCTTCGGAGAAAAGGCTTAATGAGATTCTGAGCACCATGCAGGAAGTCGGCAGGGAACTCATGTCAATCAAGGTTGAAGACCGATCTTTGGTGACAGTTTGACTATTGGTATAACTCTATTTATCCATCATGTCAGGATATTTTTCCAAAAGCAGAATTTTGTCAAAGGGAATGGCTATATTTCCGACAAGCGTTATATTTGACTTCGTCACATATACTGTTGCGCCTCGGTACAGCAAATAAATTTGCTATACTCTCGACTTCAGCGTATATTTGCCATATAAGCCACGGAGTTATGAAATCGAGTGACATATTAAAGGAAATTAAGCGGATAGCCCAAGAGGTTCTCCCCAAAGGAGGGCATTTGATTCTGTATGGCTCCCATGCGAGAAATGACGCCACAGAAAATTCCGATTGGGATTTGCTCATTCTTTTAGACAAACCGGAGATAGAGCATGGAGACTATGATAATGTGCTTTATCCGTTTGCCGCATTGAGTTGGGATGTCGGAGAGATAATAAGTCCGATAATCTACACAAAGAATGAATGGAAGAAATACTCATTCACTCCATTTTACAAGAATATTGAAGAAGACGGAATAGTATTGGCATGAAACTGAATGATGAAGAACGCCAGATAATGGTAAGTCTGGAATATGAAAAGGCTATGTCTTTTTTGGAACAGGCAGAAAGAATTGCAGCAATGGACTTATGGGATGTCGTTGCGAACAGGCTGTATTATTCAATATTCCATGCAGTGTCGGCCCTTTTAATAAAAGACGGGCATAAGGTCAGCACACATAAAGGTACATTAATGCTGTTCGGACAGCATTATGTCAAGACCGGTATATTTCCGTCGGATGCTTCCAAACTGTATATCAAACTCCAGACAATGAGGGAGAAAAGCGATTATAACTGTGTCTATGTCACTACTGCCGATGAAATGCAGCCACTGTTTGAGCCGGTGCGGGAGTTTATAACCAAAATCGGAAATCTAATAAAGGACTAATTTAGGCATACATACCTACAGATACGCCCTCTTGCAATAATGCGAGAGGGTTTGTTGTATATAATTTGCCGTTCTCACAAGGGACGGCAATTTTTGTTTATAGACATGACAGCATAACAGATTGTAGACATGGAAATCCTGTATGAACAAGGCTATGTCATAAATGAACTCTTACAGGTCAATGATGAATATGCTTCAATCTGCGGGATACGGCGAATGTAACCTTTGTCCACGGTCTCTCTATATCTCCGAGAGCCTCCTGTAAACACTCTCCCCATATACACGGCCTATCGGCAGCGCTTTGCCAACACCCGAAAGCTGCACCTCATGCCGCGAGAATGCGTCTACGCATGAGAGTGGAATTATATATGAGCGGTGTATCCTCAAGAACCTGTCGGAGGGAAGCAATTCTCCTATAGATTTGATTGAAAGGCGCGAAAGAATTGCATCGCCATGACTGCGCACTATCTTTACATAATTGCCCAATGCCTCTATGTAGAGTATTTCATCCAGACGGAGGGGGACGCTGCTGTACTCCTGACGCACCATAATCACCTCCGGCTCATCTTCGTGCACACCACCCGCACCGGCATAACGCATCGCTTTCTCAACCGCCCTTACAAAACGCTCATAGGCTACAGGCTTGTGCAGGAAATCCACGGCATCCAGATTGAACCCCTCCAAAGCATACTGCGCATGCGCCGTAACGAATATGAGAGCGCACCCCTTTGGCAGAGACCTGGCTACATCAAGCCCGTTCAGCCCGTTCATTTCAATGTCAAGAAAGACTATGTCGGGCTTTTCCGAACCTATTTTTCCAAGTCCCTCGCGCGGGTCGTTGAATGTGGCAAGCTCCACATTTCCCATGCGTGTGCAGAATTCCGAAAGTATCAGCAGCGCTATAGGCTCGTCGTCGATTGCAACACATTTTATCTTTTTCATCGGTCGCTACAAATTTATGACAAGTTTTACCTTGAAGAGCCTTGCCGCCTCATCGTTCTCCACTTTGAGGAGAGCCTCCTTTCCGTAAAGCAGCTGCAGCCTTTTCCGGCAATTTTCTATTCCAATGGGTGAGCGGTCTGCACTTTTTACGCGAATTATGCTGTTTACAGTCTCAAAACAGAGCCTGTTCCCCTCTATGTCAAGCCTTATGACTATCATGCAGTCCTCCTGCGAAGAGGAGCCATACTTAAAGGCATTTTCTATGAAGGTTATGAGCACCATCGGAGGAATCTGCAGGTCAGCCTCCTCGCCGGCATTGTTCTCGAAAACCACTTTGGTATGCTCGTTTAGCCTGAGTTTCTGCAGTTCTATATACTGCTCTATATACTCTATCTCCCGCTTCAGAGGTATCTTCTCCACGGAAGCGTTCTCGTACATATACTGCAATATGTTTGAAAACTTTATAAAGGCCGATTCAGTATTCTCCGACCTGGTGACCACAAGCCCGTAGAGAGTGTTGAGCGTATTGAACATGAAATGCGGATTTATCTGCGCCTTGTACAGCGCAAGTTCAGCCTTGTTCCTTTCGCTCTCCACCTGTTGCCTGAAAAGAATCTGCTTGAAAAGTTCGAAGGTAAGGCTGACAGCCAGACTGAATCCTGATACAATCAGGAAGAAAAACCATACTGTCTGGGAGTAGAGATGCCTTCGGAACGAGACAGGAATCCTGCTGGCCTCGTTTTCCGAAAGCGGGTAGTGAGTAAGCAGTTCAGTGACGGCCAGAAGCAGGACAACCAGAATGACTATACGCCTGAACTGTTTTCTGATAAACAGCAGAGGCACATTCACCGCCCTGTATACAAAATAGAGCATATAGATGTACAGGACAAAAGTTACCGCAAATGCCGGATTGTGCAGGAACCACCCTTCCACAGGTACGAGCATCAGCACGAGCGGCAAAATCACAAGGCAGAATATGAGATCTACATACAGCCTTATGCTTTTGTACCCCTTGTCATTTTTTACTTTTCCGAACTTCATGATAAAAGCCTTGTTCGCAAATATAATACATTTGTCACCACATTTTTGCCGTTTGCATACAGATTTTTCCGGAGTAAAACGGTGGTGTCATTTTTGCGGCAAAATTTCCGGATTATTGCAATAACACTTAAAAATCAAAATAATGAAATCGCACAGCAAGGTAATTATCTTTTCTATTTTGTGCCTGACACTCTTTTCATCCTGCAAAGAATCTGCCCGGCAGGGAGTTGGAGTCAAATATAAGACTCTGACAGTTGAGACGAGCGACAGGACTCTCGAAAACGAGTACACGGCAAGCGTACAGGGAAGGCAGTTTGTGGAAATACGCCCGCAGGTAAGCGGAATCATTACAGAAATCTGCATCAATGAAGGAGATGCCGTAAAAAAAGGACAGACGCTCTTCATCATCGACCAGGTGCCATATAAAGCCGCACTGGAAACGGCAGTGGCAAATGTAAAGAGCGCCGAATCACAACTGGCTACGGCAAGGCTCGATGCCGAAAGCAGGGAGGAACTCTACAAGGCCAATGTAGTCTCAGAATATGACCTGCAGATGGCAAAAAATACGCTCGCCGCCGCCGAAGCATCTTTGGCTCAGGCAAAGGCAGAGGAGATAAATGCCCGCAACAGCCTCTCATACACAGAGGTAAAAAGTCCGGTAAACGGTATTGCAAGCATGATACCCTACAGGGTTGGGGCTCTTGTAAACAGTTCCATATCGGAGCCGCTTGTAACCGTTTCAGACGATGCTCAAGTCTATGTCTACTTCTCGATGAGCGAAAACCAGATTATAGACCTCATCCAGCAGTACGGTTCGCTCAGGCAGGCTCTCGAGGGCATGCCCGAAGTGGAATTCAAATTGAGCAACGGCAAGCTTTACAACCACAAGGGACGTGTAGATGCAGTGAGCGGTACAGTGGATGCCACAACCGGAGCGGTAAGCCTGCGTGCGGTGTTCGACAATCCTGAAAAACTGCTGCGCAACGGAGGCAACGGAACAATAATCCTTCCCACTGCCCTTGCAGACTGCATCGTAATACCTCAGGGAGCCACATACGAGATACAAGACAGAAAATTCGTATATAAGGTTGTCGACGGTCTGACCCAGTCATGCCCCATTGAGGTATTCCGTCTGAACAACGGGACAGAATATGTAGTCGAAAGCGGGCTTGAAGTGGGAGAGATAATCGTAGCCGAGGGAGCCGGCCTGCTGCGCGACGGCATAGCAATCAATCTTGAGAACACGGAGAATACTGAAAATACGGAGAATGGAGAGGAGGTTTCCGCCGAGCCTGTCGGGGAGACTAAATAAAATACTGGCTATATGAACATAAGAACATTTATAGATCGTCCCATACTTGCGCTGGTCATATCTATATCCATACTGATAATAGGTATAATCGGGCTTGTAAACCTGCCGGTGGAACAGTTTCCCGAAATTGCTCCGCCTACGGTAAGCGTCTCCACGTCATATACAGGCGCCAACGCCGAAACAGTGCAGAAAAGCGTTATCGTCCCTCTGGAAGAGGCATTGAACGGCGTGGAGAACATGATGTACATGAACTCCTCCGCCACCAACACCGGTTCTGCGCGTATTACAATCTATTTCAGACAGGGGACAGACCCCGACATGGCCACTGTAAACGTCCAGAACCGCATAGCCTCAGCACAGGGGCTTCTGCCGGCCGAAGTGACCAGAAGCGGTGTGAATGTGCGCAAACGCCAGACAAGCAACATAAAGGCTCTGGCACTTTACAGCCCAGACGATTCCTTTGACGAGAACTTTCTGAGCAATTATCTGAAAATCAACATAGAACCCAGACTCTCACGTATCGCCGGAGTGGGCGAGGTGAATGTCATGGGTGCAGACTACTCGCTGCGTATCTGGCTCGACCCAAACAAGATGGCATCGTACGGCCTTGTTCCCTCAGACATTACCCAGGTTCTGAGCGAACAGAACCTCGAAGCGCCTACCGGAACATTGGGAGCCGAGTCTGACAACACGTTCCAATATGTGCTCAAGTACAGGGGACGCTACGAAGAAGAGCCGGACTTTGAGAATATGGTTATCCGCTCGCTGCCCGGCGGCCAGGTGCTTTACCTTAAGGATGTGGCCAAGGTCGAACTGGGTTCCCGAAGCTATACCTATATAGGTGAAGTGAACGGCCATCCTGGAGCAAACTGCATGATTGCCCAGACCTCCGGTTCCAATGCAAACGAAATCATAGAGGAGATAGACAAGGAGGTGGCCGAGATTGCCAAGACCCTTCCAAAGGGGATGGAGATAGTAGACCTCATGAGTACCAAGGACTATCTCGACGCCTCTATCAAGAATGTGATAAAGACACTCATTGAGGCGATTATCCTTGTAATATTCGTGGTTTACGTCTTTCTCCAGAGTTTCCGTTCCACATTCATCCCCGCCATTGCAATTATCGTATCGCTTATAGGAACATTTGCATTTCTCTATGTCGCGGGCTTCAGTTTGAACATGCTTACCCTCTTTGCGCTCGTACTTGTGATAGGCACGGTGGTAGATGACGCCATAGTGGTGGTGGAGGCCGTCCAGGCCAAATTCGACGAGGGCTACACCTCGCCTTATGTAGCAACGGTAAAGGCAATGGGCAACATAACCTCCGCCCTTATAACCACCACGCTTGTCTTTATGTCGGTATTCATTCCGGTGAGTTTCATGGGAGGCACCACAGGTACGTTCTATACACAGTTCGGCCTTACCATGGCTGTGGCCGTGGGTATTTCGCTTATCAACGCAATGACCCTCAGCCCCGCGCTCTGCTCCCTGATAATGACCCCGCACATAACGGGCAAAAACGGAGAGAAGCTCAGCTTTTCATCACGCTTCCACATAGCTTTCGACAGCGTATTCCACAAAGTGGTCTCAAAATACAAGTTCGGAGTGCTCTACATGCTCAAGAACAAGAAAGTGGCGCTCATACTGCTGATTATTGCAGCCGGAGGGCTCTTCATACTTATGAAGACCACCAAGACCGGACTCGTGCCGCAGGAAGATATGGGAACAGTCTTCATAGATGTGAGGACATCTGCCGGAAGCAACCTGCAGCAGACAAAGAAAATCATGGACGATATAGACGGGCGTATAAAGACAATCCCGCAAATCCGCATGTACTCCAACATTACCGGTTCGGGCATGATAAGCGGCCAGGGCGCTGCGAACGGAATGTTCATCATAAGGCTGAAAGACTGGGACGAGCGTACCGGCAAGCATGACGACATCAACTCCGTCATAACTGAAATATACCGCCGCACCGCCGACATATCTTCTGCCGAAATTCTGGTCTTTGCACCGCCAATGATACCGGGTTACGGTGTAAACAGCGGATTCGAACTGTATGTACAGGACCAGAAGGGCGGCAATATAGAAGACTTGCTCGCTGTTACCCGTGAACTTATAAGCAGGCTGAACGCCAGACCTGAAATCGGCAGGGCCTCGACTTCGTTCGACACCAAGTTCCCGCAATATCTTGTAGAGGTGGATGCAGCCCTGTGCAAACGGAACGGGGTCTCTCCCACCGATGTGCTCGACGTGCTTTCAGGCTATATAGGCGGCAACTACGCTTCAAACATGAACCGCTTCTCAAAACTCTACAGGGTCATGATACAGGCATCGCCTGAATTCAGGCTCGACAAGGAGTCGCTCAACAACATGTTTGTACGCAACAGCAGCGGACAGATGTCGCCCATCAACCAGTACCTGACCCTGACAAGGGTCTACGGTTCGGAAACCCTTTCAAGGTTCAACCTCTTCTCAGCCATTACCGTAAGCGGTACGCAGGCCGACGGATACAGTACAGGACAGGCCATCCAGGCGGTAAAAGAGGTTGCAGCCGAGGTTTTGCCGGCAGGCTACGGGTATGAATTCGGAGGAATGTCACGTGACGAAGCCAGTGCCGGAACATCTACAGTCATAATCTTTATCGTATGCGTGGTATTCATCTATCTGATACTGTGTGCGCTTTATGAGAGTTTCTTCATACCTGTCGCAATTATACTCTCGGTACCGTTCGGACTGGCCGGAAGTTTCCTCTTTGCAAAGATGTTCGGGCTTGAAAACAACATCTACCTGCAGATAGGACTCCTTATGCTTATAGGTCTGCTGGCCAAGACTGCGATTCTGCTTACAGAATACGCCTCTACCATGAGAAGGAACGGAATGAGCATTCCGCAGGCCGCGGTATCGGCGGCAAAGGTCCGTCTGCGTCCTATACTTATGACCTCGTTGACAATGGTGTTCGGCATGCTGCCGCTTATGTTCGCAACAGGAGTGGGTGCAAACGGAAACATCTCGATTGGTGTAGGAACCGTAGGAGGTATGCTTATAGGAACCATCGCCCTGCTCTTCATAGTTCCCGTACTCTTCATTATTTTCCAAACCATAGAGGAGAAGGTTATTCCAAAGAGGATTATACCCGAAGACGAGAAACTGGATTTGATTAACGAGTAAATTAAGCCGCAATGAAAAACATAATATATTTAAGTCTGATAGTTTTATTTTCGGGATGCTCCATATATAAAAAGTATGAACGCCCGGAGAGCGTGGAAGCGGTTGCAGACAGCCTCTACCGCCACACTGCGGAGATTGGAGGCGATACGGCAGGCATAGCCGCGCTCCAATGGAGAGAACTGTTTACAGACCCGCTGCTTCAGAAGTTGATTGAAAAGGGAATGGAAAGCAATACAGACCTCGGCATTGCAAAACTGCGTGTAGATGCCGCCAAGGCAAGGCTTTCCACATCCCGGCTCTCATATCTGCCCTCCATCTCCCTTACACCGCAGGGGACGGTAAGCAAAATAGAGAGCCGCAGCGTAACCAAAAGCTACGAAATTGCAGCATCGGCAAATTGGGAGATAGACATATTCGGCAAGGTGACGAATGCAAAACGGGAGGCCCGCGCACTGTACGAGCAGAGCGAAGCCTACCGCCGCGCAGTGGAGACCCAGCTGGTTGCAACAATAGCAAACAGTTACTACACTCTGCTCATGCTGGACAGACAGAAAGAGATTACAGAGCAGACAGTCAAGAACTGGGAGGAGTCTGTAACGGCAATGAATGCACTTAAGAAGGCCGGACAGACCACGGAAATGGCCGTTGCACAGACCATGGCCAGCAAACTCTCCGTGGAGGCTTCGCTGCTCACAATCAAACAGCAGATCAGCGAGACCGAAAACTCAATCTGCGCCCTGCTGGCCATTCCGCCTCAGGAAATAGAACGCTCGTCGATAGAGCAGCAGGAATTTCCGGACTCTCTCTCTACGGGAGTTCCCATGCAGATGCTCAGCCGCAGGCCCGACATATATGAAAGCGAGGCCGCGCTTGCAGCTGCATATTATGCCACGAATCAGGCCAGGTCTGCCTTCTATCCGTCAATTACATTAAGCGGAAGCGCAGGATGGAGCAACAGCGCCGGCGGGACCATTTCAAACCCCGCAAGTTTTCTGGCCTCTGCAATAGGTTCTCTTGTACAGCCGCTCTTCAACCGCGGACAGAATATCGCCAATCTCAAAATTGCAAAGGCACAGCAGGAAGAGGCATTGCTCTCTTTCCGCCAGAAACTGCTTGACGCCGGAAATGAAGTAAACGATGCCCTTACACAGTGGCAGACGGCACGCGGAAGAATGGAACTGTCAAAGGCACAGGTTGCCGCTCTGGAGAGAGCACTGCAGAATTCAGAACTGCTCATGCGCTACACTTCGCAAAACTATCTGGAAGTCATAACCGCACGGCAGAGCCTGATGCAGGCGGAACTCGACATGGTATCTTCGCGCTTCGAACAGATACAGGGTGTTATAAACCTGTACCATGCCCTGGGAGGCGGTTATTCAGAATAGTACATACACCACGCCATAAAAAAAGGTTGCCGGGCGCTGCCCCGCAACCTTTTTAAATATTCGCACAGCAGTAACTGAGGTTACTCTGCGACTACTTCAACCTTGATATTTGCCTTGATATCCTTGTAGCATTTTACCACAGCATCATACATTCCAACCTCCTGGAGCTTGTCTTCTCCAACGATTGTAATGTTCCTCCTGTCGAGCTCGAAGCCTTTTTCAGCAAGAGCCTCTGCAACCTGGATATTGTTTACAGAACCGAAAATCTTGCCGGTAGAACTTACCTTGGTGGCAACTGTTACCTGCAAGCCCTCGAGTTTGGCTGCAAGAGCCTCTGCATCGGCCCTGAACTTAGCCTCTTTATGAGCCCTCTGCCTCATGTTCTCTTCATGAACCTTCAGTGCAGAAGGGGTAGCCATTATTGCATAGCCCTGGGGAATAAGATAGTTGAGAGCATAGCCGTTCTTTACTACAACTACATCATCTCTGTGTCCCAGATTCTGAACATCCTCTTTCAATATAATTTTCATGCTGCTCTCCTCCTTATTTCAATAAATCGGTTACATACGGAAGCAATGCAAGATGCCTTGCACGTTTAACTGCCTGAGCCACCTTCTTCTGGAATTTCATTGAAGTTCCGGTAATGCGGCGGGGAAGAATCTTACCCTGTTCGTTGAGAAATTTCTTCAGGAACTCAGGGTCTTTGTAATCTACATATTTGATGCCTGCCTTTTTGAAACGGCAGTATTTCTTTCTTTTTACCTCTACCGTAGGAGGATTAAGATAACGGATTTCGTTGTTTGCCTGATTTGCCATAATTATACCTCCTGATTATTTTTGTTCTGCCAAGTTAGATCTTCTCTTCTCTGCATAGGCAACTGCATACTTGTCCATGGCAAAGGTCAAGAATCTGATTATTCTCTCATCGCGTTTGTACTGAGTCTCGAGAGTCTTGATAAATGCAGGCTCTGCCTTGAACTCGATAAGATGATAGAATCCTGTGGTTTTCTTCTGGATAGGGTAAGCGAGTTTTCTCAAGCCCCAATCCTGCTCATATACAACTTCGCCACCATTCTCCTTTATAAGGTCGAGATATTTGGCTACCGCTTCCTTCATCTGTACGTCAGACAAAACGGGAGTTGCAATGAAAACGGTTTCGTAACTTTTTAACATTCTCGTTTTTGTTAAAGGTTAATAAATAAAGTGTTATTTAAAGGGCTGCAAAGATATGCAATTTTTCTCAAATTGCAAAAAGAGAACGGACCGCAGGCAGCCCGTTCTCTTTTTTGCTTAAATACGATTGTTAAACTTTCTTTTATCTCTGGTGCAAATATATCATGTTGTTTCCACATAGAAGCCATGAAGAAGGCTTCAAAATCTTGCAAAACGTCTTGCAAGTTCTATATAACAATCTAATATTCAAGCAAATATCTTTGAAGCCCTTGCAAACCTTCTTGCTTGATTTGCAATTACATGATTATCAATAACTTAATCGCAAATGAAATCCAGAATTATACTAATCTTCTTATAATCAGAAACATACTACAGAAATACAGATTCCTATCTGAAATCCATCTCGGGATCCTGCCCCACTATCGGTGCGATTTTGCGTTTCAGACGGCTTTTGCGCACATATATGTTCTGAGGCGTATCATTGATAATCACGCTTATCTCCTGCGGCGAAAATCCGGCGTAAATAAGGTTGAGCAGTTTGAAATTATCCTCGGATATGGATGGAAACGCCGCTCTGACTTTTGCCATTACATTATTGTTCTTTGCATTGACCACATCCTCTATGATGGCAAACATGTCTCCGTCCATAGACTGGAAAGAGAGCAGTTGTTCAACCTTCTTCTGCAACCGTTTGGAGAAACCGAATTCATAATAGGTTCCGGCCAGTTCGCGCAGTTCTGAGAATCTGTTCTCGAGCAGTTCCTTGAGGTGCTTCTCCTTTTCCTTGTGAATATCCAGCTGGGAGAGCAGTCTGCGGTTAGATGTCTGGCTGTCGTGCATTGCAGCAAGATACTCCTCTATCTGCATGTTCTTCCTGCGGATTTTCTTTCTCCATGCCAATACCGATACAACGGCCGTACCGGCTGCCAGCACAAAGAGCAGGGCGTAGATTATAAGAAGAAACCTGTTGCTTTTTCGGATTGCCTCGTTTTCGAGCTGCAGCTGCCTTGTGAAATAGGCCTGTTCCACCTGCATCAGCGAATTCTGCTTCTCCTGCTCCATTACAGACTCCATTATGGAATTGTAACTGCGTTCATACTCCAGAGCCTTCCGGTAATTGCCTCCGGCGCTTTCAATGGCAGAAAGAAGAGAATAGAGACGGCTGCGCTGCAAGTCCGACATCTCTGTATAATGAGCCTCATACTCCCTGGCATATTCTCTCGCCCTGGAGAGATTTCCGTTATCAAGATAAAGGGCGCTGAGCATAAGGTAATCTTCCACAGGGCAGACCCCGCCGTTATACCTGAAATATATGGAATCGAGCCTGGAGAGAACCTTTGCGGAGGGAGTTCCAAGAGAAAACTCCACCCCTTGCGATGCCGTAAGGAAATGCAGCAGTTCCTTTTCGCGGTCATTTCTTGCGGCAAGGCTTCTGGCGGCGGCGTAGGCTTCGAGCGCCTTTGAATATTCACCCTCGGAGCGGCAGGCATCTCCCCTCTTTCCATAAAGTTCCATCAGCAGCGGGTTTTCCCTCTCCGAGGCTATGAATTCCGCCGCCGCCCCATACATCTTCTCCGCAGCGGCATAGTTAAGCCTCTGAAGGTAAATATCCCCCTTTTCCATATTCAGGCGTGCCATGATATTGTTCCAGAAAGCGGGGCTCTTTTCAATCTGCTCGCCGGGAATCTTCCTGTATTCGCCTTCCGCCCTGACAAGCTGCTCCATTGCCCCGTAAAGGTTTCCGTCAAGAACATAGAATCTCGCAAGGTAAAAGGCGGAGAGCATCTTCTGCTCCACGTTGCCGTACTGGGAAAAGTACTCAACCGCCTCCTCCATATAGGATTCGCCTATCAGAGGCAGATTGTTGCGCTCCAGAATCTGCACGTACAGGAGTATGAAGTTAGCCCTCAGGGCAGGGGTGTTGACCATCTCCAGCGGGACAGAGGCCATCACCGCAAGGGCGCTGTCGGGCGATTCGGCCACAAGCGCCTCGGCCCTCTCCATCTTTATGGAGACTACGCTTATGCTCTCGCATGCGGCAAAAAGCAGTAAGAACAATATGAGAAACCGGCCGTATTTCATTTTCGTTTGCATTGCGCGTCCAAATTTACGCACATTTTTATAATTTTGTCAAAAAGTAAACCTGACTACAGAAATTTAGTGCATGGAGAACGGGAGACAGGAAAAACTCTTTTCAAAAGAGTTCTTTAAAAATTACGCACTGCTTGCAGGCGGATGCTTCTTGTTTACATTGGGGGCGGTAATGTTTGCCGAACCGTACGGTTTCGCTCCCGGAGGAACATACGGAATAGCAATGGTGTTCCATCACCTATTCGGTTGGAGAACAGAAGTCTCCGCCCTCTGCATGGATATTCCCCTGCTGCTTATAGGCATCTATTTTCTGGGAGGAAAATTCGGCATCAAGACAGTTATATGCACGTTTCTCATTCCACTTTTCATGTGGATAATCCACTCCACCTACGGCTTTGCCCCGCTGCTCGAGCCTGAAATTACAGAGAGATCCATGCTGCAGGAGCAGATGCTCTCTTCGATTTTCGGCGGAGTGACATACGGCCTGGGGCTCGGAATGGTGTTCCGTTCCGGAGCCACTTCAGGAGGAAGCGACATAATTTCAATGATTCTCAACAAATTCACCCATATATCGCTCGGAGTGCTGGTCATGATTGTAGACTGCACCATTACACTCACTACGGTAATAGCGTTCGGAGACTGGAGGCTTCCGATGTATTCGTGGATAATCATAATAATAGAAGGCAAGGTGATAGACCTTGTGGTGGACGGCTTCTTCTCCAACAAGACAGTATTGATAATCTCACAGAAAAGCGACGAGATTAAAGATTTCATTATAAACGACATGCAGCGCGGAGCCACGATAATGGAGGCGACCGGCGCCTTCAGCGGGGAAAACAAGAAAATGATCTATACCATAGTCTCCATGAAAGAACTCATTTCGCTGCGCAAAAGAATCAAGGAGATAGACGATACCGCATTTGTAAATGTGATAAATTCATCGGAAATACTCGGTGAAGGCTTCAAACGGATTTAGATTTAGACATTAAACGCAATACAATGAAAAGAATCGTATCATTATTTCTGACAGTGCTTGTTGCAGCAGGCTCATTCTGCCAGCTTTCATCATGCAGCAAGGAGGAGCTCCACGTAGAGAAGATACTCCTCAACAGCAACTCGCTCTATATGGTGGTGGGAGAGGTAATACAACTCTCGGCCGAACTGACACCTCCGCTGGATGTGCCGGTTGTCTGGAGCAGCAGCGACAATGGAGTCTTGACGGTAACCGACGAGGGTGTCGTTACAGCCATATCCAAAGGGACGGCCATTGTTACGGCAAGTGCCGATGATGCAAGCGCCCAGTGCCGGATAACAGTAGAAGAACCGGCAAAACAGATTTGAGATAAAACAGAGAAGCCGCGGATACTCTCCTGCGGCTTCCTTATTCATATTGCAGCGTTTAAAGTCTCTGCCTTTACAGCGCCTATTTTTCGGGCGCCTCCTTAAGCACCTCCACAATGAACTTCCAGAGCCTGTCTACGCTCTCTATGTTTACCCTCTCGTCAGGAGAATGGGGAGAACGAATTGTAGGTCCGCATGAAATCATGTCCCAGTCGGGATAGGTTCCGCCGAGAATACCGCACTCAAGGCCGGCGTGGATTGCCATAACTGCAGCCTCCTTGCCGAAAAGTTTTGCATATACGCTCTTCATCTCCTTGAGAATCGGAGAATCCATATTGGGCTTCCATCCGGAATATCCGCCGGTAAAGACAACCTCCGCGCCTCCGAGTTCGAATATTGCGCGCATCTTTTCCGCCAGGTCATCTTTTGCGCTGTCCACCGAGCTTCTCATAAGGCTGTGAACCGAGATAACACCGTCGGCAGACTTGACCATTGCCATATTGTTGGAAGTCTCCACCAGCCCCGGCATGGCATCGCTCATCCTCTCCACACTGCTCGGACAGCCGTAAATAGCCTTTATCATGTTGAGCGCCACCTTGCTCTCTATTGCCTTTGCCGCAACCGGAGCCTCCTCTATCGAAATCTTCATATCCTTGTCTGTTGCAGAGAACTCCGCACGGGCATCCTTCTCTATACGCGCCACAATCTTTCTGGCCTCATCCAATTTGCCCTTTTCAACTGCAATCGTTGCAAACGCCTCGCGAGGTATGGCATTTCTCAATGTACCGCCCTCTATCTCCACGAGTTCAGCCTTCAGGTCGCGCAAGAGCGGCAGAAGCACTCTTGCCATCACCTTGTTGGCGTTAGCCCTGTAAAGCACTATGTCCATTCCGGAGTGACCGCCCAGAAGGCCCTTGACTGCAATCTTTGCTCCAGTATAGCCGGCAGGGACAGGAATCTCGGAATATCTGAATGTTGCCGAACAGTCGAGACCGCCCGCACATCCCACGTATAGTTCTCCCTCCTCCTCAGAATCGAGATTCAAAAGGATTTTATTCTGCAAAAGTCCGGGCTTCAAGGATCTTGCGCCCTTCATGCCCGTCTCCTCCTCTATTGTAAAGAGCGCCTCTATCGGCCCGTGCTGCAGGTCATCGGCCTCAAGCACGGTCATCGCCACCGCACAGCCGAGCCCGTTGTCGGCACCGAGAGTAGTACCGGTTGCATAGACCCATCCGTCCACTATCCTGGGCTGTATGGGGTCTGTATCGAAATTGAAATCAACGTCGCTGTTCTTCTGGGGAACCATGTCTACATGGCCCTGGAGTATGATTCCGGCCCTGTTTTCCATCCCCTTTGTCGCAGGTTTTCTTATTATGACATTACCTACCTCATCCTTTATGGTCTCCAGCCCCAGTTTTTTGCCGAACTGGTAAAGGTACTCTGCAGCCCTGCCTTCGTTCTTGGAGGGACGCGGAATCTTTGTCAATTCATAGAAATTTTTCCAAACCCTTTGCGGGTTCAACTCTGATATAATCATAACTAATTGCTTTATGGTTTAAAATGTGTTTTCTGTTGCATGTCATTTTACGGCAATGTCGGCAGGGAACGACTGGACGGGGCCGAACTGATATACCGGGAAACGGGTCTGGAGCAGCTCCTTCTGGCCGTCAAGAAGCCTTGCCGTTACAACGACAGGTTCACGGTAATAGATTCTCCCTTTTGCCGCACTCTCGACAGCCATGCCGCCTGCGGCAACGTTACCCTCCGGAATCAGTTCCAGCACTATCGGCCTGCCGCTCATGTTGGATGAGGGCTGGAGGCCCTGGGAGTCGGATATTCTGAAAGCGATATACATCTGCCTTTCCCCGGCCTTTGGAGTAACATCAAAGAGAACACGCTGCACATCCTTGACAGATTTTCCCAAAAAGAGACTCAGATACTCCTTTTCAAGCCTGTCTATCTCCTTTATGGCAGCGCCCATTGCCTCTCCGCTGTATGTAGCGTCGGTATTGCCGGTAATAATGTCTATTCTGGTCTGTCTGAGTTTGAAAATCAGGGAGGCTGTCTGTTCAGCCTTCTTTTCCGCGCTCTTTTCCACTATCTGCGACTGCTGCACGGGAACCTTCTCCAACCCGCCGGCCGTGCGCACTGTCTTGTAGAGTGTTGTTGTCCTGCTGTCGAGATTCTGCGAAACTCCGGCGCCTGCGAAAATGTCATTGCCGGCCTTTGAGGGGAAACGCCACTCAAAAGGCTTGCCGGAGCCGGCATCGGATGCCATGATAAGCCCCTGAGTACAGAAGTTCAGGAAGTTGGCTGAGGCATTCTTGGATGAGCCAAGATTTACAGCCACTTTCAGAGACGGGTCTGCCTCGACTGCCGGATACATCTTCACAGCCTTTATCGTATATGTATCTGCACTCTCTGTACGGGCCTGTATGCCCAGATATTTCTCTGCATAGGCGGCATAGGGGCCCGCAACGAAAGATTCGCATTCCGCCGTAACCTCCAGCATGACTGTCGTTACGGGAAGCGAATATATTATTGCACCCGCAGGAGCGGGAGCCCCTGCATTAAGAAGCTGTCCGGACGCTGCATTATATGAGAGCGCGAGGACAGATGCAAAAACCATTGCCTTTTTCAAGATTTTCATGTCGGTATTTTTAAATGATTAACACAACAGAGCAAAGATAACTTTTTTAGGCGAAATTATCATACTCGCGCCGTTCTTTCTCGGTAAAGCCGCGCTTCCACCGTTTATGGCTCCAGAGCCAGTTGTGCCTGTTTGCATTTATATGCTCTTCCAGCAGCCTGGCATATTCGCGCGTAATGAATCCACGCTGCGTATTGCGGGAATCTTCGCAAATCAATGAGAATTTCATAAGGTAGGAGCCCCTTTTCCGATGCTCTATGTCGAGATAGACCACAGGCAGCCCCAAACGCCTGGCTATAAACTCCGCCCCTGCAAAAAATATGGTCTGCTGGTTGAGAAACATGACCGGAATACCCCCCTGACGGGGATACTGGTCTGCAATAAAGATATACAGCCCCTTTTCGGGAGCGGTTGCCGCATGGTGCAGAATCTGTTTTGAACTTACGATTCTGCCCGGGTTGCGGAATTTCCTGTACTCATGCATCCTTATCTTTTCAAAGAGCAGGTTGGCCACCTTGCTGCGCGCCACCTTGTATGTTATGATAATTTCATTGCTTGAAAAACTCTCTGGGCTCCGCACCGCATTCTCACGGCAAAGGGTTCCCAGCATCTCCCAGTTTCCCCGGTGGCCTACCATTGCTATGACTTTGCCGAAGCGCTTCATGAGCCCGTCGACCAACTCTCCTCCCTCCATATCTACCATCCTGCACAACTTCCTGTCAGAGGCCGAAATTTGCCAGATGCTCTCCACCATGATGTCGCACATATATTTATAATATTGTTTCGACAGTTCTTTTATCTCCCCGTATCTGAGTTGAGGAAAACTGCGTGCAAGATTTATATATATGGTGGATTTTCTGTATGCGAGAATGTCTCTTAACAGCCATGCCAGAAAATCGGAAAAGAGATAGTGCAGCCTGAGCGGCAGCAGCGAAGCCGCATATATGAAACACCAGACTATTGAAGCGATAATTCTTGCCATCTCCTGCCCACTTTTCCACAAAGGTAACCATTTTGCAGAAAAATAGATTTGCTCCGCTCTCTCTTTCTTTTTATCTTTGTAAGAATGCTTTTTGATTTCAAATAAAAACTAATATTAACTTAAAATTTCAACCTATGTTGTTCAATCAACCTAAAGGCCTGATTCCCGCCGCATTGTCGAATATGGGCGAGCGCTTCGGGTACTACATCATGAATGCGGTGCTCGTTTTGTTTCTCTGTTCGAAATTCGGTCTGAGCGAAGAGGCCGGAGGATTAATCTACTCTATTTTCTATGCCGGCATCTATGTGCTGAGCCTTGTCGGAGGTTTTATTTCCGACAAAACCCAAAATTATAAAGGTACCATTATCAGCGGACTGGTTGTAATGTCATTGGGATATGCACTGCTTTCAATTCCAATCCTTGCCACAAGCGGCAACCACAGTTGGCTGCTTGCCATGACATGCATAGCCCTCTTTCTGATTGCATTCGGCAACGGTCTGTTCAAAGGCAACCTGCAGGCTATTGTAGGTCAGATTTACGACAACTACGAAGCAGATGCGGCAAAACAGGGAGAAGAGGCCCTTGCAATAGCAAAGAACAAACGCGATACCGGTTTCCAGATTTTCTATGTATTCATTAACATCGGCGGTCTTGTAGCTCCTTTCGTAGCTCCCCTGCTCCGTTCATGGTGGCTCAAGGCAAACGACATGATATACAATGCATCTCTGCCCGAAAGGTGCCACGAGTTCCTGGCAAACGGCGCGCAATGGAGTGCAGACAAGATTCAGGAATTTACCGATATGGCAGCACAGGCCACCACACTGCCCGTTACAGACCTGGCGGTCTTCAGCGAGAACTACCTCAAGATATTCAACGAGGGTATCCACTATTCGTTCATAGCATCTGTGGCTGCAATGGTCATATCTCTAATTATATTCGTATTTACAAAGAAGATATTCCCGAATCCGGGCAAAAAGGCAGCCAAGGTTGTTGAAAATTATACACATGAAGAGAAGGCAGCAATGGCAAAGGAGATCAAGCAGCGCATGTATGCCCTCTTTGCAATCCTGGGCATTGTAATCTTCTTCTGGTTCTCTTTCCACCAGAACGGAGCATCGCTTTCATTCTTCGCCCGCGACTTTGTAGATACAACCACCATTGCACCTGAAATCTGGCAGGCGGTAAATCCTTTCTTCGTGATTGTGCTTACACCGCTTATCATAGTGCTTTTCAGCTGGCTTGCACGCCGCGGGAATCCTATTTCAACCCCGAGAAAAATCGCATACGGTATGGGAATCGCCGGGCTTGCATACCTGTTCCTGGCATTTGTCTGCTTCGACTATCCTTCAGCCGAGGCGTTCCGTGAGCTCGATCCCGCCACACAGTATGCAGCTAAGGTAGGCCCCTGGGTATTGATTGTACTTTACTTCTTCCTTACGGTTGCAGAGTTGTTCATCTCTCCGCTGGGGCTTTCGTTCGTCTCCAAAGTGGCTCCCAAACACATGCAGGGACTCTGCCAGGGCCTGTGGCTCTGCGCGACTGCCGTAGGCAACCTGCTTTTGTGGATAGGCCCGCTGCTCTACAACGCCATTCCTATCTGGCAGTGCTGGTGCATATTCCTCATAGTATGCGCCGTATCTATGGGAGGAATGTTCGGTATGGTCAAGTGGCTCGAAAGGGTGACAAAATAGAGATCGCACACAACAGTGAAGTTGCCGGAATCCTGCACGGGATCTCCGGCAATTTTTTTTAATTGTTGCACCTTTTTAATGACTTTGCGTATCTTTGCCGGCAGATGAAATCGGCTGTCGTAATACTGAACTGGAACGGCAAGGGCTTTCTGCAAAAGTACCTGCCTGTGCTGCTGAAATACACCCCGCCCGAATATGGCGAGGTGATTGTAGCCGACAACGGCTCTACAGACGGTTCGGTGGAATTTCTGAAAGAGGAGTATCCTGATACAAGGCTTATTGTATTCGACAAGAACTACGGTTTTACCGGAGGATACAACAGAGCGTTCAAGGAGATAGACGCCGAGTATTACATTCTCATAAATTCAGACATAAGGGTTACCGACGGCTGGATAGAGCAGTTGATAGACTTTATGGAACGCCACCCCGACGCCGGAATCTGCATGCCCAAGATTCTGAGCGAGGCGGAACCCGGCAAATTCGAATATGCCGGTGCATGCGGCGGATTCATAGACAGATACGGCTACCCCTTCTGCCGTGGAAGGATTCTATCCGAAATAGAAGAGGATGAGGGACAGTATGACACACCCATGGAGATATTCTGGGCTTCGGGAGCCTGCATGGCGGTAAGAAGTTCCATCTACAAACAACTCTACGGGCTGGACGAACTCTTTTTCGCCCACATGGAGGAGATAGATTTCTGCTGGAGGGCAAAACTTATGGGTTATCATGTATGGTCAGTGCCCCAAAGCATGGTCTACCATGTAGGCGGAGGCGCACTGCCGAACGACTCTCCCTTCAAGCTCTACCTCAATTACAGGAACAACCTGCTGATGCTCTACAAGAACCTGCCGTACAGAAAGGGCAAGGGGAGGCATCTGCTGCGGAGAAAAAGTCTGCTGTTTGCCAGAATGCTTTTAGACGGGGCCTCTGCGGCTGTCTATCTTCTGCAAGGGAAAACCGAAAGTTTCAAGGCGGTTGTCAAGGCGCACAAAGATTACAGAAAACTCAGGAAAAAGAGCAGGGTCTCTTCCCGCATAATCGGTTATACAAGTTCCTTCCCCAAATATATGGCCGGAGCATATAACCGCAGCATCATATTGAAATTCTTTACCGGGCGCCGGAAATTCTCGCAGATAAGATTAAAATAAACTGCAAGCCGAGAGCAATGGCTAATCAAAGAAACATTGCCATATATGCCGGAAGACACAGCAGATCTTCTTCTTTGCGCATATCTTTCGTATAAATCAGATATTTGTTTTTTATCCGTGCCGAAAATTTTCTGCAAAAGGCATCCAAAGAAGCATGGGCCTTATAACCAGACGATTTAACCTCAATGGGGCTTACCTTGTCGGCTTCGGCTATCAAAAAATCCACCTCGTAGTTATGCTTTCCGCTTTCTGTAGGAAATGTGTAATAATACAACTCATGCCCGGAAGATTTCAACATTTGGGCGATGACATTTTCATAGACATATCCCAAATCGGCACTTAGGTTGTCACTGAGAAGTTTATGATAAATTGTGTTGTCAGTAAACTTCTTGTCCCAAAACGCGAGAGTGACGAACAGTCCCGTATCGCCAGCGAACATCTTGTATTTGTTCGGGGCTTGATGCAATGCCATCCCGGCACCCGGATTATTGGCATGATAAGCCATGTTGACCACCATTGATTCCTTGATTTCTGAAATGATTTCAGCCAAGTCGGAGTTCCGTGCGCCGTCTGTCGCTCTCCATGTCATATATCTGTTGGCATTGCTTGTCAGTTGAGCCGGAATATGATGGAACATCTTGGAAGCATTGCCGGTCGGGTCTATTTTATTGAAATCGTCTTCATACAATGTTATGATGGAACGTTTTACACTATCTACCTTTTCCAGATTGTTGGTGTCAAGGTAGGAAGCCACAGCCTGCGGCATGCCGCCGACAAGCATATACAAGCGGAAATCACGCATCAACTTACGGTTCGTGGCATCTCCCAAAGAAGTCCTGTTATGGAAACAACCTTGGAGCAACTTTATCGTTGCAGTATCTCCCAACGCCCACTTGAACTCTTCATAATCCATCGGATACATGTGGAGTTTGACTTCCTCGCTTGGAATAAGAATATCCTTGACGTTCCTGCGGATTGAAATCAGAGAACCTGTCTCTATGTAATCATATCTTCCGTCTTTTACAAGATACTTGATTGCCTGCCTTGCTTTGGGCGCAAGTTGGACTTCATCGAAAATAATGGCGGACTTGCGTTCTTTCAATTCTGTACCATACTCCAGTTGCAGCCGCATGAAAATAAGGTTAAGGTCAGATACATCATTGAACAAGTCGCGGATTTCAGAGGAGCATGCGGCAAAATCCACCAATATATGAGTGTCGTATTCGTTTGTCGCAAATTCCTCGGCAACGGTGGACTTCCCGACACGTCTTGCGCCCTGTATCAGCACGGCTGTTCTGCCTTCATCTGTCCGTTTCCATCGCAGAAGTTCATCGTAAATCTTCCTTTTGAATATCATAGATTGACTTTTATTGATGGCAAAGATAATATACACAACACTAATCTCAAAATGTATTTAGCCAATATAGACACAAATCTCAATTTGTCTAAGAATAATACACGAATCTCAAAATTTATATTGCATAATTATACACTAATCTCGTTTTTTAGTTTACTTGCTCTCAAACATCGTGTCTGCCTGCATGGTGAGCTCATCGTTCCGAAAGTATGACGATTGGGGCGGGCGAAACATATTCCGACATTGCCGAGGAGCAACGTGATTGTAAATGCAATAAAAAATAAAAGAGAGGGCGGCCCTCTCTTTTATTTTCATGTTTTCGCATTTTGCGAAGGAGCGTACTCGGCTACGTGACTGAGTCGAGATACTGCTGATAACGCAGTAATTCGCCGGATCTCTCCTTTGCCGATTTTTGCATTCTGCCGAGTGAAGTACAAGGCATCAAAGTTCGAGACGAAGGAGCGTACTTCAGCTACGTGACTGAGTTGAGATACTGCAGATAACGCAGTAATTCGCCGGCCTTCTCCTTTGTCGATTTTCGCATTCTGCCGAGTGAAGTACAAGGCATCAAAGTTCGAAACGAAGGAGCGTACTCAGCTACGTGACTGAGTCGAGATACTGCAGATAACGCAGTAATTCGCCGGCCTTCTCCTTTGTCGATTTTCGCATTCTGCCGAGTGAAGTACAAGGCATCAAAGTTCGAAACGAAGAAGCGTACTCAGTTACGTGACTGAGTTGAGATACTGCAGATAACGCAGTAATTCGCCGGCAGAATGCGAAAACAACTTAGTCCTGGTCTATACTCCAAGAAAAACACCTCAATCCCATAGCCGGCGACTTCTCGTCCAAAGCCTTGATTCTTCTTTTAAAACCGGGAACCAGGGAGTCCTCGGCCATGATAAGGAGGGAGGAGTTAAGGGTAGGCCAGGCATGACTGCCAAGGTGCGGCTCTCCCTTGAAAGAGCCGCTGCCCATGGTAGTATCCCAGAATGTATACCCTTTGAGGCCAGATCTCTGCATGATGTCGAGAACCTCCTCGTGATAGGCCTGATTATATGATACAAACAATGCTTTCATATTATATTAGTTTACTTGCTTACGCTTTAACATAACTTTTAAGCAGTTTCCTGCGTCTTCTCTTGACACCGTTGCCGGCAAATACGGAGTAGACGGTGGGAACTATAACCAATGTAATCAAGGTAGAGACTGAAAGGCCCCATGCAACGGTAAGACCCATACTTCTCCACATTTCGGCACCCTCACCGGTACCGGTTGCCATAGGAACCATACCCAATACGGTGGTAAGGGTGGTCATGAGCACCGGTCTGAGACGGGACTTGCCGGCGGTAACGACTGCATTGGAAACTCCCTTGCCCCTTTCACGGCAGAGGATGGTGTAGTCTATGAGCACGATACCGTTCTTCACCACAATACCGAGCAGCATGAGAAGTCCGACCATTGCCATGATGCTCATAGGCGTGCCGGTAAGCACAAGTCCCATGATTACACCCACAAGGGCGAACGGAATGGAGAACATTATGACAAACGGATATGTGAGTGACTCGAACTGCGCCGCCATCACTATGAAGACGAGAATGACAACCAGAACCATCAATGTTATCAAATCTGAGAATGAATCCTGCTGGTCTTCATAGGTACCTCCGAGCTGCCATGTTATATCGGCAGGAATCTCGAGGTTGCCCATCTCCTTGTTTACAATCTCAACCATTTCGCTGAGCGCCATTCCCACAGGGCAGACAGCGTTCACGGTAACAATCCTTTCCCTGTCCTTTCTCTCGATTGTAGGAGGGGTGAGAATCTCCTTCACCTCGCCAAGGTCGCGGATTCTTATACCCTGTCCGGCATTGTTGTATATTATCATATTCTCTATATCCTCAACGGACTGACGGAACTGGGGCGCATACCTTACGACTATGTCATACTCCTCGCCGTCTTCACGGTAGTATGAAGCGGTGGTACCGTTGATGCCGGTTCTGAGGAACTGGGCAGCGGTAGACATGTTTATCTGGTTGATGGAGAGTTTCTCCCTGTCGAAATCCACCTGATACTCCGGAATATACTCGTCACGGCTTATGAAGACCTCGCTAATCTGGGGATATGCAAGCAGTTTGTCTGAAATATCGCCTGCCACTTTATCGGTAGCATCGAAATCGTAACCGTAAATCTCTATATCTACCGAAGACTGGCCCGACATACCGCCGCTCTGGCCGCCTGCGATAACCTGGAACGACCTTATTATGGGATATTCCGAAAGGTCTTTACGCATCATGTCGCAGATTTCGAAGAGGCTTCTGTCGCGGTCGTCGAAATCTATCAAAGAAATATTGAATGAAATGATATGCGTACCGTTGTCCTGCATTGAAGCAAAGGTATTGTCTGAATCTGCCGAACCCTCAGTAAAGTTGCATACCTCGACCTCGGGGTATTTGTTCATGAACTTCTCTGCAAGTTCCATAGAGAGGTCTCTGGTAATCTCCTGACGCGTACCTGTCGGCAGGTTTATGTTTATGGCAATACGGCCGTTATCCTGTGCCGGGAAGAACTCTGTCTTGATTTTAGGCCCGAGGAACAAGAGGGTTGCAAGGAAAATTCCAAGACCTCCGAGAATGACTGTACGTCTATGGTGTACAGCCCAGCCGAGCAATCTTGCATAGCCTCTGTCTATTGCAGCCAAACCTTTGTTAATAGGTACGAAAACCAGTTTCTGGAATCTTCCCATCTTGGGGTTGAGACGCAGCATCTGAGAGCAGAGCATAGGAGTAAGAGACAAAGCGGCAAATGTAGAGACTATCATGATGATACTTACGCTCCATCCCAACTGCCTGAAAAGCACTCCTGAAACGCCCTGGATCATTGTCATGGGCAGGAATACCGCCAACATGGTGAGGGTAGAGGCGATAACGGAGATACCCACCTCGTTGGTAGCGTAGACCGCCGCCTGTTTCGGTCGGCTTCCCCGCTCGATATGGGTCGTAATGTTTTCCAGAACCACTATGGCATCATCCACCACCATACCTATCGCAATGGAGAGAGAGCTGAGTGATATGATGTTAAGCGTATCTCCCGTCGCAAAGATATATATCAGGGAGGCCAGCAGGGAGATAGGAATAACGAGCACGATTATAAAGGTTGCTCTCCATCTTCCCAGGAAGGCATAAACCACCAGCATCACAAGTATGAATGTGGTCATGATTGTCTCCACCAATGAATTGATGGTGTTTATGATATTCTCCGACGTATCTACAATGACACCTATCTTTATATCAGAAGGCAGATTCTCCTGAAGGCTCGGCAGCATCTCCATCACCTTCTTGGATATGTTTACCGAGTTCGCCCCGGACTGCTTCTGGATAATGATCATACCTCCCTTTTCGAGGTTGTTGTAGGTCTCCTGGGCACGTTCCTCAAGGCCGTCGACAACTGTCGCCACATCCCTCAGGTATATGGTCTTGCCGTTATAGCTTCCCAATACCAGACCGAGCATCTCGGATGCATCGGTGAACTCCTTCTGCACCCTCAGCGAATAGGTCTGCGAACCTATATCTATGGAACCGCCCGGAATATTCCTGTTCTCCGCGCTGATTATAGAGACGATATTCTGTATTGAAATGCCGTAAGCCTCGAGTTTGTGAGGGTCGCAATAGACCATAAGTTCACGCTTGGGGGCTCCGGAAACAGATACCGCACCAACGCCGCTCACACGCGCAAGAGGGTTGGAAATCCTGTCGTCAAGTATCTTGTAAAGACCGCTGGTACTTTCATCCGCAGTTACGGACAAAAGCAGGATAGGAATATCGTCTGTACCGAATTTGAATATTATAGGCGTCTCCACCTCGTCCGGCAGCGCCGAGGTTACCATGTCCAGTTTGTCCCGGACATCGTTGGTAGCCACATCAATGTCTATTCCATATTCGAACTCCAGCGTTATAATCGAAATATTCTCCTTTGACTGGGAAGTAATATGTTTCAGGTCGGAGACGCTGTTGAGCGTGTTCTCCAACGGTTTTGTAACGTTGTTCTCTATATCCGATGCACTTGCGCCCTCGTAGGTCGTCATGACCATTATAGAGTTGGTCTCTATGTCGGGAAGCAGGTCAATCGGAATCTGCGCAATTGAAAAAATACCGAAAATTGCAATGGCCACATAAATCAGGGCCGTGGTAATCGGTTTTTTTACAGCTGATTGATATATGCTCATCTTAGAAATTCCTTTTTTGACTTTTTAACGTTTATTACTCGACAACCGCAACCTCCATTCCGTTGGTAACGCGGTTCTGCCCCTCAACGACCACATTGTCTCCTGAGTTGAGGCCGCTTACAATCTCATACTCGGTATCCAATCTTCTTCCGAGTTCCACTTTCTTGAATGTAACCTTGTTGTCTGCACCTACCACATATACGAATCTGTCACCTGAACCGGTGAGCTTGACCACCGCCATATCGGGAACAACCACATGGGTAGCGGTTCCGTATGTAAATTTGACTCTTGCGAACATACCCGGACGGACTCTTTCATTAGCATTGGCAATCTTTACTTCCACAGGGAAGGTTCTGGTCTGAGGATCTACCGTAGGATAGACAAGAGAGACCACTCCGCTGAAGACCTCGTCTCCATAGACATCCAGTGTCACATCTACCTTGTCTCCCTTCTTGATATGTGAGAAGAGCTGCTCGGAAGCATTCACCATAATCTTGACAGGTGTAATCTCCTCCACCACGTAAAGGGGCTGACCCATGGAGAACATATCGCCGCGGTCGTAGTTTCTCGCCGTAACCACACCCGATACAGGGCTTGTCAGAACCGTATTCTCCAGAAGGTTCCTGTAACTTGTGCTTGAAATGTCGTAACTCAGTTTCTTTGCATCCCACTCGCTCTTTGAAATGCCGCCCACCTTGTAAAGGTTGTCGTTTCTTACGAACTCCAGCGAATCGTTCAGCATCTGCAATTTGGCCTGCACAAGATTTGAAGCGTCGAGATCTGCGAGCTTCTGCCCCTTGCGCACATGGTCTCCCACTTCGGCATAGAGTTTCTCTATCCTCAGTGTAAGATTGGGAGAGATATTGTTTACCACATTGGCCTCTACAGTTGCGGTAAAGACTTCAATCTGCTCCACCTCTCTTTCAAAACACTGTTTTACCTTTACAGAGACCTTCTCTGTTGCCTCTTCGGCAGTTTCGCTCTCCTTTGCTCCGCTATTGCATGCAGTTGCGGCAAATCCCACCGAGAGAGCAATCAACATCTTTAAAAAATTACCTTTTTTCATATCTGTTTTTATTATTTATTCAAGTTGGTGCTATTGTTGTCTGTCAAACCTTTGTCGTTTATACCCAGCGTCTTGTCGAGCGTAGACTTGGCTACAAGATAATCGTATATAGACTGGTTCAGATTCAGTCTGGCCTGAAGCAGCGCCAGTTTCGAATCCTGCAGTTCCAGGAATGTGCCGCTGCCCACATCATACCTCTTCTGGGCAATGTCATAGCCTACCTGAGCCCCCTCCACGCTCTTTTCAGCTGCAGAGAACTGCTGCACGCAGGTATTCATGGAACTGAGCGACTGGCGTACCGCAACTTCGAGCTCCCTTGCCGTATTCTCGCGCTGCAAGGCAAGCTGGTCCTGCTGTATACGGGTCTGCTTTACTGCATTGTAACGCTGTCCGCCCGAAAATATGGGAATAGAAAGTGTTATTCCGCCTATCGAATAGGGATTCCATTTATACTGGTTGAATTTGAAATTATCCTCCATTGCAGTCCACAAATAGGAAAGCGAGAGGTTCAGCGAAGGGTAATAGGCTGCCAACTGCTGCTGATATGTCTTATGCAGGCTCTCCTGCTGCAGTTCCAACTGTTTCAACGATGAGTTGTTTTCCAATGTTATTGCCTCGTTCATCGAAAGTTCCTTCATGGTATCGCTGAAATCGAGAAGCGAACCAGTACAGTTGATCTCCGTATCCAGATCTATACCCATAAGGGCCTTCAAACGCCATTCGCACAGTACGATATTGTTCTGGGCATCGTACATTGCAGGAGCGGCATTGTTCATGGCCACCTCTGCCGTAATGAGATCATATTTGGCCACTGTCCCGTTCTCATATTTCTCCTTTACGTCTTCGTAATCCATACGGGCATTTTCATAATTCTCCTTATATACGGTATAGAGGTCATTGGCCAGCAGCGTAGCGTAGAAAGACTGCTGCACCTGCTCTATCAAATCCTGTCTCGAAGAACGGGCCTGCTCCACCGCCAGCTCCACGTTTACGGCCGTAACCTGTATGCTTTTCCAAAGCTGCACCGATATGAGCGGCATGGTGGCGGTGAATCCGGTAGACCATGTATTGTCCCTGCCCACTGCAAACGACTGGTCTTCCATATACATAACCTGCTTCTTTATGGTACGCTGATAGTCTGCGCTGAAATTCACCTGAGGGAAAAGAGCCGCATAAGTGCCCTTTCTTGCATAGCCCGTCTTTGTAACCTCCATGTCGGCCACCTTGACAGTCAGGTTTTCGCTCAGGGCTATCTCCAGCGCCTCATCGAGCGTGAGGTTTAGTTCGCTCTCCTGCGCACGCAGCGGCAAAGCCACAAGCGAGGCCACTGCACCTGCAAACAAAACTTTAAAAACTCCTTTTTTCATCTCTATCTAATTTAACAATTATAATCCCTTTATAAGAATATTCTCCAGTTCCTCCTTCCCCTTTTGGGTCGCAATCCCGTAAAAGATTGTTATCAGAATGTTGAATATTCTCTCCAATATGGTGTTCGTGTCATAATCGCCCACATACTGTGCTGTGAACTGTGCCTTTATGACATTGCTCACCGTTTCATAATTCAATCCCTTTTCTATATAGCCCTGGTCGGCCGCCAACTCCATGTTGTGCGAAAAGAGTTCCTCCACCCTTTGGGCCGTCCGGCCTACTGTTTCATTGCATCCGGTACACTCCTTGATATCTGAATATGTATGCGGAGGCATCGTACAGAAAAACCTGACCCCGGCCATAATGGAATATACCAGCCCGCGGAGAGCGTTGGGCTCGTTCACTGCAATGCTCTCCACATCCGATGCAAGTTTGCACAACATGTGTTCAACCGCAGATTCCACCAGACTCTTCTTGCTGTCGAAAAAATCATAGATAGTCTTTTTGGAAACATGCAGAGTGCGAGACAGTTCGTCAACGCTGAACCGTCTGATTCCCTTCTCTTTCAAACTTGCCGCAGCGGCATCCAACAACTTTTCTTTTCTCATGGTTTTCCAATGCCTCGAAAGCGGGAGCAAAAATCGTACAATAGTCGGAAACAAAATTTCATGAAATTGTACATTTTTGGTCTGATTCTATACTAACTCATCATTTTGAAGACTATTTAGGGAGAGACCGATAGAGTTTCTCTGATTTTATTATATATATTTGTTCCCGATTTTTGTTACGAATCGCTACTATAACAGAGAATGATTTACAAAAGCATATACAACATATCAGACATTGCGGCAGCATGCAACGGTCTGACTTCCGGAAAAGGACTGGCCCTCATAAAGGCAGGCCCCGACAACCATACCCAGTTGGAATACGCGATGATGGATTTCGCCATAAACGGAGACAAAAGCAATATCATAACCTTTTTCTTCATAGACGAAGGCGAAATGTCCATTACAATGGACTACATGGAACATACGATAGGCAGCCGCTCAGGTTTTTCCATTCCTCCCACGGCAATGGTAACATCCATACGAATGAGCGCCGACATAAAAGCCTACACCGTTATTGTAACGGCAGAATTCATTGATGAAATCTTTCTTACCCGCCGCCCCATCTCCATTGCACACGCCCTCTTTTTAAGGCGCAACAATGCAAACGGAGAAAACGGAGTGAACGGCTACAGATTTTCGCTGCAGGATTTCGTTGTGCTGAGAAAGGCTCTGGAAAATCTGGAAACACAGATGAAGAGGTACAGCCACAAGTTCCAGAAAGAACTGGTAAACAATGCCTTTTCTTCTTTGATATATGAATCCGCCAATATTCTGTTTACAGAAATCTCAAGGCCGGAAGAGATACAGAAGGCAAGCAGCACCGATATTTTCGTTGAAAAATTCGTAAAACTGCTCTCTGCCAACGGTGACAAGGAGCATAGCCCGGCCTTTTACGCAGACAAGCTCTGCATAAGCGTACAGTATCTCTCCCTCATTTTAAAGCGGCTCTCCGGGCAGACCGCAAACGACTGGATTGCCGGCTATCTTGTCACACGCGCCAAGATAATGCTCAGAAACCCTACACTTACAATCCAGCAGGTGGCCTCGATGCTCTACTTTTCAGACCAGTCGTCGTTCGGCAAGTTCTTTAAAAAACATACGGGAATCACCCCGAAACAGTATAAAGACGATATCTATTATTAGCAGAATCACCTCTTTTTGAAATCTCCTATAGGGTCGTTGATATCAAATGTAAGAGCGTTTATCCTTCCGCCTTTCTCCTTAAAGGTGAGTTCAAAGCGTCCGGCACCGGGCACTCTGAAATAAAAGACGTTGCCATTCTTGTGAACAAGGGGGCTGTCTACATCCTTCAGTTTGAAATAGAGGGTGTCACTCTTTTCATAAACTCTGGCATCTCCAAAGACATCAAGATGATATATACCTGTATATGCACTGTTTTTCAACGCCTTTACAGGCTCTTCCTCTTCACGTGCCTCTCTCTTGCGCTCGGCAAAGAGAGCCTCTTTGTACTCTGTGAAGTAGGTGTCGAAGTTATTGCAATCCTTGTTGCCGTAATAGAGTTCTATAAGGTCGCGCGCTATTGCAGCCTGAGGGTCTGTCGTACTTCCGTTATTGGTAAGGAAGACAAAACCCAGATCAAGTTCGGGCACCATTCCGACCAGTGCCGTATAACCGTATGCAAGACCTGTATGGCGGATATAGCGTCCGCGGTTGTTCTGCTCTATAGTCCACCCCTGGGCATAGGCACACAGGCGTGCAGAATCGCAGGAGGCGATTGTCTGGGGATAGAAAAGCATGTCGTGGTTTTCGCGGGAAACTATCTGTTTTCCGTTGAAAGTACCGTGAGAGAGGTGCATGATGAGCCAGTTTGCCATATCCTCTGCCGTTGAAATCACAAAACCTGCCGGAGAAACGGCCGAAAGCCAGGTAAAGGCATCTTCTTTGTCGTCACGTGCATAAACTGCTATCTGGTCTGAATCTTCTGCCTTTGTCATTCCGTAACCATGTGCCAGATTTTCAGCCGTAAAGAACGAAACGTTGCCGGTAGTGGTATTTTTCATCTCCAGAGGGGTGAATATACGCTCGGCTATAGCCTCGTCCCAGCTTTTGCCTGTATACTTCTCTATGATTTTGGCTGCGACAGTATACATTTCGTTGTTATAGGCATATGTGCTTCTGAAGCTGTATGTCGGCTGAACCGCCCCAAAGAGCGAGTAGAGCTCGTCTCTGTCGTAACCGAAAAACGGCAGATCATCGAGGGCGTAACTTTTGAAACCGGTACGATGTACCATTATGTCTCTCACCTGGAAATTCTCGGTAACCCAAGGGTCGTACAGCCTGAAGTCCGGCAGATATTCCACAACCGGAGAGTCCCACTTTATCTCCTTATGTTCATCCATGACATTTGCAAGCAGCGTACCTGTAAATGCCTTGCTTGTAGAGGCAATCACGAACTGGGTCTTTTCGGTCACGGGCACCCCCTCGTTCAGGGAATCGGGCAGGGTCGCCATACCGAATCCTTTGAGGAACACAACCTTGCCGTCTTTAACTACGGCAACCGCCATTCCGGGAACCTTCCATTCGTCTATTGCCCTTTGACAAATGGCATCGAATCCTTCGGGTATAGACTGATAATACTTTTTTGAATAATCCTGCGTGCAGCCTACTGCAAGCATCACACACAGGAGAAAGGCACATGCCTTCATCAGGTAATTCTGTTTCATGTCAGTGAGTTTGTTGTTTTTTGTTGAAATTAATAGGGTGTATATGTTAAAAATAAAATCAAACAAAGTTTACAGCACTTCCAGCAGAGTCTCGAGCCTTATTCCATGCGACCCTTTTATAAGGAAACACTTGCCCTGCGGCCTTGTCTTTTCCAGATATTCTCTCAGAACCTGTGAATTTTCAAAGAGATGAATCCGGCCCTCTTTGGTCTGCCCGATTGCGTTGCACGCCTTCCCGAACTCTCCACCCACAAGATAGAGATTCTCCGCCTCAGTGGCAAGCGCAAGAGAGAGTATTTTTTTATGCTCGTCCAAAGAATCTGCCCCGAGCTCCAGCATGTCGCCGAGTATGAGATTCTTGCCCTGGAACGGCAGCTCTGCAAAATTCTCTATCGCAGCCTTCATGCTTGCAGGATTTGCGTTATAGGCATCTATTACAACCGTATTTCTCTCTGTCTTTTTAAGCTGTGACCTGTTGTTCGACGGAGTGTACTCCTCTATTGCAGTTACCGCCTTTGCTACCGGAACGTCAAAATAGAGCGCGACCGAAAGGGCAGCAAGCACGTTGTCTACATTGTAACGCCCTATCAGTTTTGTCTGTATGACAATATCCCGGCCGTTGACAGCGCTTCCAGCATCGGGTGCCGGATAAAAAAGCTTCAGAAAAGGAGACTGGCTGACCGGAGCTGTCCGCACCCCGTTGTTATTTACACCGTACGGCACAATATGAAGGGCCGGATAGCGGTCCAGCATCTCCATAAGATCTGGATTGTCTACATTTACAAAGGCTATCTTCTTGTGTTTTTCCAGATTGGCATAAAGTTCCCCCTTTGTCTTCTTGACGCCCTCGAACGAGCCGAAGCCGAGAAGATGGCCCCGCCCCACATTTGTAATGAGCCCGAACGACGGGCAGACAAGTTCCGCAAGGGCTGCAATCTCTCCCGGAGCGCTTGCCCCCATCTCCACAACTGCAACATCTGTAGTATCATCTATCCTGAGCAGGGTAAGTGGAACACCTATGTGGTTGTTGAGATTACCTTCTGTACAGACTGTCCTGTATTTGGTTGAAAGGACAGCATTTACAAGTTCTTTTGTGGTAGTCTTACCGTTAGTGCCGGTGATAGCTATTACCGGAAGCCTGTGTTTCAACCTGTTGTATTTTGCCAGCTGCTGCAGCGCCACAAGAGTGTTCTCCACTTTCACAAGCCGCTCTCCATATCTGGCGCAGTTGTTCCTATAGACTTCCGCATCATCTACAACGGCATAGGCGGCGCCCGCATCAAGGGCGGCGGCGGCATAGGCATTGCCGTCGAAATTATCGCCCTTTAGGGCAAAAAAGAGCGCTCCGCTCTCTATTCTGCGGCTGTCGGTTGAAACGCCGCTGCTCTTTCCAAGTAAGTCATATAATTGCTCTGTCTCCATAATATCTATATTTCTACATACCTCAACGGCTCCCGCTCCGGATAGCTGCCGTACCTGAAAAGCGGCATGCCAAGCCCCATGCCAGCCACTATCTTTCTGTCGGGCGGAAGGTTTATCATCTTTTCAAATTTTCCTTTGCCCATCTTTATCGCCGTACATACAAAACCTGTATAAAGCTGGCTTACCCCAAGACTTTCTGCCATAAGCGACCCGTTCTGGTATGCAAGGTTTCCGTCGGCTTCACCAAACATGCTGCCGGAGGGGGTATGAATAAATATAACCGCTACAGCGCCGCGCAGAACCATATCGCGCCCCTGTTCCATCTCTCTTTTCATTCTGTAATAGACCGGTACATAACGGTAATATCTTTTGAAGAAAAGCTTCAGGAGAGGTTTGAGCAAGGGATTTTCAAGCAGTTTTACATAATGTCCGAAAAGATTTACCACAAACTCCGATATTTTCCGTATCATCTCGGGGTCTTTTATCACCGTAAACTCCACCTGCTGCATGTTGCTTGCGGTAGGAGCGGCATGCGACGCTTCCAGAATCATCCTTAGGGAATCGTCTGGCACAGGTGCGGTGGAAAATGCCCTGTTGCTCCTGCGGCCCTTGCACAGAAGCATGACCTGCCCGGCCGAAGGATATAATGAATAATCTATCTTATGTATCTTCTCCCGCGGGAACAGCGAATGGAGCAGAGCCCCGCTCCCGCAGACGCATACGCAGTGGCCGCACCCTATGCAACTCTCTGTATTCACAAGTTCTATCCCTTCGGCCGCAGCGGTAAAAATCTGCGAAGGACATACCCTGACACATTTGTTGCAACGCACGCACAGGCTTTTGTCTATTGCGATTTCTATCTTTCTTCCAGACATGGTCTTCCCTGTTACAAAACTACATGCCGGTCGAACCGAATCCGCCGGCTCCCCTTACGCTCTCATCCAGACTCTCCACACTCTCCCACTCTGCCGTCTCATGACGTGCTATAACCATCTGGGCAATCCTCTCGCCGCGGTTTATTACAAATTCCTCATCGGAGAGATTCACAAGAATAACCTTGATTTCTCCGCGGTAGTCTGCATCTATCGTTCCCGGGGCATTTGCCACCGTAACGCCATGTTTGGCGGCAAGCCCGCTGCGCGGCCTCACCTGTGCCTCGTACCCCGCCGGCAGCTGAATGTAAAGTCCGGTGGGCACAAGCACCCTCTTCAAGGGGGCGATTACAACAGGCTCTTCTATATCTGCCCGCAAATCTACTCCTGCAGAGAGCGAAGTTGCATACGAAGGCAATTCAAAGCCAGACTTGTTTACAATCCTTATCTTCATAATATCTATACTTTAACTGTAATTGTCATAAAAAGGCCCCTTACGGCCTGTAATTCCACTGGCGCAGCGCCTCTCCCCAATTTTGCTCCACGGTCTCAAGCGTATGGCTGCCAAAATCATATACTTTCTTTTTGAATCCGCGCTGGAGGGCCACATGTTTTTCCATTGCAGGACGCACCCGTTCAAAATCACCCAGCGAAAGTTTCCCGTAAAGGGAGCCTGCCATACCTATCGGGTCCGCCTCGAAATCCTCGAAACGCACCTCGGCAAGATTCCCTTCCGGAATCAGATGCTTGTCTGCCTCGTAACATCTATACAAAGCCTTGTAATTCAATATTATCTCACGCTCCAGTTCTTCATTGGAAATTGTCTGGAGCTCGATTGTCCCAATCGTGTTGCGGAAGAAACTGCATGTAGACTCGAATACGACATACGGGTTTCTCACCAGATAGATGAACTTTGCGTTCGGATAACGCTCCAGCAGCATCCTTATTCTGCCTGTATGCGGAGGGTTCTTGCTCAGGAATTTCTTCCTGCCGCAAACATGCAGGGCTATGCGCATCATCTTGTCGAGCGCCTCCATAAACTCCCTCTTTTCCGCCTCCGTAGCGCTCTCAAACGTAAGGTATTTGTCGCGGTATTCAGCCATGCGGTGCGGAAACATCCAGAAATGATAGTGCGAGCAAGCTGTCATGTTGCTAAGTGCGAACTCCTCTTCCTGAGGCAGGTCTACACCCAGTTTCATGGAGTCGCGCGGCCTCTCCGAAGGCATGAATACAGACATGCACCATTTGAAGAACGGACGTCCCCAAAGCATCAGATGGGGAAAAACAGTCTGGTAAGTGGAACAGAAACCGAAACTCTCGTCGCAGGAAAGCACATTGTGCACGAATGTCGTGCCGCTGCGCCAATGGCCGAGAATAAAGACCGGATCTTCCATTCCGCTTTCTTCGGGGAGCGAGGCATAGCGCTTCTCGTTAATGGCAAAGAAAGGGTCGAGCAGCCGGCGCACACTCTTTGTAACAACAAATTTCCGACGGCATGAATCATCTATCACGGCCCCTTCCGTCACGCTCCGGAAAGTCTTTCTGTCTGCCCCGACAAGTGTATTTACGGGCAGGTTTTCAAATTTGAACAGTCCCATCGGCAGCCTATTTTTTACATGTTATCTCAATTCCCTTTCCGCGCAGGAAAGCGCAAACCCTCTCTATGGCTTCTCTGTGATTCTCCCCGATTCCCAATGCCGCCAAATCTATCTCTACACACTCCTGCACACTGTTTTCTTTGGCACCTTCGCCAGCACCGGTTATCATACCCACGGCAGAGGTAAAATTGGTTACAGGATCTATAAGTATGAAAGCTCCTGTCGCACGATTCTCCGCATAAGAATCATACAGGAGCAAATCCGCAGCGGAGAGGCTGACAAGCCCTATCTCGTTCAGAGAGAGAATATCTGCGTTGCTATGCTCCATAGTGTTGACATTCACGCGATACTCTATACCTGTTATCCTTGCCCTCGTGGTATGTGTCGTCTGCTTCAGGAAAAAGGCCTTGGACCTCTCCATGGGCTCTTCATCCATCCAGACCAGCATTGCCTTTACATGGTGGCCTGTCTGCGGCGCATCTCCCTTATGGACAAGCATCTCTCCGCGTGAAAGGTCAATCTCGTCTTCGAGAGTTACCGTTACCGACTGCGGTGCAAAGGCGTACTCAAGATTTCCGTCGTAAGTCACTATCTCCTTTATATGTGAGACTTTTCCAGAAGGAAGCGCCATGACCTCATCTCCCCTGTGTATCACGCCTGATGCAATTTTTCCGCTGAATCCTCTGAAATCCAGGTTTGGGCGCAGCACATACTGCACCGGAAAGCGGAAATGTTCCATGTTTATGTCATTGTCTATCGCAACTGTCTCAAGAAACTCCAGCAGCGGCGCGCCGCTGTACCATGGAGTATTTGCACTGCGCTCCACGACATTGTCCCCCTCAAGGGCCGAAAGAGGTATGCACTGCAGGTCTGCAATTCCGAGGGGCTCTACAAACCGCCGGTATTCCTGCGTTATGGAGGCAAACCTCTCCTGAGAATAGCCCACCAGGTCCCTCTTGTTCACGGCCAGCCCCACATGCCTTATGCCCAGCAGCGAGACAAGATAACTGTGACGGCGTGTCTGGGTAACCACTCCGTTGCGGGCATCCACCAGGATAATGGCAAGATTGGCTGTCGACCCTCCCGTAATCATGTTGCGGGTGTACTGCTCGTGGCCGGGAGTGTCTGCAATGATGAACTTGCGTCTGTTCGTGGAGAAATAGCGGTAGGCCACATCTATGGTTATACCCTGCTCGCGCTCGGCCTTCAGACCATCGCAAAGCAGTGCATAGTCTATATGGTCTCCTGCATTCCCCACACGCTTGCTGTCACGCTCGAGAGCGTCGAGCTGGTCTTCGTAAAGTTTCTTGCTGTCGAACAGCAGACGGCCTATAAGGGTGGATTTTCCGTCATCCACCGAGCCGGCTGTCAAAAGGCGCAACAGGTCTTTTTTCTCATCCCGTGCCAGAAATTCTTCTATACTGAGTGCCATAACTTCCAGATTTAAAAATACCCCTCACGTTTTTTCTGTTCCATGCTTCCCTCCTGGTCAAAATCTATCACACGGGTAGTGCGTTCCGATTTCGTAGTTGTCATCATCTCCTCCACAATCTTCTCTATGGTATCTGCATCGCTCTCCACCGCACCCGTAAGCGGATAACATCCGAGCGTGCGGAAACGCACCTTGCGCATACGGGCCTGCCGGCGCAGCTCTTCAGGCATGCGGTCGTCGTCTACCATGATAAGGTTTCCGTTTATTTCAACTATGGGCCTCTCCTTTGCATAATAGAGCGGCACGATAGGAATCTTCTCCCTTCTTATATATTGCCATACGTCGAGCTCCGTCCAGTTTGAAAGAGGAAAGACACGGATGCTTTCACCCTCGCGGATGCGGGTGTTGTATATGTCCCACAACTCAGGGCGCTGGTTTTTAGGGTCCCATTGCTGGAACTCGTTGCGGAACGAAAAGATCCGCTCCTTGGCGCGGCTTTTCTCCTCGTCGCGGCGCGCCCCCCCGAACGCAGCGTCGAAGCCGTACTTTCTCAGGGCCATAAGCAGAGCCTGCGTCTTCATGAGGTCTGTATGGACCTTGCTGCCATGTGTAAAGGGGCCGACACCCGCCTCATACGCCTTTTTATTGTATTCCACAATCAGATCCCAGTCATGTTCCCTGGCATAGCGGTCGCGGAACTCTATCATTTCGCGGAATTTCCATTTTGAATCTATGTGCATGAGCGGAAAAGGCACCTTGCCCGGGTAGAAGGCCTTTTCGGCCAGACGCACCATAACGGAAGAATCCTTGCCTATGGAGTAAAGCATTACAGGATTGCGAAACTCCGCAGCCACCTCCCTTATTATATGGATAGCCTCTGCCTCAAGCGCATTCAAATGGGTCAAATTATATCTTTCCATAATCAAGTTATTTATATTCATCACTGCCGCGCAGCGAAATCTTCGGGACAATGCACTCCATGACCTTTCTCACGCACCGGTCAACGCCGAGGCCTGTAGTGTCGAGTTCCAGGTCGGGAGCCTGCGGCACGTCGAATGGCGCCGATATTCCGGTAAATTCCGGAATTTTCCCGGCACGCGCCTTTGCATAAAGGCCTTTTACATCGCGGCGCTCGCACTCCTCGAGCGGTGTCGATAGATAAACTTCAAGAAAGCGTTCCGCCCCGACTATCTCCCGCGCCATGTTTCTCAACTGTTCAGAGGGAGAGATAAAGGCCGCGACAGTGATTATTCCCGTATCTGTAAAGAGTTTGCACACTTCGGCAATACGGCGGATATTTTCCCTGCGGTCCTGTTCCGAGAAGCCCAAATCTGAATTTATGCCGGTGCGGATATTGTCTCCGTCGAGGATACGGCTCAGAAAGCCCCTGGAAGAGAGTTCTCTCTCCAGAGCTATGGCCACGGTACTCTTTCCCGAACCGGAAAGGCCTGTAAACCATATTGTGAGCCCGCGCTGGCGGAGCAACTTCTCTTTCTCTTCACGCGACTCCATACGGTCGAAAATAGGATGAATATTCTGTTCCATACTCTAAAAATTCCAACACAGGGGTATCAGTATCATAGAAAGTACAAACGTTATGATATTGAGAGGCAGTCCGGTCCGCACGAAATCACGGAAACGGTAATTGCCTATACCCTGTACAATCATGTTTGTCTGATAACCTATGGGAGAAGAAAAACTTGCCGAAGAGGCAATGCATATCGCCACAAAATAGGGCATCGGATCCACCCCCAGTTGAGCTGCCGCCGAAAGGGCTATTGGAAAGGCGAAAGCGGCCGCTGCATTGTTGGTTATCAATTCCGTTATAATATTGGTGGTAATGTAAAGCACCGCCATGATAGCGACGGGAGAGACACTCCCCGAAAGGTCTATCAGCTTGCCTGCAATATAATTTGCCAGTCCGGAATTGCTCATGGCGCGGCTTATGGCCAGGGCGCATGCAATCGTAACCAGCACATCCCAAGAAATGAACTTTGTATACTTCTTTGCAGGAAAGATTCCGAAACATGCCATAAGCACGGTCACGACAGCCGCCCAGAAAAACATGTCCAGTTCGAAGCCCGGCAAAAGGGAGCGTACGGCCGGGAGCGTGCCGAAGGTGGCACCGCCTATCATTATGGTAAGCAGCGAAAGAGAGAGCCACTTTTTCCAGCGCGGGGCCGCCGACTCATACTTCCTGCCGTTGCTCAGCATGAGAAATATGGTTGAATCACCCCATGTGCGTACAAAAGAGCCGTCTGTATCTAGCAGCAGCGCATCACCCTCACGGAACAGGTAATCTTTAAGATTCTTTACCACAATTCCGTCGCGGTAAATTTCGCGTATTCTGGCATTGTAATGTCTCTTGAAATCAAACTCCTTCAGGGAACGGTTGATACCGGGGAAACGGGGGCCGAGCACAGCCTTTACAGCCGTTCCGCCTTCCAACTGCTCCTCCTCGTGAGCAAGTGTATCCTCCAGGTCGGGGCTGCCGTCTGAAGGCAGCCGTTTCGCCGCAAAGAATATAAGGTACAGAGTGCCTGCAACCGCAACCGCCAGCCCCACCTTTCCGAGTTCGAACATCGTGAACCCGTCGAAACCTGCCTCAAGCATCATTCCATGCACCACCAGATTGGTAGAGGTCCCTATCAGCGTGCACATGCCGCCTAGAATTGCCGCATAGGAAAGAGGTATGAGGAACTTGCGCAGCGGCAGCCCCACCTTCTGCGCCCACTGCTTTATAATTGGAATGAAGACCACAACAACGGGCGTGTTGTTCAGAAAGGCCGATACGGAGGTGATTGTCGGCAGGATTCTGGCATATCCCTTCCTGACAGTCATATCCTTTCTTTCGGGAAGCAGTTTCTCTATCAAGTGGCCAAGAGCATTGCTGCGCCTTACTCCTTCACTGACCAGAAAAAGCAGCGCCACGGTAAGCATTCCCTTGTTTCCGAATCCCGAAAGAGCCTCCTCCGGCGTTATTACACCGGCACACATAAACAGCACAACTGTGGAGAAGAGAACGAGCCCCGGCCGCATAAGATTGGCAACCAGAAGAGTTATCATCAGGCACAATCCAACCATAACGACCCATATTTCCGCTCCGCTTCCCATTAATGACAAACCGTATATGTTAAGAAACAGCAAAAATAGCGAAAAGTTAAATCATCACCGCCTCTTTTTACAATAAACTGCAAAAAGCACAGAGACCGGCCCGGAAGGGCATATAAAAAGAGGTGCGGCAAAGAAACCGCACCTCCCGGCCGACGCCGTAATCCAATCATCAATCTGGCTCCGGGTAATAAAGATGACGAAAAGAATCGTCCGTTAG
>CASGCS010000008.1 GCA_949300025.1 uncultured bacterium | reverse complement strand
CCCGAGTTATACAATGGTGGCAATAACGATGGTGATCCACCTCTATCCATACCGAACAGAGAAGTTAAGCCCATTAGTGCCGATGGTACTGCTATACCAAGTGGGAGAGTAGGTAGCCGCCAATTTATAAAGAGTGTTGTCGACAGGTTGAGCCTGCCGACAACACTCTTTTGTTTTATCAGGCTGTTACCTTCCGTCAGGGATTTTGTTAAGTTTTTGTGTGTTTTCACCCTATATTCGGAAACAATCTTGAAATATTTTATTTTTGCAGCGAAAATTGTAAAACCATGCTGAAAAAATTCCTTATAACATCGTTTTTTACAATAATTCTTTTCTTGCCGCATGACAATCTTTCGGCTTCTGGCGGCCGGGATACGCTTGGGCTGGAAAATGTTGAAGAACCCGATTATGGAAAATTGCTGCAGCCTGAATTTGTATTGAAGGCAAAATATGAATTTGATGCAGAGGATTGCGCTTCCAGATTTTCGGTAAGAAATTCAAGAATAGGCTTCAAGGGAACTGTAACTTCGTTTTTTTCATATAAGGCGATGGTGGAGTTGAGCAGCGACGGCAAATTTCAAGTGCTTGACCTTTACGGAAAGTTCACTCCCTTCAGGAGGTTCTCAATAATTCTCGGACAGAATTCTGTCCCAATATTCAACAGTTACACTACATCGCCTGCAAAACTTTCATTTGCCAACAGGCCCTTTATAGGAAAATACTTTCTCAGTACGCGCGATTTGGGCGTAAATATCCTCTATCAGATAAAGGAGAAAGGCTTTCCCATTGCAATTGAAGCAGGCGCATATAACGGAGGCGGAATCAACAATCCCCTTTGGGTGAATCCTCCCACATTCGGAGGAAGGATTCTTTTCGGCAGCATGGAGAGGGGCTTCAGGTCCACTGCAAAAATCTACAGAACTTCCGCCGTGCAGCAGAGAGATTATCTTATCTGGGGATGGGATATAAGATATAAAAACGAAGCGTTCAAGATTGAGGCC
Source organism: uncultured bacterium (assembly GCA_949300025.1). Classification (GTDB taxonomy): domain Bacteria; phylum Bacteroidota; class Bacteroidia; order Bacteroidales; family UBA932; genus Egerieousia. The sequence continues at coordinate 153,421 of CASGCS010000008.1, read as the reverse complement.
GAAATAATGGACAGGTATAACTACTTCGATGAAAGAGACCTGTTCGCATCCTACATACAGTCTACATATAAATTTGACTGCAACGGAAAAATATTCAACGGAATTGAGCCTGCGCTGCGATGGGATGCCATGGGGTATGATTTTCTCGATAACGGTTTAGGCGTAAACAGAATCACTGCCGGATTGAACTTCATTATAAATGTCAGACGGGTGAATGCTCTCTTTCGAGTTGATTATGAGCAATATTTCAAGCGTGACGATTTCGCGGAGTTCTCCGAGAACGATGAAATGGACAACAACAAGTTGACATTTGAGTTTCTTATATCATTCTGAGAGTATATGAAAACAGCCGGAGGCTCAAAAAGAGTCCGGCTGCTTCTTTGTTTCCTGTATCCTTGCCCCGGTTCAATCCAGTTTATGAATTGTAAGTCCGCTTCTCAGTTTGGGCTCGAACCACGTGGTCTTGGGAGGCATGATGTTGCCAGTGTCGGCAATGTCTATGAGTTGTTTCATGGATACCGGATAGAGTGCGAATGCTGCAGCCATTTCTCCTGAATCCACACGCTTTTTCAACTCGCCCAATCCTCTGATTCCTCCTACGAAATCGATTCGTTTTGATGTTCTCAAATCTTTAATGTCAAGCAGTTTGTCGAATACCAAATTGGATAAGACAGTGACATCCAAAACACCTATAGGGTCTGCATCGTCGTATCTCCCCTCTTTTGCCTGCATTGAGTACCACTCTCCTCCCATGTAGAGGGAGAAGTTGTGCAGGCCTGAGGGTGTGTAGATCTCTTTTCCTTTCTTTTCTATAATAAAGTCTTCCGACAGTTTAGCCAGGAATTCTTCAGGTGTAAGTCCGTTCAAATCCTTGACTACACGGTTATAGTCGATGATTTTCAGATGACTTTCAGGAAATGCCACAGCCATGAAGTAGTTGTACTCTTCGTTCCCTGTGTGATTGGGGTTGTTTCTCTTCTTTTCCTCTCCAACCAGTGCTGCGGCCGCCGTCCTGTGATGCCCGTCGGCAACATAAAATGCAGGAATGGTTGCAAAAATCTCCGTTATGCGCTTGATGGTATTCTCGTCGTCTATAACCCAAAAATGGTGTCCGAATCCGTCTTCAGCCACAAAATCGTATTCCGGCTCCCCCTTTATGACATCAGAGACAATCTTGTTGATTTCTGCATTGTCTGGATATGCAAAGAATACGGGCTCTATATTGGCATTCTGATTCCTTACATGAATCATCCTGTCCTCTTCCTTATCCTTTCTGGTGAGTTCGTGTTTTTTTATCTTTCCGCTCATGTAGTCTTCTACATAGGCGCAAAGCACCAGTCCATATTGGGTGCGCCCATCCATTGTCTGTGCATAGACATAGTAGTTCTCCTTCCTGTCCTGTACAAGCCAGCCCTTCTGCTGCCACTTTTTGAAATTCTCCATGGCTTTTTCGTAAGCCGGTTGGGAATGTTCGTCGATAATGGGGTCAAAATCTATCTCTGGCTTTATTATGTGCAACAGCGACTTTTCAGTAGCCTCCTCCTTTGCCTCTTTTGAGTTGAGCACATCGTAAGGCCTTGAAGCAACCTCTTTTGCAAATGCCTTTGGCGGTCTTAATGCCGCAAACGGTTTAACTTTTACCATAATTTTAATTTTTGCAGCGTTCTATCTGTTTACCTGGAATTTTGTACAGCCCTCCTTGAAGAACTTTACAATCTGGTTTGCGGCAGCAAGCCCGGCATTTACATTGGCTTCGGCAGTCTCGGCTCCCATTTTCTTTGGAGTTGCAAAGACTCTCTTCCCGAATTTTTCGTTAAGAACGGCCTGGTTGGCGGCTGCAATATCTGTAATGTATTTCAGATCTTCCCTCTCTTCCAGTACCTTTACGAGCTCCTCTTCATTTATCACCTCTTTGCGGGCGGTGTTTACAAGGCATCCTCCCTTGGGCATCTGCTTGAGCAACCGGTAACCTATCGAGCCTTTTGTCTGCTCTGTCGCAGGTATGTGCAATGAGATGAAATCAGATTTGGAGTAGAGTTCGTTCAAGTCTTTTGCAACGGTTACACCATCCTTTTCCATGGCTTCGGCAGGAACGAACGGGTCGAATGCCATTATTTTCATGCCGAATCCTTTTGCGTGCGAAGCAACCAGGCGCCCTACATTTCCATAGGCCTGGATGCCTAGAGTCTTGCCTTTAAGTTCGCAGCCTGTACCGGGAGTGAGCTGGTTCCTCGACATATAAATCATGAAGCAGATTGCAAGTTCCGCCACGGCATTTGAGTTCTGCCCCGGAGTGTTCATTGCAACAATGCCTCTTTCAGTGCATGCCTTAAGGTCCAGATTGTCATATCCGGCTCCGGCCCTTACAACTATCTTGAGGTTTTTTGCAGCCTCTATGACCTCCTTTGTGACTTTGTCGGAACGTACTATCAGGGCGTCAGCATCCTTTACCGCATCCAGCAACTCTGATGCGGCGGTGTATTTTTCAAGGGCGGCAAATGTATAGCCTGCCTCTTCTACTATCTTCTTTATTCCATCTACTGCAACCTTAGAGAAAGGTTTTTCTGTAGCTACAAGAACTTTCATGGTATCTGTGTTTTATTTGTGTAATTTTTCAAAATCCTGCATGCATGCAATAAGAGCCCTTACGCTCTCAACAGGGCAGGCATTGTATATGGAAGCTCTGAATCCTCCGACTGAACGGTGGCCTTTGATTCCTACCATGCCTCTCTCCTTTGCATAATTGAGGAATTCATCCTGAAGTGCCTCTTTGCCGGGAGCCATTACAAAGCATACGTTCATAATCGAGCGGTCTTCCTTTGCCGCAGTTCCTACAAAGAGGGAGTTCCTGTCAATCTCTTCGTAAAGGAGAGCGGCTTTCTCTTTGTTTATTTTGTTCATGGCTTCCACTCCGCCCATCTCCTTGACCCATTTGAGGGTTTCATGCATTACGAAGATTGAGAAGACGGGAGGAGTGTTGAACATTGAACTGTTCTTACCCTCTTCTCCAATATGGGTCCTGTAGTCTACCATTGTCTGGAGTTTCCTCTCCACCTTGCCCAGAATATCCTTGCGGACAATAACGAAAGTCACTCCGGCAGGACCCACGTTCTTCTGTGCTCCGCCATATATGAGCGCATATTTCCTCACATCTACGGGACGGCTCATGATGTCTGATGACATGTCTGCCACCAGAGGAACAGGAGAATCTATGTCTTCCTTTATTTCAGTGCCGTATATTGTATTGTTGGTTGTAATGTGGAAGTAGTCTGCATCTGCGGGGATTTTATACCCTTTGGGAATATATGAATAGGTCTTGTCTTCAGATGAGGCGACAATCTCCACCTCACCATAGAATTTGGCCTCCTTTATGGCTTTTTTAGCCCACACGCCTGTCTGCAGGTAGGCGGCTTTTTTGTTGAGCAGGTTTGCAGGGACGGTAAAGAATTGTGTCGACGCGCCTCCTCCCAGAAGCAGGACTGCGTAGTCGTCGGGTATGTTGAGCAATTCGCGCCACAACTGCTCTGTCTCCTTCATGATTCTTTCCCAGCCCGGTGAGCGGTGGGAAATTTCCAATATTCCGATTCCTGTGTTGTCAAAATCTCTGATAGCTGCAATTGCAGATTCAATGGCAGGCTTGGGCAATACGCAAGGGCCTGCATTAAAATTATGTGCCTGTTTCATCTCTATTTTGTTTTGTTTCGTATTGTTTCTATTTGTTTGACATGATTGTCATGTTGTCTGACATGGTATCTTTTTCGCAATAGTGGCAATGGAGCAGAAACTTTCCATTGCCAAGCATCACAGTCGAGAATCTGGTCTTTACCGGCTGGTGATTTGTTATGCATTTTGGATTGCCGCATTTTACAATCCCCTCGATCTCCCCGGGTACGGAGATGATTTTTTTCTGTACGACCTCAAAGTTCTTTATGATGTTTATCTTGGCCTGTGGGGCTACAAGTGCTATCCTGTTTATCTCATCATCTGCGAAGTATCTGTCGGCAACCTTTATTATGGCCTTTTTACCCAACAGTTTGCTTTCAAGGTTTGTTCCAAAGGTTATCTGGTTCCTGCAATCATCCAGATTCAGGATACGTATTACCTTGAAAAGTTGGTTCGACGGAATATGGTCTAAAACTGTTCCGTTTTCTATTGCGCTTACTTTCAGTTCTTTTCTTGTATTGCTTTCCATATTTTCCGATTTTGACTATTTATATCCCAAAAGATAGGCTATGATTGCCATTCTTACATATACGCCGTTTTCCGCCTGCTTGAAGTAGTATGCGTGCGGCGTGTCGTCTACATCCTGGGCTATTTCGTTTATGCGCGGAAGCGGATGGAGAATTTTCATGTTCTTTCTTGCATTCTCGAGCATGCCTGCCGTGAGGCTGTAGCAGTTCTTTACCTTTTCGTATTCCATTATGTCTGTAAAACGTTCCTGCTGGACACGGGTCATGTAGAGGATGTCTGTATCCGCTATGCCTTCAGACAGGTCTGCCGTCTCCTTGTAGGGTATGCCCTTGCTGTCCAGGAACACTTTGTATTCATGCGGCATCTTCAACTCGTCTGGGGCCGTAAAAGTGAATTTGGGCGAGAAATGCGACAATGCCTGGAGCAGCGAGTGGACAGTCCTGCCATATTTCAGATCTCCTACCATGTTTATGTCGATATTGTCCAGACGCCCCTGTGTCTGCCTAATGGTATACAGGTCGAGCAGAGTCTGCGACGGATGCTGGTTGGCACCGTCTCCTGCATTTATCACAGGCACGGAAGCAACTTCTGAAGCATATCTTGAACTCCCTTCCAGCGGATGTCGTATGACAATAATGTCTACATAGTTGGATACCATCTTGATTGTATCCTTAAGGGTTTCTCCCTTGCTTACGCTCGTGTTAACTACGTCGGAAAAACCTATGACACGTGCCCCCAGCCGGTTGGCGGCTGTTTCAAAACTGAGTCTGGTCCTTGTGGAGGGTTCAAAAAAGAGAGTTGCCACAATCTTGTCCCTCAAAATGGGCTGGGCCTTGTTTGCTTCAAAGTCTTTTGCCACATCCAGGATGTGCAGAATCTCCTCTTTTGTAAAGTCATGAATGGATATTAAACTTTTTGGCATATATCTGAAATTTTTGTTCCTTCGATTTTTTCCAGGGCTTCCGTGAGCCTTTGCGTTGCACTCAGAGGTACGCTTATCTCCATGTGGCAGTCGTTTCCATAACTGCGGTTGCCGGGAGTTATCTGCATCTGTTTGAGCAATTTCATGATTCTGTCCATCTGGAGGTATTCGAACTGAAGCCTGAAGGGCCGTTTTGCCACCTTTTCCACAATGGTGGAATTTGCGATAGCATCGGCGGCGGCGCTTTTATACGCCTTTATAAGCCCCGGTACACCCAGTTTTATTCCTCCGAAATAGCGTACGACAACAATTAAAATATCACTTAGATTGTTGGACAGAATCTGTCCGTATATCGGGCGGCCTGCGGTGGATGACGGCTCTCCGTCGTCGTTGGCTCTCCATTCCGCTCCGTCATACCCCAGTCTGTAGGCATAGCAGTGATGCCTGGCATCGAAATACTCCTTTTTTAAACTTGAAATTCTCTCTTTTGTCTCCTCTTCCGTTTCAACAGGGTAGGCATAGGCCAAGAACCTGCTGCCGTTATCTTTATAGATTCCGGTTGAAACCGCGGCGATGCTTCTGTAGCGGTCGAAATCGGTATTTCTCTCTGCCTCCATACCAAATTGTAAAAGTAGGCTCTTTTTTGTAATTTTGCAATATGTCTCAAGCACAGTTTTTAAATGATTTTTCCACTCTTGGCTCTCTGCTGGAAAGATGGCTTGCCGGAAATCTCGCATTGCCAGAGATGGAGATGGCGGTGGCCGCATCCTTTTCTGCAAATCATTTCTTTACTCCATATATGCAGCGTAACGCCATAAGAGCAATTGCAAGCAGGTTTCTCGTGCGGAAAGAACTTGAAAAATGGCTTGGAAACTATGTGGCCCGTTTGGGCGGCGGCTTCAAGGGAAAGAGGGTCGGAATAGTGATGGCCGGAAATATTCCTCTGGTGGGATTCCATGATTTTCTCTCCGTAATGGCGGTCGGGGCGGATGCACTCGTCAAACTCTCTTCCAGAGACGCTTTTCTGCTGCCTGCCGTATTTTCCCTCTTGTGTTCGATTGATCCCGGGTGGCGCGCCCGTGCAGAATTTACGGTTTCAGACGGCAAATCCGGAGAATACCTATCGCTTTTTGCAGATGCTGATGCTCTGATTGCCACCGGAAGCAATCAGACAAAAGAGAGCATATCTGCCGTTTATGGAGAAAGGCCGCTGCTTGCGCGTGGCAGCAGGTTCAGTTATGCAGTCATTGATGACAGCAACGTGAAAAATCTGCGGGGGCTTGCGGAGGATGTCTTTCTCTATTTCGGACTCGGATGCAGAAGCGTCTCCAGATTTCTTGTCAGGCGCGGGACAGGATTGCAGGCATTGCTGCATGAGTTGGAAAGGGGAAGAGAACTGGTGGCGGGAAATGAAGCCTATATGAACAGTTACAGACGGCTCAGGGCAATATATGGTATGGAGGGGCGCGAGTTTGCAGACGGAGGATTCTTTATCCTTGCTCCTACAGAAGAACTTTTTTTGCCCATGGGACTGCTGGGATATGCCTGTTACGACTCCGACAAGGATCTGGAGCTGTTCGAAAGCGAAAAAATAGAGTCAATTCAAAAAAAATATCGTACCTTTGGTTTGGCACAGTCCCCGTCCGTCACGGAATATGCAGACAATGTAGACACCGTAAACTTTTTAATTGAATCGCTATGATATACAAATTCAAAGGCTCTATTCCCGGCAGCAAGGTCTTCATGAGAGAATATGAAATTGAAGGCGGCTCCACATTATATGATTTCAATGAATTCCTTACGAACGACCTGGGGTTCTCTCCCGGGCAGATGACCCTTTTCCGGGGCATGGACAGGTTCGGGGAAGCGAGGTCGGAATACGGGCTTTTCGACATGGGCGACGGCTCAATGGATGAGGTTACAATAGAAAAGGTTATAAAAAGGGGCGAGAAAGAGTTGCATTATGTGTTCGACATGAATCGCCGGCGTTATATCAGGTTCGACTTCATTGAGACCTGCGAGCCGCTTGCGCGAGTTTCATATCCCCGTCTGGTAGCGGAGAAGGGGCGCAATCCAGAACAGTTTGCCAAGAGTTACGAAGATTTTGACCAGATGTCTGAGCCTCTTGAAAATATGGACGGTACAGCGATAGATGAAAGCGAGCTGCCTGAAAACGAAGAGTCTTTATAGATGTACAAGCCGCTGCTGCTGATAATATTGGGGCCGACAGCTGTCGGCAAGACAGATTTTGCAATAGAGCGGGCGCTAGAGTGTGGCTCCCCGGTGGTATCCTGCGATTCGCGTCAGATTTACAAGGAGTTGAAAATAGGAACAGCACCTCCTTCCCGGGAACAGCTGGAGCGGGTAAGACATTACTTTATATTCTCCCATTCGGTAAACGATTATTTTACGGCAGGACGTTATGAAATAGAGGCTCTTGCCCTATTGAACGAACTGTTCAAAAGCCGCTCTACGGTTGTCATGGCCGGCGGTTCGGGGCTTTACATAGATGCTCTGTGCAACGGTCTCGATGATTTTCCCCCGGCAGACCAGGAACTCAGGAGAAGACTTGTCATGCGTGCCGAGACCGAAGGGGTGGAGTCTCTTGCCGCGCTGTTGAAAGAGATAGATCCTGTTTCGTATGAAACAATAGAAATATCAAACAAGCAGCGGGTTATAAGAGCGGTGGAGGTCACTTTGCAGACCGGGCGGAAATTCTCCGACTGGAAAAGCCATGCTGTCATGGAGCGGCCGTTCCAGATAAGGAAAATTCTGTTGAGCCGCGACCGTGAACTGCTCTATGAAAGAATAAACAGCAGGGTAGACCTTATGATGGAACAGGGGCTGCTCGACGAGGTTCTCTCCCTGATGCAGTTTCGCGACAAGCCGGCTCTCAATACAGTAGGGTACAGGGAACTCTTCGATTACATAGATGGGAAAACTTCACTTGCAGAGGCGGTGGAACTGATAAAAAGAAACTCCCGCCGATATGCAAAGAAACAACTTACATATTGGCGGAGAGACAACACGATAGAGACTCTCTGCATATAGGCGCGGACTCAGTTCCCTACCTCCGAGAGGAATTTTATGCGGATGAGCCTCACTTCCTCTTCTGTATAGTCCGGGCCAAGGGCCTTCAGCGCTTCGTTTACCGAATCTGATACCGCCTCTTCCTTGAAATATTCGTATATGTCGCCGACTTTGTCGTCATCTACAACCTGACGTATGTAGTAGTCGATGTTTATCTTGGTCCCGGAATTTACGATAGATTCGATTTCATCGTACAGCTGCTCCATGTCTATGTTCAGCGAATCTGCAATCTCGTCCAGAGGAGTCCTGCGGTCTATGCTCTTTATGATTGAGATCTTGTTTGAACTCTTTACCGGTACGGTCTTTACCAGAAAATCGGTAGGCCGTACAATGTCATTTTCTTCTACATATTTGGCAATCAGTCTTATGAATTCATTGCCGAACTTTTTGGCCTTGCCCTCTCCCACGCCCTGACAAGCCTTGAGCTCCTCTATCGTGGTAGGATACATTATTGACATGTCTTCAAGAGAAGGGTCCTGGAATATCACAAACGGCGGAATGTTCAGTCTCTTTGAAAGTGATTGCCGTATATCCTTGAGCATGCTCAGCAGCGCTTCGTCTCCCGCTCCGCTGTGATGTTTCTGGTTCCCGGCACTTTGAATTTCGTCATCATCGTCTGAGTCGTCGAATTTTCTGTCTTCGGTGAGCATTATCGACCATGGCTTTTCGTAAAACTCCAATCCCTTTTGAGTGACGGTTATTAGCCCGTATTTCTCAACCTCTTTATGCAGCAGTTGCAATATGAGCCCCTGCCGTATTATTGCCAGCCAGAAATCTGCTCCCTTGTTGGGAATGATGCCGAACAACTCCAGTTTGTGATGGTTGTAGGATTTTATGATGGAATTGGAAACACCTCCCAGAATGTTGGCAAGATGTTCGGCCTTGAAATTCTCTTTCATTGAGGTGATGAGTTCAATGACCGTACACATGAACTCTTTGCCTTCGAACTGGGCCTTGGGATGCAGGCAGTTGTCGCAGTTGCCGCAGTTCTCCTGCAGGTAGGTTTCGCCGAAATAGTTGAGCAGGCTCTTTCTTCTGCATGCGTTCGATTCTGCGTATGCAACCGTGTCGTTCAGCAGCTGACGCCCTATTTCCTGCTCGGCAAGGGGTTTGCTCTGCATGAACTTTTCCAGCTTCTGTATATCCTTGTAACTGTAAAAGGCTATGCACTGCCCCTCTCCGCCGTCTCTGCCGGCCCGTCCTGTTTCCTGATAGTAGCCTTCGAGACTCTTCGGGAAATTGTAGTGGATGACAAATCTCACATCCGGCTTGTCTATGCCCATTCCGAACGCAATGGTGGCGACTATGACGTCTATCTCTTCCATCAGGAACTTGTCCTGGTTTGCGGCTCTTGTCGCGGCATCCAGCCCGGCATGGTAAGGCAGCGATTTTATACCGTTTACGTTGAGCAGTTCGGAGAGTTCTTCCACTTTCTTTCTGCTCAGGCAGTAGATTATGCCCGATTTGCCGCTGTTGTTCTTTATGAACTTGATAATCTCTTTCTCCCTGTTTGCCTTTGGCCTCACTTCATAATAGAGATTTTCTCTGTTGAACGAGGCTTTGAAGACTTTGGCGTCTCCCATGCCCAGATTTTTCTGGATGTCCTGCTGTACCTTGGGAGTGGCGGTTGCAGTGAGCGCGATTATGGGCGCAATGCCTATCTCCTTTACTATAGGTTGTATTCTTCTGTATTCGGGCCTGAAATCATGTCCCCACTCCGATATGCAGTGCGCTTCGTCCACTGCGTAGAACGAGATTTTAATCTGTCGCAGAAGCGCTATGTTTTCCTCTTTGGTAAGTGATTCGGGTGCGACATAGAGCAGCTTGGTCATTCCGGAAAGCAAATCATCCTTCACTTCCTGAAGCTGTGTCTTGTTGAGGGAGGAATTCAAAAAATGCGCTATTCCCTCTTCATGGGCGACAAATCCCCTGATTGCATCCACCTGGTTTTTCATCAGTGCAATCAGCGGGGAGATGATTACGGCCGTACCCTCCATCAGAAGGGCCGGCAGTTGGTAGCACAAAGATTTTCCCCCTCCGGTAGGCATCAGTACGAATGTGTTTTTACCGGCTATCAAGTTGTTGATAATAGCCTCCTGATCTCCTTTGAAAGAATCGAATCCAAAGAAATCTTTTAGTTTTTGGTGTAAAACATCAGATGTTATGTCCATATATCGAAGTGAAAAAATCTTTACCTTTGTATCCACTAAGTTAGGAATTAGTTTAATTTTTACAAAATTTTTTAAAAATTATGGCCGACAATCTAAAGGAATTAGCCATTAGTGTGATTGAGAAAGAGGCTCAGGCGGTAACCAATCTCAAACCATATATCGACGATGAATTTCTCAAGATATTGAATCTCATATACAACTCCAGAGGAAGACTTATAATAACCGGCATAGGGAAGAGCGCGATAATAGGCCAGAAGATTGTGGCCACCATGAATTCTACCGGGACTCCGGCAATTTTCATGCATGCGGCGGATGCCATCCACGGCGATTTGGGCATAGTCCAGCACGACGATGTGGTGATGTGTATCTCGAAAAGCGGCAACACTCCTGAAATCAAGGTGCTTGTGCCGCTTATCAGAAGAATGGGCAACAAGCTCATAGCCATGGTTTCAAATACGGATTCCTATCTGGCGCAGCATTCAGACTATATAGTCAGGGCAACAGTGGCGGCGGAGGCCTGCCCCAATAATCTGGCCCCTACCTCCAGCACTACCACACAGCTTGTAATGGGCGATGCAATAGCTGTCTGCCTTCTCAAGATGCGGGGTTTTTCCCAGGAGGACTTTGCAAGGTACCATCCGGGCGGTTCACTGGGAAAGAGGCTGTATCTGAGAGTGGGAGATCTGATAGACCCGGAGGTCAAACCCTCCGTAAAATTGGACGAGACCATACAGAACACGATAATAAACATTTCACAGAACAGGCTCGGGGCGACAGTCGTCCTGGATGATGCCGGCAGCCTGTGCGGAATAATAACCGACGGAGACGTGCGCCGAATGGTCGAGAAGGGCATTCCGATAGATACACTCTCTGCAAAGGACATAATGAGCGTAAATCCCAAGACGATAGATATAAACGAACTGGCTGTCAATGCTTTTTCTATCATGGAAAAGAATAAGATAACTTCGGTGGTAGTTCTGCAGGAGGGCCGTTACGTAGGGCTGATTCACATTCACGACATACTCAGGGAGGGGATAGTCTGATTATGGAAAAATTCAATCCTAACGACATAGGCATAGCAAACGGCAATTTTTTCGGGTTGCCGTATACGGTAGGGCAGAGCGAAACCGTGCTGCTGCCGGTAACGTGGGACGTTACGACATCATACGCAAGCGGAACGGCAAAGGGGCCGCAGGCCATGCTCGACGCTTCGCTGCAGATAGATCTTTTTGACGAACGGGTGCCGCAAGTGTGGAAAAGGAAGATTGCCACGCTTCCCTTCAACGGCGAAATAGAGGAGATGAACACCCGTGGCAGAGCCATAGCCGAACGGGTGATGGAGAGCCTGGCAAGGGGAGAGAATCCGGCCGGATTGATTCATGAAGTGTCGCAGGTAAACGGCTTTTCTGAGCGGTTGAACGAATATGTCTATTCTACGTGCAGAAAATATTTGGATGAGGGCAAGCGTATAGGAGTAGTGGGCGGGGAGCACAGCGTTCCTTTCGGCTATATCAGGGCGCTTGCCGAAAAGCACCCTGATTTCGGCATATTGCACATAGATGCGCATGCAGATTTGCGCAAGGCGTACGAAGGGTTCGAGTACTCGCATGCCTCTATCATGTATAACGTACTTGACAAGATTCCGCAGGTTTCAAGGATATGTCAGGTTGCAGTAAGGGATTTTTGCAGCGACGAATATGACATAATGTGCAGCAACAGCAGGGTTACGGCGTTTACCGACATGGCTCTGCACAGAGAAAAATTCCTCGGCGGAAGCTGGGATTCGATATGCGGCCGCATAATTGACGCGCTTCCTGAAAAGGTCTATATAAGTTTCGACATTGACGGTCTCTCGGCTTGGCTGGCCCCAAATACCGGGACCCCTGTCCCCGGAGGGCTTTCGTTCCGCGAAGCGGACTATCTTCTGGAAAAACTCTCTCTCAGCGGAAGGAAAGTGATAGGATTTGATTTGTGCGAGGTGGCGCCGGGCACTGAGGGTGAATGGGATGCAAACGTGGGAAGCAGAGTCCTCTTCAGGCTTTGCCTGTGTTAGGGCAGGCAGGACTTTTCTCCGGGTGGATAGATTTGCATTGCTTTATGTTTTTGCATATCTTTGTATACTTTACTTCAAGGTTGGACTATGGCGAAACTTACTCCTAGAAAAATCGTTGCTACAGTCGAAGCGGATTTCAAACACTTCTTCTCGCAATTTTTACATAATGAGTCGATAGGCGGAATTATTCTGCTTATATGCACGATAATTTCACTGTTGTGCGCAAACATTCCGCAACTGGGGGCGCTGCATGAACTTTGGAGCAGGGACGCCGGAATTTATGTAGGAAATTTTTCTCTTTCCATGAGTGTCGGCCACTGGATAAACGACGGTCTGATGGCTGTTTTCTTTTTTGTAGTCGGCCTGGAGATAAAGCGCGAAATGCTGGTGGGAGAACTTTCGTCGTTCAAGCATGCATCACTTCCCATATTCGCGGCTGTCGGAGGCATGATTGTCCCGGCTCTGCTCTATACACTGTTCAACGGAAACGGCGACTTCTCCAACGGATGGGGCATACCCATGGCTACCGACATAGCATTCGCAATAGGTGTACTTTCGCTTCTGGGAAAGAGGGTGCCGTTGGGGCTCAAGGTCTTTCTTACCGCACTTGCAATAGTGGATGATTTGGGAGCGATAGTGGTGCTTGCAATTTTCTATCCGTCGCATGCGCTCCATTTCGACATGCTGCTTTATGCCATGGCTGTCGTCCTGGTGCTTTATTTCTTCAACAGGAATAAAGTGAACAATATGCTCTTCTACATAATTCCCGGCATACTTCTGTGGTATCTCATCCTGAAATCCGGCATACATGCAACCATTGCGGGTGTGATATTGGCAATGACAATACCGTCAAGAACCGTGATTAACGAGGTGAAGTTCATGGTGCGGGTCAGATACCTGCTGGAGAAGTTCAAGAATGCCGGCAACAGCGAGGTGGAGGTTTTGGCAAATCCCCAGCAGCAGCACATAATCCATAGAATCGACAAGCATGTGCAGGAGATAAATCCTCTGCTTCACAAGTTTGAAACCATGCTCCATCCGTGGGTTACCTTTTTCATAATGCCGGTATTCGCGCTTGCAAATTCGGGAGTGGAGATTTCGTTGAATCTCTTCACACCGCAGGTAATGCCCATTGCGGAGGGTATATTCTTTGGCCTGCTGTTCGGCAAACCGATAGGAATATTCCTCTTCAGTTTTGTTTCGGTCAAGTTGGGCATAGCGAAATTGCCGACGGGAACAAAGTGGAGGCAGATTGCGGCATTGGGAGTCATAGCCGGAATAGGATTCACAATGTCCATATTCATAGATTCGCTTGCCTTTACCAGGGAATATCTTGTGAATGTGGGCAAGGCTGCAATTTTAGGTACATCTTTTGTTGCTGCCGTAGCCGGGCTTGGGTTGATGTTCCTTACCTGTAAAGCAGAAAAAAAGTAGTTTAATTATTTATAAATAAAAACAGTATGAAAAAAGTCTTGAAATTTTTTGCATTGGCCTCCGTGACTGTTGCAGTTGCAGCATGCTCCGGAAACAAACAGTTTGGCGAACCTGTTCCCGGTATCGCCCAGAGCAGTGTTGATTCTGCAAGTTACGCATTGGGCGTTTCAATGGGCATGTCGCTCAAACAGTCTGGAATAGAGCCGTTGAACCTTGCTTCGCTCTATGAAGGTATTGTAGACGGTGCTTTTGGCAATGACCTTAAGGTGTCACAGGCAGAACTTCCCAATATAATTCAGACATATATAACAAGGAGCAATATTGCCATGGCCGACAAGAAGACCAGAGAGCAGGATGCTTTCTTTGCCGAGAATGCGAAGAAAGACAGCGTCCAGGTTACTGAAAGCGGCCTGCAGTACAAGATTATCCGTCAGGGCAACGATTCCCTCAGGCCCGCTGTTTCCGATACGGTTACAATAAACTATACCGGAACGCTTCTCGACGGTACAGAGTTCGATTCCACTCGCGGAGGGCAGCCTGTCACATATCCGCTGGGCGGCTTTATCAGGGGTTGGCAGGAAGGTCTTCCTCTTATAGGTGAAGGCGGAAGAATCGTCCTTTGGATTCCTTTCTCTCTTGCTTACGGAGACAGAGCCATGGGCCCTTCGATTCCCAAATACTCTACTCTGGTATTCGATGTGGAGATTCTGAAAGTCTCCCCCAAACAGGAGAAGTAAAGTCTGCAAAGAAGGAGAACGATATGAATGGAAGGGGGGCTAAAAGCGGGAAGTCCCCTTTTTAGCCGCTCTCTCCGTCTCTTTGCACCGTATATTGCAATGGATAACAGGAAGGTTGTAACATATTCCCTTTCAGGGGCGCTGGTGCTGCTGGGCATAATCATTTTCGCCCTTTTCAATCTCTTTTCACAAAAAGACGGAAAGGGTGTAGACACTGCTGTTTCGGCAGACATGGCGCTCTACAGAGCGGTGCCGAGCGATGCCGTGATGGTTTTGCATCTTGAGAACGGAGCGCAGCTTTTCGGTGAAGACTCTCCATTTAAGGAGGCGGAGCGGCAAATGGTGGCTTCGCTCCATTATTCTGCAAAGAACGAAGTCTCGCTACTCTACATATTTGAAGGAGATGAAGAGGAAGAGTCCGGGAGCGGAACCCTTCTCGAATCCTTGAAAAGCAGGGCCGCAAGGGAAAAGCAATACAATTCCGCAGAAATTTACAATATAGGGGATTCTCTCTATTTCACGCTCTACGGGAGCATGCTCGCCGCAAGTTCTTCTGTCTACGTTCTGGAAAATTCAATCCGTCATCTGGAAAACGGAACTTCCATTCTTGACAACGCGGATTTCAAGGCGGCAGCATCGGAAGGGACAGAAAACCGCCTTTTCATAAACCACGGCCAGATAGGCAAATTCTTTTCAGGAGTGACGAACGGCAATATTCTCAAACATTCAGATTTCTTCCTCAATTTTGCCTCATGGAGCAGTTTTGACATAGAACGCAGGAAAATAGAGGGAGGCGTGAATATCAGACTGGCCGGCAGGATTGCAAACAACAGGGAGGAGCGCTATTTCTCTTCGCTTTTTTCGGAGCAGCAGCCTCTGCACGGGACTGCGGCATCTGTGCTTCCCGCCACAACGGCCTTTGCCGTGTCGTTGCCGCTCTTTTCCGCTGAAAATTATCTAGAAGGCATAAGGGAGTTCAAAGCGGTTCACAAGGATTTGAACTCATACGACTACCTGCAGGCGGTTACCGCAATAAAGGGTGAACTTTCACCGAGAGCTCTTGCAGACTCCCTGAACGTCGAGGAGGTTGTTGCCGCCTATTGCAGCTTCGGAGGCGGATATGACTGGGTCACCCTTGTGCGTGAAAGGTCAATGGAAAAGACGGTGGTTGAGGTAAAGCCGTACAAGTACAAAAACTATATTGCCTCTCTTTTGGGCAATCTCTTTTCAAATTGCAGTGAAGAATATTTCTGCAAGATAGACGGATGGACGGTAATAGGCCCCCAGCTCTTTGTGAAAGCGTTTGCCAGGGGGGCGGCAAAGCAGTTCACACTCGAAGATTATCTTGCAGGTACGCCTGCCCGCGATGCCATGTCGGATAAGTCCAATGCAGAAGTGGTTGTGAATCTGAAGTTGGCGGGCGACAGCCTCGGGAACGTGTTTAAGGAAAAATATGCATCCATCCTGCAGAAACTCATAGGCAGAGTCAACTTTTCATCTCTCTGTGCAAGAATCTACAATGAAAATTCAGCACTCAATGCCGAGATAGACATTTATGGGGCGAACCTGAAAAAATTGCCGGCGCCGGAGACCGAACGGAGGCCTTTCATAGTGGCAGATAGTACCATACAGGTAGAAAACGGCATATTTGAACTAAAGGATTTCATTTCAGGCGGCAAGTGTTACCTCGAGCAGTTGGACAACAATAATCTCAGATATATGAACGGCGCCGGAAAGGGGTTGTGGACCATTCAGTTCGATGAGCCTCTGTGCGGATATGTCGAGCAGATAGATTTCTTCGGCAACGGAAAATTGCAGATGCTTTTTGCCACAAGCGAAAAACTTTATCTGTTGGACAGGCTGGGGCGAATTGTAGGAGGTTTCCCAGTGGAGTTTGCAACTCCCGTGGTTCTCGGTCCCAAGGTCACCGCTCTTTACGACGGGGTCTATACCGTTATGGTGCTTGACGAGAAAAACAGGCTGGCTCTCTACAAGGTGGAACGGAACAGACTGGCTCCTCCTGCAGAGATTGTCTGCGGGGAGTTCGTCAATGAACTGCCGGAAATTGTCACTGTGGAGAATGAAGATTATCTGTTTGTAAGGACAGTGTCCCAGACAAAGATTTTCACCATTCAGGGATTTGAAATCACCGGAAAGGAGAAAAGGCGCAGAATCGCTCCTGACGGGCAGATAAAAATATTGGAAAACAGTAAAATAGAATATAAGTGTACCGATGGTAGACAGTATGTCATGGATTTGAATACCGGACGGTCTCAAAAAGCGGATTAGGATGGAAGCGTTTTTTACGGTAGTGCTGCTGATTGTCTTGTTCTTCTGGCTGCTCGGGAAACTTCTGCCCCGTGTTCTGGCCTGGTATGTCAGGCGCAGGATAGGAGGCGCTCCACAGGGGGGAGCAGAGTGGCAGCAGAGATGGCGGCAGCAGGAGCATGAAAATAAAAATGAAGGTGAAGTGGAGATAAAATATTCAGAGCCTCAGGAGAAGATAATTACCGGAAATATGGGTGAATATGTAGATTTTGAGGAGGAAAAAAGCAACTGAACATGAATTCTTTCAAACGATTGCTGGCATATGCCAAACCATACGGCAGATTTTGGCCGGGTTATCTGGTACTGTCTATTCTTTCGGTAATATTCAGCGTGGTGAACTATGCCCTGATAGGGCCTCTGCTTACCGTGCTTTTCGAACCGGCCGATGTAGGCTCCATAGCGCAGCTTCCTGCATTCGAACTGACTCCTAAATATTTCGAGACGCTGTTCCAATACTACCTTTCGGGAATACTTGCTTCATACGGAGTGTTGAGGGCCCTGTTTTTCGTAAGTCTGATACTTGTCCTCACCTCGTTCCTGTCAAATCTTACCAGATACCTGTCTCAAAGGATACTGGTAAGCATGAGGACATATATCATGTTGAACATAAGGAGAGACCTTTTCAACAAGATTGCAAGTCTGAACGTGGGTTATTTCAACGACCAGCGTAAAGGCGAGATTCTCTCATCAATATCGAACGATGTTACCGAGGTGCAGAACGGTGTGGCAAACAGTTTTCATGTACTTTTCAGAGAGCCGCTGCTTATAATCGGTTTTCTTTGCGGACTCTTTTACATGTCTCCCAAACTTACGCTGGTAACGCTTCTGACCCTTCCTTTCTCTGCCATTGTCATAGGGCGCATAAGCCGTTCGCTCAAGCGCGGGGCAGTCCAGACGCAGTCGCTGATGGCCAGGATTGTCACCCATTTCGAGGAGGCTATATCGGGCATAAGGATAATCAAGGCATTCAATGCTACAAAATATGTAGACGGTGTATTCGAGGAGACAAATCAGGCTCACAGGCAGAGTTGCCGCAGCATGTTCAACAGACAGGAGCTGGCCTCTCCGCTTTCAGAATTCCTTGGCATAGCCGTGGCGGCGGCCGTGCTTTTCTATGGAGGATGGCTCCAGATAAAGGGGCAGTTGGGAATGAGTATTCCCGATTTCGTAGTATACATAGGTTTTTACTGGAGGGTGCTGGAACCTGCAAAGGCCATCTCTTCCGCCTATGCAAGCATCCAGCGCGGAATGGTTTCGGGAGGCAGGCTCTTCGCAATTCTGGATGTGAAGAACCCTATTGTGGAGAAGAAGGATGCCGTCCAGGCTGGAGAATTCAGCAGCGAGATAGAGTTCAGAAATGTAAACTTTTCATACTCGCATGATATTCCGGTACTTAAAGATATAAATCTCAAGATAGAGAAGGGAAAGACAGTGGCGATAGTAGGCCCTTCCGGCGGCGGAAAGTCCACCATGGCCGATTTGTTGCCCCGCTTTTATGACGTTACAGGCGGCGAAATTCTGCTTGACGGACGTAATATAAAGGATTACGGGATTGAAAGCCTTGTCTCGCTCATGGGAATAGTGACTCAGGAGGCCATTCTGTTTAACGATACGGTTTACAACAACATAACGTTCGGCATGTCGAACGTGAGCGAGGAAGATGTATACAATGCTGCCAAAGTCGCCAATGCGCATGACTTTATAATGCAGATGGAAAACGGCTATCAGACGAACATAGGAGACAGGGGCGGCAAACTTTCGGGAGGCCAGCGCCAGAGGCTGGCCATTGCAAGGGCCGTGTTGAAGAATCCTCCAATACTTATCTTGGACGAGGCGACCTCGGCGCTGGATACGGAGAGCGAAAGGCTGGTACAGCAGGCCCTTACAAATCTTATGAAGAACAGGACCTCTATAGTGATTGCCCACAGGCTCTCTACAATCCGCGACGCCGACGAAATCGTAGTGGTGCAGAAGGGGCAGATAGTCGAACGCGGAACGCATGAGCAGCTGCTCGAAAATCACGGGCTCTACTCTCATTTGTGTGAATTGCAAAATTTTAAATAGGCCATGGAGATAGAGAACATTTCACTTATCAAGATGCTTGAAGAGAGTTTCAAAAAGAACTGGAACATGCCGGCTCTCTCCAACTACAAGGATATTACGCTTCATTACCGCGATGTGGCAAGGCGGATAGAGAAACTCCATATAATCTTCGGGATTTGCGGCCTGCGCAAGGGCGAAAAGGTTGCAATATGCTCGCGGAACCAGGCCAACTGGGGTGTTGTGTTCCTGGCATCGCTCACATACGGTGCTGTTCCTGTCCCCATACTTCATGAATTCAAGCCGGGCAACGTGCATCATATAGTGAACCATTCGGAGAGCAGGATACTCTTTGTGGGCGACATGATATGGGAAGATCTCTCTAAAGACAAGATGCCCGGCCTGGAGGCGATTATCCAGATAACGGATTTTTCTCTGCTTTATGCGAATTCCGACAAGATAGTGGAGACGAGAGAGCATCTGAACGAACTTTTCGGAAAGAAATACCCCCGGAATTTCTCCGCAGACGACATAAATTACATTCGTGAAGAGTCGTGCGATGACGTTGCAATGATAAATTATACTTCTGGCACCTCCGGCTTTTCAAAAGGGGTCATGATTCCTTTCAGGGCCCTTGTCTCGAATGTGCTCTTTGCCTGCGAGAAATATCCGCATATAGGCAGCGGCTCCAATTCTGTCTCGATGCTTCCCACTGCGCATATGTACGGGCTCATGTTCGAGTTCCTCTTTGAAATATGTGTAGGGGCGCATGTCCATTTCCTGACCCGTGTCCCGAGTCCGAAAATCATAATGGATGCCTTTGCCAATATAAAGCCGGACATAATAATTGCAGTTCCGCTTATAATTGAGAAGATATACAAGACAAGGCTCCAGCCTATTCTGAACAGAACGGGTGTGAAGGTACTTCTCAAACTGCCGGTTATAGACAAAAAAGTGCAGGAGAAGATAAAGGGAGAGCTCGTCAGGACATTCGGCGGAAAGTTTTTTGAGGTGATAATAGGCGGGGCTGCCTTCAACAGGGAGGCCGACGAGTTTTTCCACAGGATAGGCTTCCCGTATACCATCGGTTACGGCATGACAGAATGCGCTCCCATAATTTCCTATGCGCCCTATAACGAGTATAGAATCTTCTCGTGCGGAAAGGCGGCCCCGCGGATGGAAATCAGGATTGATTCTCCCGATCCGGAGCGTGTCGCCGGTGAGATACAGGTAAAGGGAGCCAATGTGATGCTCGGTTATTATCACAATCCCGAGGCCACCGCCGCCGCCTTTACGGAGGACGGCTGGATGAAAACCGGCGATATGGGCATTCTCGACTCAGACGGATTCCTTTATATAAAAGGACGGTGCAAGAGTATGATACTCGGTGCTTCGGGCCAGAATATCTATCCTGAGGAGATAGAGAGCATGATAAACAATATGCCGTATGTGGTGGAGTCTCTTGTGGTGGAGGATGACGGAAGGCTTGTGGCCCTTATATATCCGGATGTCGACGGGGCCATGGAAGATGGCATTGCCGGCGATGCCCTTGAGGCAAAATTGAAGGAGAGCGTGGAGGCTGTAAATGCAGATTTGCCTAACTATGCCAGAATCTCCTCGCTCAAGGTGATGCCTGAGGAGTTTGAAAAGACTCCCAAGAGAAGTATAAAAAGATATATTTACAACAGTTGATTTGCAGGTATGGACAGTAAGAAACAGCGTCAGTTCGACAAGAGCTATCTGAAGGTGGCGGGAATATGGGCAGAAAATTCCTATTGCAACCGCCGGAAAGTGGGGGCTCTTATTGTAAAGGACAGGATGATAATTTCCGACGGGTATAACGGAACACCGTCGGGCTTTCCAAATATATGTGAAGATGACAACGGCGTTACCTTTCCCTATGTGCTTCATGCAGAAGCCAATGCCATAACAAAGGTGGCAAAGTCGAACAACAGCAGCGTCGGAGCGACCCTGTATGTTACTGCGGCCCCATGCATGGAGTGCGCAAAACTTATAATCCAGGCCGGAATAACCCGTGTGGTATACCGCGATTCATATCATCTTTCCGACGGGCTGGAACTGCTGAGAAGGGTAGGCATAGAGATATTGCAGATAGATGCGGATGAACTTGAAAAAGAGGATTGACTGATATGGGCAAGAATTTTATGACAAGGCTGCTGCCTCTTGTGATTATCTTCCTGATTCTGCTGATAGTTGTACGTTACTGCCAGTATTCGGCCAGGAGGACCGAACTGCAGGTCAATGACCATAAATGGGACAAACTGCTGCTCATTCTTGAACAGATAGACAGAAACTATGTGGATACCATAGATTATGAGGCTGTAATAGAGCGTACCCTGCCGGCGCTCATGTCAAACCTCGACCCCCATTCTCTCTACCTTCCTCCACAGGAACTCAAAAGCGCGGATGAGTCTCTGGAGGGCAATTTCAGCGGAATAGGAATAGAGTTCAATGTGCCGGACGATACGGCAACTGTTATAAATGTAGTGACAGGAGGCCCTTCGGAGCGTGCCGGCCTGCTCTCCGGAGACAAGATTGTTAAGGTGGACGGAGAGAATATTGCCGGAATAAAGATGAATCAGGACAGTATGGTGGCCAGATTGAAGGGACCTCAGGGTTCTGTGGTCAACATAGAGGTAAAGCGCGACAACCTCAAGGAACTGCTTCCCTTCTCGATAACGCGTGACAGGATTCCCGTCAACAGTCTTGATGTGGCCCTGATGCTCAACGATACTGTCGGCTATATGAAACTTTCCAAATTTGCAAAGACAAGTCATGCCGAATTTGCGGAGGCTGCCGAAAAACTCCGTTCTGAAGGTCTGAAAACCTTGATTTTCGATTTAAGAGACAATGCAGGCGGCTATTTGGACCAGGCGCTGCTGCTTGCCAACGAATTTCTGGGCAAAGACGAACTTATAGTCTACATGGAAGGGCTGCACAGGAAAAGGAGTGACTTCCATGCCGACGGCAAGGGCAGAATGCAGGATGTGAAACTGTATGTCATCATAAATGAAGGTTCTGCTTCTTCAAGCGAAATATTTGCCGGAGCCATTCAGGATAACGACAGGGGTACGATAGCCGGAAGGCGTTCATATGGCAAGGGACTTGTGCAGGAGCCTATTTACTTTACAGACAAATCCGGAATAAGACTTACGGTTGCAAGATTCTACACTCCTACGGGACGTTCGATTCAGAAACCCTATTCAGAGAATTACAGGTACGACATACTGGAGAGATACGAGCATGGAGAGATGATGGAGGCCGACAGCATGAAGATAAACGACTCTCTCAAATATGTGACTCCCAAGGGAAAAATAGTTTATGGCGGCGGCGGTATAATTCCAGACATATTTGTCCCGCTTGATACGGCCGGCGTAACGGATTATCTTATAGACGTGAACAGAAAGAGTCTTCAGATAAAGTACAGCGCAAGGCTCGCAGACCGGTACAGGCAGCAGTTGCGCAAGGTCGGGAGCATGGAGGATTTGCGGGAACTTCTGGGCCGGATTGATATAGGAAGAGGTTTCAGAAACTATGCGGCAGCCAACGGAGTACCGCTCCCCGACGTAGCGGAGTGGCGCAAGTCTGAAGAGATAATAGTGACGCAGATCAAGGGGTTGTTCGGGCGTTATTCCAAACTGGACGACATTGCATTTTATTCATATCTGTTGCAGATAGACAATGCAATAGATGCAATAAGGGCAGACAATGAAAAAGAATAGGAGAAAAACAAGATGAAAACCGTAGGAATGGCGGCAGACCATGCCGGCTACGCTCTCAAAGAGGAGCTCAAGTCCCTTCTGGAGGAGGAGGGCTACAAAGTCAGGGATTTTGGAACATTTTCAGATGAAAGTATGGACTATCCCGACGTCGCCCATCCGCTTGCAAAAGCCGTTGCAGGGGGGGATGTGGATTTCGGTGTTGCAATGTGCGGCTCGGGCAACGGAATAAGTATGACGCTGAACAAGCATAAGGGGGTCAGGGCTGCGCTCTGCTGGGAGCCTGAACTTGCAAAACTGGCCAGGGAGCATAACGATGCAAATATCCTTTCACTGCCCGCCCGTTTCATAAGCACCGCAATGGCGAAGGAGATTCTCAAAGCCTACCTTTCAGCCAGTTTCGAGGGCGGCCGTCACCAGCGCAGAGTGGAGAAAATTGATTGCGATTGAACTGCATGGAGGAAAAAGACTATTTTGTAATAGACAGAAATTTCGACGGTACGCTGCGCTCCGCCCCGGAAGATTATCAGGGCGGAATAGTCATGCCCGTAGACAAGCCTTACGGATGGACCTCTGCCGATGTGGTGCGTAAAATCAAGTTTCTGGCCCAGAAATTTTTTCACAGAAAGAATATCAAGGTAGGACATGCAGGAACGCTCGACCCGCTGGCGACTGGACTGCTGCTCATATGTATGGGAAAGGCCACGAAAGTGGCTGAAAAACTCCAAAGTGAAGAAAAGGAATATGTTGCGGATATAAGACTTGGCGTAACCACCCCCTCTTTCGATTTGGAGAAGGAGATAGATGCCACTTATCCCTTCGAACACATAACCCCGGAGATGGTAAAGGAGAAACTGGGTATGCTGGCGGGAAGACAGATGCAGGTTCCACCCCTCTTTTCAGCAAAATATGTAGACGGAGTGCGTGCATACGAAAAGGCGAGGGCGGGCGAGGAGGTGCAGTTAAAGGCGGCCGAAATTACAATATACCGGATCGAAACTGTTGCATTTGAACTTCCAGACCTTAAAGTGAGGGTTTCATGCAGCAAGGGAACCTATATAAGGGCGCTGGCCAGAGACATAGGTGTCATGCTCGGAAGCGGGGCCCATCTTACCGGGCTGGTCCGTTCCGCCTCTGGAGGCTTCAGGCTTGAAGATGCCCTCTCAATGGAGCAGGTTTCCAAAATTTTTAAAAATAATCAGCAATAAGTGAAACTTTTTTTCTGATTTTTCGTATAACAGATGTTTTATTGCATTTGTAAAAGTAAAATTATCCCCGTATGAAATTATCACAATTCAATTTTCCCCTGACACAGGCCCAGATAGCCAAGTATCCTGCAAAATATAGAGACGAATCGCGCCTTATGGTGCTCCATAAGGACAGCGGTGAGATTGAACACAAGATTTTCAAGGATATAATAAATTATACAGAAGAGGGAGATATTTTTGTCTTTAACGATACAAAGGTATTCCCGGCACGCCTGAAAGGAAACAAGGAGAAGACCGGCGCGGAGATAGAGGTTTTCCTGTTGAGGGAACTTAACAGGGAACAGCGCCTGTGGGACGTGCTCGTAGATCCTGCAAGAAAGATAAGAATAGGCAACAAACTCTATTTTGGAGAGGATGACTCGCTTGTTGCAGAGGTTATAGACAATACCACTTCGCGGGGCAGGACGCTCAGGTTTCTGTACGACGGCGCATACGAAGAGTTCAGGCGTACGCTTTTCAGTGTAGGGGAGATTCCCCTTCCGAGATGGATACGCGAAAAACCTGAAGAGATAGACAAAGAGAGGTTCCATACCATATATGCCAGAAACGAAGGGGCTGTGGCAACTCCAGCCGCCGGTTTGCATTTTAGCAGGGAACTGTTCAAAAGAATGGAGATAAAGGGTGTGGAAAGCGCATTCCTGACCCTGCACATGGGGCTTGGCCATTTCAGGACAGTGGATGTGGAAGATCTTTCAAAGCACAAGATGGATTCCGAACAGGTAAACATATCTCCTGAAACGGCAGAGCGTATAAACAGCGCCAAAAGGGAGGGCCACAAGGTCTTCTCCGTAGGTATTACGGTTGCACGGGCTCTTGAAACTCCTGTGACGACCATCGGTGAGGTCAAGCCTTTTCAGGGATGGACCAACAAGTTCATATTCCCTCCGTACGAGTTCTCCGTCCCGAATGCGCTTGTAACCAATTTCCATCTTCCTCTTTCGACTATGCTCATGTCAGCAGCGGCCTTCGGCGGTTTTGAAAAGGTGATGAACGCATATAAGGTTGCTCTCAAGGAGGGGTATTCGTTCGGAACATACGGAGATGCCATGCTGATAATTTAAAAGTATGAAATATCCGTATAAAACGGTTTTTACGGCGCCGATCCTGTAGATTGTGCGCCGTTTTGTTTTATGTGATGGATGAACATTATATATATGCGTGTGCGCTTAACAGGATTTTCTGTTTCAGACCGGCGCTGGGGAGGCAGTTGATTGAGCGTTATGGAGTGCGGAAGCTTTTTTCCGCAGGCAGAAAGGAACTGGAAGACCTGTTTTGCGGGGACGGGAAACTGGTCTCCCTTTTTGCCGAAGAGACTATTCTGGAATGGAGCAGAAAAGAGGTGGAGTGGGCCGGCTGTAAGGGAGTAAGGCTTTTGGAGATGGCAGACGCACTCTATCCGCCGTTGCTCAAGGAGTGTCCTGACGCACCTTTGATGCTCTATAGTTACGGGGAGATGGAGATGACCGGTACAGACAATGTTTCTGTGGTCGGTACGCGGCTGGCAACGGACTACGGCAGGGAGGCCTGCCGTACAGTCGTCTCCTCTCTCGAGGGCAGCGGCGCCGCGGTAGTCAGCGGGCTGGCGTTCGGAATAGATATAACCGCCCACCGGGCGGCGCTGGAGTGCGGGCTTGAAAGCATAGCCGTACTGCCCTGCGGAATAGATATGGTATACCCTGCCGCCCACAGGAAGGATGCCGCAAGGATTGCACGACATGGTGCGGTGATAACCGAATTTGCAACCGGGACAAAACCGTTGAAGATTCATTTTATAAAGCGGAACAGGATAATTGCCGGTCTTTCCAGATGTACGGTAGTGGTTGAGAGCAGGCGCAGAGGCGGGGCAATGAGCACCGTAGAGTTCGCCCTTTCCTATAACAGAGATGTATATGCTGTTCCCGGCCGGATTTTCGATATAAATTCATATGGGTGCAATTATCTTGTTTCCAAAAACATGGCATCGATCTACAGCGGAGCGGGCGATACGCTTGTTCCTCAGCCCGACCTTTTTTCGGGCAGCGCAGGCGGAAGAGAGAAAATATTGCAGGCCTTGAAAAATAAAAGGAAGGCAGACATGGAGACTCTCTGCCGCAGGACGGGGCTTGATTTTTCTACGGTTTCCACACTGCTTTTGGAGATGGAATTGGAGGGAGTTGTGTTATCTTTGCATGGCAATAATTTCAAACTGGCATGAGGTTTATCGACACCCATCTGCATCTTTATGATGAGGCTTTTGATTCCGACCGGGATGAGGCAATCATGAGGATGCGGCGGGCAGGAGTGGAAAAGTGCATACTGCCTGCCATAGACAGAAGTTCATTTGAACGGCAGTCTTCGCTTGCGGAAGCCCATAAAGGTTTTATGTGGCAGGCGATTGGGCTGCACCCGACATCGGTAAATGAAAACTGGAAGGCTGAACTGCAATTCGTTAAGGATGAATTGGACAGGCACCGTGCAGACTATGTGGCAATCGGAGAAATAGGGCTTGACGGTTACTGGAGCAAAGATTTTATGGAGGAGCAGAAGAGGGTGTTCAGGGAACAGCTTCTGCTTGCCAAAGAACATTCGCTCCCGGTCATAATTCATCTCAGGGAGGCTACGGAAGAACTTTTCGAAGTGCTGGACTCTCCAGGGGTCGCACCGTTCAGGGGTGTGTTTCATGCCTTTTCAGGGAGCGCGGAGAGTTACAGGCGTCTGAAAAAGTACGGAGATATAAAATTCGGAATAGGAGGCGTGGTTACATATAAGAATGCTGGGGTTGCCGTCTCTCTCAAATCAATGCAGCTCGAAGATCTGCTGCTCGAGACAGACGCGCCGTGGCTCACTCCTGTCCCGTTCCGCGGTAAAAGGAACGAAAGCGCCTATCTTGTGAACATAGCGCAGAAGATCGCGGAACTGAAGGATACGGATGCAGGGCGGGTGGCACAGGTCACTTCGGAAAATGCCGAGAAACTTTTTGGAATCTGACAATATGGAAAACAGAAGACCATCCATACTTTTAATATATACAGGCGGCACGATAGGCATGAAGCAGGATCCGGATACCCTGGCGCTTGTGCCGTTTAACTTTGCCCAGATAGAGCAGGAGGTGCCGGAATTGAAGAAGTTCGGCTATGCCATAGACTTTCACTCTTTTGACCCGCTTATAGACTCCTCAAACGTGACTCCGCGGATGTGGACTGAACTGGCGGAACTGATAAAGGAAAATTATAGACGGTACGACGGTTTTGTAGTGCTGCACGGCACAGATACCATGGCCTATTCCGCATCGGCCCTGAGTTTCATGCTGGAGAATCTCGAGAAGCCTGTGGTCTTTACCGGCAGCCAGTTGCCGATAGGCATGCTCAGGACAGACGGCAAGGAGAATCTTATTTCATCGATAGAGATTGCAGCAGCAATGGACGGGAACGGACGGGCTGTGGTTCCGGAGGTATGTGTCTACTTTGAAACGAAACTCTACCGGGGCAACCGCACCACCAAGTACAATGCAGAAAATTTCAGAGCCTTCCAGTCTGCCAATTATCCTGTTCTGGCAGATGTGGGCATCCATATAAAGTTCAACAGACAGAACATTGCCTGTCCCGAAAGCTGGGGAAGGGAACTTAAAATCCATACGGCCCTTGATACGAATGTGACCGTTCTCAAACTCTTTCCCGGCATGCGGAAGGAGGTTGTGGAATCTGTTTTTGGCACAGACGGATTAAAGGCTGTTATAATAGAGACTTTCGGCTCGGGGAACGCTCCTACGCAGAACTGGTTCACGGAGGTTGTGAGGAGTGGAGTGGAACGAGGTCTTATAATTTTCAATGTGACTCAGTGTCAGGCTGGAAGCGTAGATATGGATGCATACGAGACAGGTATGGCCCTCAAAAAGGCAGGTGTGATTGGAGGCTGCGACATAACTACTGAGGCGGCCCTTGTAAAATTATTTTTTTTATTGGGACAATATTCAGATATAGAAAAAGTTAAAGAACTTGTGGGGAAAAATTTGAGGGGAGAAATTACAGCTTGTTAACCTACATTTAAAAATTTTGCTTAAATTGCGCAATATTTCAGGTTAAAACCAAAGAAATTGTACTACTTAAATACATTGTTTAATTTTAATTACTCAAAAATTTTATGAAAAAATTTTTCATGTTTTTGGCAGTTTTTGGCTTTATAGCCATTGCTGCACAGTATGCAAATGCACAAGAACTGGCTGCTAACGGGTTATCAGTTCAATCAGATGCTCCTGTATACCAACAAATCAAAGCAAAATTCATCGAGGGTGGTGCCGGCTTCATGGGTTCAATCCTCCTCTGCCTTATCTTCGGATTGGCTCTCTCTATCGAGAGAATTATCTATCTGAATCTTGCTACAACCAACGTGTCAAAATTCCTCGCTAAGGTTGAGGGCGCTCTTACAAGCGGCGGCGTAGAGGCTGCTAAAGAGGTTTGCCGTAACACCCGCGGTCCTGTTGCAAGTATTTTCTATCAAGGTCTGTGCCGTGCAGGCGAAGGCCCCGAGGCTGTGGAGAAAGCAGTGGTTTCTTACGGTGGCGTTCAGATGAGCCAGTTGGAGAGCGGTCTGGGCTGGATTCAGTTGTTCATCGCAGTTGCTCCTTCACTCGGATTCTTGGGAACAGTTATCGGTATGATCCAGGCATTCGATGCTATCGAGGTTGCAGGTGATATCTCTCCGAACATCGTTGCAGGAGGTATGAAAGTGGCCTTGATTACTACTGTCGGCGGTTTGGTAGTTGCTATTATCCTTCAGTTCATCTACAGCTACATCGTATCTAAGATCGATAGCGTTGTGTTGTCAATGGAGGACGCTTCTATTTCACTTGTCGATATGATAGTAAATAACAAAAAATAATTAATCCAATATGAAATTTCTTAGATATTTATTATATGCATTACTGATTCTGTCTGCTGTATGCATGATTGCTTTCTATGCATCAGGTTATTCAGACGGAATGATAACTACATCGCTCAACTGGTCGATCGTATTGTTCGTGGTTGCAGTGCTGTGTACATTGGTGATGCCTTTCTTCTTTTCTTCAGGAAAAGGACGCAAGGGTACGCTCATTAAACTTGGTATTGCTATAGTATTGTGTGTCATTTCATATCTTTTGGCAAACACAGCTCTCGAGGTTAACATCAACGTAGAGACAACAGATTCTGCCCTGAAGTGGACAGATGCCGGATTGAAATTGTCATGCATATTGATAGTCGGTGTAATATTGGCCATCGTTTCAGGCTTCTTTATCAATACCGTTAGAAAAAATTAGAATATTGATATGGCAAATAAAAAGAAAACACCCGGTATTAACGCGAGTTCAATGGCCGATATCGCTTTCTTGTTGTTGATTTTCTGGCTGACTACAACAACAATGAACTCCGACAAGGGTCTGCAGCGCCGTCTGCCTCCTATGCCCGAAGAGGGTGCACAGCAGGAGGACGTTAAGATTAACCGCAGGAACATTATCCAGGTTAAGATTAACTCGAGCGACAGAATCATTGCCGGTGGCGAAATCATGGATATCTCCATGGTGAAGGATAAGGTTAAGGAGTTCATAACCAATCCTGCAAATCTGGAGACCATGCCTGAGAAAGAGATGAAGCAGATTGAAGGATTCGGCGAGTATCCGGTATCCAAGGGTGTTGTATCGTTGCAGAACGACCGCGGTACAAGTTACAATGCTTATCTGCAGGTTCAGAACGAGCTTGCAAGGGCATTCAACGAAATCCGCGACGATTTCTCTAGACAGAATTTTGGAACGGTTTACAACAACCTGGATGAAGATAAACAAAAAATAGTTCGTGAAGCTATTCCGCTGAGTATATCCGAGGCAGAGCCTAAGGATGTAGGAAGGAGTGCTAGAAGATAAAATAGGAGGTTATAAAGTATGGCAAAATTTTCAAGATCCGGCAAAAAGGATATGCCCGAATTGAGTACATCGTCTCTTCCTGATATTGTCTTCATGATTCTCTTCTTCTTTATGGTGACGACTCAGTTGAGAGAGACTGAACCCTTGGTGAGCGTGAGAGTCCCCGAGGCATCGGAGATTGCAAAACTGGAGAGGAAAGACCTGGCTTCTTATATAAATATCGGTTCGCCTGTCCGTTCTAAGCAGGCTGAGTTCGGTACAGACGCCCGTCTTCAGTTGAACGACTCATTCAAGAATGTAGATGACATCAGAGACTTTGTGGCTGCCGAGCGTGAGAATCTGAGTGAGGCTGACCGCAGCTTCATGACAGTTGTCATAAGAGCAGACCAGGATGTCCGTATGGGTATCGTGACAGATGTAAAACAGGAGTTGAGACGCTGTTCAGCATTGAAAATAATGTATTCGGCTACAGCTCCCGTAGAGCGCGAGTTCTAAAGGACATCATCCAATAACGGACCGGCCGGGCGTAAAATCCCGGTCGGTTTTTTTATCCCCTTGCATATAATCTTAATAGGGGATTTTTTTGTACCTTTGAGCGCATTTAGTACAAAAGAACTCTATTATGAAACAGTTGAAATTTATCTCTTGTCTGTTGATTGCAGCCGTGCTTCTTTCTGTTTCGGCATGCAAGTCTGAAAGCGCAAAAAGTGCAAAATATGTCTTTTATTTCATAGGAGACGGAATGGGATTCTCCCATGTCGCACTTTCCGAGGCCTATCTCTCTGCCAAAGAGGGCAAGGTGGGGAGCACCGCTCTCGAATTCTCATCTTTCCCGGTAATGGGTATGGCTACAACCTACTCTGCGAGCAACTTCATTACATGCTCTTCCGCTGCAGGGACGGCTCTTTCCACCGGAACCAAGACAAACAACGGCATGCTTGGTGTGGCTCCTGACAGCAGCGAACTCAGAAGCATTGCCTATGACATACATGATGCGGGCTACAAGGTGGGTATAATGACAAGCGTGACCATAGATCATGCAACGCCCGGTGCGTTTTATGCCAATTCGCTCGACCGCAACGACTATTACACCGTTGCAATGCAGCTTCCCGAATCTGGCTTCGAGTTTTTCGGCGGCGGCGGATTCGAGGGGCTCAAGAAGATGGGTGACAGAAAATCTCCATACGAACTGGCTGCAGAGAACGGTTATCTTGTAGCTTACGGACAGGAGGATTTCCAGGCAAAGAAAGACAGCACGGAAAAGATTATCTATTTCCAGCAGAAAGGCAAGGAGACAGAGATTCTTCCCTATGCTTTCGAAAGAGATGACAATGACCTTACGCTGGCTGAACTGGTGGAGGGAGCTATCGAGGTGCTCGATAATGAAAAGGGCTTCTTTATTATGGCCGAAGGGGGCAAGATAGATTGGGCTGCCCATGCCAATGATCTTACAAACACCATATACGAGACTTTGGATTTGGACGAGGCTGTAAAGGTTGCATACGAGTTCTATCTGCGCCATCCAGACCAGACCCTGATAATCGTTACGGCCGACCATGAGACCGGCGGCGTTACCTTGGGCCGTTCAAAAGGCTATACCTTCGACCTCTCCATTGTTCCGGACAAGAACGGTGTCGCATCCGGTGGCGGAGAACAGGACAATGTGGAAAACTATATGGAGCAGCTTCCCGCAGATTCTCTCTCCAAGGCTGCCAAGATAGGCTGGACAACATTGTCTCATACCGGAGGAGCGGTTCCCGTATTTGCAATAGGGGCGGGAAGCGAGAAGTTTGCCGGAAGAATGAACAATACCGAGATACCGGTCAAGGTGATGGAGGCAATGGGCCTGAGATAATCGATACTGTGCAGTATAACTGAATAATATAACTGACTTTAAAAATATACGTTCATGAAAAAATATTTAATGGTTGCGCTTTCGCTTGTCTTGATGACATCATGTCTTTCAGGACGTCAGACCGGCGAAAATCCGAAACGCGAATTCAGGGGCGCATGGGTCCACATTGTGGGAAACAAGACCATAGCGACTCTTACTACCGAGCAGGCAAAACAGATGTTTCTCGATGTCATAGATTCATGCTATCTTGCGGGCTGCAATGCAATAATCTTTCAGGTAAGGCCTACGGCCGATGCATTTTATCAGTCTGACATAGAACCCTGGACAAGGTATCTGACCGGTGTGCAGGGCAAGGCTCCGGAACCTTACTGGGACCCTCTTGCATTTGCGATAGAGGAGTCTCACAAACGCGGTATGGAACTGCATGCATGGTGCAATCCCTACAGAGTGACTCTTCTCGAAAGCGATACTCTGTGCAGCGACCATCTTTATTATAAAAATCCCGGGATTTTCGTAAAATACGGCAAACAGCTTTTCTTCAATCCCGGAGAGCCTCAGGCCCGCGCCCATACCGTAAAGGTTATTACGGATATAGTGGCCAGGTATGACGTGGATGCAATCCATTTCGACGATTACTTCTATCCATATCCCGTAGAGGGTGAAGAGTTCGATGACCAGGCCACGTTTGAAAAATATGGCCCTGCCCAGGGATTTACCACAATGGAGCAGAAGGCAGACTGGCGCCGCAACAACGTTACAATGCTCATAGAGGAGTTGGGCAAGGCCATAAAGGAGGTCAAACCGTGGGTGAGATTCGGTATCAGCCCCTTTGGTGTGCATAGAAACAAGAAGGACACTCCCGACGGAAGCGGCAGCGACACCGATGCCTTCTCCAATTACGAGCAACTTTATGCAGATGTTCCCCTCTGGGTTGAAAAGGGCTACATAGATTATAACGTGCCTCAGATTTATTGGAAAATAGGGCATCCAAAGGCAGATTACGAGGTGCTTATCAAGTGGTGGAACGACAACACCCCGCGCGGGCAGCTCTATGTGGGCCAGAATATCTCCACATTCGGCGAGAAGGACCTGCAGAATCCCAATACCACCCAGATGGCAAGGAAGATGCAGCTTGTAAGAGAACTTCCTAACGTAGACGGCAACGTGTGGTGGCCGGGCTGGTCTATCGAGAGGAATTCTCATAACATAGCCGACAGCCTCATGCAGAAATATCAGAAATATCATGCTCTGATACCAGCCTATACGGAGATAGATGCAAAAGCTCCCAAGGCTGTTGCCGGAATAGAGAAGGACGGCAGACTGATCAGATGGGAGCAGGACGCAGCAGATGCCGCAGATCCCATGCAGAAGGCTCTTTTCTATGTTGTATACTGTTTTCCCGACGGTGTGGACGTTGATATTGAAAAGGCCGAATATATAGTGAAAATAACGGACGATACCGAATATAATGTCGTGGAAGAGAATGCAGACCACGGCGCCGGATGCAAATATGTGGTTACTGTGCTCGATCGTTGCTGGAACGAGAGCAAGCCGTCTGAAACCTTATGGTATTAATAATTGACATATGAAGAGAATATTTATGGGACTGCTGCTGTCTATGTTTGTAACTGCGGCAGTTGCGCAGGAAAAAAAATACACTGATCACTACTATGAAAGGGTGGCTCAATTTGAAGCGGAGGCTCCGATTTGCGAAAACGACATAGTGTTTTTGGGCAACAGCCTTACCGAGGGCGGGAACTGGAGCGAATTCTTCGCCGCAACCCAGTCCAGACTCCAGAAGAAAGGAGGTGCAATCCGTAACAGGGGCATTATCGGCGATACGGCAGAGGGAATTGCCGACAGACTTGATGAGATAACAGATGGAAAGCCCAAGAAAATCTTTCTGTTATGCGGTGTGAACGACATAAGCCATGATTTGACATTGGACCAGATAGCAGGCCGCATAGAGAACCTTGTTTCGAGAATACGGAGCGAGTCTCCGAAAACAAGACTCTATCTGCAGAGCATCCTGCCTTTCAACGAGAGTTTCAAGCGTTACAAGAATCTGAACGGAAAGACCTGGATGGTGGCTGAACTCAATGTAATGCTGGAGCGGATAGCAAAGGAGTACAAGGTTGAGTTTCTCAATATATACCCTCTCTTTCTGGAAGAGGGGACAGCAAGGCTCAACCCTTCCATAACTGCCGACGGTCTGCATCTTAACGCAGAGGGGTATGAGATTTGGAAGAATGCAATAGAGAAGTATGTAAAATAAGAGTATATAACAGTACAATTAAAATTTTCAAGAATTCAGATTATGAGTGCAATCAAACGGAAAATGGTTTCCCAACTGTTGAAGACTGCGCCGGGTGAGAGTGTATTGGCCAAAGGTTGGGTAAGAACGAAAAGAGGAAATAAAAGTGTAGTGTTCATCGCCCTTAACGATGGTTCTACCATAAATAATATCCAGATAGTATGCGACACAAATCATTTTTCGGAGCAGTTGTTTAAGGATATAACCACAGGAGCGTGTATTGCGGTTACCGGAAAGCTGGTTGAGTCCTTGGGCAAGGGCCAGAGTGTGGAGATACAGGCAGAGGAGATTACCCTTTACGGAAAGGCGGATCCGGAGTTGTATCCGTTGCAGAAAAAGGGTCACAGCATGGAGTTCCTGCGTGAGATTGCTCATCTCAGACCGAGGACAAACACTTTCGGAGCTGTGTTGAGAATCAGGCACGCAATGGCTTTTGCAATTCATAATTATTTTAATTCCAAAGGTTTTTACTATCTGCATACTCCAATTATCACCGCCTCTGACTGTGAGGGCGCAGGTGAAATGTTTCAGGTGACGACCCTGGATCTGAACAATGTCCCAAGGAACGAGGCGGCAGAGGTGGACTTTTCCCAGGATTTCTTTGGCAGGCAGACTTCTCTGACTGTTAGCGGACAACTTGAGGGAGAACTCGGAGCCATGGCGCTCGGCCAGATATATACTTTCGGCCCTACCTTCCGGGCAGAAAATTCCAATACTCCGCGTCACCTTGCGGAGTTCTGGATGGTGGAGCCCGAGGTGGCGTTCAATGATGTTTACGACAACATGGATCTTGCCGAAGACTTTATAAAATATCTGGTAAGATATGCCCTCGACAATTGCATGGACGATCTGCGTTTCTTGAACGACATGTTTGACAAGGAACTCATCGCAAGGCTTGAGGGTGTCATAAATACCGAGTTTGTAAGGCTTACCTACACCGAGGGCATAAGGATACTGGAAGAGTCGAATGTGGACTTTGAGTTTCCCGTGAGTTGGGGCGTGGATTTGCAGAGCGAGCATGAAAGGTATCTTGTGGAGAAGCATTTCAAGAAGCCTGTGATAGTGACAGACTATCCAAAAGATATAAAGGCCTTTTACATGAAGCAGAACGACGACGGCAAGACTGTCCGCGGAATGGATGTGCTCTTCCCCAAGATAGGTGAGATAATCGGCGGCTCCGAGCGTGAAGAAAACCTTGACAAGCTGCAAAGGAGAATAGAGGAGTTGAAGATGGATACCAGAAATCTCTGGTGGTATATGGATACCCGCAGATTCGGTACCGCACCTCATAGCGGGTTCGGTCTGGGGTTTGAACGTCTGCTCCTCTTTGTAACCGGAATGGCGAATATCAGGGATGTGATACCGTTCCCCCGTACTCCAAAATCTGCGGAATTTTAATTTTCAAGCGATGTTGGTAATAGGAATAGCAGGCGGAACCGGCTCTGGAAAAAGCACCGTAGTCCAGAAATTGAGGGAGATGCTGCATGAAGAGATTGTGGTCATTCCCCAGGATGCATATTACAAGGATTGCAGCCACCTCTCCCCCGAGGAGAAGGCTGTGCAGAATTTCGACCACCCTGATTCCATAGATTTCGATCTTCTGATAGAGCATTTGAACGAACTCAAAGCAGGTCGTGCGGTGGAACAGCCTGTCTATTCATATATTACTTGCAGCCGTTCCAAAACCGAGACGGTAAAGGTGAAACCGGCCCATATCATAGTCGTGGAGGGGCTGCTGATATTCACCTGTGAAAGGCTGAGGAACATGTTCGACATCAAGATTTTCGTTGATGCGGACTCCGACGACAGGCTTTCACGCGTAATTGCGCGCGACATTGTCGAGCGGGGAAAAAGTGTGGAGCAGGTTCTCAGGAGGTACGAACTTACTGTAAAGCCCATGCATCTGCAATTCATAGAGCCAAGCAAGCGTTATGCAGATATAATAATTCCCCAGGGCGGTCACAACCAGGTAGCGATAGATATTCTGGTTGCCATAATCGAAAAGGCACTTAAAGAGAGCGTCCGTGTTAAAGGAACTGTTTAAAGATAAGAATAAAAAGATAGGGTTTTATGCCACGGTAATTTTTCATCTCGTGGTGTTGATCGTGCTTCTGTCTGCATCCATAAGCAAGGTGATGCAGACAGAGACCTCTTTTGTGCTCGACTTTACAGGGTATGACGAGTTGCAGCAGCAGCTCAGGGAACTCCAGGTCAAGGCTCAGGCGGAGCTGGAACTGGAGGAGATGCTTTCAGGCAGCCGCCCTGCTGCTGCCTCCAATGCCTATCGCAACGTTGCGGTGGACAGAAGCGGAAGCGAACTCAGGGATGACCGTTTCGAGAATCCGTCGCAGGTCTATGACGAGGCGAGGGAGTTGCAGCGCAAACTTGACGAATCTCGCAGGCAGGCGGAAATGGAACAGGGCAGCGATGATGTGGCTCTTCCCGGAAAGAAAACGGCGGAAAGCTCTGATGAAACCTACAAAGGTCCTTCTGTAATCTCTTATACGCTGGATGGCAGGAAGGCGATTTCACTTCCGGTCCCGGTTTACAAATGTTATGGCGGAGGCGATGTGAGCGTACGCATAACGGTAAACAGAAAGGGGTATGTTACGGCGGCGTCTGTCATAGAGAGTCTCTCTTCAACAGATGAGTGCCTTATACGTTCTGCACTCGATGCTGCAGGCAGAAGCCGTTTCAGGGCCAGTTCAACGGCACCTGAAAGGCAAATCGGTGAAATTGTATACAGGTTTATCGCACAGTAGACTGCAACTTCCCGGCTGCATACTCTATCCTGCGCAGGCTCTCCTCTTTTCCGAGAAAGTAGATGATGTCTGCAATCCCCAGCCCTTTGGCCTCTCCTACAAAGAAAAGCCTCAGCGTGTTCATTACGGCACCCATCTTCCATTCATTCTCCTTTATGTAGCCTGTGAGTTTCTCCTCTATTGAGGCAACAGCGCCGGCCTTGTCGCTGCACGGTGCCTGTGGAACCTCCATGTTCTCTATAAATGCTGCAACCTTGCTTATGTTTCCAAGGTTCTCAGGAGTACAGAATTTCCTTACGTCAGCTTCTGCAAATTCCACTGGAGAAACAAAGATATAGCGGCTTATGTTCCAGAAGTCGTTTACAAAATGGGCCCGCTCCTTTATGAGGGAGCAGAGCTGTTTCAGATATTCCATAGAGTATTTGCCGGTATCCACCCCGTTTTCTTTCAAGACCGGTACGAACTCTTTGGCCAGCTCTTCGTCGCTCTGCATCCGCAAATATTCCTGATTGAACCACTTCGCCTTTTCAGGATTGAACCTGGCTCCGGATTTTATCACCCTCTCCAGTGAAAAGGCCTTTACCAGCTGGTCGAGCGAAAATATCTCCTGCTCTGTGCCGGGATTCCATCCAAGCAGTGCCAGCATATTTATAAAGGCTTGCGGATAGTAGCCGTCTTCGCGGTAGCCTCTGGACACTTCGCCTTCCTGATTGACCCATTTCAGGGGGAAAACGGGAAATCCGAGCCTGTCGCCGTCCCGCTTGCTGAGTTTGCCCTTTCCATCGGGTTTGAGCAGGAGTGAAAGATGCGCGAATGCAGGTCTGCTCTCCTCCCATCCGAACGCTTCATATAAAAGATAATGCAGAGGAAGCGACGGCAGCCACTCCTCACCCCTTATAACGTCTGTTATCTCCATCAGATGGTCATCGACAACATTGGCAAGATGATAGGTGGGCAGCCCGTCGGCAGACTTCCAGAGGACTTTGTCGTCGAGGGTGTCTGTATTTATCTCTATATGCCCCCTTATCATGTCATCCATCTTCACTGTCCTGTTTTCAGGGTTCTTGAACCTGATTGTCCAGTTGCCCTCTGCGAGAAGCCTTTCGGTCTCTTCTTTTGGCAATGTCAATGAATTTTTCAACTCATTGCGGGTTATGTGATTGTATGTGAAGGTCTTTTTCTGCGACTCTGCCTCCTTGCGCCTTGCATCGAGCTCTGCTGCGGTGTCGAAAGCATAATATGCCAATCCTCTTTCCACAAGTTCTTCGGCATATTTCCTGTATATGTGTTTGCGCTGCGACTGCCTGTATGGAGCATGGGGGTGTTCGGGGGTAGGTCTCTCCACCATGTGGCCCTCTTTGTCCACGCCCTCGTCGGGATAGATTCCGCACCATCTGAGCGATTCGATTATATACTCTTCGGCACCCGGCACAAACCGTTGCGAATCCGTATCTTCGATTCTGAGTATAAAATCTCCGTCGGCCTGTCTGGCATAAAGATAGTTGTAAAGTGCAGTCCTTACACCGCCCATGTGCAGCGGCCCGGTGGGGCTCGGGGCAAATCTTACGCGTCTTTTTCTGTTGTTCATGTAGGAAAAATTTTGAGGCAAAAATAGTTTTTATCGACAATATCGCCAAACTATTTTCGATTACAGTTAATTTGTATATCTTTGCGCGCAGGAATATTTAAAAAACAGCAGATTATGTGCAAAAAATCACTTGTTAAACTTTCAGCAGCCCTCTTTATGGGTGTGCTCCTCTTTTCTTGTAGCGGGGGAGTTGTGGAAGTTGTGGACAAATCTTTCAGCGAAGAGTTGCCCGGAAGCTACAAAATGAGTGTCAACAGTTCGTTGTATACAAGTACAGATGCAGAGTTGAATGCATCCCTGACTCCTCTCAACGATTCCCTTTCAGCGCTCATGGACTCGTATGTGGCTAATTTTACCCAGAATATGAAGTTCCTGAAAGATTCGGTCGCTTCTGAAAGCAGCATAATCGGAGAACTTCTGGTAAAGGATACCGTATTTTCTGCAACACCGGAACTGGTAAGCGTAAGGTACACAGTGTATGAATATACAGGCGGAGCTCATGGAAATACAACCAACATAGCTTTCAACTATAGCCCCAAAGAGCAGAAATTCCTTGCAAAGGAGGAACTCTTTACGGCAGACAAGGCAGTTGTAGACAGTTTGTTG
Organism: uncultured bacterium; assembly: GCA_949300025.1. Lineage (GTDB taxonomy): Bacteria > Bacteroidota > Bacteroidia > Bacteroidales > UBA932 > Egerieousia. Next base: position 114,450 of record CASGCS010000008.1, on the reverse strand, counting down.
CAGAGCAATTTCAACAATGCTGATTCTGTTTACTACGCTCAGCCTACATTGAACGAGGCATCTGTAAACATTGCAGGCGAAGAGGCTCTCTTCGTATATGACAGATATGTTCTCGGCCCTTATTCTGCAGGCGAGGTTGAGATAAGGCTCCCTTTGGAAAGCCTTAAATAGCAAACGGTCTGTTCAGACCCTTAGTCCTGGGTCTGGTGGAGATAAGAGTTGTCACCGGTGAGGTCTATCCCGTCTGACAACTCTATTTTCATGCCTGCGGGTGAGGGATCCTCTTCCGGTTCGCTCTCTTCTTTGCCCAAGAGCCTCTCCCGTCTAAGATAGGCTGGCTCTCTCTCCAGTTTGGTAATATCGTCTCCGGGCTCTATTATGAGGGCAGGCTTGCCTTTCGGCTTTCTGTATATCCAGGTTTCATTCTCCTTTTCCGGACTCTCCGCGGGTTCCATTTCAGCCTCCGGCTTCTCTTCCTTCAAGGTGTTCTCCCGGTTCGGGTATGTAAGGCGCGTTGTGGAGATGCTCTCCTGCGAGAAGGGACTTCCGCTGCCCAGAACAATAGTGTCGGGATCTCCTATGTCTATCTGCGGAAGGTTGTTTATCTTGAAGCCTGTGGCCACTATCGTAACGCTTATCTCGTCCTTGAGCGATTCGTCAAGAACTACGCCCCGCTTGAATTTTTCGGGAGTGCCGGTGTAACTGTTCACATACTCCATTATCTGGTTAAGTTCGGTCATGGTAAGGCCGTTCTCCTTTCCGGAACTGATGTTTACCAGGACACCGCTTGCGGTATTGAGGTCGCAGTCGTTGAGCAAGGGAGATTCAAACGCCATTTCAACGGCCTTTGAGGCCCTGTCCGGCCCAGACGCAGTGCCTATTCCCATAATGGCCATCCCGCTATCCTTCATGACCATTTTGACATCTGCAAAGTCTACGTTTATGAATCCGGTCTTTGTAATTATTTCAGCTATGCTTTTTACTGCGGTGTTCAGAACTTCGTTGGCTCTCGGGAAGGCTTCGAATGCACGCAGTTCTCCAAAAACCTCATAGAGCTTCTGGTTGTCTATTATAAGCAGGCTGTCTACGTGCTTGCGCAACTCCTTTATGCCGATGAGCGCCCTCTTGAGGAAAGATTCTCCTTCGTCGCGGAAGGGGAGTGTCACTACGCCCACGGTAAGTTTCCCAAGTTCCTTTGCTATCTGGGCTATTACAGGGGCGGCGCCAGTTCCGGTACCTCCGCCCATTCCGGCAGTGATGAAGACCATCTCGCTTTGGTCAGAGAACATCTTCTTTATCTTGTCTGCGCTCTCTACGGCTGCGCGTCTGCCCCTTTCCGGGTCGCATCCGGCTCCAAGCCCCTTGTTGCCCAGATAGAGCTTGTTGACAACGCTGTTGTTGTCAAGCGACTGCCTGTCTGTATTGCATATTACAAATTCTACATCCTGAATACCCTGCCTGTTCATGGTATCCACGGCATTGCACCCGCCTCCGCCCACTCCCACAACCTTTATCAGAGATTTCGAGCAGGGAATCCAGTTCTCCGGAACTACTATGTTGTTGTTTTCCATATTCAGGCCTGATTATCGTTAAACATTTTTTCAGATGAAAACGAACTGAAGAAATTCTTGAAAAAGTTCTTTTTTGCCTGCGGCTTCTGTGCGGCAGGCACCGGCTCCTCCTGTTGCTGCTGGTTGTCGAAGAGCTGATAATTTATCTCGGTGATGGTGTTGTAGATGCACTTTTCGCGCTCCATTATTTCAAATCCATTGAGTACGAGCCCGACTGCAGTGGAGTTTTCTGAAGACATTATTTCAGACATTCCGTTGCAGTCTATGCACTCTTCGGGATAAGCCACTTTTGCCTCCAGACCAGTCACACGTGTGGCAAGCTGGGCTATATCCTGCATTTTGGCGCCGCCTCCGGTAAGTACCAGCCCGCCGTTGAGCCTGTTCTTGTAGCCCGACCTGTCGATTTCATAGCTGACGGCTTCAAAAATCTCCTCCATTCTGGCGGCGATGATTTTTGAGAGTGTGGGAAGCCCTATCTCCTTGTTGGAACGGCCGCCTATACCCGGGATAATTATCTTTTTCTGCCGTGCGAAATCGGGGCAGCAGGAACCGAACTGAACTTTCAGCATTTCGGCATCTCTGGAGGTGATGTTGCACCCCATCTTTATGTCTTCGGTTACTGAGTTCCCTCCGAAAGGGATGACAGCTGTGTGCCTTATTATGTTGTCATGAATGATAAGCAGGTCTGAAGTGCCTCCTCCAATATCGAGCACGGCTACGCCCAATTCCGCCTCGTCAGGTGCCACTACAGCCTTTGCAGAGGCTATCGGCTCCAATATTATCTCCCTTAAAGCCATTCCGGCACGGGTTATCACATTCCTGCTCATCTGAGCCGAATTGCTTCTGCCTATGAAGAGCTTGAAGTTTGCGCTGATTTGCCGTCCGTTCATGCCTATTGGGTCGCTGATTCCCATGAAGTCATCTATGTTGTATGATTGCGGAATCACATGCAGCACCTTTTCACCGTTCTGTACAAAAGAGTTGTACATGCTGTCGGTAAACTTCTCTATCTCCTCCTTTGTTATGATCTGCTCAGGGTCTGTCCTTGTAGTCTGGTTGGAAGTAGTGGCACACCTTATGTTCTGTCCGGCAATTCCTACGAATACTTCATTTATCTTGGCGCCTATGGCTGTTTCCACAGCCTGCTTTACCGGGGTTATGCTGTCGAGAACATTCTGTATGTTCTGGACTTCACCTCGGAGTATACCCTTGGACGGAGCCTGTCCGTACCCTATAATCTTGACCTTGTTGCCGATTTTTTCTCCGACAATGCAGACCACTTTGGTAGTCCCCAAATCGATTGCTGCTATAACACTTCTCATGACTCTTTTATTTTTAATGGCGTATTGTTCAATTTACAAACTATCTGTCCCTTATATTTTAAATTTACCTCGCTGTAACGCGTCCATCCCTTTTCAGGCGCGATATTCCTGTAAAATGCAAGGAGTTTTCTGAATTTCAATTCTATATCGTCTGGACGGCCCAGGATTATCTTTATTTCCCCAACCTTTGGAGAGAGGATGACGTCTCCGTTTTCGGCCACATATATCTGTTCTATCATCGCCCCCCAAAAGGGGTTTTCGTTAAGAAACATCCCAAGTTCCATGATTTTGGTTATCCAGGGAGTGTCTTCGTCTTCAGCCTTGCCTCTGAATCCGGCATTCAAATCGAGCGGAATGTGCCCCGAAACTACAGGTACATAAGAGGTAAAGCTCTCCGAAAGCGGAAAGATATATTCAAATTCGTCTATGTAGAAACCTCCGCCGGCTGTCTCTATTCTCAGCAGGGGCCTGCGCTGGGTAATCTCCACTTTCATGAAGCCGTCTCTTGTAAGGCTCACCTGAGACTCCTTTATCGCACTCCGCCTGTTGAGCATAAGTTCTATCTTCTCCAAATTAATATTGTCGCATTTCTTCCCGGTAACGGGGCCGTCATACTCGTTTATGAGTTTTACGACCTCATCCTTGCTTACGAACTTGTTTATGGTACTGTCCAATATCTCTACCGAAACCGTTTTGCAGATTCTCTCTCCGCTTTTGTCTGCAAAAAGTCGGGCGGCAAAGCAGAAGTATGCCGCAGCCATTGCTGCAAGCAGTATGATTCCGGTGTATGTCAGTATCTTCTTAAACATCATTCACTTTTTTCTTCTCTGTTCTGCCCAGCAGCATATTGGTTATCGGTTCCACGAACTTGTCTATGTCGCCCGCCCCGAATGTGGCCAGCACATCTATCGGTTCCTTTTCCAGGTAGGGGAGGAGCTCTTCCTTGGAGAGCATCACCTTCTCAGCACTCCTTACCTTGTCAAATATTATTTCCGAGGTTACGCCCCGGATAGGTTCCTCCCTTGCAGGATATATGTCGAGCAGAATCAGTTTGTCAAGAAGCGAGAGGCTTTCTGCAAATCCCTCTGCAAAGTCTCTTGTTCGTGTATACAGGTGCGGCTGGAAGATTCCGCACAGCCTCCTTCCAGGGAAAATCTCCCTGAGAGAGTTTATTGCAGAACTTATTTCACGGGGGTGGTGTGCATAGTCATCTATATATGCCGTCTGCGGGGTGTTTATATGGACATCCAGTCTTCTTTTCACTCCGCTGAAACTCTTCAGCGCCCGTTTTATCTCTTCAGGTGCGACTCCGGCCAGTATGGCGGCGGCCGCTGCCACCACACCGTTTTCTGCATTCACCCGACCGGGTACTCCCATTGTACACCCCTCTATTTTCCCCGACGGGCAAATGAGGTCGAACTTGAAATAGCCTCCTTCCACAATCTCCGTCCTGTCGGCATGAAAGTCAGCCGGGCTGTCGAGCGAATAACTGTAGCATTTTGCCGTAATCTTGCCCAGGTCGAGTGAAACACCCTTTTTGATGACGATACTTCCCTTGACCTGTGAGGCAAATGTGACAAACGCCTCCTTCACGGCATCGTAAGTCCCGTATATGTCCAGATGGTCGGGGTCGGCCGAGGTGATTATCGCAATGTCGGGGTAGAGCTGCAGGAATGAGCGGTCGAACTCGTCGGCCTCTGCTACAAGCAGCCTGTTTTTGCTCAACAGCAGGTTTGTGCCGTAATTCTTGGAAATTCCGCCCAGAAAAGCTGAACACCCCATGCCGCAATCGGTAAATATATGGGAAATGAGCGTGCTGGTGGTTGTCTTTCCATGAGTGCCGGCAACGGCAACCGTTTTCTCTCCCTTGGCTATCTCCCCCAGCGCCCTGGAACGTTTGACCACCTTGTAACCCTCTCTCGTTACATATGAAAGTTCTTCAAAGTCTGCAGGAATTGCAGGTGTGTATATTACAAGGGTCTTCTCCCGTTCGGCGGGTATGGCAGATATGTCGCTCTTGTAATGAACGGCTATTCCCTCGCTCTCCAGTGCGGCCGTAAGAGGGGTAGGGGTTCTGTCATAACCGCTTACCCTGTATCCGGCGTGATTGTAGTAACGGGCAATGGCACTCATTCCTATACCGCCTATTCCTATGAAATATACGTTCTCTACCATTTCATTCTCTCCTTTTTGCTCCATTTGAGGCAAGTTCCATGCAATATCGGGCTATCTGCATGGCAGCATCGGGTTTTGCAAATTCCAGTATGTTCTTTTCGAGAGTCTCTCTCTTTTCTTTATTCTCCAGCAGCCCGGCGGCAACATTCATTAGGCTCTCCAGTGCGGCACTGTCTTTCACAATGGCTGCCGCATCTTTTTTTACCAGAGCCATTGCATTATGGGTCTGGTGGTCTTCCGCAACCATCGGAGAGGGAACGAATATTGTACATTTGCCGGCAATCGCCAGTTCCGAGATTGTTCCTGCCCCGGCCCTGCTGATGACTATGTCGGCTGCTGCGTAAGCCAGGTCCATGCGCTGTATGAAATCGGAGTAGAAGACATTCCCGTTCTCCCTGCCTTTCATGAAACTGTCGATTTCCGCCTTATAGTATTTTCCGCACTGCCAGATAAACTGCACATTCTCCCCGCCGATGAGTCCGCCGCTTTCTATCTCCTTTTTCATGCACTCGTTGAGGGTCCTGCATCCGAGGCTCCCGCCCACCACGAATATGGTCTTCTTTTCAGGAGAGAGATTGTAGTATTTCAACCCCTCCAGCCTTTGTTCCGCAGTGGGGCGTCTTATGTCGTTCCTTACAGGATTGCCCGTTATTACAATTTTCTCTTTAGGGAAAAAGCGTTCCATACCTTCGTATGCAACGCATATCTTGCCTGCAGACTTGCCGTTTTTCCTGTTTACAAGCCCCGCAAAGGAGTTCTGCTCCTGCAGCAGTACGGGAATGCCCTTTTTTGCCGCCGCCGCAACAATGGCGGCGCTCGCATAGCCGCCCACTCCTATGGCAATGTCAGGTTTGAAGCGTTTGAGAATCTTTCTTGCCTTAAAGAGGCATTTTACATAGTCTATGGCTATAAGGATATTGGCAGGTGAGTAGAGCGGCCTTTTGAGTCCTTTGGCAGGAATGCCCTCTATCCTGTAGCCTGCTGCCGGAACGCGTTCCATCTCCATGCGGCCTGTGGCACCCACAAAGAGAATTTCAACTCCGGCATCGAGCTGTTTCATTGCATTTGCAATCGATATTGCGGGAAATATGTGTCCTCCGGTTCCCCCTCCGCTTATTATTGCTTTCATATCGGCTCTATTTGAATTCTCCTGTTGTCTGGTCTATTATTTCATGCAGTTCTTCTTTCCTTGCAGGTGCAGTGCGTTGTTTGACCTCCTCGTCGCTCTCCTCGGCTGTGACGTTTGCCGCAATACCTTCCGCACTCTGCATATCGTTCTTGCTTCCGGCCTCTGCCGCTGCAAGGGCAAGTTCCCTCGCCTTTCTGTCGTTGTCCTTCTCTATGGTCCTGCTGACAGAGAGGATTATGCCAAAGGCTATGCTGAAAATTATATACGACGTGCCGCCCAGGCTCACCAAGGGCAGGGTGTGTCCTGTGACGGGCAGTATTCCCACATTTACAAGGATATGCAGGAATGCCTGCAATACAATCATCAATCCTATTCCGCCTACCGTTATGGCCGAGAACTTTCTGGTGCAGTTTCTCACCAGCATTACGCACCTGTAGAGCAACTGCAGATAGAAAAGCAGTATCACTGCTCCGCCTACAATTCCATACTCCTCTATTATAATGCTGTATATGAAATCGGAGTAGGGGTGGGGCAGTACATAGCGCTGGGTGCTCTTTCCCGGCCCCTTGCCTATTATCTTGCCGGAAGAGATGGCTATCTCGGCCATGTCTGCCTGGAATGTCTTGTCGGCTTCCAGCTGCTTCTCTTCCGCCGTCATCTGATGTGCCTCTTCTTCAGTTGCAAAAAAGCCCTTGATGCGGTTGGTCGCGGTATCGAAGCGGGGAAAAATGTCGAATGCAAGGTGCAGCGATATGGCTACGATAAAGGTGGCTGCGGCTATTCCTGCAGCCTTGAAGATATGCGACCATTTTACACCTGCAATTATGAGAACCAGCAGTGATATGAGGCCTACCACAATTGCAGTGGAGACGCTGCTCAGAAGTATTACAAGACAGACATATCCTACCGGCACTATAATTCTCCAGAAGAACTCCCTGAAGGTCTCGAGCCTGCAAAGTTCTATGGTCTTTGCAATATACATTATGAGCGTAATCTTCACTATCTCGGCAGGCTGGAAGGAGACCGGCCCTATCTCCAGCCATCTTTTCGCATGGTTTATCTCCACTCCGATTATGGGCGTAAGGGTGAGAAGCACCAGCGAGACGCCGAACAGAAGGTAGACGGCCGCCCTGTAGACTCCAAGCGGAATCTTGTAGGCGATAAAGAGAAATACCAGACCCATGGCCACAAACCCTACCTGCTTGAGCAGATAGTCGAAGTTCGTACTGCCTTCCTTGAAGGCCAGAGAACTGCTCGATGAATAGATGAGCGCAACGGATGCTATGGACAACAGTATGACTATCATCCATATAACCTTGTCGCCATGCAGCCGGTATATTATCGAATTATCGCTTTCTATGGTCTTTCTCAAACTCATATTTCCATTACAGTTCCCTTACCGCCGCCTTGAACTGCCGTCCGCGGTCTTCATAACTTTTAAACAGGTCGAAACTTGCGCAGGCCGGAGAGAGAAGAACCGTATCTCCGGCTTTTGCATATCTGTATGCGAGTTCTACTGCCTCCCTGGCCGAAGAACAGTCTACGATTCTCTCCACCTTGTCTGCAAAGTTCTCATGCAGTTTCCTGTTGTCTGCTCCAAGGCAGATGAGCGTGTGCACCCTCTCCTTTACCAGTTTGAAAAGAGGTTGGTAGTCGTTGCCCTTGTCTTTTCCTCCGGCAATCCATACAATAGGGGTCTTTACGCTTTCAAGTGCGTACCATGCAGAATTTACGTTGGTAGCCTTTGAATCGTTTATATAGAGTACGTTTTTTATTGTCATCACCTTTTCGAGCCTGTGCTCTACACCCTTGAAGTCCATGAGGCTTCTGCGTATGACCTCGTTGCTTATCTTCAGCGCCTTTGCCGCGATTGCCGCCGCCATTGAGTTGTAGATGTTGTGTCTTCCTTCAAGGGCCAGTTCCTTGACATACATTGTATACTGGTCATCTTCGCAGTTTACGTACATCATCTCGCCCTTTATGCATGCACCCTCTTTTTCCTCCTTCTCCTGGCTGAAGGGGAGCATCTTGGCCTTGAGGACAATCTTCTTCAGCTCGTTTATAGTAATGGGGTCGTCATCGCAGAAGACAAAGCAGTCTTCACGGTTCATGTTACGTGTAATCCTGAACTTTGAATTTATATAGTTCTGCATGTTGTAACCGTAGCGGTCGAGGTGGTCGGGGGTAATGTTGGTGAGAATGGCTATGTCGGCCTTGAAATCATACATTCCGTCCAACTGGAAACTGCTTAATTCCAGTACATAATAATCGTAATTTTCAGTAGCGACCTGATAGGCGTAGCTTTTTCCTATATTTCCGGCCAACCCCACGTTGAGTCCTGCATTTTTAAGCAGGTAGTAGATGAGCGAGGTGGTTGTGGTCTTTCCGTTGCTTCCGGTTATGCAGATTTTTTTTGCCCTGTCGTACCGCCCTGCAAATTCAATCTCCGAAATTACCTTTATGCCTTTGTTGGCTATGCCTACCATAATCGGAGCATCGTCTGGTATGCCCGGGCTCTTTATTATTTCATCGGCATCTTCTATCATTGAGCGGGTATGCGTTCCAGACTCATATGGAATTCCATACTTTCTGAGCATCTGCTGCTGCTCCTCCCTTATGGTGCCGCTGTCGCTCAGGAATACGTTGAACCCTTTCATACTGGCCAGAACAGCTGCCCCGACTCCGCTTTCGCCTCCTCCTAAAACAACAATTCTCTTTTTCATGATTACCTGATTTTAAGAGTTATTATGCTTAATGCACAAAGCAATATCGTTATAATCCAGAATCTTACCACTATTTTTGCCTCCGGTATGGCTTTGCGTGGCCTTTTGATAAGCGCATCTGTCCCCTCTTTCTGGAAGTGGTGGTGCAGAGGCGACATCTTGAATACGCGTCTGCCTTCTCCGTATTTGCGTTTCGTATATTTGAAGTAGAGCCTTTGGACAATCACCGAAATGCTCTCCACGAAGAAAATTCCGCAGAGCATGGGAATGAGCAGCTCTTTCCTTATTATTATGGCCGATACGGCAATGATGCCTCCCAGTGCAAGGCTTCCGGTATCTCCCATAAAGACCTGTGCGGGGAATGTGTTGTACCACAGAAATCCTATGAGGGCTCCTACGAAGGCGGCCATGAAGATTACCACCTCTCCCGTTGCGGGAATGTACATCATGTTGAGGTATGAGGCATATATGGAGTTTCCCGACAGATATGCAAGGATACCTATCGCAGTACCTATTATGGCAGATGTGCCTGTGGCCAGTCCGTCCATGCCGTCAGTAAGGTTTGTGCCGTTTGATACCGCCGTGATTATGAATATTATTACCAGTATGTATATGCCCCATCCGGCAATCTCCTTGGCTTTTCCCTTGAAAGGCGCCAGCCACGAGTAATCGAACTGGTTGTCCTTTACGAAAGGAATGTTTGTCTTTGTGCTCTTTATGTCTTCATAGAGGGCGACTTCACGCTGGTTTTCGTTTGCAGTGGAGGGAACCCTCTCCCTTATGGTTACGCTGTCGCTGGTGCAGAGGATAATGCCTACAAGCAGCCCGAGAGTTACCTGGCCTATTATCTTGTATTTGCCGTTCAGCCCCTCCTTGTTCCTTTTGAACACCTTTATGCTGTCATCCAGGAAGCCTATCAGTCCGAGCCATATTGTGGTGACAATAAGAAGTATCACATATATGTTGGTGAGGTCTCCGAACAGCAGCGCCGGAACAAGAATGGAGAGCAGTATTATTATGCCGCCCATGGTCGGGGTCCCTTTCTTGGAGAGCTGTCCCTCGAGCCCCAAATCGCGTATTTCCTCTCCAATCTGCCTCTTTTGCAGTTTTCTTATGATTTTAGGCGCAAGATAGAGCCCTGTTACAAGCGCGACAATGGTGGCGAGCAGCGCCCTGAACGAGATATATTTCATCAGTCCCAATCCCGGAAAGTCGTATCCGTTCTCTGTAAGATATTCAAATAGATGGTATAGCATTATTCTCTCCTGTTTTGGCAATATTTATTTCATTTCACGTTCCGCAAGATATTTGCAGACAACCTCACGGTCGTCGAAATGGTGTTTTTCTCCGTTTATTATCTGATAGTTCTCATGTCCCTTTCCTGCGACAAGGATTATGGCGCCCGCTTCTGCAGTGAGGACTGCGCTGCGTATGGCTTCCTCCCTGTCTGTGATGAAGAGCGATTTGGCTCTTCCCTTTATATCCATCCCCTCCTTTATCTGCTCGATAATAGAGCGTGGCTCCTCGAACCGCGGATTGTCTGAAGTTACAATCACCCTGTCTGAATATTTTGCGGCAATGGCTCCCATCTCCGGTCTCTTTGTCTTGTCTCTGTTGCCTCCGCAGCCGAAAACGGTAATCAGGCCGCCTTCCGGATTGAGCCCCTTGAGAGTTTTGAGTACGTTTTCCAGGGCATCCGGAGTGTGGGCGTAATCTACGGCAGCCACTATCTTTTCAGGACCTCTGAAATACTCCAGTCTCCCTTCCACGGGAGTCAGGGTGCTCATATATTTTATTACCTCCTCTTCATTTTCACCCAACAGTGCCGCGGCGGCATAGATTGCAGTCAGATTTGAGGCGTTGTAGTCTCCCATAAATCTGAACCAAGCTTCCTTGCCGTTCATGTTCAGCAACATGCCCTCTATACTTCTCTCCAGTATCCTTGCATGGAAATCCGCAGGATTTTTGACGGCGTAGGTGTATACTTTTGCTCTGGTGTTCTGGACCATTATCTTTCCGTTTCTGTCGTCTGCGTTTATGAGGGCAAATGCTTTCCCTCCAAGATTGTCGAAGAATCTCTTCTTGCAGTTCAGATAGTTGGCAAAAGTATGGTGGTAATCCAGATGGTCATGTGTAAGGTTGGTGAAGATGCCTCCGGCAAACTCCAGACCCGCAATTCTCTCCTGGTCTATGGCATGTGAACTTGCCTCCATGAAACAGAAACCGCATCCTGCAACTGTCATCTCTGCAAGCAGACGGTTTATCTCTACCGGGCCTGGAGTCGTGTTTATTGTCTCGTAGCGCTTCTCGCATACATAATTGGCTATGGTTGAGAGCAGCCCGCATTTGTACCCGAGCAGGGTAAAGAGGCGGTAGAGCAGTGTCGCTATGGAGGTCTTGCCGTTTGTGCCGGTAACACCCACAAGCTTGAGTTTCGAAGACGGATTGCCGTAGAAGTTTCCGGAGACAAGCGCGGCGGCCTCTCTTCCATCCTTTACCTTGAGAAAGAGGGCCTTCTCTGCAAGTTCTCCGGCTGGCATCTCTTCGCAAATTACAACTGTGGCCCCCCGTTCCATTGCAGAGGGAATATAGTTGTGGCCGTCATTGTCTGCACCCCTGACCGCAACAAAGAGCGACCCTTCAGTGCACTTGCGGGAATCGGTACATACAGATTCCACAATGCAGTCTTTTTCAACAGGTCTGCTGCTCTGGAGAATTTCCACTCCCTTTATCGTCTCATTCAGTTTCATCGCTGTCCAGTATCAAGTTTACAGTGGCTCCCCTTTTTATGCTGCTGCCGGGTGCAGGTCTCTGTTCCGCCACTCTGCCATATCCGTTGAATTTTACTTTAAATCCCTGGTTTTCCAGTATGTAAAGAGCGTCCTTAAGCCCCATTCCGGTAACGTCGGCAAGTGAATCACTCTCTATTTTACATTTTTCCGCAACAAGGCGCAGCGAAGAGTCTGCCGTTATCTTTACCCATCCTCCTCCTCTTGCAATGGCAGGCATTGCGCTCTTTTTGCCTGCAATTTCAAGTTCGGAAAGAATGATTCTCTGCTCATCCGCCCTGCCCTTGGAGAACGAAGGGGCATCCTGTGCAACCGCTCTGCTGCCGTCGAGTTCCCTTTTCCATTCCGGGCTCGTGGAGTAGATGTACTCCGCTATCTCCCTGAATGCCGGAAGCGCCCATGTCGCACCATAAAAGTTGCCTTTTGTCTGGCCGGAATAGAGAACAACGATTGCGGAATATTTGGGGTTGTCCGCAGGAAAGAAACCTGCAAACGAAGCCTGGTATCTTCTGTAGCCGTTCTTCTGGTAGCCGTACTTGCCTCCGAAAGAGATTCTCGAAGTGCCTGTTTTGCCTGCAATCTCAAAGTTCGGACTGTTTGTCCCTCTTCCGGTTCCGTTCTTTACCACACCCCTGAGCGCCGCGCGTGCTGTTCTCGCAGTATTTTTGGAGCAGATGGCCCCGCTCACTTCCACAGGTTTGAACTTCTTGACTGTCTCTCCGTTCAGGCGATAGCTGTCTATAAAGTACGGCTTCATCATCTTGCCGTCATTGGCTATGGCATTGTAGAAGGTGAGCAGATGCAGCGGAGTTACCAGAACGGCATAGCCTATTGCCATTGACGTTATGGTGGAGTTTGACCACATTTTGTCTTCAGGTGAGTAGATGACTGCACGCGCCTCGCCCTGTATGTCGAGATTGAATCTCTCTCCCACCTTCATATTCTGGATTCTGTCTACAAATGCAGATTCGTTGTCTGCATAATGTTCATATATCAGTTTGGCGAAGGCTACGTTTGAAGATTGCTCCAGAGCCTTTGCAACTGTCACCGTTCCTATAGGGTGCGTATCCGTATATACGTGGCCGGCATGCCTCCACATGCCGTTTTCCGTGTTCACCGGAGTGTCGAGCGTCACATATCCGTCTTCGAGCATGCATACGAGTGAGACCAGCTTGAATACAGACCCCGGCTCCGATGCCGAGCCTATGGCGTAGTTGTAACTTTCATCGAATCCTCCTCTGCCGTCCTTTTTCATATTTACAATCGCCCGTATCGCTCCGGTCTCCACCTCCATTACAAGCGCCGTAGCTCCTTCTATGTCTGCATCTTTCAAAAGTTGTTTTCTAAGTGCGTTTTCAGCAACTTCCTGAATCTCTATGTCCAGGGTGGTCTGTATGTCGTACCCGTCCTTGGGCTGTACGCTTTCGGCTCCATTTACGGGTATCCATTCACCGCCAAGCACTCTCTGTACAATCTGGCGCCCCGGCGTTCCTTTGAGATAATAGTCGCACGTCCCCTCTATCCCGACACCGACCCCTTGCGTGTTTATGAAACCTATTGTTCTGTAGGCCAGTCTTCCGTAAGGATTGTTGCGTCTGTTTTTCTGGTTCACTATCAATCCGCCCCTGTTTGCTCCGAGCCTGAGAATGGGGAACTGTCTTATCTGCTCCAGTTCTGAATAGTCTACCAGTCTGTTGCCTATTCTCTCGTATCTTAAGGTGTCTCTTCTTGCCTTGAGCAACTGGCTCTTGTACCGGGCTGCGCTCTTGTTCCCGAAGAATTCGGAAAGTTCCCTTGAAAGCGCGTCCACATACTTCTCGAACGTGTCTTTGTTTGGAGCGAGACAGTCCATTCTTATTTCATAATAGGGGACTGATGTTGCAAGAGGCCTTCCGTCTGAAGAGAGGATGTCGCCCCGTGTCGCTTCAATCACCTCTTCCCTGTAGGCAATGTCACTTGCGCTTACTTCGGTGGGATTTATGAACTGCACATAGACTATCTTCATTATAACGGCAACCGCTATAAGGATGAAGATTTTAAAAATCAGTGCAATTCTTTTGAATATCCCGTCCATGCTCTCCTATGGTAGTTTTACTAAAGTTGCAGGGTGCTGCGGTCTCTCTACCTTAGAGCCCGTAGTTTCCAGCCTCCTCTCAATTTCCCCCTGCCTGCTTTGATACTGCAGTTTCGCGCTCTTGCTTGTATAGTCAGCCTTGAGGTTTTTCAGTTCGGTCTGGTTCCTCCTTATCTGTATGTCCGTGTTGGCAACCTTCAGGTTCAATGTTATGTAGAGGATTATCAGAACAAACAGATACAGGGCGAAAAGCCAGTGTCTGGTTGCTCCCAGATTAAGCAGAAACTGTCCGCCGAGAATAGATGAAAAACTTACTCTCTTCTTCTCTTCCATTAATTCCTCCTTTTTGCCACTCTCAATTTTGCGCTGCGGCTTCTGCCGTTGGCTTCAATCTCCTTTGCAGACGGCGTTACAGGCTTTCTGGTTACAATTTCAAACGGGCTCTGCACATTCCCGTATATGTCTTTTTCTATCTTTCCCTCTATGTTTCCGCTCTTGATGAAGTTCTTGACCATTCTGTCTTCGAGCGAATGGTATGTTATTACCGAAAGGACTCCTCCCGGCTTGAGAATCCGGAGAACTCCGTTGAGGAATCCTTCCAGAGAATCCATCTCTCCGTTCACCTCTATTCTGAGAGCCTGAAAGAGTTTTGCCAGAAATTTGTGCTCGTTGCGGTTGTTGTGTATCGGCACCAGGCATCTGGTCAGCTCTCCGGTGGTGACAATTCTCTGTTTCTGCCGTTCCCTGCATATAAGTTCCGCCGCCCGTCCGGCATTTTCAAGTTCGCCGTAGACCCTGAATATCCTTACAAGCTCCTCTTTGGTATAGCCGTTTACTATATCTTCTGCATTCTTTTCAGCCTTGCGGTTCATTCTCATGTCAAGCGGAGCGTCGAACCTGAACGAGAAACCGCGTTCCGAGCAGTCGAACTGGTGCGACGACACTCCCAAATCCGCCAGTATCCCATCTACAGGAGATGCACCGTTGTATAAAACGAAATTGGCCATAAACCTGAAATTGTTGTAGACCAATGTAAACCGTTTGTCGTCTTTGGGGACCGGATTGTTTTTAAGCGCATCTTCGTCTCTGTCGAAAGAGATGAGGCGTCCTCCTTTTCCCAGCCTTTTCAGAATCTCCATGCTGTGGCCTCCGCCTCCGAACGTGGCATCTATATAGATACCCTCCTCCTTTATCCGGAGGGCGTCTACGCTTTCGCTCAGTAAAACCGGCGTATGGTAGGAACTGGCCATTATCCCAAAATCTTTTCAGTAAGGGCGATAATTTCAGACCGGGTCATCTTCTCCTTCTCGTAATTCTCCTTGGCCCAAATCTCAATCTTATGATTGTTTCCGGCAAAAATCACCTCTTTTGTAACGCCTATTTCAGATAAAAGATTTTTTGGTATGGAAATGCGTCCTATCTTTTCGTCCGGCTCTACCATAGCCATGCCCCTCATATACTCTCTCCAGAACTGCGCATGCTCCCTGTTGTATTGGTTCAGCCTCTGTCTTACCTCTTCAGACTCCTTTTCCCACTCCTGGAATGTGAGCATCTGGAGACAATTTGCATAGATGTCTCTCTTGACTACAAACACCGGCCTCTCTTCCTTGCCGAAGAGTGCCTTGAAAGGTGCAGGAATTATAATTCTGCCCTTGTCATCTACCTTTACGCAATATTCTCCAATAAATTTTACCATCCTTTACGGCACATTCCATAGACTTTTGCAAAAATAGACAAACTTTTCCATTTTATTACAAACTTTTACATTTTTTTCCACAATTTTATCGACAATTTGATTTATAATAGTAACTTTACATCTCGAAAACAATCCTTTCTTTAACAATATATTGATTATGAACTTGTTTGTAAGAAGATTCCTGTCTCTGACAGTTGCAGCGGTTTTTATCTTTTCGTCATGTAGAGAAAATGTTCCGGTTGAAGAGGCTTCTGCCGGGGAGGAACAGGCTGATCTGAGATATGGCATAAATACGGATGATTACCTCTGTGAAGCCGGAGTTGTAGGCAGCGGAGACTATTTTGGAGGGTTGATGTACAGGGCCGGTCTGGATGACAATGCACTGCAGAGGGTTATAAATGCGAGCGAAGGTGTGTTCGACATACGCAAGATAAAGATAGGTAATGCCTATGAGTTTTTCTACGAGAAGGACACTGCAGCGGAGAAGGGCAGGGCAGCCTACTTCCTCTATGAGCGCGATGCAATGTCAAACGTGCTTTTTTCATTGAAGGATCCGGTCAGCGTGCAGGTGATGGACAAGGAGATAGAGCATACGCGCAAGTATGCGGAGGTAGAGATAAACTCATCGCTGTGGGTGGATATAGAACAGGCAGGGGCAACGCCTGTGCTTGCGCTCAAGCTTGCAGACATATTTGCCTGGACAATAGATTTCTTTGCATTGCAGAAAGGAGATTCGTTCAAGGTGATTTATGACGAACTTTCATATAACGGAGAGTTTATAGACATAGACAATGTCGGCTATTGCGAATTCGTACACAACGGTGTGCTTTACAAGTCTGTGATGTTCCGCGATGGCGACAACAGCGGAATCTACTGGAATGAAAACGGCGAGAGCCTGAGAAAGGCATTCCTCAAGGCCCCTCTTAATTTTACAAGAATAAGTTCAAGATTTACGTATCGCAGGAAGCATCCCATATATAAGGTTGTACGGCCGCATACCGGTGTAGACTACGCCGCTCCCATGGGAACTCCGGTAGTGGCAATCGGTGACGGCACAGTCATAAGCAGAGGCTGGGGAGGCGGAGGAGGAAATACGGTAAAAATCAGACACAATTCGGTCTATACTACCGCATATCTTCATTTGAGCCGTTACGGCGAGGGAATCAGGAAAGGTGTGAGGGTAAAGCAGGGCCAAGTTATAGGATATGTGGGCAGTACAGGTGCGTCGACAGGCCCTCATCTTGATTTCAGAGTCTGGAAAAACGGTACTCCGATTGACCCTCTCAAGATGGAGAGCCCTTCCGTAGGTCCTGTAAGCAAGGAGAACATGGATGCATTCCGCGCAACATATGCCTCGGCAAAGAGAGAACTTGACAGTCTCTCTACGTTAAAGTATGTAGACAGGATACTGGAAGTCCTGAAATAGGCTGCTGCAGCGCACCGGAGTTATTCTGCTCTGTCGTGCAATACAGCCTTGCGCAGTTCGAAGTTCTGGCCGAGATATTTTTTCCTTACTTCAGGGTTGTTGGCCAGCATTTCGGCCGTGCCGCTTTCCAGAATGCTTCCCTCGTAAAGCAGGTATGCCCTGTCTGTAATGGCGAGGGTCTCATGCACGTTGTGGTCTGTTATGATAATGCCTATGTTTTTGGTCTTCAGTTTGGCAATTATGTGTTGTATGTCCTCTACCGCAATAGGGTCCACACCGGCAAACGGTTCATCGAGCAAAATGAATTTGGGATTTATTGCAAGTGCCCGTGCAATTTCGCAGCGCCTTCTCTCTCCTCCCGAGAGCTGTATTCCGTAACTTTTTCTTACTTTCTGCAGGCCAAATTCCTGAATGAGACTCTCGAGCCGCTCATTGCGCTCCTCCCTGGTCATTGTGGAAAGTTCCATTACCGACATGATATTGTCTTCTACGCTGAGTTTTCTGAAAACAGACGCTTCCTGAGCCAGGTAACCAAGCCCCTTCTGCGCCCTTTTATACATGGGCAGTTCGGTAATGTCTTCATCGTCGAGATATATTTTGCCGCCGTTGGGTTTTATCAGGCCGGTTATCATATAGAAACTTGTGGTCTTGCCGGCGCCGTTGGGCCCGAGCAGTCCTACAATCTCTCCCTGTTCAACTTCAATGGAAACCCCCTTGACAACGGTTCTCATCCCGTATTTCTTAACCAAATCTGTGCAATATAGACGCATGTCGAAGTTATCTTATATCCAGATCCAACTCCTTTCTCAACTCGTTGGCTTCCGGATAGTTTTTGAAAATGTATTCCGCTTTTTCCTGAGGGAGATAGAGCTTTTTGCCCGTCTGTTCCACCTCCCTTATCCTGATTTGTATACTGATTTTGCCGTTTTTCAGTTCCTTGCGCAAGAAGTTCTCGAGAGTCTCCATGGCATTCCTCTCAATCCACTCTTTCTGTACCAGATTGCTTACATGAAAGAGAACAGTGATACCGTCCTCCTCAAGCCCAGGCTTTGAACTCTTTATTGCAAGCCCCAGACGCGGATAGGCTTTCTGGCTTTCGGCCATCTTCATCCATGCCGCTTCCAAAGCCTCCTGCGTTATCTCAACATCTTCTGCCGGGGAATCCTGTCTGCTTTCCACGGAAGAGGTTGCCTGTTCGGCAGACTGGAGCATCTCCTTAAGGGAAATTCCGCTCCGTCTCTGATGCCCGCCCTTCTCCGTATTGCCGCCGCTTGTTGCTGCAGATCCGGCTGATGGCCGCTCATCTGCCGCCTGGACGGCGTTTTCATGCTTTTCAGGCTTGGCTGCCGGTCTGGAGAGTGCCTCCGCGCCTGATGGCGGAAGAGCCGCCGTGCCGGATGCCCCGGATATGTTTGCCAGCTTCATGAGCATGAACTCAACCAGCAGCCGCTGGTTTCCGCTTGCTTTGTATTCCGATTCGCATTTGACCGTATGCGAAAGTGCCTCATAGAGAAACTTAAGCGAGCATTCCTTGCTTTGTGCCATATATTTTTCTTCCAGTGAAGGAGCAACCTCCAGCAGTTTCATTGTTGAGACATCCTTGCACACTGCAAGATTCCTCAGGTGGCTGCTCAGCCCTCCTACGAAATAGAGCGCGTTGAACCCTTTGGAGAGAATCTGGTCGAACAGAAGCAGTGACTTTGAAAAGTCTCCCCGCAGGGAAGAGTCCACTATGTTGAAATAATATTCATAATCGAGAACGTTCAGATTCCTGATGACCTGCTCATAGGCGACCCTGGTGCCGCAGAAGGCAACGGTCTGGTCAAAAAGGGTCAGGGCGTCGCGCATAGCCCCGTCGGCTTTTTGGGCGATTATATGCAAAGACTGCGAATCTATCTCTATGCCTTCCTTCTGTGCTATCGACGCCAGATTGGCAACGATATCCTTGACGGAGATTCTGTTAAAGTCGTAAGTCTGGCAACGTGAGAGGATAGTGGGCAGAATCTTGTGCTTTTCCGTTGTGGCCAGGATGAAGATTGCATGTGCCGGCGGCTCTTCCAGAGTCTTGAGAAATGCGTTGAAAGCCGCAGTCGAGAGCATGTGCACCTCGTCTATTATGTAGACGCTGTACTTTCCTATCTGGGGCGGTATCCTTACTTTTTCTGTCAGAGACCTTATGTCGTCTACTGAATTGTTGGAAGCGGCATCCAGTTCGTGGATGCAGTACGATCTCCCTTCTGCAAAAGATTTGCACGACTCGCATTCGCCGCAGGGTTCCAGGTCGGCAGAGAGGTTCATGCAGTTTATGGTCTTTGCAAAGATTCTTGCCGTACTGGTCTTGCCGACTCCTCTCGGACCGCAGAAAAGATAGGCATGGGCAAGCTGCCCACGTTTTATGGAGTTTTTCAGCGTGGTGGCAATGCTGTCCTGTCCTATCAGTGAAAGAAAATTATTCGGCCTGTATTTTCTGGCCGATACTATAAATCGTTCCATCAATCGTTCATCTACCGCAAAAGTAAGAATATTTTCTAATTTTGCAGTTCAAATATTATGGCGGAATGAAAAAGATGAGATTTTTGTTTTTGCTCCTTGCAGCGCTGGCGGTATCGGGCAGTGCGGGAGCGCAGTCGGGGATTTTCGGAAAGAAGGAGAATTTGAGAGATATAGGTGAAAAATGCCTCAAGGTCGTGACGGACAACAACTCTTTTTTCAACCTTTCGCTGAAAGAGGCTGTGGAGAAGAACTGGAAGCTGTGCGATGTGGAGTTCTGTACTTCTGAGCAGTTCGAAGAGCTCAAGTGCGACACTTCGTATTATTTCCTCATGAAGGTAGACGGGGTTTTCAAGAAGGAGAGGGAGCCGGCAATGGAGTTCCTCTCCCTGCTCAAGGGGGGAGAGGAAGCCCAAGTTTCAATCGAGAACATGTATGAGGTTCTTACACTGCCTCTAAATCCCATAGATGATGACGGCAGTTACATCGTTCCCTATCTGGATGCCTATATAAACATTATTCAGACCCATATTCTGCGTGTGCAGAAAAAAAAGGTGGCGGCGGTGATGGGCATATCCTGGTACTCTAACAGACTGTCGGAGATTGGAGGGATGAGGCTGCTTGTAAATGAGAATGACCTTTCCAAAGGGGTCACTGCGAAGCAGGCGAAAGAGATACTCGGCCCCAACGGTTCGGTGGAGGATGAGGATACGGTACATGAAGCCATTGACAGCGCATCTGAGAATACGCTTGTCTCGCTTTGTGTAGCCCCGCAACTCGGACAGCAAGGGTCGTATTGCTACAAGATGCTCATAGGCACGGAAACCGGAGAACTCTTCTATTACAGAAAGCAGAAGATTACGGGAAAGGCCCCCAAGGGCTTTCTTGCCGAAGACTTGAAAAAGATTGCGGTTTACCTTAAACAGCCATTGTCTGATGAATGATATTCTGAGAGTCTGCTGTATGCACTCGGCATCGCATGTGGTGCGCTGTGCATTGACAATAAAGGCCGGAACGAGAAACGAAAGCGTGCAGTACAACGGCATGGCGCACCTTGTCGAGCACATGCTCTTCAAGGGGACGCTCAAACGCGATTCCAAAAGCATAAACGACTATCTGGAGAAGGAGGGCGGGGAGTTGAACGCCTATACCACAAAGGAGGAGATTGTCATCTACTCTACCGTAATGAAGGAAGATTTTGCAAAGGCTGCAGATCTGCTTCTGGAACTTGCATTTACATCGCAGTTTCCGCAAAAGGAACTCGACAAGGAGCGCAGCGTGATTTATGATGAGATAATATCGTATAAGGATTCTCCTGCTGAATCCATATATGACCACTTTGAAACGCTGCTTTTTTCTGAGCATCCTCTGCATCTCCCGATTCTCGGGGAGAAGAAGAGCCTGATGCGCATAACACCCCAGCTTCTTTCGCAGTTCATTGCAGAGTTCTTTATTCCTTCGAACATGGTCTTCAGCATTGTCGGAGACATAACGGAAGGCTATGCAAGAAAATGCATAGACAGAAGCCTTGCCAGATATTACAAAGGTGAAGTCGCGCTTGATTTCCGCTCGGAATCTGGAGCGGATATCCAGACCGCGTTGCCGGAGAACAGCTCCTCGCATCTTGTCGGGACTGTGTTCAGCAAAGAGGTTATGAAAAGGAATCATCAGGCTCACTGTATTATAGGTGCGGCAGCCTATTCATATTACGATGGCTGGCGGAGAAATGCGCTTACTCTGCTCTGCAATATTCTGGGCGGACCTGCTTCAAATTCAAGGCTGAACATGTTGCTGCGGGAGAGATATGCAATGGTGTACAACATAGAGGCCAGCTATACCCCATATACAGATACCGGAATCTTTTCAATCTATTTCGGTTGCGACAAGGCTTTGCTGGACAAGTGCAGGACGTTGGTTTACAGGGAACTTGAAAAGATGTGCACATCCCCTCTTTCTGAAACAGAACTTAAGAAGGCAAAGAAACAGTTTCTGGGACAACTCCATATTTCACATGACAATGCGGAATCTCAGGTGCTTGCCGCAGGAAAGTCGCTTCTGGTCTATGACCGGCTCTATCCTCTCGAATACACAATGAAACTAGTGGAGTCCATAACCTCGGAGCAGCTTCTGCAGGTGGCAAAAGAGGTGCTTTGCCGGGAACATCTATCAGAGCTGGTCTACAGGTAACTTGCGTATAAGGTTCATGCCGTCTCTGAGCGGGACAATCACGTTTTCGACTCTGCTGTCGGAGGCTACAAATTCATTGAAACTGTATATGCCTGCGGTCTGTGC
The DNA here is from genome assembly GCA_949300025.1 of uncultured bacterium. Classification (GTDB taxonomy): domain Bacteria; phylum Bacteroidota; class Bacteroidia; order Bacteroidales; family UBA932; genus Egerieousia. The sequence continues at coordinate 92,763 of CASGCS010000008.1, read as the reverse complement.
ATCCTTTGGCAGCGGCTCTGCGTATACCTTTCCGTCCCACAGTACATTGTCTGCAAGAATATAGCCCCCAACCCTCAGATGCTTGAGTGCAAGTTCGTAGTAGGCCAGATACTCTCTTTTGTTGGCATCCATGAAGATCAGGTCATACTCATGTCCAAGGCGGGACACTATCTGCTTTGCATCGCCGATATACAGAGTTATCTTCTCTTCCAGCCCAGCCTTTCTGTACCCTTGCAGTATGAGATCTTCCAGTTCGTCGTTCAGTTCCACGGAGTCCAGATGCCCGTTTCGGCCTAATCCCCGCGCCAGACAGATGGAAGAGTAGCCGGTAAAGGTCCCTATCTCCAATATCCGTTCCGGCGAGAGGGCCTTTACAAACATCTCCAGAAATTTCCCTACAACCGGACCGCACAGCATGCGGCTGTAGTTGGTCCGCAGATGCGTCTGCTTTTCAACCCAGTCCAATACAGGGTCCTGTCCGCAGGAAAAGCGTTCTATATATCGTTCTGCCTGTTCCGAATCCACTATAGATACTCTACCTCCATCCTGTATTTCCAGCGGCCGAAATAGAGGTTTTCACCTTTCCATTCCACCTCTCCGCGCTGGAAGTCAACCGTTTCGCTGCGCTGGTATATTTTGGCGGGGTAGAGGTCGGCCGAGTAGTCGTCGTTTACAATAAGTCTGTATGCATCAAGGCCTTTTGTATAGAAGTGCAGCACATCGTCATCTTCGCTGCCCTGTACGAGTCCGAAAGACTGGTCTACAGGAACCCATCCTATTCCTTCAAAATAGACCTCCGCCCAGTCGTGGAGATTCACTTCGCCCGGATGCATCATCCAGCCGCTCTGCCATTTGGCGGGAATGCCGGCGTAGCGTGCCATGGTTAAAAAGAGCAGGGTTACCTGGCCGCAGTCTCCATGCCGGTTCTGCAGCACGTATTCAGGTATGTTCTCTATTGTAGAGTATTCCCTTGCGCTTGCCCACGGATAGTTTGCGGCAATGTAGTCGAAGATTCTGACGCATTTGAGATACGGGTTCTTCTCCGATGCGACTATGCTGTCTGTCAGATGTCTGATTTTGTCGCTGAAGATGATGTGGGTCTGCCTCTGGTCTGTATATTTTCTGTAAAGTTCGCTCTCCGTGTCGTATGGCCTTATATCTTCAGGACTGATATTGAAGAACACATTGTATGACGTATAACTGAGTTCGTATCCGAATACTGCATCCTCCTTGCCGTCGGCGGGCTTCTCCATATAGATGCTCTTGTGTGCGTAGGAGTCGGGCGATACGATATATTCAGGCTGGGTTGTTGAGAGCAGTTTTATCTCCCTGTGCTTGGCGTCGTTCCTCGGATATGGCATCCAGACTCTTATCATTTCTCCCGCCGGCACCTCTTCTGCCGGAACTGTCAGGGTATAGCGTATTTTCATTTTGACAGGCATGACCATTGAACCGTTTTTGCCGTCTCTGGCTTTGGCCGCAGCCACCACCTTGGGAATATAACCGCTTAGAAATGCGTCTAAATCGTCTGACTGTCTGCCTTTTATCTGCTCATATCTACTTTGGGCCTCCTTGCTTATCCTGAAGAGGTTTCTCGCGGCTGAATGGAAATATCTTTTCTGCCCGTCTATAACCTTGCATTCCAGTGCTCCGCATTCCTCCCATCTTGCAAGTTCCTCTGCGGTTACATCTGGATAATACTCTTTAATCTGCGCTACGACAGTGGAATCGTCGAGCCTGAAATCCTTTTGGGTCCTCTCCATGATGTCGATTTTTGCAAGCCAATCGTACTCCTCCTTTTTGGAGAGATCTTCACTCGCGATTTTCAGTTTGATCAGGGCTTTGGCCTGGCTGAAATCGCCGTTGTCGATGAGTTTGTCTACGGTTTCGTCCTTGACTGTAGAGTGCTCTGAAAAAAATTGTCCACACCCGCATAATGCGAGCATGGACAAGATCAAAAACGATAGTTTTTTCATGGGTTAAATAGGTAAATTGCAGGTTATTTTACACGCTCGCCGTATGAGCGGTCTTCTGTCTTGACTCTTATAACGTCTCCCTGGTTTATGAAGAGGGGAACCATTATCTTTGCCCCTGTCTCCAGAACGGCCTCCTTGAGGGCGTTGGTAGAGGCTGTATCTCCTTTTACCGCAGGTTCGGTATATGTTACTTCAAGCTCCACGAACTGGGGCAGTTCGCATGTAAGACACCTTTCTTCGTCTGCAAGGAACATCATTTCCACAGACTGCCCCTCTTTCATGAGGTCTGCATTCTCGACGAAATCGTTGTCAAGGTGTATCTGGTCGAATGTCTCGCTGTGCATGAAGTTGTAACCGTCTTCATCTTTGTACAGGAACTGATAAGGTCTTCTTTCAACGGTGATGGTGTCAATCCTTTCGCCTGCCGCAAAAGTGTTTTCCAGTGTCTTTCCGTTCTCGAGATTCTTGAATTTGGTCTTTACGAAAGCTGGGCCCTTTCCCGGTTTTACATGCTGGAAATAGATGAGCCTGCAAGGCTTGCCGTTGAAATTGAAGTATAATCCGTTCTTGAAATCTGCTGTAGTTGCCATATTTTATATGTTATTTATAATGATAATCAAATTGAACTGCAAATATACGCAGAAGCCGAGAGCAGAGCAAATTTATTTGCATTTACCCTATTTGGAGATATAAAAACGAAGTGACAGATACGAAAAACCGGAAATAATGGAAACTTGTTTGCATTATTGAGGTTTTGAGTGCCTGTATGAGTGCCGTGAGGCACGCATATATCTCCAAATAGAATGCGACAAGGCGGTTCCATTTGCTCTGCCGAGGCGTGAACAGTATATGTGGCCGTCAGGCCAAATATACGTAGAAGCCGTTTTCACAACTTAAACAGGCGGAGTTGCACAGTATATGCGGCAAGCGGAGCGCCGCCGAATATACGTAGAAGCCGTTTTCACAACTTAAACAGGCGGAGTTGCACAGTATATGCGGCAAACGAAGTGCCGCCGAATATACGCATGGATATGATTCAAAATGGCGCTTTCTGCGTTACGCTTGATTCAAAAATCCTCATGTACAACAGTACACTGCGGTTTTCTCATCTTCGCAAGCCTTGAAATCACCCATTTTGAATCACATCCGGCAAAAATACGGATAACAGTTATGCGCCGCATGAGCCAATATCTCCAAACAGGGAAACCAGCAGCCCGTTATTGTATTGCAAAGTCCCGAAGGGACCACGATACCCCCTTCATGGGGTGCAGACTACGGGCTGCGGGGGTTAAAGAAGTCTTTCGAAGAAAGGCGCGCAATGGTATTCAAAAGTTTGCTTTTGATACCCTCGAGGCGTGAACAGTATATGCGGCAAGCGGAGCGCCGCCGAATATATAAAAAAGCGCATAATTTATAATCTGCCGAGATATTCCGCAACCTTTTCAAGTTGCCACTTGGGTGTGGACGTAGCTCCGCATATTCCTGCCGAGGCACCGTCGTAAAAGAGCGATGCGTCTATTTCACTCACATCCTGAATATGATACGAATTTTTGTTTACACTCTTGCACAGTTCGTAGAGTACCTTGCCGTTTGAACTGTCGGGCCCGCTTACAAAGAGGATGAAGTCATGGCTTCTGGCAAAACGGGCAAGATTCGCGTGACGGCCGGCAACCTGCCGGCATATAGTGTCAAAAACGAAAAGAGAGTTTTTCTCTTCCATCTTTTCCCGTATGGCGCCGCATACGCTCTCATACTCCTGCGGGTCTTTCGTGGTCTGTGAAAAGATATATACCGGACGGGAAAAATCTATTTTCTCCAGTCCCTTGATTTTTCCTCCGGGGAGGATGTCTGCAACAACGGCATTGGATTCCACCTGGCCTACAAGCCCGTTCACCTCTGCATGGTTCTCTTTTCCGAAAATTACAATCTGGCCTCCGCTGCCGCTTTGCAGAATATCTTTATAGGTGTTTCTGATTCTCTCCTGCAGTTTCAGTACAACCGGACATGTACAGTCTATCAGGGTTATGCCGCGCTCTCTTGCCAGAAGATAGGTTGAAGGGGGCTCTCCGTGAGCCCTGATGAGCACAGTGCCTCCATTCATGTTGCGCATCCGCTCCATGTCTATGATTTCCAGCCCCTGCTCCTGAAGTCTCTGCAACTCTGAATTGTTGTGTACGATTGCTCCCAGAGAATAGAGCGGACGCCTCTTCTCAAGGTTTTCCTCGGCCTCCTTCACCGCCCTTATCACTCCGTTGCAGAAGCCGGAGCGCGAATCTATTTCCACCTTCAGTCTCATCTTGCAAATAGGTTAGGCGCAAAGATAACTTTTTTGTACTTTTGCCACTATGGAAAACAAGAAAATAATAGTGGCGATAGACGGTTATTCTTCCACCGGCAAGAGCACATTCGCCAGACTGGTTGCAAAGAAACTGGGCTATGTCTATATAGATACTGGAGCCATTTACAGGGCAATAACCTATTTTGCATATACGAACGGCTTTATAGACAACAGCCGTTATATAAATGCCGAATGGCTTGCCGGAACGCTCGGAGCCATAACCCTTGCTTTTGAAACTTCAAGTGAAGACGGTTCCTGCCATATCTGTCTCAACGGTGTAAATGTGGAGAAGAACATTAGGAAAATGGAAATATCGGAAAAGGTGAGCCAGATTGCGGCGCTGCCATTTGTAAGGGAGTATGTAGACAGAATACTCAAGCGTTACGGCAAGGAGCGCGGCGTTGTCATGGACGGGCGCGACATCGGTACTGCTGTCTTTCCCGATGCCGAACTGAAGATTTTCATGGTGGCTTCGGCCAGAGTAAGGGCTGAGCGCAGGTTCAAGGAGATAGTGCAGAACGGAGGCCGGGAGAGTTTCGAGCAGGTGCTTGAAAATCTCAAGAAGCGCGACTATATGGACGAGCACCGTGCTGTGGCCCCTCTTGTAAAGGCGGAGGATGCGCTGCTTCTGGATAACAGCAACATGAGTGTGAATGACCAGCTGGACTGGCTCAGGGAGATCCTTAAAGTCAGATTCGGAATCGACATAACAGTTTGACAGATGAAAGTAGCCGTATTGGATCTCGGTACGAATGTGTTCAACCTGCTTCTCTGCATGTTTGAAAAGGATGGATGCAGGGTGTTATGCGAATTCAAGCGGGCTGCAAGGCTGGGAGCCGGAGGCCTGTCGGACGGCTATATATCTGAAAAGGCGTTTGATACGGCATCGGATGCTCTTTCTGCCATAATGGCGCGGATACAGGATTCCGGAGGGGCTGACTTGGTGTTGCCTTATGCGACTTCCGCCGTGCGCGATGCAAGGAACGGCCGTGACTTTGCCGCCTGTATGAACAAGAAGTTTGGAATAGAGATAAACGTAATTTCCGGTGACCGCGAGGCCGGTTTTATCTTCAGGGGAATAATGGAAAGTCTGCCGGAAGAGTTGAAGACAGGCGGAAATATCCTGATGCTCGATATAGGCGGCGGAAGCAATGAGTTTGTGATTTCCGACGGCAGGAAGATACTCTGGAAACGCAGTTTCCCTATCGGCATGGCCCGTATGAGGGAAATGTTCGACTATACAGACCCTCTTCCGGACCATATTGCATCTTCCTTCACCGAGTATTGCAACGGGCAGTTGGAGCCTTTGTGGAGAGAGGTGGAAAAATATTCTCCGGCGCTTTTCGTGGGTTCTTCGGGCTCGTTCGACACATTCAGGGATTTGCTCTATTTCAATCTTTCGCCGGAGCAACCGTATAGAATTTTGGAAAAGGAGAAGTTGGACTCTCTCCACAAGACGCTGTTGGCATCAAATTCGCAACAACGGCTCTCGATGCCTGGAATGTCACCGATAAGGGTGGACTATATAGTACTGGCATCGCTCTTTACCAAACTGGTTTTGGACAGAGTGAATCCCGGTATCATCTGCCAGTCTTCCTATTCCCTGAAGGAGGGGGCGATGGCAATATGTTACGACAACTGGCTTAAAAATGAAAAAATCGTATAATAGATATGAAAGTTCTTGTAATAGACGATGAAAAGAGTATCAGAAACACAATGAAGGAGATACTCGAGTTCGAAAATCATGAGGTCTCGCTCGCCGCAAGCGGAAAAGAGGGGCTGGAAATGGCGCATGGCGGAAATTTCGACGTAATATTCTGCGACATAAAAATGCCTGAAATGGATGGCGTGGAGGTTCTTGAAAAGATAGTCGAAAGCGGAATGGATTCTTCCGTGGTGATGATTTCGGGTCACGGTACAATTGACACCGCAGTGGAATGCATAAAGAAGGGTGCGTTCGATTTTATTCAGAAGCCGCTGGATTTGAACCGCATATTCATAACTCTCAAAAACGCGACAGACAAGACTTCGCTCATAAAGGAGACAAAAGTGCTCAAGCGCAAGGTGAGCGGCGTGCAGGAGATAATCGGCGAATCCCCTGCCATAAAAAAGATAAAGGAGATGATAGACAGGGTGGCGGCAACAGATGCGCGAGTGTTGATTACCGGTTCGAACGGTACTGGAAAAGAACTTGTAGCAAGGTGGCTTCATGAAAAAAGCAACAGGAGTTCCATGCCTTTTATCGAGGTGAACTGCGCCGCAATTCCCGGAGAACTTATAGAGAGCGAACTTTTCGGACATGAAAAGGGAGCGTTTACCTCGGCTATCAAGCAGCATAAGGGAAAGTTCGAGCAGGCAGACGGCGGCACTCTCTTCCTGGACGAAATAGGCGACATGAGCCTTGCAGCACAGGCAAAGGTTCTGAGGGTCCTGCAGGAGAACAAACTTACAAGGGTGGGAAGCGACAAAGATATACGGGTGAACGTACGAGTGGTTGCCGCTACCAACAAGAATCTGCTTGAGGAGATTGAAAAGGGAAATTTCAGGGAGGACCTTTACCACAGGCTTAGCGTAATCATAATCCACGTTCCGCCTCTCAAAGACAGGATTGAGGATATTCCCGTGCTTGTAAAACACTTTATCTCTGCAATATGTGAGGAGAACGGCATGCCGGAACGCCAGATTGCCGACGATGCTGTCGCCGAACTGCAGAACCATAACTGGACAGGAAACATACGCGAATTGAGAAACGTTACAGAGAGGCTGCTCATTCTCGGAGGCCCTACGATTACCAGAGAGGACGTACTCACTTACGCTACTCCCAATCTATAGGAGCAATGCCCTTTAGAATCAGGGTCTGGAATCGCGTTCTATACGCAGTTGCTGAATCTGATTGCCTCCCGGCTGTATTTTTACAAAGAGGGTGACCCTGAAACTTTCACCTCCGGCCTTGAGGCTGCCTATGGCATATTTCATGGGGGCCTTGCCGCTCTTGTGTATTATGTTGAAGTCAGACGGTTTATAGGTCACAAAGAAATCCTTGATTATCTGTGTCGCCTGCAATTTGCTGCAGTCGTTTATGTTGCCCATGATGTCGAGTTCGAGGTTGTTGGCGAACCACACCGCAAGGCTTTCATGGTCTCCAAGCCTGATATATTTTTCTATCGGAACAAAGACATCGCTCTCCTGTTCTTTCGAAAATGCCTGGAACGACAGGGTAAAAGCAACAAGTATAAGGATTATCTGTTTCATGCACTCTTTTTTAACAAAAATCAAGCCATGTTTCCCATTTATTGTTATTTTTGCAAAGGCCGTCTCAAGGCGGGCGGCTCTCCGGAACAGTGTGAAAATGAAACTGACTTTACTCCTTGTGGGAAAGACTGCTTTTCCCTATATAAATGACGGAATCGCGATTTACAGAAAGAGGCTCGGATTCTATATCCCGTTCAGCATGGTGGAGCTGCCAGATGTAAAAAACGCATCTTCGCTCTCATCTGAACAGCTCAGGGAGAAAGAGGGCGATTCCATACTCAAGGCGGTAAGGCAGAATGATGCGCTGCTGCTTCTCGATGAAAGAGGTGAGAGCTATTCGTCTGTGCAGTGGGCTGCCTTTCTGGAGAGACAGATGGTTGTAAATCCGGGAAGAGACATTACATTTGCCATAGGCGGTGCCTACGGCTTTTCAGAAAAAGTATATAAAAGGGCTGACGGTATGATTTCCCTTTCAAGGATGACATTTTCGCACCAGATGGTAAGGCTCATCTTCATTGAGCAGCTTTACAGGGCGTTTACCATCATCAAGGGAGAACCGTATCACCATCAGTGAGCAGAATGGGCATGAAGAACAGGTTTAAGGAGAAAACAGCCCGGCTAAACGGGTATTATGTGGCGTCTGTATCTTTTTTGAAACGCTACAGGACTCTTCTGGCCTCCTCTGTTGCCATACTCTTCTTGGCGATAGCCTCGCTTGTCACTCCGACCCAGGGCTCGGTGGAGGGTGAGGTAGACAGGCTGGAGAAGAGACTCCAGAACCGCGAACAGCAGATGGAGAGGTATGCCCTTGAGGCTCTCGACAATCCGGTGGACCAGTGGTACAAGCCAAAGGATTTTCCGGAAGACATGGTGATATACAAGTATAACGCCGATACGCTCCAGTGTTGGGTAAACCAGTTCCCTATCAGCAACGACGAGGTGGATGCCATCCCTCTCTGGTATACGCTCGGCTATGCGAACAGCGAGAATATATGGAATATGCCGCTGGCATATCTGTCGGATTCGGAGCAGTATGTCAATCTTGGCTCTGCATGGTATGTTGTAAAGGTGTATAAAAAGGAGCGGGCAAAAGTTATCGCCGGCCTGCTTGTCAAGACAGAGTATCTCTCCGACAATTCAGTGCTGGTAAACGAGATAAACCCGGAACTGAAGGTCAAGCGAGAACTGGAGATAGTGCCCATAAACTTCGACAACGGCATAATGGTGGAGGGCATGGACGGCAATCTTCTTTTTACCGTTATCGACGAGGTGGATTCCCTGAAGGCCGGAGTGGGCAATATCTTTAAATGGCTTACGTTCCTCTTTGTCCTGCTGGCCCTCATATCCTATTTCATGAACAACATATCGTTCAAGTCATTGCTGATATATGTCGCCGCGCTTTCGCTGCTGAGGGTCCTGCTTTTCATCTTTGCAAGCGATCTCAGATTTTCCGAGCCGCTCTTTTCGCCAAACATATATTCCGGCGGATGGCTCTTCTCTTCGCTTGGCAATCTGTTGATAAACAATTTTTACGTATGTCTGGCAGTTTACGGGATATATCTGCTGCGCAGTAAGATAGTCATAAGCAAAAACAGGGTGTCGGGTTTTAGGAAGGTGCTGCTTTACACTGCCGTTTTCCTTCTTCCGGTGCTGCTTTCTCTCTACATCCATTATACTTTCATGTCGCTGCTGAAAAATTCCAACGTGATGCTGGAAATATACAGGTTGACAGAGATGGATTTCTATTCCTTCCTATGCTATCTCTCATACGGGCTGCTTTTCATATCGCTTCTGCTTTCGCTTCAGCTTGCGATGCCGTTTACCCCCCGCTTTGGCAGGAATTCGCTCTTCGGTACCAAATATCTTCTGGCATATATCGCGGCCATATCGGTTTATTCGGTTGTCGTCATGGGGGTCATGGGATATCAGAAGGAACAGGCACGCTGCAGGGTCTGGTCAAACAGGCTTTCAGTGGAGAGAGACTTGAGTCTTGAACTGCAGCTTGCCAATATCGAGGGAAAACTCTCGTCCGATGTCTTTATAAGGGAGATGCTTTCAATGCGGAACAATCCCGCAATGCCTACCCTTTTGAGAAACAGGCTCGATGAACTCTATTTTTATGGTGTGAGCCAGAAATACGAGATAACGCTTACCGTATGCCGTCCCAACGAGTCGCTTGTCTACAACGACGGGCAGAGGCTGGTAGATTGCAACGACCATTTCCAGCAGGAGGTCATCAATTACGGCACCAACATATCAGACAAGTATTTCTTCTTTTTCCTCAACAACCACAGCGGGCGAATCAGTTATCTGGGCATTTTTACATATGAAGACCAGACAGGGCCCATCACGCTGTACATAGAACTGAACTCGAGGTATATGAAAGACATATCAGGCTATACCTCGCTGCTTTTCGACTACAAGCGCGCCAACGATTTCAGAATACCGGGAGAATACTCCTATGCCAAATATGTAAACAACCGCCTGGTCCTTTACGGGGGAGATTACAACTATCCTGTCTCATTTAACAAGAGGGAGCGTGAAAACGGTTTCTTTACGGTTGTGCAGGACAATTACCGTCACTTTGTAAACAAACTCTCCGACGACAACATAATAGTCATAAGCCGCCAGAAGCAGAGCATATTCGACTTTTTCATCTCCTTCTCATACATGATGCTCTTTTTCTCGGCCATGTTCTTCATCTTCTTGAGATACAGACATTTTTCCAACAAGATATTGAAAAGCAGACATCCGAGGAACAGGTTCAGGCGCAGGCTCACCTACTTTATCTCGATTTCGCTTGTCATATCTCTGCTGTGTCTGGGAGTGGGCAGTATCTGGTTTACGGTAAAGCATTATGACCTGATGAGCCGCGTGCAGATGGAGGAGAAGATTCAGACGGCGCAATCCACGATTTCGGAATATTGCAAATACAAGCAGGACTATACAGAGATAAATACACTCGACCTCTCCCACATGCTGGACCGTATAGCGGTGAATGCACAGGTCGACATAAATCTTTATGACCCTCACGGGAGGCTTATCCGCTCAACCCAGCCGGAACTGTTCAAGCGCAATCTCTTCTCGTCGAGAATGGATTCCGACGCCTATTATCTGCTTACGGCCGAAAACAAGCGTCATGTAATAAACAGAGAATCCATAGGAGAACTTTCATACATTTCGCTCTACTCACCCATATTCAATGCTGATGGAAATCTGATAGCCTACGTGAATATCCCCTATTTTACAAAGACTTCGTCGCTCTGGGGTAACCTGACCTCCATGATAGCCATAATCATAAACATCTATATTCTGCTGATGCTTGCCGCAATTTTTGCAGGTACAGTCATTTCCAACTCCATTTCAAGGCCGATAGAGGAGATAGGCCGCAAGATGCGCTCGGTAGATGTGTCGCGCAAGGCGGAGCATGTAGACTACGACGTGGATGATGAACTGGGCGTGCTTGTCAAGGCCTACAACAAGATGGTGGACGATCTTGAAGAGAGTACGAAGCGCCTCACACAGAGCGAGAGGGAACAGGCCTGGAGCGAAATGGCGCGCCAGATAGCCCATGAAATAAAGAATCCGCTTACCCCAATGCGCCTGAGTATACAGTATCTTGTACGGTTGAAACAGAAAAACATCCAGGGATGGGAGGACAAGTTCGAGCAGGTTGCAGATTCCATTCTGGAGCAGATAGATATTCTTTCAGAGACGGCTTCGGAATTTTCAAGTTTCGCCAAATTCTATTACGAAGAGAGCAGCGTACTCAACCTGCATGAGATAATTTTCGAGCAACGGGTTCTGTTTGACAACCGCGAAAATATCAAGATACTGATAAGCAGCGAATCTGATGAGTGTTATGTTTATGCCCGCAAGGGGCAGATAATAAGAGTTGTGGTAAATCTGCTCTCTAACGCGGTGCAGGCTGTGGAGAGCCGCGGCGGCGGATATATCAGAATCTCCATAACGCAGGCGGGAGGGAACTATACCGTCTCTTTCGAAGACAACGGCCCCGGAGTTAAAGATGAGGATCTGGACAAACTCTTCAAGCCGAACTTTACAACAAAGACCGGAGGTACAGGGCTCGGACTTGCCATAAGCCGCAACATAATAGAACAGAGCGGCGGAACGATTTTCTATCGCAAGTCTGATCTGGGCGGTGCGAACTTCTCGTTCACCCTTCCGGTATATCTGCCTTGAGCCTCGGTTATTTCTGTCTCAGGTATATCTGGATTGGAACTCCTGTAAACCCGAAATGAGCCCTTATCCTGTTTTCAAGGAATCTTTTGTACGGCTCCTTTATATATTGGGGCAGGTTGCAGAAAAATGCAAACGACGGGGTTTGGGAGGGCAGCTGGGTTATGTACTTTATCTTTATGTATTTCCCCTTTGTCGCGGGTGGAGGATAGTTTTCTATCTCTTCCAGTATCACTTCGTTCAGTTCAGATGTGGGGATTCTCTTGGTATAGTTCTTATATACTTCGGCGGCAGCTTCAAGCACGTCGAATATCCTCTGTTTGTTGATTACCGAGGTAAAGATTACCGGTACGTCTGAAAAAGGGGCAATCCTCTTTTTTATGAGGGCGGTGTACTCTTTCAGAGTGTTGCTCTCCTTTGTGATTGTGTCCCATTTGTTCACTACAATGACACACCCCTTCTTGTTTCTGGCTATAAGGTTGAAGATAGCCATGTCCTGGGCTTCCAGGCCGCACTGTGCATCTATCATGAGGATGCATATATCCGAATTCTCTATTGCGCGTATGGCCCTCATTACCGAGTAGAACTCCAGGTCTTCAGTGACTTTTCCCTTTTTGCGAAGCCCTGCCGTATCTACAAGCATGAACTTGTAGCCGAATTTGTTGTAGAGTGTGGAGATGGAGTCGCGCGTGGTGCCTGCTATGGGTGTCACTATATTGCGCTCCTCGCCCAGAAATGCGTTTGTAATGGAACTTTTGCCGACATTGGGTCTGCCCACTATGGTTATTCTGGGAATATTCTCTTCCTCTTTTTTCTCCTTTTCTGCAGGAAGCAGTTCGCAGATGCGGTCCAGCAGATCGCCTGTTCCGCCGCCGTTTATGGCTGATATGGCAAAAGGCTCGCCCAGCCCCAGTGCATGGAATTCGTAGGTGCCGTACATCTGGTTTCCGCTGTCAATCTTGTTTACCACGGGGATAACCGGTTTCTTTATCCTGCGCAGTATGTCTGCGATTTCGGCATCGTAATCCGTTATGCCGGTGTTTACTTCGCAGAGGAATAAAATAAGGTCTGCCTCTTCGATTGCCATTGAGACCTGCTTGCGTATCTCTTCTTCGAATATGTCGTCGGAGTTGGTGGTATACCCGCCGGTATCTATTACGGAAAATTCCCTTCCGCACCATTCCGCCGTGCCGTAATGCCTGTCGCGTGTTACACCGGCTGTCTGGTCCACTATCGCCTGACGCATTCCTACAAGTCTGTTGAAAAGGGTAGACTTGCCCACATTCGGCCTTCCTACTATAGCTACTATTGCTCCCATTAATCTTTCTTTCTTCTGGTTTTACTTGCCGGCGGAGCCGTTTCCGAATACGGCGCCGCAGTCTGCCCCGCACTCGCTGCAATCTTCAGGCGAGCAGGAGTCCTTCTTTTTGTACCTGCCTTTCTTTCCCCACAGAATCTTCTCTTCAACCTTGGCGCACTGGATTCCCTGCTTTACAAGAGCCTTGTTGTGCGAAACTTCGCCGTCGGGGAACTTGCCGTTCTTTTTGAATATTATGGAGACCGACAGTGCGAATACGCAGAATGCCACGACCACGATGGTGAGAAGTAAAATCTTTAACATATCCACTTGCTTTTTTCCACGAGGGGTTTACTGCTTACCTTGATGACAGGCGGAACCTGCATCAGTTTGAAATGGGCTTTTTTCATAAGGTCCGCGACCTTGTAGAGGATGCTTTTGTCCACTCCCTCTTCAAGGAGCGTCTCGGGGCTCTTCCCTCCCTCGTTGAGCGAGTAGAGGATATAGTCCAGCAGAGAGTAGTCGGGAAGTGAATCGGAATCTTTCTGCCCCTCCCTGAGTTCTGCCGAGGGAGCTTTGGTAATGGTGGATTGGGGAATGATTCTTCTCTCTCTGTTTATAAACTCCGCAAGTTCGTAGACTTCTGTCTTGTAGATGTCTGCAATGACCATTACCGCGCCTGCAAGGTCTCCATAGAGCGTGCCGTATCCCACACTCAGTTCGCTCTTGTTTGACGTATTGAGAGTAAGGGCGTTGAATTTGTTGGAGTAGGCCATCAGCAGCGTACCCCTGATTCTTGCCTGCAGATTCTCTTCGGCTACGTTCCACTGGTTGTTCAGCCCGAATACAGGCTGGAGTTCTTTCATGAATTTGTTGTAGATTTTGCCTATCGGGATAACATTGTATCTTATATCCAGACTTTCTGCCAAATCCACAGCATCCTGTATCGAGTGGAGCGTGGAAAATTCGCTCGGCATCATGAAGCCGTGCACGTTCTCCTTTCCCAAAGCCTCGGTTGCAAGCGCTGCCACCACGGCAGAGTCTATTCCGCCCGAGAGCCCGAGTATAGCCTTGCCTATGCCGCTCCTGCTGAAGAATTTTTTAATTCCGCACACAAGACACTGGTGTGCGGCTTCTATGTTGAGCTCCTCGGAATACATCTTAGAAAACGAAACTTGTACTTATAGACTTATAGTTGTATACTTTCTCTATTACATCTGCAAAAAGTTCAGCGACAGACAGCACCTTTATCTTTGAAATGTCCTGGCCTGGCGCCGGGCGCAAGGGAATGGTGTCTGACACAACCAGTTCGCAAAGCTGCGATTTTGCAATGTTTTCATACGCCGCGCCGGAAAGTACGGCATGTGTAGCCAGTGCCCTCACGCTCTTTGCCCCCTTTTCCATAAGCATGTTGGCGGCCTTTGTAAGAGTGCCTGCGGTATCTACCATGTCGTCTATGATAATCACGTTCCTGCCCTCTACCTCTCCGATTGCGGTCATCGAACCTACCACATTGGCTCTTTCACGCGATTTGTGGCAGACAATCAGCGGACATCCCAGTATTCTCGAATAGGCGTTGGCTCTCTTTGCACCGCCCATGTCGGGAGCGGCGATTGAGATATTCTCCATGTTCAGGCTTCTCAAATATGGCAGGAATATGGAACTTGCGTAGATATGGTCCACGGGGAAGTCGAAAAATCCCTGTATCTGGTCTGCGTGGAGATCTGCTGTCATTACGCGGTCACACCCCACTGCCGCAAAAAGATTCGCAACCATCTTGGCTCCGATAGAGACGCGCGGACGGTCTTTCCTGTCCTGTCTGGCCCAGCCGAAATATGGAATCACGGCAATCACCTTGTAGGCAGAAGCCCTTTTTGCCGCATCTATCATAAGCAAAAGTTCAAACAGGTTTTCTACCGGCGGATAGGTAGACTGGATTATGAATACGGTCGCACCTCTTACGCTTTCGTTGAAGGCGGGTTGGAACTCGCCGTCGCTGAATACGGTTACTTCTGACTTTCCCAAATCCATTTTAAGGGCAAGGGCAATCTTTTCTGCAAGATATTTCGAGCCTCTGCAGGAAAAAATCTTTATGGAGTGTGTGTGGTTCATTTGTTTAAAGTTATTTTACAAGTTTAAGAATTTCGTAAATATAATCAATTATTGCTTCCCTTCCCATTTTTGTTTGGGAAGAAGTTGTGAAAACCGGCGGCAATTCTTCCCAATATTCAAGCAGTTCCTTCTTATTGCGCTCAACCATAGAGTTTAACGCATTTGTTCCCAACTTGTCTCCTTTTGTGAATACTATGGAAAAAGGAATGCCCTTTTCGCCAAGTCCGTTTATGAATTCCAGATCTATCTTCTGGAGCGGCAGGCGGGAATCCAGCAGCACGAAAAGCATCTCCAGCATTTGCGATTTGCTGATATACTGGTCAATGATTGAACGGATGTTTTCCCTTTCCCTCTTTGAGCGGCTGGCATACCCGTATCCAGGCAAATCCACTATGTACCACGCATCGTTTATCAGAAAGTGGTTTATGAGCAAAGTCTTTCCCGGCTTGGACGAAGTCTTGGCCAGCGCTCCATTGTTGCAGAGCATGTTTATAAGCGAAGATTTGCCCACATTGGACCTTCCAATAAATGCAAATTCGGGCAGTTTCAACTTTGGAGTCTGCTCAACGGAAGCGGCGCTGCCTGCAAATCGGGCTTTGGTTATATCCATATAGTAAAATTTGCGCAAATGTACGAAAGAGTGCGGATTTAACTAAAAAAGATTGTAATTATTTGAAAAATTATCCCTAATTTTAGGGGTTGAACAGACGGCGTTCCGTGGCCGTAACAGAACTGGAGATGGAGAAAGGAATTTCATTATACGAGTTGCAGCAGAGAGTGAAGGAGGCGGTGGACGGTGCCATGAAGGAACTGCTTTGGGTGAGCGGAGAGATAAGCGAGATAAAGCAGAACTCCAGCGGACATTGCTATATGGAACTGGTGGATTACAACAGCGATGAAGGAGCCGTCTGTGCCAGGGCGCGTGCTGTTGTCTGGAGCCGGAATGCAAAGATGCTTCTCCCTTATTTTGAAACCGTGACAGCTTCCAAACTGGATGCAGGCATGAAGGTGCTGCTTAAGGTTCAGGTTCAGTATACGCCGCTGTACGGGCTTTCCCTCAATGTTCTGGATATAGAACCCTCCTTTACGGTGGGCGAGGCGGAGATAAACCGTCGGAAGGTTATAGAGAGGCTTGAAAGCGAAGGCATGTTCGGTCTGAATGCCATGCGTCCCATGCCGGCTTTGCCAAGAAGAATAGCGGTAATCTCTTCCGCGACGGCTGCCGGATACAGGGATTTTGTCAGACACCTTTCGAACAATGAATACGGAGCCGTGTTTTATACAAAACTGTTCAAGAGTCCGATGCAGGGCGCGGAGGCTCCCGGAGGGATAATCGCATCGCTTTACAGGATTGCAGACGAGTTGGAGCAGGGAGAAGTGTATGATGCCGTGGCGATAATAAGAGGCGGAGGAAGCGTGCTCGATCTGTCATCTTTCGATGATTACAATCTGGCTCTCCATATTGCGCAGTTCCCGATTCCGGTCCTGACAGGCATAGGGCATGACCACGACTGCCATGTTGCGGACATGGTGGCATACAGATTTCTCAAGACTCCTACGGCCGTGGCAGACTATATTGTTGAACTGTATGCGGTTCAGTATGCACGTGTGGAAGAACTGGCGCTCAGGACTGTTTCCGCGGCAAGAGAGATTGTGGAGAGGGGGGAGCGCGAACTGGCTCTGTGCAGGGTGAATCTTGTGCATGCGGCAGGGGCTATACTTGAAAGGGAGAAGAACAGGCTGGCTCTGGCCGAGTATAAAATAGGGGCGCTGAATCCTGTCGCGCTGCTGGAAAGGGGCTATGCAATAGTGGCTGACTCTCAGGGAAGGAGAATAATGTCTCCCGCGGAGTTGCCCGAAAACGGCCAGATAAGGCTCTTTATGAAAGAGGGCGCTGCAAGACTGCAGATAAGGATAATTGAAATAACTGAAAGCAAAAGATAGCAATGGAAAGGAAACTGAGTTACGAGGAGGCGTTTGCGCAGCTTGAAACGGTGGTGGGCGAACTGGAGTCCCCCGACATAAACATGGACGTGGCGAAGGAGAGGCTTAAGAGGGCTGCGGAACTTATTGATTTCTGCAAAAAGGAACTTGCGGGTTACAAGGAGGATTTTTCAGCCATTTTAGACAAGGAAGATAAAGATGAAAGCGAAGAAGAACGGTAACGTGGAGATGTTTTACGAGAAGGACTCGTACCTGCGTCCTTATGTACGGGCCATAAGGGAGAGGTATATGCAGACTATAATACGCAGGGATGAAATAGCCGGGTACGGAGGCAGGATTGCAGAGAGTGTGAACAACCATCTCTATTACGGTGTTCACATGGAAGATGGCGAATGGTGTTTCAGGGAGTATGCTCCGAATGCATGCAGAATATATGTGACCGGTGATTTCAACGGCTGGCGCAAACTGCCGGAATATGCAATGAAGAGTATCGGGAACGGAAACTGGGAACTGAGGGTGGCGGCAGACAAGGTGCACCATGGCGATTTTTTCAAATGGTTTGTGGAGTGGGACGGCGGCTGCGGAGAGAGGCTGCCGCTTTATGCCACAAGATGCGTGCAGGACGGGCAGACAAAACTTTTCGCCGCCCAGATCTGGGCTCCCGAACAGCCTTACCGCTGGAAGTACGGCCATGCCGGGGCTGTAAAAAATCCGCTCGTATATGAGGCGCACATCGGAATGGCGACTGAACGCTATGCGGTGGGGAACTTCAATGAGTTTACAGAGAAGGTATTGCCTCATATAGTTGCGACAGGTTACAATACGCTTCAGATAATGGCGCTGCAGGAGCATCCCTATTACGGCTCGTTCGGCTATCAGGTTTCCAACTTTTTTGCATTGAGTTCACGGTTCGGCACTCCCGAAGATTTCAAGAGGCTCGTGGATGCGGCGCATGAGCACAAGATTGCAGTAATTATGGACATTGTCCATTCCCATGCGGTAAAAAACGAATTGGAGGGCATTACGAATGTCGACGGCAGCCACGGCAGTTACTTTTTCCATACGGACTGGAGGGGGGACCATCCTGCATGGGGTACCAAATGTTTCGATTACGGCAAGGATGAGACTCTAAGGTTTCTGCTTTCAAACTGCAAGTTCTGGATGGAAGAGTATCATATAGACGGCTTCAGGTTCGACGGGGTGACAAGCATGCTCTATCTTGACCACGGGCTCGGAAAAGCCTTTACCTCATACGGAGATTATTTCAGCCCGAATACAGACAACGACGCCCTTGTCTATCTCGGACTGGCGAACATGCTGGTAAAGGAGATTAATCCGAACGGCTTTACCATTGCCGAGGATGTGAGCGGAATGCCCGGGCTCGCAGCTCCCGTATCCGAAGGCGGAGTGGGTTTCGACTACAGAATGAGCATGGGGGTTGCAGACCACTGGATAAAATGGATAAAGGAACTCAGGGACGAACAGTGGGACGTGGGCAATATCTATTACGAACTTACAAACAAGAGGGCAGATGAACGCACAATAAGTTACGCCGAATGTCACGACCAGGCTTTGGTTGGAGACAAGACAATCATATTCAGGCTTATAGATAAAGATATGTATACCGATATGAATCTTGCTTCCAACAATATGGCTGTCGACAGGGGCATTGCCCTTCACAAGATGATAAGGCTTGTCACTCTGGCTACGGCTGCAGACGGCTACCTGACCTTCATGGGCAACGAGTTCGGCCATCCGGAGTGGATAGATTTTCCCAGAGAGGGGAACGGGTGGTCTTACCATTATGCGAGAAGGCAGTGGTCTTTATGTGAAAACGGGCTTCTGCGTTATTGCAAGCTCTATAATTTTGAAAAGAAGATGATAAGGCTCTTTGCAAAAAAGCATCTTCTGGCATCGCCGCCGGTCTCCATATATAACGATATAGGCAGGCAGGTGCTGGCAATGAGCCGTGGCGGGTATATTTTCATATTCAATTTCAGCCCTGTAAACTCCTATACAGATTACGGGGTGGAGTGCGAGGCCGGAAGTTACTCGATTGTGCTCGATACAGACTGGAAAGAGTTTGACGGATTCGAGCGGAACGACAGGAAAATGGTCCACCGGACCCTTGAAGCGGCAGGCGGAAAAGGCCTGTTGAAACTGTATCTTCCGCAGCGTTCCGCATTTGTGTTAAAAAAATCATAACCAATAAAAATTTAATGTATTTTTGCAGCGTGCAATTTTAACGCACTTTATTAAAAATTAACGAAATGGCATATTTGGAATTTAACAAGGAAGAACTGGTTAACCTTGAGTATTCCCTCAACAGGGAGATATTGTTGACCAACCGTGCCGGAGGGTACATAAATACCACAATCGTGGGCTGCAACACCAGAAAGTATCACGGACTTCTGGTGGTCCCCATCGCAAATTTCGCAAACGAGAGGCACATACTTCTTTCTACTCTGCATGAATCTCTGATTCAGCACGGCAGTGCATTTAATCTGGGCATAAGTTCGTACGGAAAGGTTTACGAGCCGCGCGGTCACAAGTATATAATAGATTTTGAGATGGATTATGCATCAACCGTTACCTACAGGGTGGGGGGCATGATCTTCAGCAAGACCGTGATGTTTGTGCGCGAGACGGAGGAGGTGCTTGTTAAATATACGCTTCTGGATGCCCATTCCGAGACAAGGTTGAGAATAAAGCCTTTCCTGGCTTTCAGGAATATCCATTCGCTTACCCATGCCAACGGCAGGGCCAACACAAGATACTCGGTTGCGGAGAACGGAGTAAGTTTCAAGTTGTACGAGGGATTCCCCACTCTCTATCTCCAGCTTAACAAGAAAGGCGACTGGGTTGCCAACCCGGACTGGTATTACAACATAACCTACAAGGAGGAGAGCCGCCGCGGATTCGACGACAAGGAGGATCTCTTTGTTCCCGGCTATTTTGAACTGCCTGTCAAAAAAGGCGAGAGCATAATACTTTCGGCTTCCACATCGGAGGTGAAGCCAAGAAGCCTCAAGAGCCGTTTCGATGCAGAAGTCGCAAAGAGGCGGGACAATTCGAGAAACTGCTATGATGACTGCCTCAAGCTTGCAGGACAGCAGTGCGTCTTGAAACAGAACGGCAAATACAGCGTTTGTGCCGGGTATACGTGGGATTACGAAGATTTGAGATATTCGCTTATCGCCATCTCCGGACTTACAATCTACAACGACGGGGATACCAAGCATTTCGAGGCGGTGATAGAGAATCTGCTTACAGACAAGCGGGACAGGCTGTTCAAGGCCGGAAACGAACCGGACCTTCCGCTTTGGCTCTTCAGAACGCTGCAGCAGTATATAGAATACGGAGCTTCTGCGGAGTATGTATGGAAAAAGTACGGGCAGACACTTTCTGCTCTGCTTGACACCTATGTAGATGGCAGCAGAGACGAGATTGTCCTTCATGAAAACGGTCTGCTGTGGGCCCAGAAAGAGAATACGGCCCTTTCATGGATGAATGTATACAGCAACGGAGTCCCCGTTACGGAACGCTACGGTTATCAGGTAGAGACCAATGCCCTGTGGTACAATGCTCTCTGCTTTGCAGTGGCAATGGACGACAAATATGGCGGAGGCCGTTTGAAAGACAAGTGGAACAGAGTCATAAACAGTATAAAGGCAAACTATACCAATTACTTTTTGATAGAAGGGCGCGGTTATCTGGCCGATTTCTATAACGACAAGGGCAAGAACGATTTCATGCGTCCGAACCAGCTCATGGCAGTGGCTGTCGAGTACTCCCCTATAGAGGATGAAGTCAAGATGGCAGTCCTGAAGGCTGTAAGGAAAGAACTTCTTACCGTAAGGGGAATCAGGACCCTTTCTCCCAAGAATCCGCTCTACAAGGCGGTATATGAGGGAGATCAGCGCAGCCGCGACAATGCGCACCATAACGGATGTGCGTTCCCCTGGCTGCTGGGCCCTTATGTCGAGTCTATGATAAAGCTTCTTGGCAAGGATTGTGTTAAATCTTCAATGGAGTTGCTGAATGCTTTTGAAGAGGATATAAATATTCATGGAATAGGCTCTGTGGCAGAGTTGTACGACGGCAATCCTTCACACAGGCCCCACGGATGCATATCATCTTCTGTCAGTGTGGCGGAGATAATAAGAGGAAAATATTTGTTGAATAAAATAAATAAAGGAAAATGAGAGTATTAATGTTCGGATGGGAGTTTCCCCCTCATATAGCAGGCGGTTTGGGAACAGCCTGTTACGGACTTACGAAAGGGCTTGCAAAGCACGATGTGGAGATATTGTTCGTGATGCCCTCGGCCTCGGGGGACGAAGACCAGTCTGCTGTGAAAATCGTGAATGCGAGCGACGTGCCTTTCACCCAAAGTTGGAGCGATATGGAAAGCTTCCTCAACAGAGTTGATTTTCTGAAGGTTTCTTCAAACCTCGTTCCCTATATAGACCCTCAGCTCTATTCCGAATATGCAGGCTCGGCAATGACAAGGTCGGAGTATGAGCAGTTTAAGGTAAAATATGGCTGCAAGTACAGGTTCTCCGGCAAATATGGCGTAAACCTTATGGAAGAGGTTGCAAATTATGCCATGGTGGCGGCTACGATTGCCCGTGAAAACACCTTTGACGTGATTCATGCACACGACTGGCTTACCTATGCTGCCGGAATAGCGGCAAAGCGGGTTTCCGGCAAACCGCTGGTGATTCATGTCCATGCGACTGAATTCGACAGGAGCGGAGAGAATGTGAACAGCCAGGTCTACAACATAGAGCGTATGGGTATGCTGGAGGCCGACAAGGTGATTACAGTCAGCAACCTTACCAGAAACATAGTCATAAACAAGTACGGAATAGACCCGAAAAAGGTGGTCACCGTGCACAATGCAGTGGACTTTAACGAATTCAAGCAGGTAGACGTTCACAGGGGAGTGAGAGACAAGATTATAACCTTCCTTGGCAGGATCACCTTCCAGAAAGGCCCGGAATACTTCATAGAGGCGGCGGCCAAAGTGCTTAAAAAGGTTTCCGACGTACGTTTTGTAATGGCCGGAAGCGGTGATTTGATGAACCGCTCCATAAGGCGTGTGGCCCAGTTGGGAATAGCCGACAGATTCCATTTTACGGGTTTTCTCAGAGGCAACGACGTAAAGAGGATGTTTGCATATTCCGATGTTTACGTGATGCCTTCTGTTTCAGAACCTTTTGGTATTTCTCCGCTCGAGGCCATGAAATCCAACGTGCCTACCATAATTTCAAAGCAGTCTGGTGTGGCCGAGGTCCTCAAATATGCCATAAAGGTAGACTTCTGGGATATAGACGCCATGGCCGATGCAATGTATGGTCTGCTGACATATCCCGCCCTCTCGCAGATGAGCATCCGCTGCGGAGTGGAGGAGGTGAATGCGCTTAAATGGGAAAACGCCGCCCTCAAGATAAAGGATGTTTATACAGCGGCAATAAACGGTAATTAGAAACGAAAAACTTTACGATATGGAAAAATCATTATGCTTTTATTTTCAGGTACATCAACCCGACAGATTAAGACTGTACCGTTTTTTTGACATTGGCAACGATTCCAACTATTTCGATGATTTTGCCAACAGGACAATCTTAAACAGGGTTGCCCAGAGATGCTACCTTCCGATGAATGCGATTCTGCTGGAATTGGTGAAAAAGTATAAAGGCAAATTCAAGGTTGCATTTTCAATATCCGGCGTTGCCCTGGAGCAGTTTGAAAAATACAATCCGGCAGTTCTGGACAGTTTCAGAAAACTTGCCGACACAGGTTGCGTAGAGTTTTTGGCGGAGACATATTCGCACAGTCTCGCATCGCTCAAATCTGAAAAGGAATTTGAAACACAGGTAAAACTGCATGCGAAGGCTGTAAAGAAATATCTTGGGGTGACTCCAACCGCCTTCAGAAATACTGAACTCATTTATTCAGACACGATAGGCGAGAAAGTGGCTTCCATGGGCTATAACGTGATGCTCACAGAGGGGGCAAAGCATATTCTCGGCTGGAAGAGTCCGAACTATATCTATACAAACGCGATAAATCCCCGTTTGAAACTGCTTCTCAAGAACTTCAATCTGAGCGACGACATAGCTTTCAGGTTCTCTGACAGGAGCAATCCCAACTGGCCGCTTACAAGCGAGAAGTATGCAGACTGGCTCTCCAAGTCTGAGGGCAACGGAGACATAATAAATCTCTTTATGGATTATGAGACGTTCGGAGAGCACCAGAGCCAGTCTACCGGCATATTCGAGTTTATGAAGGCTTTGCCGGAGGCTGTTCTAAGCAGGACCAACCTTAAGTTCAGGACTCCTTCCGAGGCGGCAGGGCTCCATCAGCCGGTAGCGCCCCTTCATGTACCGTTTGCCATTTCATGGGCCGATGAGGAGAGGGATACGAGTGCATGGCTGGGAAACGAATTGCAGAACGAGGCGTTCAACAAACTCTATGCACAGCAGGAGCGTGTTATAAAATCGAAGGATGAGGCTCTGATTGCAGATTTCAGGAAACTTCAGGAGAGCGACCACTTCTACTATATGTGTACGAAATTCTTCTCCGATGGTGCCGTCCATAAATATTTCAATCCTTACGACACTCCTTACGAGGCGTTTATCAACTATATGAATGTCCTGAGCGATTTTATAGTAAGGGTAGACCGTCTTTCAGACAAAGGAAAGAAGGCTGCGGTGAAAGAGAGCGGGAAAGAGCCTGCCGCTGCAAGAAGCAGGAAGAGTTCAACGAAAAAAACAACGGCAAAAAAATAGTATTAACCGAATAAAACAAATATGTCAGAACAGATTAACAAACCCGATTACCTGTTTGAAGTAAGTTGGGAGGTTTGCAACAAAGTGGGGGGGATTCATACGGTAGTCGCAAGCAAAGCTTTGAGTCTAAAGGAAAAATATGGTAAAAAACATATTCTTGTCGGGCCCGACGTGTGGATGAACACAGAGGAGAACCCTGAATTCACGGAGGACGACATTTTATTCAGAGGCTGGAGGACACAGGCCAAGGAAGAGGGGTTGAGAGTAAGGGCCGGCAGATGGCCCAATGCAGGCGATGTGATTGTAATTCTGGTGGATTACACCCAGTTCATAGCAAAAAAAGATGAGATACTGACCAATTTCTGGACCAAGTTCGGAGTGGATTCATTGAGCGGCCAGTGGGATTATATAGAAGGGGCCCTTTTCGGCTATGCGGCAGGAAGGGTGATAGAGAGTTTCGTAAAGTTCAATCTGCAGCCGCACCACAAGGTGGTGGCGCAGTTCCATGAATGGCTGAGCGGTGCAGGAGTCCTTTACCTGAAGGAGCATAACCTTTCGATAGGTACGGTCTTTACCACTCATGCAACCGTTGTAGGGCGTTCAATGGCATGCAACAATGTTCCGCTGTACAATTCCATAGCGGTTTGCGACGGTGACGACAAGGCACGTCAGTTCAACGTGGTGGCAAAACATTCTTTGGAAAAGACAGCCGCACATCAGGCAGACGTGTTTACCACGGTGAGCGAGATAACGTCGAACGAATGCCGTCTCCTTCTCAAAAGGGAGCCCGATGTCATAACTCCAAACGGGTTTGACAGTAAGATTGTACCCGAAGGGGACGATTATCTGAAATATCGTGCCGAAGGGAGGGCCAAACTGCTGCAGGTGGCGTCGGCCGCTACAGGAAAGGAGTTCTCCGACGATACTTTCATTGTAGGCATAAGCGGACGTTACGAATTCCGCAACAAGGGAATAGATCTTTTTCTCGACGCTCTCGGACATCTGAAGAGTGAAAACCCTTCGGGGAGAAAGATTGTTGCCTATCTTATGATTCCCGCAGGCAACAACGGCCCGGACAAGGAACTGGCGAACAAGATTGCAGCAGGGGAGAAAAACGGTTATACCACAAAGACGACCCACTCTCTTTCAGAGCCCGAGTACGACCAGATTCTTTCCAGAATGAACGGTTACGGCTTTAACGGGGATGACGAAATGCTTTCAGTCATTTATGTCCCTACATATCTGAACGGAAACGACGGAATCTTCAATACCCAGTATTACAAGCTGCTTTCGGGGCTTGACCTTTCTCTCTTCCCGTCATATTACGAGCCGTGGGGCTATACTCCGCTGGAGAGTCTCGCATTTGGAATCCCTACCGTGACCACCACTCTGGCAGGGTTTGGACTGTGGGTGAATGCGCATTACGGGAAAAAGCATCCTTCCGTTGAGATTATAGAGCGCAACGACAACAATTACAATATGGTGGTAGATGCCGTAATGGACAGGATCGTCCGTTTTGCCAAAGCCGATGCCGCTACTTGGAAGGAATACTCAGACAACGCTTTCGACGTGGCTAAAATCGCGTTGTGGAAAAACAATGTCAAATATTACGAGCAGGCGTACAGAAAGGCTCTCGAGGAGGTCGTGCATCGCAGAGGCGAATTCCCCGAGTATTCCCAGGACCAGACGCAGAAGTTCGTACAATATAAGGTAAATGCTCCTACATGGAAGAATATAATGATAAACAAGAACCTTCCCAAGAGGCTGGAGCATCTCGACACCTTGTCGAAGAACCTGTGGTGGTGCTGGAATCAGGAGGCGATAGAACTGTTCAAAACGGTTGACAGCCAATTGTGGAAACTCTCACAGGGCAATCCTATCGCAATGCTGGATATGGTAGATCTTGCAAGGTACAAGGAACTTGCAAAAGACGAAGCCTTCATATCCAGAATGGACGAGGTATACAATAAGTTCAGCAAATACATGTCGCTCAAGGAGAAAGCGGGCGGCCCCTCAATATCTTACTTCTGTATGGAATACGGGCTCGACACCTCTCTCAAAATATATTCCGGAGGTCTCGGTATCCTTGCCGGCGACTATCTGAAAGAGGCGAGCGACATGAATGTAAGGATGACCGCGGTAGGTTTTCTCTATAAATACGGCTATTTTACACAGCAGCTCTCGGGACAGGGGGATCAGGTTTCGGTTTACGACCCTCAGGATTTCTCCAAGACTCCCGCCACTCCGGTAATGGATGAGAACGGAAAATGGCTTACGACCTCGGTTGCATTTCCAGGGCGTACCATAAAGGCCAGAATCTGGCGTGTAGATGTCGGCCGGGTGGAACTTTATCTGCTTGACTCGGATATTGACGACAATCTGCCCGAAGACAGAGGAGTCACCCACCAACTGTATGGCGGAGACTGGGAAAACCGTTTGAAACAGGAACTTCTGCTGGGAATAGGAGGTATACGGGCATTGCGTGTGCTCGGTATCTATTCAGACATATACCACTGCAATGAAGGTCATGCCGCCTTTATCGGGCTGGAGAGGCTGAGAGAGTATGTGCAGCAGGAGAACCTGTCGTTTGCAGAGGCCGTTGAAGTGGTGAGGTCTTCATCTCTATTTACGACCCACACCCCTGTTCCGGCCGGCCATGACGCCTTCTCGGAAGACATGCTGAGAACCTATATCGCGCACTATCCCGAAAGGCTCAAGATAGACTGGAACACCCTTAAGTCTTTGGGTATGGTGGATGTGAATAATCCCAACGAGAAGTTTTCCATGAGCAACCTCGCTGCAAACCTTTCGCAGGAGGTAAACGGCGTGAGCTGGCTGCACGGAAAGGTAAGCCAGGAGATTCTCGGCAATCTGTGGCCTGGGTATCTGCCGGAGGAGTTGCATGTAGACTATGTGACTAACGGAGTGCACTATCCCACATGGACTGCTCCCGAGTGGAAGGAGATTCATTCCAAGGTCTTCGGGACAGAGTTCGAGAACCACCATTACGACAAGTCATGTTTCGGAGAAATCAGAAAGGTGGATAACGAGATAATCTGGGGTACAAGATGTCTGCTCAAGAAAAAACTCATAGACAAGGTAAAGGAATATCTCTCTGATCCTTCAGTGTCAAACCACTATTCTCCGCACCATGTCGTGGATATAAAGAACACTCTGCGCGACGATATTCTTACGATAGGTTTCGCAAGGCGTTTTGCAACTTACAAGAGAGCTCATCTGCTTTTCAGGGATCTTGGCAAGCTCTCGGAAATCGTGAACAACGACAAGCACCCGGTGCAGTTCCTTTTCGCCGGAAAGGCGCATCCCGCCGACAAGGCCGGCCAGGATTTGATAAAGAGGATTGTGGAGATTTCAAAAATGCCTCAGTTCATAGGCAAGATTGTCTTTATCCCGAACTACGACATAACACTTGCCAAATATCTGGTGCAGGGAGTGGATGTATGGATGAACACCCCTACACGACCTCTGGAGGCTTCTGGAACGAGCGGTGAAAAGGCGGCCATGAATGGGGTAATGCACTTCTCCGTACTTGACGGATGGTGGGTGGAAGGCTACAAGAAGGGAGCCGGATGGGCTCTGCAGATGGAGCGCACCTACGACGACCAGGGATTCCAGGACGAACTCGATGCAGCAACCATCTACAATATTCTGGAGAGCGAAATCGTGCCGGAATATTACGACAAAAATGCCCAGGGTATCTCGGAAAGCTGGGTGGAGACGATTAAGAACTGTATTGCCGATGTAGCCTGCAACTTTACCACCAACAGGATGATGACAGACTATTTCAACAAATTCTACTATCCTCTGGAGAAGCGGTACAAGAGCATGATTGCAGACGATTACGCCATGGCCAGGGAGATAGCCATGTGGAAGCGCAGAATGCGCAGGGAGTGGCCTTTGATTGAGGTAGTGGAGCACAATACCGTTGCCGGCAGTTACGGCACAATAGTTCTGGGCGGCAGCTACGAATCGGTAATAAAGCTGGCTGTAGGAGACACCAATCCAGAATATATCGGGCTGGAGACTCTGCTGTCGGAATATAACAAGAAAGGGAAACTGAAGATAAAGGAGGTCTATCCATACAAGTTGAAAGAGTACAGGGACGGTGTGGCTACATTTGTCTGCAACATGGTTCCCGACAGGACCGGTACATACGAGATTGCAACCAGGATGTATGCTAAAAACAGTCTGCTCGCCCACAGACAGGATTTTGAATTGGTGAAATGGTTGTAGCGGCTACAGGTTTCTTCGACGGTGTCCATTTGGGGCACCGCAAGGTCTTGAAAGCTCTTTGCGATACGGCTTTACGGGAGGGCAAGAGGAGTTGTGTCATCTCCTTTTGGCCTCATCCGCGAAGTGTCCTGCAACAGCAGGCCTATGACCTGAGGCTTCTCAACTCGCTGGAAGAGAAGAAATCTCTGATTAAGGCCATAGGTGTAGACGATTTTGTGGCGATACCCTTTACGAAGGAGTTCAGCAGGTTGACAACCAGGGAGTTTCTTCTAGAATATCTGGTGGGCATGTATGGGGTTTCCACTCTTGTCATAGGATATGACCACAGACTTGGCAGCGATGCGGCCGAACCTCAGAAGGTGATGATTGCAACGGCAAGAGAGTTGGGGCTCAACGTTGTCAGGGTAAAGGAATTTCTCATAGACAACAATATCATCAGTTCCACCAAGATAAGGAACATGTTGCAGAATACCGACGTATACAATGCTTCGCGTTATCTGGGATATAACTATACCTTGAGAGGGGCGGTGGTTTCCGGCAACAGGTTCGGGCGTACAATAGGTTTTCCGACAGCCAACATGCGGCTTTACGACCCTCTGAAAGCGGTCCCCGGAAATGGTGTCTATGGCGTATATGTTACCGTAAACGGGCGCAGATACGTGGGCATTACCAATATCGGAGTAAGGCCTACAGTGGCCTCGCACGGTGAACTGACAATAGAGACCAACATTATAGGTTTCGATGAAGATATTTACGGTCTGGATTTGACCGTGGAGTTTGTCTACAAGATCCGGGACGAGGTAAAGTTCGCTTCTGTAGACGATTTGAAGGCAGAACTGCAGCGTAACAAGGCTGAGGCGATAGAGCGTCTCGAGGCAGGCCTGTAAAGAGTGTTTATATGTATTATGCAGATTCAGACATACTTTCCATTGTAATAGCAGTGCTTACTCTTCTGGCGGGCCTGTACTCTTCATATGAAGGCAGCAAAAAGAAGAAGAAAAAAGCTGCCGCCAAGAACTCAGACTTGCAGCAGGAGGAGCCTGAAGTTTCCGTGGTGCAGGAACCCTTTCCCCCGGAGCAGACGCCGGTACTCTCTGAAATGCCTCCTCTCTCTGCAGAAGATGAGGGACTGTGCTCTACCGGACCCCTTGAGCCTGCGGCCGCGGCCGAAAAGGACAATGTCCCGGAAAAGGTTTCCTCACTGAAGGAGAGGCTTAAATCTTCTCCTGAAGATATTGTCCTCTTCTCTGAATTGATGAAACCTAAGTACAAGGAGTATTAATTCCAAATATTTTTTATACCTTTGCATCAAAGGGTCCTGAAACCATCGGGATTCTTTTTAATTTTATCTGATATGACAAAAGTACATTATTTGACAGCGGAAGGATTGGAGAAACTGAAGGCGGAACTGGCCCATTTGGTTTCTGTAGAGAGGCCTTCTATCTCAAAGCAGATAGCGGAGGCCAGAGACAAGGGAGACTTGTCTGAAAATGCGGAGTATGATGCTGCCCGCGAAGCCCAGGGGTTGTGCGAGTTGAAGATTTCTCAACTTAAAGACTTGATAGCCAATGCTCGCGTGATAGACGAGTCTAAGATAAACACAGATTGTGTTCAGATTCTGAACAAAGTGAAAATCAAGAATCTCAAGACAAATGCAGTTATGGAGTACACTCTGGTGGGCGAGAGCGAAGCCAATATCAGGGAGGGAAAACTCGCTGCAGCAACCCCTATCGGCAAGGCCCTCATAGGCAAGAAAAAGGGAGACAAGGTTGAGGTAAAGGCGCCGAGCGGCATAATAAATTTTGAAATTTTAGACATATCGATTTAATATGGCATCTGTTTTTACAAAAATCGTAAAGGGGGAAATCCCTTCATACAAGGTTGCGGAGGATGAGAACTATTATGCATTTCTGGATATAGCTCCCATGGCCAAAGGCCATACGCTGGTAATTCCAAAGAGGGAGAGCGACTATATCTTTGCGCTTGGCGACGAGGAGTATTCAGGACTGTGGAGTTTTGCAAAGAGAGTGGCTGCCGCCCTTCAGAAGGCTGTTCCATGCAAGAGAATAGGTGTGGCGGTGCTCGGAATGGAGGTTCCGCACGTGCATATCCATCTTGTCCCGCTGCAGAGCGAGGCGGACCTCGACTTCAAGAAGGAGAAACTTTCGTTGGAAAGCGAGGAGTTTGCCGGGATAGCGGAAAAGATTGCCGGAATATTCAATGAACAATCCTTATAAGTCAAATATCGGAATATGAAAATTTTATACAAAATAATCTGCGTGTCGGCCCTGTCGCTCTTCCTTGCAGGCTGCGCCAAAGACGACACCGCGAGTTTGCAGTTCAACATAGAAGGGGCGGGAAACAGGGAGATAATACTCTCCAAACTCTCCGTAAACAGGATTGATGTTGTGGATACGCTCAAGACAGACGCCGGCGGTGCGGTAAGATACGAGGCTGCCGTTGCATCAGACGCTCCCGAGTTTTTCTATGTATCATACAACAGAAAAAGACTGGCTTCACTGATAGTCAAGGGCGGAGACAAAATTACCGTGAATGTTGACACACTTGGCAGTTCTTTGACCGTAAAAGGTTCCGACGAGTCTGTGCTTCTTTCTGAAATAGAGAAGGAGATATACAGTTCCACTGCAAGGTTCGACTCTTTGGCCATAGCCATTTCAGATGCAGCGGAGGCTGATGATCGGCCGCTCTATGAAAGACTCAACAAGGAGATAAACTCTCTCTATGTAACAGAGAAGAGAGAGGCCATAAAAAGGATCATGTCCAATCCCAGGTCGTTTACGAATGTAATTCTTCTTTACAGGAGATTCAGCGACAATCTTGCACTGTTTGCAGACGATATGGACTTTATCTATTTCAAGACCGCATACGATTCCCTCAGCCCGCTCTATCCCAATTCTGCCTATGTGAAATCGCTGAAAAACGATGCAGACAACCTTCAGAGGCTGGTGGAACTGGGCAACAGGCTTTCAGAGGCTTCGGAACTGGCCTATCCTGAACTGGAGATGCCGGATACAGAGTCCAGGATGCACAAGCTTTCCAGCCTGCAGGGCAAGCCGTTCATTCTTCTCTTCTGGTCTGCCGCCAATGCGGAACAGAAGATGTATAATCTGGAACTGAAAAAGATTTATGACAGATATGCCGGTGCAGGTTTGAACATCTATCAGGTTTGTGTAGATTCAGACAAGGCTCTGTGGGCATCTGTGGTAAAGGAGCAGCAGTTGCCATGGATTAACGTGTGCGACGGGCGCGGGGCTTCTTCCCAGGCTCTGGCCACCTATGCTTTGCAGAGAATCCCGGCGATGTTCATCTTCGATTCCGAAGGCAATATCGTAGAAAAGGACCAGTTTGATACAGCAAAACTCAGCCGCACCCTTGCAAGGCTCTTTTAGCGAGGTTTTGCAGATTGCATCTGAAACATTCCTGCAAGAAGATTTTTGGGCTTTCCGGCAATAAAGTCCTTGAGATAAAAGGGTTCGAAATATGCACAGTTTTCGAACTCTTTTTTTTGCAGTGATTTGTGCGCACGCACCCTGAGGCCCGAAGCATGCGGCAACTGGGGGGCGAAAAGCACGTTCGGCCTTGACTCTTCCGGAATAAGGTTCATAAACTTTTCCGCACCGTTTCCGGTAAAGAGGACCTTGCCCTCCGAGAGTTCCCTGCTGAAACTTTCCGGAGCAAGCACAAGTGCGGTGCTGGGGCTTGTCATTTTACATTCCCGGGTGAATGTCGCAGTATAAACCTCCATTCTCCTGGCATCTATCATAGGTACTATATATGAGGCATCCTTTACCAGAGCGTTGTCTATTGCACATTGTGCAATGGCTTCAAGCGTGTTTACGGCAATGAGAGGAATGTCTGCACCGTAGCACAGCCCCTTGGCGCAGCTTACTCCGACTCTCAGCCCGGTGTATGACCCCGGTCCTTCGCTTACTGCAACGGCACTCAAATCCACGGCGGAAATACCGGTCTCCTTGAAGATGCTTTCTATGAATACTGCAATTGCCGAAGCATGCGATTTGGGGATGTCAGTATATTTTTCAACCACAATCCGCCCTCTGTCAGAAAGGGCGACAGAACAGGCCTCCGCGGCTGTTTCAATCAGCAATATGAATTCGTGTTCCATATTAATGTACAGTTACCTCCGAATCTTTTTTCAACTCTCTGTTTATGGCTCTGTAAGGCCCGGTTACAATCCTGCTCTGCCTTGTAAGCCCGCTGAGCACCTCAATGTTCATCATATCCTGTATTCCGGTGGTTATCACCTGAGGGGCCACTCTTCCTGTAATGGAATCGTATACGAAAACAAATTCGTTCACCTCGTTTGTCGCCGAAGAATCTGCCAGTTCGGTACGGGTGGTTATGGCCTGTATGGGAATTACAATGGCATCTGCCCTGTAATCGGTGATTATGGAGACAGAGGCCGACATGCCGGGCCTGAACGGAATAGGGTTCTTTTCCAGAAGGTCTCTATACGATTCCGGCAGAATCTTCACCTTGACCTCGAAATTGGTTACCTGGTCTGCGGAAACGGTTGCTCCAGTGCTGTTTGCCGAGTTGGCTATATGTGTTACAACTCCTTTGAATTTACGGTTCGGATAGGCGTCTACCTCTATGTCGGCCGTATCTGACTGCGAAAGCCTTATTATGTCATTTTCATTTACGTCTACCAGCACTTCCATTTTTTCCATATCTGCAATCCTGAGCATTTCGGTGCCGGCCATCTGGCTGGTGCCGACAACCCTTTCGCCCTTTTCTACGGCAAGGTCTGATATTATGCCGCTCATGGGAGCATAGATTGTTGTCTTGACAAGATTCTCACGCGCCTCCTTCAATGCTGCTTCTGCACTTTTGATATTGTATTTTGCCGCGTTGAGCTGTTCTACCGCCACCTGGTACTGAGATGTCGATGTTTCGAGTTCCTGCTGTGAAATGGCTTTCTGCTCAAACAGGCTCTTGTTCCTCTTATGGGCCGCCTCAATCTGTATCAACTGGGCTTTCTGCTGCAGGTATTGTGCCTTCACTGAGTTCAGGGAGGCTTCCGCCTGTTCTACCGCGGAAATGTACAGGTCCTGTTTTATCTTTATGAGCAGATCTCCGGCATTTACCCTGTCTCCCTCCTCGCAATTCAGTTCAACAATCTCTCCTGAAACGTCAGGGCTGATTTTGACTTCAGTGACAGGCTGGATTCGACCGTTGGCGGGAACTGTTTCCGTTATCGGGCAGACCTGAGGATATGCAAGCGTTACGGCGATACCTTCATCGCCTTTGGAAAATACGGATATTATGACAAGAAGCAGGATGACACCTCCCGCTATTGTAAGGAACAGACTCTTCTTGCTTTTTTTCTTTTTCATGCCACTACAGTTTAATGGGAATGCCTCTGTAAAAATCGAGGATTTTAAGTTGGAAGATATACTGGAATTTATTCTGGTAATATTCAGACTGTGCCTTGAAAAGGTTCGCTCTGGCAACCGTGTAGTCTGTGCCGTTTACCATGCGCAGATTGAATTTGCTTTCGGTGTTCTTGAAGGATTCCTCCGCCATCTCTACGTTCTTCTGTGCAGCGTCGAGCTTGGCATAGGCATTTACGGCATCGTTGCATGCCTGCTGTATCTCCTTGTAAAGATTCTGGCGGCTCTTTTCCAGTTCGAGTTCCGCACTCTTTACATTGAGCCTGGCATTTCTTATGGAGGTGTTGCTCCTCCAGCCGTTGAAAATGGGAATGCTCATGCCAAAGCCAAGCGAAGGGTTCCTGTTGTCTTCGAACTGAGAAAAGAAGGCGCCTTCACGGCTGTCGCTGTAATAGGTCCCGTATCCTGCCGAAACTGAAATTGATGGATATGCCGCCCCTTTTTGAATCTTGTAGTCTGTCTTGCTCTTTTCCAGGGCGAACTCCGCCATCCTGATTTGCGGCAGTCCGAGAGCCTCTTCGAAAACGGCGTCTGCGGTATATGGAGAGATTAGCGGCAGAGCAACCTCGTCTATGCTGTATTCCGGAACTTCAAACGGAGTGTCGTGAGGCAGGTTCAGCAACTGCATGAGGTTCATACAACTGCTTTTTACATCGTTTTGCGCAGAAACCAGCTGCACCCTTTCGTTGGCAAGCTGCGATTCCATATCCAGCAGGGCACTGTATGCCTGATTGCCGGCATTTACCATGGTTTTGGTGCGTTCCGCCTGCGCCTCTACACTTTTGAAACTTTCGTTTGCAACCTTCTCTATTTCAATTGCAAGAAGCAGTTCAAGATAGGCTTGCGTAACCTGAACCGTAATATTGTCCTTAAGACTTTCTACCTGTTGCTCTGATATTTGCAACTGTATTCTGTTGCTTTCAATGCTTCTGAGGTTGGTAAGTCCGCTGAAGAGCGGCATGGATGCGCTCAGACTGGCACTGGTGCTCTGGGCCAGGGTTGTCATGATCTGCAAATCCTGTACGTTGACAGATTTTCCCCAGTTCATGCTGTGGTTCAAAGAGCCGTTTACGCTCGGCAGCAGGCTCAGTTTTGATTGCAGTATGTTGTTCCTGCCCTGTTCTACGGCAAGTTGCTGCTGTTTTATCTCGATGTTGTTGTCAAGTGCGTAATTTATGCATCTGTCCAAAGACCATTCATTCTGTCCCGAGACAATATTTGCTGCAAAGAGGGAGAGCAGCAATGCAGAGAGTGTCAGAAACCTTCCCATAATCTCCAATATCGGCGCAAATATACTTTAAAAATTCCGTTTTGCACTTATTTTTTAAAAAGAGGGAGGGGGCCCTCTTTTCGTCTTTTCAAGCAGATGCTTCAGAAGGTTATCTCCAGCTGTAGACACCGTTTCCTCCATACTTCCACAAGAAGGCCTGGTGGCCCCTCTTCATGGCCAGATAGACCATCTTGGAGAGTGCACCCACACACTGTGCTACAAATCCTATTATCTTGGCTACGTTTTCATCGCGCTTGCCGCCATATATGGCCGCGCATTCATTTAATCTGAGTTCAACCAGTCCTTTCATCACAACATCCTCCATCCTTTTTCAAATCCGTTTTTCATGTCATCCTTGTAGTCACGGATGAAATTAACGACCTTCGCGACAATCTTGATGACCTTTACTACGCTATCCCACGAGATTCCTCCTCTCATCTCCAGTTCGGTCGGGCTGAGTTCCTGAAGCCTCACCCTGTAAAGACAAATCTTTTCCATAGTCACTTGTTTTAAATTTTGTCTGCAAAGACGGTGTGCAGACCTCCACCTTCGAGTGCGCACTCATTTTATCTATCATTATTATTTTGTCTATCGCAGCATTGTATCTGTAGAAAGCCTCAAGGTCATGAGTTACGACAACTACGCTTTTCCCCTCTTTTTTAAGCAGGTTGATCTGGTCTACAATCAATTTTCTGTTCTCTTCGTCAACAGAGGTGACAGGCTCGTCGAAAAGGTAGATGCCCGAGTCTCTGTAGAGGGCCCTGGCTATCGCTATTCTTTGGATTTCGCCTCCCGAGAGCTTTGTCTCGGTCTCGTTTACGGCAGTATGCAGGCCGAACGGCATTGCGTTTATCAACTCTCCAAGATTGAGCCTTTCGCATATCTGCTGCACTCTTTCCATCCGGCAGCCTTCCCGCTGCGAAGTGATGTTTTCCAGAAAGGTGCCGTTTATAAGGCGCGACTTTTGGGGAACCATAGTTATATGTCTTCTCAACTCTCTTATGTTGAGGTTTCTTACAGCAATATGTCCTATTGTTATCTCTCCTCCTTCGAGCGGATGCTCTCCCATGACAAGCGAAAGCAGAGTGCTTTTCCCGGAGCCGCTTTTGCCTGTTATCACAACCATCTCCCCGCTTTTGAAGGTGAGGTTTATTCCATTGAATATGTTTTCCCGGCCGGGATATGAAAAGACCACGTTTCTGAAACTGATATCCAGCGGCTTTTCCGGCAGCATCCCGTATTCAGGGGTTTCCCGGAGCGTTTCATCCTCCGCATCCAGAATTTCGGTGAGCCTTTCAATGGAGACATCGGCTTCGGCCATAAGGTTGTTCAGGTTTATCAGACTGTTGAGCGGAGAGGTGAAAAAGGTGCACAGTGTATAGAAAGAGACCAGTTCTCCGGCAGTTATATGCCCTTCTATGGAGTAAAAACCTCCAAGGATGAGAATAGAAGAGAGCAGCGTGCGCGAGAGTGTCTGCGCTGCGGCGTCGAATCCCGTCACGGCCCGTCCCCCATTGTGGAAAAGTTCGGCTATTTCAGCATAGCCGCGTTCTATCCTTTCCAGAGCAAGTTCCTCCGTATTGTAATATTTTATGGTTTCGACAGCATTTATGTCTCCTATGATTTCAGACTCGAACTCCGCCCCCTTTGCAGCCAGTTTCCGGTTGTATTTCTTGTTTATGCGTTTGGATATGTAGAAAAGGAGCACATAAAGCGGAATATAGAGAAGTACAAGCAATGCCATGCCTCTGTCATAGACAAACATGAGCGCAATGCAGCATAGAACGGCAAGCGAATTGACGGCAACGGACACAATGCCTTCGCACAGCACCTCCCTTATCTTGAACGAATCTGCTATCCTGGAATTCAGATCCCCCGCCCGGTACTGGGTAAAGAATCGCAGCGGAAGGGCAAAGAGTTTTCTCAGATATGCAACGGCAAGGCGGCAGTCTATTCTGATTCCGCATCTGAGAGCCAGCATGTTTCTGGAGTAGTCCAGCATAAGCATAAGCAGCGTCACCACTGTAATGATAAATGCAACCGCCCTCAGAAGCGGCTTGTTCCCCTCCAATATGACATTGTCTATGATCTGCTGCAGCAGGATGGAGTAGAATATGCCGCATACCATGACGGCCACAGAGCCGAGCAGGAGCAGCAGCATCTCCTTTTTGTGGAAAAGCAGAATTTTGTAGAAGTCCATAAGGCTCTTTCTCCTGCCGCCCTCTTTCCTGAAATTGTTTCCCGGAGTTATGAGTATGAGAATGCCTGTCCACTGCTCTTTGAATACCTCCACCGGAACTTTGCGGAACTCTCCGGAGGCAGGGTCCATGATCTTTACCTTACCTCCGCTCAGGCCGTATACGGTAACGAAATGGAGCATGTTCAGTTCTGTCCTGATATGGACTATTATGGGTATTCTGGCTTCGCGGAAAACAGCCGTCTCTTTCTCCGGAGACTTGTAGGCCTTGGCGTAGAATCCCATCTTTACGGCCCCGTCCATGATTCCCTTTACGGAAATTCCCTCTTCAGTGCAGCCGCAAAGGTATCTTATCCTGATAAGCGGCCAGTAGACTCCATACCATCCGGCCACAGAACCGAGGCATGCGGCTCCGCAGTCGTAACTTTGCAACTGGCGCACCTTTACAGCTTTTCCTTCCCCTCTTGCCATCTTCAAATCCTGTTCAGTTCTTCCCGTGCGGGACATCTTCTTAAAAAAGTAGAGGCGTTGCCAACTTCACCGCTTGCTTCCCCCTTTCAAGCCAACTGCACGCCAACGCCCCTACCGGTGTCAACCGTTAAAACTAACCAAATAATAAATCGAGAGGAGCAGAGCGAGAACTACTGCAACAAGCAGCGTTATATAACCTTTCACAGATTTGGGAGCTCTTTTTACAATAATCCACTCCACACATTTTGCAATCTCTTCAGAGAGCAAGATATTTTTATCCTCCCTTTTCATTTTTTATGCAAATCTGGGCAGAGGTTGCGGAAAAAAAGTGTAAAAAGATAAATTTTTGCGTTTTGTCGACGCTTTTCAGCCTATGATGCTTTGCAGATAAGGGAAAAACGTATGTGAAATTTTTAAAAATGCAGAGTAGAATAGTGATTTGCCGGAAAGGCCTTCGGGAATCAGATTCCATGCATTATCAATATAATCAAGAATATAGACGGCAACAGACATGATTATGACTACTTTGGCCGCAGCAAACAGGAATCCGAGCATCCTGTTGAGCCAGTTCATCATGGTAAGTCTTACTATCTTCTCTATCCCCTTGCCTATGAAGTGGCATAGAATTATCACCACAACCAGTATTATTATGAAAGAGACAATATAGACGGCAGATTCTCCGAGTGAAAACCACTCCTCTACATATCTGGCAAGAAGTTCCGAGAGCTTGCAGGCACACCAGATGCCGAGTATCAGCGAAATTATGCTTACGATTTGGGAGATGAAACCCTTTATCGCCCCGAAAATCGCACAGGCTGTTATGATGACCGCCACAACTATGTCTATGACACTCAAATCCATTGACAGGTATATTATTACGGCTTTTTTTTTCAAAAATAGGTATTTATTTTATCTTTGCAAATTCAAAAATAAAAGCAAATGGGATTCGCAGAATACAAAAACTTAGATCTTGTAGAGATAAACAATTCTATATTAAAGAAGTGGAAAGATGAGAATTGTTTTGAAAAGAGCCTCAAGGCAAGAGAGGGGGCAAAGAAGTTCGTCTTTTTCGAAGGCCCTCCTTCTGCCAACGGAATGCCGGGTATCCACCATGTGATGGCCCGCGCAATCAAGGATGTATTTTGCAGATTCAAGACCCAGAGCGGATATTATGTATATAGAAAGGCCGGTTGGGATACGCACGGGCTGCCGGTAGAACTGGGTGTGGAGAAGATGCTCGGAATCACAAAGGAGGATATAGGCAGGAAGATAAGCGTGGATGATTACAACAAGGCCTGCAAGAAGGAGGTGATGAAATATACCCGCGAATGGGTTGCACTGACAGAGAAGATAGGTTACTGGGTAGACATGGAGAATCCCTACATAACCTACGACAACCGTTATATAGAGACACTCTGGTATTTGTTGAAAGATTTGTATGGCAAGGGATTGCTCTACAAGGGATATACAATCCAACCCTTTTCCCCCGCAGCGGGGACAGGGCTGAGTTCGCACGAACTCAATCAGCCTGGATGTTACAGAGACGTGAAGGATACGACCGTGGTTGCCCAGTTCAGGGTGATAAAGGATGAGAAGTCTGCCTTCATGTATGAAGATCCTCTTTTCGAGACAGGTGACGATGAACTCTATTTTCTGGCGTGGACCACGACTCCGTGGACGCTCCCCAGCAATGTGGCCCTGTGCGTAGGCCCTGCGATAGAGTATATTAAGGTGCGCTCGTTCAATCCCTACAGCGGCGCTCCTGCAACCTATGTCGTTGCAAAGGAGTTGCTTTATGCCCATTTCAACAGGAAGGCGGAAGAACTGGCACTTTCAGACTACAGGCCGGGAGACAAGCTTATACCGTTCAAGGTTTCGGAGCAGACAATATGCGGCCCGCAACTGGCAGGCATAAGATATGAACAGCTGATACCGTGGATGAAACCGGAAGAGGGTATGATGCGTGTCATAACCGGAGACTATGTCACCACATCGGACGGTACGGGTATCGTCCATATAGCGCCGACTTTCGGAGCGGACGACGACAAGGTAGGCAAACTCAACAATATACCGCCTTTCTTCGTGGTGGACAGGGATGGGGTTTTTCAGCCAATGGTAGACAGGACCGGCAAAATGTTCAGGATAGAGGACCTTTCGGAGAGTTTTGTCAAGGAGAGGGTGAACATGGATGAATATGCCCGTTTTGCCGGCAGGTTCGTAAAGAATGCCTATGACCCGACCCTTCCTCCGGATGCAGATACGATAGATGTAGACATCTGTGTGGCATTGAAGCAGCAGGGCAAGGCTTTCAGAATAGAGAAACATGTACACTCATACCCTCACTGTTGGCGGACAGACAAGCCTGTGCTCTACTATCCGCTTGATTCATGGTTCGTAAAGACTACCGCCGTTCAGCAGAAACTTGTGGAACTGAACAGGACAATAAAATGGAAACCGGAAAGTACCGGCAGCGGACGGTTCGGAAAGTGGCTCGAAAATCTGCAGGACTGGAATCTTTCACGCAGCAGATACTGGGGAACGCCGCTTCCGATATGGAGAACCGAAGACAAGACAGAGGAGAAGTGCATAGGTTCGGTTGCCGAACTGTACAATGAACTGGAAAAATCTGTGGCGGCAGGCTTTATGAAGAACAATCCTTTGAAAGAGAAAGGATTCGTTCCGGAAGATTTCTCTGCAGAGAATTACGACAGGATAGATTTGCACCGCCCTTATGTAGATGAGTTGATTCTTGTTTCTCCCTCGGGCAAACCAATGAAGAGGGAAACAGACCTTATAGACGTCTGGTTTGATTCGGGAGCGATGCCTTATGCACAGGAAGGGCTTGCAAAGCTCTCCTCTCCGGAGTTCGGACAGACTGCCGACTTTATAGCAGAGGGTGTGGACCAGACACGCGGATGGTTCTTTACCCTCCACGCAATTTCCACGATGGTAAGCAATAAGGTGGCCTTCAGGAATGTGGTTGCCAACGGCCTGGTGCTCGACAAGGATGGCAACAAGATGAGCAAAAGGCTCGGAAATGCGGTGGATCCTTTCAAGGCCCTGGAAAAATATGGTGCAGATTCGCTCCGCTGGTATATGCTTACCAATGCGCAGCCGTGGGACAATCTCAAGTTCGACGAGGCAGGCGTGGACGAAGTAAAGAGAAAGTTCTTTGGAACACTATACAATACTTATTCATTCTTTGCACTTTATGCGAATGTAGACGGCTTTACGGCAAGGGAGCCTCAGGTTCCGGTTTGCGAAAGGCCCGAGATAGACCGTTGGATTATCTCATATATGAATTCCCTCATAAAGGGGGTGAAGGAGAGTTATGAAAATTATGACGTGACGGCAGCCGGCCGCATGATACAGAATTTCGTATGCGACCATCTGAGCAACTGGTATGTGCGTCTTAACAGAAAGAGATTCTGGGGCGGGGTTATGGACAGCGACAAACTCGCGGCATATCAGACCCTTTACTCATGCCTGGAGACGGTGGCAATTCTGGCGGCGCCGATAGCCCCGTTCTTTATGGAGCGTCTTTTCCTGGATCTGAATGCAGTGTCGCAAAGACACGGCGAGAGTTCGGTTCACATGGTCATTATGCCCGAACATGACCTGTCGCTTATAGACAAGGAGTTGGAACAGAGAATGGAACTGGCTCAGATAAGTTCTTCTATGATTCTGGCCCTCAGAAGGAAAGTGAACATAAAGGTAAGGCAGCCGCTGGCCAGGATAGTGATACCTGTTCTGGACAGTTCTATAGAGATGATGTTCGAGAAGGTAAAGAAACTTGTACTCAACGAGGTGAATGTCAAGGAAGCAGAATTTATACATGATACCGAAGGGCTGATTACCAAAAAGATAAAGCCCAACTTCAAGACGCTGGGCAAGAAATACGGCAAATTCATGAAGGATATATCCGCCGCTTTCGCCCTCTTCGACCAGAAGACGATAGCCTTGATAGAGAAGAGCGGAAGTTATTCGTTCACTGTCGGCGGTACCGAAATATCTCTTGAAAGCGAAGATTACCAGATAACCTCCGAGGACATGCCGGGCTGGCTTGTCGCTTCGGAGGGCAAACTCACGGTCGCACTGGACATTACAATTACCGAACCTCTCAGAAGGGAGGGAATTGCAAGAGAACTTGTAAACAGGATACAGAATTTGAGAAAAGAGTGTAACTTTGAGGTGACAGACAAGATAAGGGCTACAGTCTCGAACAGAAAGGAGATAGCAGAGGCGCTGGAGTCATTCAGAGACTATGTCTGCTCCCAGACGCTCTGCACGGAAATAGTCCTGGCGGATGAAATTGCAGGAGCGGTTGAAGTGGAGTGGGAGGAGAACAGCAGAATAGGTATAAAAATTGACAGGGTATAACAAACATTATAAACAAAAACAAAAGCATCATGGATAGCAGACAGGCTCAGGGAAAGGTAGATGATAATCAAACCCCCCAATTGGAAAAAGTAAGGTACAGTGACGAGGAGTTGCAGGAGTTCAAGGCTATCATCCTTAAGAAACTCGAAAAGGCGCGCGATGATTATGAGCATTTGCGTGCAGCCATTACCCACAGTACAAGCAACGATGTAGAGGATACTTCTCCTACGTTCCATGTTATGGAGGAGGGAGCATCTGCGCTCTCCAAAGAGGAGTCGGGACAGTTGGCCCAGAGACAATACAAGTTCATACAGTCTTTGGAGGCGGCACTTGTCAGAATCGAGAACAAGACTTACGGCGTATGCCGGGTTACAGGGAAACTTATTCCCAAAGAGAGACTGATGCTGGTCCCTCACGCAACACTTTCCGTAGAGGCAAAGAACCAGAGATAGTTTTGCCGTATGAAACTGTCCAGGGGAGTTGCAATATCGCTGTTTGTGGCCGGTCTGCTCATAATAGACCAGGTGATAAAAATAGTGGTAAAGTTGAACATGGCCATCGGCGACAGCATTTATGTTTTAGGCCAGGAGTGGTTTCAGATCTGCTTTACCGAGAACAGCGGTTTCGCTTTCGGACTCAAGTTCGGAGGGGATTTCGGAAAAATCTTCCTCACTCTCTTCAGGATAGCTCTCATAGCGTTTATAATCTTCTTCATAAAAAGAAGACTTCTGAAAGAAAAGGAGGTTTCCACGGGGCTGCTTGTGGGAATCTCCCTTGTGCTTGTAGGAGCCATAGGAAATGTGATAGACTGCATTTTTTACGGACAGCTTTTCAGTGAGTCTACATGGTTCGATACCGCGACTTTTCTGCCCGAAGGCGGCGGATACGCACCGCTCCTTATGGGCAAGGTGGTAGACATGTTCTACTTTCCCATAATTGATACTACTCTTCCGGAATGGGTCCCTTTCAAGGGAGGAGAGAGATTTATCTTTTTCCGCGCCATATTCAATTTCGCCGATGCCTGCATTTCGGTCGGCGGAGTTTACCTTCTCCTTTTCCAGAGGAAGAATCTGTTCAGATATTTCGACAAATAACCCTTCTGCCATGCCTGTAAGACTTTACGATAAGCAGAACAGCCCCGAGACAATGAAGCAGATAACGGAGCTTCTCGAAAACGGCGGAGTGATAATAGCTCCCACCGATACGGTCTACGCCCTCTGCTGTCATGCGCTTAAGGAGCGGGCGGTGGAGAGGATTTGCCGTATCAAGGGAATAGACCCCAGGAAGAACCGTCTCTCTATCGTATGCTACGACATAAGCAGCATAACGCTTTATGCCAAGATAGACAACGCTACGTTCAAGTTGATGAAACGCAATCTCCCCGGCCCCTTTACCTTCCTGCTCAACGCTACATCGCATCTGCCGAAGATATTCAGAAACCGCAGGGAAGTAGGAGTTCGTATGCCTGACAATCCGGTAATACGCGAGATAGCCAGGGCACTGGATGCGCCTCTGATGTGCTCTTCACTGCCGTATGACCGGAATGACGACATTGAATATCTCACAAATCCCGAACTTATAGAGGAGAAGTGGGGGCATGCGGCGGATCTTGTAATCGACGGAGGTATTGGAGGAACGGAAGTCTCCACAATAGTGGATTGTACCGGCAGGGAGGCTGAAATAGTGCGTGAAGGAGCCGGATTTTTACAGGGAATTTAAATCTGTTTTGAATATGAATGTCAAGGATGACATACTTCAGACAATCGGCATGACGCCGATGGTTAGAATCAACAGGCTGTCGCCGAATCCCGATGTAAATATTTTTGCAAAACTCGAGGGATTCAATCCGACCGGCAGCATAAAGGACAGGATTGCCCTGAAAATGATAGAAGAAGCCGAAAGAAGCGGCAGGCTGCGCCCCGGCCAGACTATAATCGAAGCTACTTCCGGAAATACCGGTATAGGTCTTGCGATAATAGGAATCGTGCGCGGCTATCCTGTGGAAATAGTAATGAGTTCCGCTGTCTCCATAGAGCGGCGCAAGATTATAAGGGCCTACGGGGGAAAGGTGATTCTTACGCCTGCGGAAGAGGGTACCGACGGGGCCATAAGAATGGCCAGGAAACTGGTGGCGGAGAATCCCGGCAAATATTTCATGCCGGACCAGTTCTCGAACGCGGCGAATTATCTTGCCCATTATGAGAGTACGGCTCTGGAAATCTGGCAGCAGACATCGGGCAATATAGATTACCTTGTATGTGCGCTCGGTACTTCGGGCACCCTCATGGGGCTTTCAAAATTCCTGAAAACAATGAAACCTTCCATAACGGTTGTCTGCGCGCAGCCTATCAAAGGTCACTATATACAGGGGTTGAAGAATATGGAAGAGGCTATAGTCCCCGGCATCTACGATCCTTCCAAAATTGATATTCAGGAACTCATCGAGAGTGAGGAGGCCATAGAGATGGCCCGCCGGATCATAGCCAAAGAGGGTATCTTTGCCGGGATGAGCAGCGGTGCAGCCATGCTTGCAGCAGTGCGTACGGCGGCGAGGATAAAATCCGGAAATATTGTGGTACTCTTCCCTGACAGGGCTGAAAAATATCTCTCCACCACAATGTTTTCTCCATTCGATGACTGATTTTCAGGATTTCTGCCGGTAATATTTGCGGTCTGCCTTGCCGTTGTATGTGCGTTTTATGCTCTCCACTCTCTGGTAAAGCGAGGGAATCTTGTAACTCTCCAGTCTTGAACCCAGGTGGCGGGCAATCTCCCTTTTGTCGAACTTCTCTCCGGATGCAGGCACCACAAGAAGTTTGAGCTGGTTTCCCAGAAGAGGATGCTCCTCTGCTATGCAGATGCAATCTGCCACCGAAGGGTGTGAAAGGGCGGCGTTCTCAACCTCTACGGGTGAGACCTTGAGT
Source organism: uncultured bacterium (assembly GCA_949300025.1). Taxonomy (GTDB): domain Bacteria; phylum Bacteroidota; class Bacteroidia; order Bacteroidales; family UBA932; genus Egerieousia. Next base: position 47,919 of record CASGCS010000008.1, on the reverse strand, counting down.
CCTCCCACGTTTATTGTGTCGTCTCTTCTTCCGGTAAGGTGCAGCCTGCCGCGCCCGTCTATCCTGCCGCAGTCGTTCGTATACAGAATTCCCTCTTTCATTATACTCTCCGTGGCGGCACGGTCTGCCGCATAGCCCAGCATAAGGGTCTTTCCGCTGCAGGCGACCGTCCCGTTTTCAGTAATGAATATTCCTGAGTGCTTCATGGGGCGGCCAAGGCAGCCGGCAATGCACTCTTCACCTCCACACGTAGGGTTGAAATTGTATGTACACAATATGCCGCTTTCGGTAGATGCGTATGTGTTGTAAAGGCGCGTATCTGGCAGAATGCGGCACAACTCCTCCATGTCGGTCTGGGATATGGGTGCGGCTCCGGTCTCTATGAAATCAAGTGCGGATGCATGTTTTTTGAGTTCCTCCGAACTGAATGTCAGAAGCATTCTTATTGCAGACGGGACAAGGAAGGTTGCATGTCTCCCGGCATTGCCGAGGGCCCTGTAAAATGCCCCCGGCTCTTTCAGTCCCTCGGTAACGTGAAGCGTTCCTCCGGCAATGAGTACAGGGTATATTTTTGAGAGAGAGCCTATATGGTTGAGCGGCCCGCAGATGATGAAATCCGTCTCTTCCGAGAAGCCCTGGGCCTGCACCAGATTTTCTCCGTTGGCGATAATTGTCTGGTGGCTTATCATTACTCCCTTGCTTTTTCCGGTAGTTCCGGTCGTAAAGAGTATGTCTGCACATTTGTCGGGAGCCTCTGTCTCTGCAATCAGTCTCTCAATTTCCTTGAGGCGCTCCTGCGGAATATTGCTCTCCAGCGGAACTGCAATCCCGTCTATAAGGTGGATGGCAAAGTAGTCTGTAAGAAAACCGGAATTCTGCACCGTACGCATGGCACAGGGCTTGCCGTTGCCCTCTCCATTGCCGCGCAGTTCTTTTGCACGGGATTCCACGGCTTTCAGCAACTGGGAGTATGTCAACTCCTGTGAGCCGCATACCACAGCCCTCTTCCCGGGGTAAAGTTCGGCGTTACGGTAGAGATATTCCTCTATTTTCTCCATTTTACTTCTCTTTTCCGGCAGCCTTTTCTGCAAGTTTGCGCTCCACCAGTGCGGCAAGAGCCTCAATGTTCTTCAGATTTCTGGGAGTGGCGTCTGTGTGGTCCAGCCTTATGCCGTATTTTTCTGAAAGCGTCAGCAGTATTGTAGCCACCCCGAGCGAATCCAGTTCGGCAAAAAGAAAATCCGATTCCGGATTTATCAGCGGAAGCGCATTTTCGAGCAGTGTCTTTATCTCTTCCTTCATACTCGTTCTGTTTGGGATATATAGTCTATGGGGTTTGCGTAGATGCCTGTAAGGATGTCGGAAAGAACTTCAATGTCGCAACTCTGTTCGTAATCCCTGAGTTCGGCAATGTGTATTTCAAACTTTAATTTCTGTTCCGGAGTGTATTTGTCTTCAAATTCCCTCTTGCCGTAACGCAAATCGTGTGCGATGTAGTTGTTCGGCGAAAGGCGGTATGATGCATGAATCCTTCTGTCTATAAGCGCTGCCACGGCCCGGTTGAAGTCGCTTCTTGTAAGAGGGGCATACTCTTCGAGTTCTTCCCTGCCGAGCGGCTTGCAGATTTCAATGTGTACGGCTCCCTTTTGCTGTATAAAGCCCGTCAGAATACTGTTTATATCTTCTCCGGGTTTCTTTATATATTGGCCCGTCTCTCTTTTTTCGTAGAGTTCCAGTGTTTTAAGTATATCGCAGGGTTCCCATTCGTAACTTATGGCAACAGGAGCGATGCCAAGCCTGTCCATGGCGTCTATCTTGTCGGTGCCGCCGCTCATTCCCAGCATCTTTATCACCCCCTGGTCTGTAAGGTCTCTTCCATCCTTGGTGCGTCCGTTGCGCTGAGCTATCCATACCGAACTGTTCCGCTTGCAGACCGCCTCCCTTATGTATTCGCTTACATGGGCCGAAGAGCGGTAAAACTCCTTTATGTTGCCTCCGGGCCTTTCGAGCCTGAACATCTTGTTCGACTTGCCTATATCTACAATCAGCCTGTTGTGCATGAGGTTGGCCCCAAAGGTTATTTCGCTCGTGCGGCGTCCGTTTGCAAAAAGCAGATACTGCAGAAGGCTTGAGTCCAATACTATGTCGCGATGGTTGGCTATGAACAGGTATCCCTTTTCCGGAGATATGTTTTCCACTCCTCCATAGGTGAAACAGCTTATTGTCCGTTTTACGACCTGTGCGTTCATATAGTACATGACCTTTGCCTGAAACTGGTCTGTGGTGCGGATGGATTTTATCATCTCCCTCACGCTTTCCAGATCCCGGTCGGGAAAGATATAGGAGGCCATCAGCGGGAAAAAGGCGCTTTCGGCTATACGGTGCATTGCCGCAGGAATCTCCGAATCCCTGTATGGGCGAATATCGTCAAACCTGTTTTCGTCTTTCATAATCTTCGTTTATTTTTCTTACAATTACACCTCTGCCCGCTATGCACTCTGCTGTCTGGATGGCGGTAAGCGGCACTCCGCAGATACCGTGCAGATTTATGTTCTGTCCGGTAAGCAGCAGGTTGCGCACCTTTGTGGCTATGGCGATTTGAGAGAGGGCCATATTGGTGCAGTCTCTGTTGTAGCCGTAAATGGCCCCCTCCTTGGTACCGTAGAAGTCGCGTATCGTAAGGGGCGACGAGGCAAAGCAGAATTCAATTCTCTCATTTATACCGGGAGAGACAATCTCCAGATTCTCAAGAATTCTCCTTTTTATTTCCTCTTTCCATCCATAATATTCGGCCGGACGGTTCCCTGTCTTGCTTCCGGCCCACCTTTCTACCGCACTGAACGGCATCGGGCAGTTTACCGTCATACGTTCGGCCCATCTGCCCTGATTTTTTGACGGAGGGGTCAGATACATGAAGCCGTGAGGGTAGGAGCTGTCATATTCATCGAGTTTCCAGACCCGTCCATGCTCTTTCTGGTAGTAACACGGGTGGTTGACAAAGGGTTGCCCGGCACCCTCCTTGAATTTTATGTAGAGAGAAAAAGCCGAATATGAGTTGGGTATCTCCTGCAGTCTGCTGCGATACGACTTTACAAATGCCTTTTCCGGCAACAGTTCAAGCAGCGAGCACGGGTGAATGTCGGATATGTAGAGTTCACCCCTGTATTCCTTTCCGCTTCCGGTCACAACATGCGTTACCATACGCTCCTCCACGGCTATTTCCGTTACAGGGTCGCCTGCATGTACCTCTCCGCCGCCATCCTCGATTACCCGGGCCAGGGCGTCTGCCATCTGCTGGCTGCCTCCGGCAAACATGCTGGAGCCATTTATATAGAGCACGTTTATAAGGGCATGGATGAAGGCTGGAGTATGTCCTGCCACTCCTGCATACATAGGGTTCATGTAGGCCAGAAGTTCTGCAAGCACAGGATCTGAGACATATTTTGCAATAAACCTGTCTGCCGGCATCAGAAATTCCGAGGAGTGGCCCCGCAGCGGATTTCCGCTCTCTTCTCTCAGATAAAAGAGGTCTACCTCTTCGCTCAACGCCCACATGGCATCCATGTAGCGGTGCAACCCTTCTGCCTGACCGGGAAAGAGGCGTGAGAGATATGCCTCGAATTCCGCTTTTCCGCGCGGAAGGCGGTAGTGTTCCTCACCGTTGCCGAATGCAATGGAATCTATGCAGTCGCTGTCGGTGTGGCGTATATCCAATTTGTCGAGTATGCCCAGATAACCGCATATCTTGTTCAGCGAGCCTCCCTCGGTAAAGCCGCCCAATATGTGGATTCCCGTCTCGAATATGGTGTTGCGGCGGCGGAAACATTGCAGTCCTCCTCCGATTATGCCGTTCTTTTCCAGGACGGTGACCCTGTACCCCTCCTTTGAGAGAAGTGCCCCGGTAACAAGCCCTCCGAGCCCTCCGCCTATTATAACTGTTTCTTTTCCCGAACCTTTCATTTATCTGCCTCCGAAATCTCTCTGTAAAGGTACTCTGAACCCAAAAATTCGCTGCAAGTTACAACAGATCCTACAATTACTCCTAAAATTCCGTGTGAATTTACATTTTGTCCGGCAAGATAGAGGTTTGGAATACGGGTCTTGTGGGGCACTCTGCCGGCGCTGCCCAGCGTAATGTCCTTTGCCACGCCGTAAATGGAGCCATCCTGAGTTCCTGTATAGTCGCGGTAGGTCAGGGGAGAGGAGGTATGGTATCTTGCTATGTTGCCTCTGAGCAGAGGAAAGTCTCTTTCCAGCGATTCTATCAGCCTTTCCGCCCGCGATAAGATGAATTCTGAATATTCGGCTCCCCTGCGGCCGGTTGAGGTGTGCTGCCACCGGGCAAGTTCGTCTGCGCGCATGTAGGAGATTACCATGCCTGACTGCGCGAACCTTTGTCCGGGATTCTGGCATCCGTGCATGTAAAGGTAACCTTTGGGCCATTGCTCCTCTGTATATTTTTCACACCCCCACGGGCTCTCTGTGTTATATGAGAAAAAGTTGTGGTTCATGTAGGGCACACTTCCCTCTCTGAACTGAAGATAGAGCGAAAAGGCGCCAATGGTCTGCGGCATGGAGTTTATCCGTTTTCTGAATATGGGGCGTATCTGGCTGCACTCTTCCAGCAGTTCCATCGTGCGCATGGGGTGGATTGCGGAAATTATCTGCTCTGCCGGGAAAAAATCTCCGTCGCTGCACTTCACGCCTGACGCAAGTCTCTCTTTGCAGCAGATTTGTGCAGCTTTCTTTCCGCAGATTATCTTTCCTCCGCAGGATTCAAGCACTTCGGCCAGCGAGGTGGCTACAATATCGCTTCCTCCTGCAATCCTGAACGAACTCCTGTTGTAAAAGTCCATTACGAATGCGTGGACTGAAAATGGGGTCTTGTCGCGTTCCGCCGCATAAAGGGGAAGGTCTCCGACCAGAACCTTCTGGAGCAGCGGGTCTGAAACAGTACGCTCTATAACATCGTTTATGGAGCGCAGCTGGTATTCTGTATTTATTGCATTTCCGGTCTTGTCTTTCAGACTGTGCAGGGAGGAGGCCTCCGCTATGCTTTCTACAATGTCAAGATAGCGTTCAAGGTTTGCCTTTTGCGAAGGGAAGCGGGCGGCCATCTGCTCAATGAAGTTCTCTCTGCCGTTTGCGAAGCTGAATCTCTCTCCCATGATGGAGACGACATTGTAGCGGTTCTCGTCAAGTCTGGAGAGCGTAAGGCGGTCGTATATACCGAGATAGTGCAGCAATCTGTAAAGAATCTGCCCCCTGTCTGCACTCCCTATGAAATGCATGCCCGTCTCAAACTTTACTCCGTTGCGCGAAAAACATTGCAGGCATCCGCCTATACGGCTGTTCTGTTCCAGAACAGTTACCTGATAGCCGTTTCTGGCAAGAATCACTCCTGCCGACAAACCTCCGAGTCCGCTGCCTATTATTACGACCTGCCGTTTCATACAATCTTGACCTTGTATTTGTTCCTGTATGCAATATATGGAGCCATGTACTCCTCTGTCTCCAGCTCTTGCCGGAGCTGTGCGTATTTCTCTTTGTATGCAGACCTCATTGCATTGGCAATCTGTCGGTCTGTCATCTCTTTAAATGAATCTGTCGCTATCCTCCGGCCCACCTCTATTGTAACGCTGCCGCGTCTGAGCATGAAATCATGCTTTGGCATTACATCGTACAGCCCGTGCAGGTAGAGCGGAACAATGTCTGTTCCCAGTTCCTTTGCCAGGGTGAAGGCGCCTTTGTGGAAACGTCCGATATTCCCGTCTGGAGTGCGCGTACCCTCGGGAAAGAGCACTATGCTGTAACCTCTCCCTACAAGTTCTTTCAGAGATGGAAGATTCCTGTCATATCCGTTTGAAATGGGGCGGAACTCGGCTGCATGTATTACCGCTCCGTAGAAAGGGTTTCTCCAGACCCAGTCATTTGTCAGGATTATGATTTTTGGCGACAGCTGCATTATTGCCATCACGTCGAGATGTGACTGGTGGTTGCAGATTATTACCGCAGGAGAGGAGAATGTCTCGGCATGATTGTTTATCTCCCTGAACCTAACCCCGGGCACATGCCTGATTACAAAGTGGGCAACCTTCTGCAGCAGCCTGTGGTATGACTTTTCCCCCTTGCCGAATTTTCTGAGCGGCTTGTATACAAGAAGGGTATAGGGTATCATAAAGCAGAAGAGGCTCGATACAAAGCAGAAAAGCGCAAAAGCCGTTGACGCCACTCTCCGGAGTGTTACCGGATATTCTCTCTGCCTGCCTCCTTTTTGGGTAAGGTATCTGAAAATGAGCGGAGGCAGTGTGTAGGCCATTGCAACCACGGTTATCATACCTATGACAGCAACCTCTGCAAGGGAGAGCATGGCCGGATGTCTGCTTACTATGAGGGCGCCGGTTCCAATCAGCATTATCACTGCCGATGTGGCTACACTGCTTTTATATATGGCAAGCCGCCTCTTTCCGGTGGTATATTCATACATCAGTCCTTCCGTTATGAAAATCGTGTAGTCGTCTCCCTGCCCGAATATGAATGTGGCGAGAATTATGTTAACTATGTTGAACTGCATGCCAAGCATCCCCATTATGCCCAGAATCCAGACCCAGCTTACTGCAAGGGGCAGAAAGGCCAGGATTGCAAGTTCAATGCTTTTGAACGACAGCCACAGGAACAGAAAGACTGCGATGCTGCATACTGCACCTATGTAGTCGAATGAGTCTGAGAGCGTTTCGGCAAGATGACCGCTCACGTCGGAGCGCGAGAAGACGAATGCCTTTTCCGGTGCGGCAAGCGCGATGCTCTCCTTTACGCTCTCTTCATTTTCGGCGGAGGCGGCAATAAGGTTCACTATCTTGTACCCATCTTCCCTCTGCAGTATGAACTGCCGTCCTATTGTCTCCTTGAGGCTCTTTTCGTTTTTGTATCTCTGCACGACGGCATCGGGGTCTGCAGCCATTTCATAGAACGGAGCGAATGCCTCGTTTCTGAATCCAGCCTTTTCAGATGCCAGTGCCACCTCTTTTGCCGGCTGGCGGCGCGATATGAAATCTTTCCAAAGGGCGGCTCTTCTTTCAGTCAGGGAGTCTGAGAGTATAAGTCCGTCTATACCCGAGACCTGTTCTATGCCTTGTATCTCCGCTATTTTTTCGCAAAGTCTTTCGTTGCATCTGAGGGCCTCTTCAAGAGTGGTCCCCTCTGCAACAGCGAATATGTTGGCCTGCCTGGTGCCCTTGGAGAGCAGGGCCAGGTCTTCTCTCTGGCTTTGTTCCATATAGTTGATGGAACTCATGTCGGAATTGAACGATGTCTTTTTCCCGAAAAACCATAGCACCAGTGTGAAGGCAACCAGGCCGCAGAAGAGCGCCGTGCTTTTTCTGCCGTGGCCGGAGAGTGAGAACCGTCCGGGCAGCAGGCTCCCGCCTCTGTTCTTGCCGTCTTTGTGAGGCTTTACAAAGAGCGGCAGACATACAAGTGTAAACAATATTGTACCGATGAGCATCAGCGAAGCGAAAAGACCGAGATCTTTCATGGCCCGTGCATCAAGCAGAAGCAGGCAGAGGAATGCGCCGACAGTGGTTATGTTTCCCACAAGCAGCGGCGGGACCATCTCCCTGAGCACTTCGCGCATGTTTGTCTCATGTTTGAGATGGTCTATCAGATGCAGCGGATAGTTGGCGGCAATGCCTATGATTACCGAGCCGATTCCTATTACTATGAGGGAGATGGAATCTCTTATGAGCGAGACTGTCCCAAGAGCGAAAATCCATCCGGCAAGGAGAGACACGGCTATCCAGAGCAAATCAGACATTCTGCGGAAAGTGTAGAGCAGGACGGCAAATATCAGAACCACGGCAATGGCTATAGCCAGGGCGGTGTCTTTCTTTATGCGAGTGGCGTTTGTCGCCGCTATCAGCGGAGCGCCCACTGCCGAGATGGTGATTCCGTTTTCAGTTGAAGCCGTTTCAGCCATGCAGGAGTCCAAAAGATGTTGCAGTTCTCCGTTCTTCTGCGATTCGCTGATTCCAAAGGGCGATTCCAGCAGCACTATCCCGCACCCATCCTTAAACAGGTATCCGTCGGAGGTCTCATATCCGCTGCCGTTTCCCAATGCCTGCAGCCGTTTCAGAATCTTTCCGCTTGCCTGCAGCGGGTCGTATGAAATGCCTTGTGCGGCGATTCCGCTTCCGGGAAGCATGAGCATCATCTTATTGTCGTTCATCCTTTCCGTAAAGAATCCTTCCCGGGAGGCAAGCGAGTCCAGCCTGCCGTAATCCGCATCTGTGAGCAGAAGCGGATAGCATTGCCATATCGCGCTTATCAGCCCCGTTGCATCGTCTCCGCTGCTTTTTACATGCAAGTTCCGTATCATGCAGGAGGTGTCGCGTAATGCAGCAATCTCAGCAAAACGCTCCATCGCCCGTGTAATTGCAGTATTGTCATTCTCTTTTTCCTTAAAGATGACCGCTATGCGGTTTTCTCCACCTGTGCTGTTGAAAATTTCAGAGTACTTTTCGTTCTGCCTGTCAAGCGGTATGAAGGCCGATATGTCTTCATCATAGTGCATTCTTGCCGCAAGGGCGGCAAAAAGAGCCAGCAGCAGAACCGTTGCCGTCCCTGCCGCCGTGCGATGCCTTGAAAGCAGATCGTATATTTTCAGAAAGAGCCTTGTCATTGCCTCTTCTTGCGCTTTTTGATACAATATACGAATTTCATCGGATAACCGTACACTGCTGCGAGAAAACAGAGCAGAATATTGAGCAGGCTAATCCGCAGGAAATCGTATACAGGCCTGAAATGGCTGATTCGCCTGACAGGGTAGTACACATCTATTTTAACGGGTATGAGCCTGATGCCGTGCCATGCTGCAAAGACCAGCAGCTCCAGTTCGGCCTCATAGCGAGAGGTTATGAAGCCTGCCCTGCGCATGGAAGCCAACGGGTAAAGCCTGTATCCTGTCTGTGTGTCGGGAAGCCTGATCCCTGTCTGCACCGTGAACCAGAAATTTGAGAACCTGTTGGCAAAACTGTTTTTCTGGGGCATGTTCTTTTCGGAAAGGTTGCGACAGCCCACAATCAAGGCCCCGGGGTTGCGTTCCATGGCCTCTGTAAAGAGGGGAATGTCCTTTGCAAAATGCTGCCCGTCTGCATCTATGGTAACGGCATGCGTGAACCCATCCTCAAGGGCTTTCCGGAACCCGGTTTTCAGGGCCGCCCCCTTTCCCATGTTGTGCGGGTGAGTTACGGTTGAAACCCCCATCTTGCGCAGGATTTGCGCGGTGTTGTCCGTTGAACCGTCGTCAACTACGATTACGTTGCGGGTATGGCGCAGTATATCTGTGACGACCTGCTCTATGGAGCCGCCGTTGTTATATGTCGGAACTATTACGCACCACATGGAATGTCATTGACAGTTTGGAAAAAATACGGCCATCTCCTTCAATCCGGGCCGAGATGCTGCATCTCTCTCCAGCCAGTTCCATTTTCTTGAAAACTACCGTGAGATCAGTTGTCTCGAGCGGGGAAATCACCGAGAGATATTTTACGTTTTTGACATCTGTAAGGAATGTCTTTGCATTCAGGCAGAGCGAAAGGAGCTCGGAAACAATCTGAATCTGGCATACTCCGGGAGTTATGGGTTCTCCCGGGAAGTGGGCTCTGTATATTTCATGTTCAGGGTTGAGCACAATCCTTGCCGACGGCTCCGGGCCTGAAAAATCGCTCTCCCTTACGTAAAAAAAATCATTGTTCAGCATCTTCTAACGGTACCAGCTTATAATTTATTCCATATCTTTTATTTGTAATTCCAATGGCGGACGTATCTGACACTTGGAACAGCGGTCGCAGATCCTTTGCAATCACCCTCTTTATGCGGCATCTGTCGAGCGGCCCTACAACGTTGAACAGTTTCATCCTGTTCCGCCTGCCGTCATAGATGGCATCGAATGCCTTGATACCGAACTGGTTTATCACGCTCAACGCTCCTCCGCCCCCATCTTTCCTCACAATGCAGAGCCCCGACATTTCTCCGCGGGGGTGCGAAATTTCCATAGTGTACCTGCGCACATTCTCCTGTGCTGCACTTTTTTGCACTCCTGCAACCAAAAGCAGCATGACAAGAGCCGTGAGATTAGTGCAAGATTTCAAATACCGAGTCATCTACAGAAACGTTTTTTTCAATCTCCGTCATCTCTATCAGGGTGGTGTCGCCCCCCTTCTCCAAAAGTTCTACCTTTTCGACACTCTTTTCAACAGGGTTTATATGGAGCCTCACCTTTGTAAAAAACTGCTGCATCTCTTTCTTTACCGGTGTAAGTTCTGCAATCCACCCCTCTTTCTCCTCCAGCATGAGCGTGTCAAACTCTTCCGTGTCTGTTATATTGCCTGTCAGGCTGCTCATCATTATATTGGCAATGCTGCCGAACATCTTGTTCGTTTTTGTATCTATGACATTGCTCCCAGAGGGGGAATCGAGCAGCACACTCTCCCCGTTTATTATGAAAATATACCTGTAGGGCGATAGATATTCCCATCTGAGCATGCCCTCTTTATAATACATTCTGCCTGTGGAGACCATCTCTGTTGCAAGCAGCGAAAGGTTTTTCGTCTGTCTGAATTTGCATTGCAGGGAGTGTATCTCCGACGCTGCTTCGCATATTTCCTCTATCATCACCTCTGGATTGCCTGCCTGCCGCTGGGCAGCCAGAGGAAATGAGACCATTGCAAACAGTATGATTAAAAGGTGTTTCATTTTTCAGGGCTTGAGAATCAGTATGCAGCCGCCCATAATCAGCAGGCAGCCAATCCAGCGGTGCAGCGGAACGCTTTCATGGAACACGAGCACCGAGAGTACCATGGTAATCACATAGCAGAGGCTGAGCATCTGGTAGGCTATTCCCAACGGGAAAATCTTGAGAATATATATCCATAGCATTGAGGAGGCAAAGAAACAGGCTCCGCAGGCAAGAAACTGCCATTGGCATATTAGCGACAGCCAAAATTCGCGTGTCCAGCCGAATGGCGGGATTCTTTGCAGTGCAAACTTCAGCAGTACCTGTCCTACGGAGAGCAGGACGCACTGTAAAAGCGATATAGGGATTAATTTCCACATAATTCCGATTTCTGTTTACAATCCTTGTTCATTTTCCTTTTCCATGACCATGGAAATGGAGGTCACTCCAATGGGAAGGTCTTTTCCGTTGAGTTTTAAAATCATCTCATGCAGCAGCGGGGTAACCTCGTTATGGTATCCTATCAGTACATTCTTGGCTTTGCCCTGCCTTATGAGTATCTCTGCATTTGCCTTGCAGAGTTCAAGCACCCTCTCCGCGGAGAGGTGCGTATAGGTTATGTTGAAGCCGTGGCATCCTGTCTTTATGGCTGTCATTCCGGCCATTGTGTTATGGGTGCTCTGCATGAAAAGCGTGGGGCTGAGTTCTTTCTCCCCCTCTCTGCACATCTGCAGGAGAAACTTCTCGCTGTTTTCAAGCATCCCGTACGATGTTCCGGCAATTATTGCGTCGGGCGATTCAATACCGGCTTCGCGCAATGCTGAAAGCGAGGTGAGCAGGGCTCCTTTCAGCAGTTTGCACAGCCTGCGCGACTCCATTGGCGGGACAAACTCCTTCAGCCTTGTGAGAGAGATCTCGTCTGCAGGGTCCAGACTTGCGGTGGAAACGCATTTTATCTTTACCTCTTCCTGCGGAAATTCTCTCTTTGCGCACTCCCCCTTGGATATGATAAGCGAAGAGTCGTTTCCTCCAAAGCCGAAACTGTTGCACATTACATTGTGCAGCAATGCCCCTCTTACGCCTGATGTTGGGGTGATGCCCCCCTCCATCTGCTCTTTCCATCCCAGATTGGCCGGGATAATCCCTTCGGTAAGGGCTATCAGGCTTATTACGGTCTCTATTGCACCTGCGGCCGAAGTAGTATGGCCTGTAAAGGATTTTGTGCTCGATACGGGCGGTATCTTTTTCCCGAAAACCCTTTGCAAAGCCCTGCTTTCGCTCTGGTCGTTGTTGGGGGTGCCCGTGCCGTGGGCGTTTATATAATCAATCTCCACAGGCTCCATTCCGGCCATATCCATTGCCTCTTCCATTGCCAGCACCGCTCCCTCTCCATTCTCCGAAGATGCTGTCTGGTGAAAGGCGTCGCAGCGGTTGCCATATCCTGCAAGTACGGCAAGCGGTCTGGCATTTCTTCTGACAAGCGATTCTTCGCTTTCCAGGACAATGAATGCGGCACCCTCTCCGAGGTTGAGGCCCTTGCGGTTCTTGTCGAAGGGCCTGCACGGCTCGTGGTCCAGAATCATGAGAGAATTGAATCCGTTCAGGTGGAATCTGCTCAGCGCTTCACTTCCTCCTGCAATTACAATCTCTGCCTTGCGGGCCTTTATCATCTCTGCTCCCTCTATTATTGCGTTGGCGGCAGAGGAGCATGCGGTGGAGATTGTCACTGTATTTTCCGGCAGGATGCCGAAGTAACCTGAGATAAGCTCGGTCGTGGAGCCTGAATCATGAGTGGTGAGCAATTCAAGATGTTTCCCTTCATCTGCCATCTCCAGAAAGTGCTTTTCAGTGCTGTCCATCCCTCCCACAGTGGTGCCTGAGAAGAGAAGCGCGCCGGCGGTCTGCTTTTCAGTAAGGGCGGCCTGACTTATGGCCTGCCGCACGGCATGAATGCCGAGAAGGGCGGTGCGGTTGTATTTCTGCCCATCTCCGATATTCAGGGCATGGCACAACTGTGGGTTTGTGAGTTTTACCTCTCCGCACGGCAGCTCTGTGTGCGAGGTCTTGAGAATTTCAGGCTTCCCTATGCCCGAAATCCCCGCCGAAAGCGACTTGGATGTCTCTGCAATACTGTTGCCGATGGCCGATATTATCCCGGCTCCAGTTATGTATACGGCACTCCCGCTCATGATTCTTTCCCTATTTTGTACGGTGCAGGGCAACGTATTGCGCAATTGTGTTTACAGACTTGAATATCTCTTTTCCCTGTGAAGGGTCGTCGAGCTTTATGCCATACTGCTTTTCCAGCAGCACGATAAGTTCAAGGGCGTCTATCGAATCAAGCCCAAGGCCGCTCTCTCCGAAAAGGGGCGCCTCTGCATCTATATCGTTTGCCGACATCTCTTCGAGGTTCAGTGTCTCAATTATCTTCTCCTTCAGTTCATGCACAAGTTCTTCCATATCTTTTCATTTTTTTGTAACTTCATTTGCTTCTGGTTCGGTCCGTTGTTTTGCAATATACAGTTCGGCCTTGAAATTTTCGGGCCCCTCCATATCTATCACCCCTCCTACAAGGCTCTCGCATCTGTAGTAAAGCAGTGTCCGGAGCATAAGTTGTTCCAACTCCTTTTCCCCGTTCTCCATCATTATGTAGAAGGTTGCTCCATGGTATCCGTTCCGTATGGCAATCTCGCCTGTCACTATGTTGGGCAAGGTGTAGATAAAGGCCGACGGACTGGGATAGTAACTGTCGGGATGCCTTATTGTCTGCAGATAGGCCATGTCTGCGCAGATGGAGCCTTTCCCGCCTGCCAGCAAGACGCCTCTTCTGCTCTTTCCGCTGAAACGAGAGATGCCCTCCGCCTTGCTTTCGGCATCGAGCAGCAGTTCCGAGGCTATGAATCCGAGTTTGCACAGCGGGTCCATCTTGTAGAATCGGGGATAGTCTTTCACATATTTGCGATAAAGTTCTTTCAGCATCTGCTCTCCCTGAGTTTCTGTCTGTAGAACGACTCCGTCTGCAATCACGGACTGTGGCGTTATGGTTATTTTATGTGTAATATCCAGCCCTGCGACAGTTCTGTGGCCCCTTTCCTCTCTTTTTTCCTCTTTCTTCATGCTGAAAAGCATGGCTGCATTGCCGCCGCCGAAGCCCGACATCATCTTTATAAATGCGTTCCCGTGCGCTTCTCTGTTGAGGCATGAAATATTTGTCTTTTTGCTCACTCCCAGGCTGCCGAACCCTTTTGTGGCAAGTACTGTCCTCTCTTCCAATGCCTCCATCGAGATAAGGGTTTCGATTACCCCTGCCGCTCCGAGCGTATGTCCGAAAAAGCCTTTGAGTCCGTTGACAGGCAGTTCTGCAATTTTTGCCCTGTCTATGGCTACAGCCTCCATCTCGTCATTGAAGAGTGTTGCCGTACCGTGTACGTTTATAAAGGCAATATCCTGCATGTCGGCCTCTTTAAGAGTCTCTCTGAGTGCAATATACGCACCTTCAGCGTTTTTTGAGGGGTTTGTGATGTGGAAGGCGTCGTTGCTGAGCGCCACTGAGACAATATGCCAGCCAGCGCCGCGGCACTCTTCCGGTGAACGGTTTCCATATATGATGCAGGCGGCCGCCTCTCCAAGGTTGAGGCCGCATCTCTCTTCGTCGAACGGCCGGCACGGCTGTTGCGAAGTGGCGTTTAAAGAGCAGAATCCGCTCAATATGAATGGAGTAAGTATATCTGCGCCTATTACAACGGCATGCTTCCACCTCCCGCTTTCCAATGCGGCGGCCGCCTCGGTCTGTGCGCACAGACCGGATATGCATGCGTTGCAGACCACAACCGGGCTGTTCGGGTTGCCGAATCTCCCTGCTATTCTGCCTGCGGACTCTGCCGGTAGAAGGTCTCCTTCGCCTGCCCATCCTCCCTTTGTGGTGGATATTATGAAAATGACGCTTCTCTCTGCCGGATTTATCTCCGGACAGAGTCTCAGCGCGCGGGCTGCGGCAATTATGGCTATGCGCTCGAATCTGGAGTATGAACTCTCGTCAATGCCCTCTTCGGCGCAGGCGGCGGAAACGGCGTCGCTATCGAACAATGAGGCAGTGAAAGGTCCTTTCATCCCCCACAGGCTGTCGTACCTGCAGAGCGCGCTTTTCCCCTCCTTTACGGCCAGATAGTTGGCATGAGTCCCCATTGCAAGCGGAGAGAGTATGTAGTCCGATATTTTTGCAATCATCTGTCAAGCCACTTTCTTTTCCATTCTTCGTAGAACGGAGGATTAAACCACAGCAGCCGGTGTGAGGTGTCTGTAAAGACCTGCACGGAGCGGCCTGTTGCAACCACCGTATTGTCGGCAGTGTCGTATATGGTGTAGTCGAAGAGAATCTTTGCAGCGTCTGTGGAGACATATCTTATTGCAACAGCAGGGTGCATCCCGTACAGCAAGGGCTTTTTGTATTTGAAATTCAGTTCCACAATGGGGGCAAAGCATCCGTTGCCGAATATTGTAAGGTAATCCAGCCCGTATTTTTTGCCGAATGCTTCGCGGGCGTCTTCCAGATAGAGCGGGTATGCTCCATGCCATACCACTCCCATGGAGTCCACCTCGTTGAAACGTATTTCAAAATTTATCTTCTCTGTCAGCTCTTTCATTGTATTACTATTTTCATCCTGGCCTCCATTACGGTCCGGTCTGCAATACGGCTCTTTCCGTTTACGAGCGTGACGCCAAAGACCTCTTCCTCTACGCAGATTTCGGTTTCCAGAATCTCTCCGACCTTGGGCGTGCGCGAAATGTGCAGGCCGCTTATGGCTCCTATGTAGCCTATCTTGACCGGAAGGCCGCTTATCAGGTTGTAATACCCCAGACGGGCGGCGCAGGTCTGTGCCATATTCTCTATCATACCCGCCGCCGACAGTTCGCCGTCATATACGAACATGGTGTTCTCCTTTACCTCCAGTCTTGTGGCCGCAATACGCTCGTCGTAGCGTATCAGGTTGTCTATCATTACAAAAGGCGGGCGCTGCGGCAGTATGTCCAATGGATTTACATCCAAAAGTCGTAATAGTTGAACCATTGTTCAGGGTATTTTCTAACCGTTTTTTCCAATTCTTCTGCAAAACTCCTGCATATATCCATGCCTGTCTCTCCTTTGAGAGGGCGTACATATATCGTATATTTTTTTCTCGTCTCTTTCATTACAAAGACCGCAATGGAGGGCAGTTCCCTTTTTTCCGCCATTGCAAAGGGGCCGAGCGGAAATTTCGCCGTTTCGCCAAAGAAAGTGCATTTTATGCTGCGGGGCGAGCCGAAAATCCTGTCTCCAGGCATGCTTACTATGTCTCCCTGCAGCAATGCCTTGTTGATTAGGAATATATGAGACATCTCTCCGCTTATGGGAATCATGTTTACCTTGTGCGAGGCAAAGATTCTGGAACGTGATTCCATGATTGTCTGTGTCTCGCCTTCATATACAAGGGCATGGAAACTCTTGTGTCTGGGAATGAGGGAATATCCCGCAAGTTCGTAGTTGCCAACATGTGAACTGAGCTGGATGAATCCCTTCTTTCCGCTCTCCAGAGTGTCAAACAACTCTCCCCCCTCAATCTTGAATTCGAATCTGCGCCCTGCGTAAGCGGCAAAGCGGTCTATGATGACCTGTCCGAATCTGAAGTGGTTGTAGTAGACATATATGAACGCCTTTACACGGCTCATGCAGAATCTCTTGCGATAGAACCTGTAGGTTGCTGCATATCCTTCACGCCTGAACAGCATGTAGAAAGGGACAATCCACCCCATGCAGAAATAGGGGAGATACAAAGACGTGTGGCGGAACCATTTTATGAGGGTTTTCTGCATCCATGGCGCTCCGTCTGTCTTTCCTTTCCATCTGCCGTGTCTGAGTTCGGGCATTTCCGCTCTATTTGTCTCCCACCTTGCTCTCTATGTAGTCGCAGAATTTGCTGTACGTGTCCACTCCCTGCATCTCTTCGGGCTTGAGCTTGAAGCCGAATGTCTTCTCCACGATGACTACAATATCTACAAAGTCCAGCGAGTCTATTCCCAAGTCTTCCTTAAGTTTTGCATCGGGGAAAATCTTTTCCTCGTCTATTTCCAGATCCTCGATAAGGAAATAGCGTACTTTCTCTTCAATTTCTGTTCGTGTCATATAGTGTATCAGTTTAATTTTCGTTTGCAAACCAGAATCGTATGCCCGTGGCCGAGACCGTCGTACATCTTTTCTGTTTCAAGCCCGGCTCTCTCTATGCATGCACACAGATCCCTGGTGTTGTACATCTTGGAGTTGCCGTTGGCAATGGCCGTAAAGTAGAGCGATGTCATTGTCAGAGCCAATGCCGCAGGTTCGTAAACCTGTCTGTCCCAAAGCGTCTCCATTATAAGGAGCCTGCTCTCTCTTGCCATTGTGTGCGCCGCCCTTTCCAGAATGGAGACAATCTGTTCCGGTGCGAAGCAGTCAAGGAACTGGCTCATCCAGATTATGTCCGGAGTCTTCTCTTTGGGGAACTCCTCCTCCTTTTTCAGCAGATCTATCCCGTAGCCGCTTATGCGTTCCGCTCCGCTGCGCCCTTCAATGTTCTTGCGCATCATCTCTATCTGCGGCGGCAAATCCAGAATGACAACCTCTACGTTTTTGTCATACTCTACGCATTTGAGCGCCCAGCGGCCCGTGTTTCCGCCCACATCGAAAACTGTGCGGGGGGCGTAGTTGCCGAAGATTATTTCCAGCGCGCTGTCAAAGGAGTGGTCGCTGTAGAAGTGGTCGAAGGCAAACCATGATTCCTGCACCTCTTCAGGCAGCGACGAAAGCCCTTCATATACCGTTTCCCAGTTCCCGAAGTGGCGCAGCCCCTCGGGCCTTCCGTTCAGGAATGACTCTTCGAGGCGGAACCATCCCAGATAGTTCACGTCATGGTTGAACCTGATGTCTGTCTTTGTGGCAGGGTCTATGAGCAGGAACCATCCCGTCTTGCTCAGGCGGTACCGTTCCCTGTCTGGGTCTATAAGTATTGTGCCGATTGTAAGCGAAGCTTCAAGCAGGCACTTGACCATATACTCTCCCAACCCTGTCTTTTTGCATATCTCTTCCAGAGTGAGACCGTTTTCGCTCTCCCTGAGCATTTCCAGAATTCCGTACTTGAGCATTATCCGCGTAGCCTGGAATATGGCCGGCCCCCAGGCAATGAATTCCGCCCTCAGCTGCGCCTGCCTGGCGGTAAGGTCGTCTCGGGTATATGCATTGTCCAGTGCGGGGGAGAGTTCCATCATTTTACGGTTTTTATTATGAGTGCGCTGTTGGTCCCACCGAACCCGAAACTGTTGCTGAGGACCGTATCTATCTGTGTATCTACCCTTGCAGCGGCAATATTCAGTCTTTCCGAATACTGGTCGGGGTTTTCAAAGTTGATGTTCGGTGCTACGAAGCCGTTCTGCATCATTATTATGGAGTAGACTATTTCACTTGCCCCGGCCATCCAGCACTCGTGCCCTGTCATTGATTTGGTGGAACTTATCAGAGCGTGTTTCCCTTCAAACAACTGTTGCAGCGCCAGTGCCTCATACATGTCTCCCTGGGGGGTGGAGGTGGCGTGTGCATTGATATAATCTATGCCGTCGGGCGAAATGGCCGCGTCTTTCATTGCCCTCTGCATGGCAATGGCGCATCCCTTGTCGCTCGGCTGCGATATGCCTCCGCCGTTGCTTGAAAAGCCGTAGCCTGCGACTTCGCAAAGGATATTCGCTCCGCGTGCCTTTGCATGCTCATACTCTTCAAGTACAAGCGCTGCCGCACCTCCGCTCGGAATGAGCCCGTCTCTGTCTCTGTCGAACGGACGGCTGGCCTTTTGCGGCTCATCCATGCGTACCGAAAAGGCTCTGAGCGCATCGAAAGAGGCCATGGAGTAGTAGTTAGTCTCCTGTGCCCCTCCGCAAAGTACGGTATCCTGCAATCCCTGCTTTATAAGCATGTAGCCTATTCCTATGGAGTGGCTTCCGCTGGCGCAGGCTGCGCTTATGGTGAAGTTTACCCCGCGCAGGCCGAATATCGTGCAGAGATTCATGTTTACCGTAGAGTTCATGGATTGGAACACGAGCCCGTATCCCAGCATCTCGGTGTCGTGCTTTTCATCCATTATCTTTGCCGATTCCACTACCGGTTTTGCAGACGAATCGTTGCCGAAAATGCATCCTACTTCGTTTTCCCGCAGATGGGCGCTGTCAATTCCCGACATTGCAAAAGCCTGTCGGGCTGCCATATATGCATATTCCGCCTCTTCAGACATACCTGCCCTGGTGTGGCGGTCCAGGTCTTTCTTTGTGAGTATGGGCTTTTCAACCATACCTACCAGCCCCGAGCGGTAGCCATACTTGAGACGGTCGTTGTCGAGCACTATGCCCGATTTCCCGTTATAGAGAGAATCCTTCACCGTCTCTATTTCTGTACCCAGACAGGACCAGATACCCATGCCGGTTATTACTACTCTTCTTGCCATATTGGTACTGTTATGTGTATAAACCTCCGTGAATGGATATTACCTCTCCGGTTATATATGCCGCCCGGTCTGAAAGCAGAAAGCCTACCAGCGATGCAACCTCTTCCGGCTTGCCGAAACGGTTCATGGGAATCAGTTTCTTCAGCTCCTCGGCCGGCAGCTCCCTTGTCATGTCGGTCTCTATGAAACCCGGGGCGACTGCGTTTACCGTAACGTTGCGTGAAGCCGTTTCCTGTGCCAGCGCCTTTGTGGCACCTATGAGAGCAGCCTTTGCAGCACTGTAGTTTACCTGTCCGGCCATTCCCTTGATTCCTGAAAGAGAGGCCATGTTCACGATTCTGCCCCCATGTCTGCGCATCATCATTCTGGGAAGCAGACGGCGCGTAACATAGAAGAAGCCGTCCAGCGCAACCTTTATGACATCGTGCCAGTTCTCGTCGCTCATCATGAACATCAGCGAGTCTCTGCGAATGCCCGCATTGTTTACAAGATATGCAATATAATCATCGGGATGCTGCTCCTCCCATTTGAGAAGGGCGGCATCCGTTTCCTCCTTTATCCCGACATCGAACCGCATCAGAGACGCCTCCGCCCCCTCTGCCTCCACAAGGCTTTTTACCTCTTGGGCCGCAGCAGAGTCGGACTGGTAATTGATTATTACCGGTATGCCCTTCTTTGCCAGTTCAATGCAGACCGCTTTTCCTATTCCGCGTGAACCTCCGGTTACAAGTGCATATTTCATTGTTATGTTCCGTAGTGTATATCTTTGCAAAGATAAGCAAAAATATCACTCTGCGGTCCATTCGGGGTTATTCAAGTGCTCCTGTGGCTCGAAGATATTGGGTTTCATATATTTTGTACTGAGTCTTGGCCTCTATCAGATTGCTTTTTGCCTGCTGCCATTGCGACTGGGAATCGAGCAGTTCGGTAAGGGTGGCCATTGCCGCACCGTAGCGGTTGCGGGTAACGCGCAGGTTTTCGTCTGCATGTTTTACTCCGGCAATTGCGGTTTCAATCATAAATACACTCTCTTCCAGATTGTTTGCCGCCTGTTCAGCCTCCAGCGAAAGAAGTTTCCTGTTCTTTTCCAGTTCAAGCTGTGCGTTTTCCAGTTCATAGCGTGCCTTGCGCACCTTTTTACGCCCTTCTCCCCAATGGAAAACGGGAATGCTTATGCTCAGCATGGCTGTTCCCATCCCCTCCCGGAACTCTTCACTGTAGGGGACCATAGTCCCGCCCCCGGCATCTGCATAACCGTTCATCTTTATGTTTCCGAAATAGGTATAGCCTATCGAGGAACCTATTGTCGGGAGCATTTCGGCCCTGGCCATGCGCAGCTGCTGTTCTACGACACCGACCTGCCCCTGCAGCATTTTAAGTTCCGGCCTTTTTTCTATGCCGGCTGCAAGATTCTGCATTCCGCATGTTGCGATGACCGTATCTGCGGCCTCTATAGCTGTTCCGGAGTCTGCGCCTATCAGCCTGCAAAGCGACATGCTACACATCTCCTTGCCGTTGGAAGCCTTCTGTAGCTGATAACGGATATTGCTCCGTTCGGCCTCCACCCTGAGCAGGTCGTTTTCAGTGGCCATCCCTGCCTTTACTGCGGTGGAAACCTGGCCGTAGAGGGTGTCCATCTGTACAACGTAGCTCTCCAGCATCTTTACCTTTTCTCCGACAGCGACATAACTCCAGTAGGAGTTGCAGACTTCGACTATAATCTCCATGCGTGTCATGCGCAGCTGCTCGCCTGCAACCTCCTCTCCGATTTTTGCCATCCGTTTGCCGGCATTTATCCTGCCTCCCGTATAAACCGGCTGTGTGAGCGAGAGCCCGGCCATATATGTCCCGCGCATTCTCAGCTCCATTCCCATCATGTCGAGGTCCGGAAGGATGTAGGCTCCTATGGCCGAACCGCTTACATTCGGAAGATATGCGGTGCCCGCTATTTTGTTGTCCAGTTCTGCCTGATGCACCCTGTTTTTGGCCTGGAGCAGTTCTTCGCTCTTTTTCAAAGCCATTTCGCGGCATTGCTCATAAGTTAGCGTGAGTTTCTCCTGCGCCGTGAGTGCAGGAAGCGCAGATATTATGCAAATAGCTGTAAGTATCTCTCTTTTCATGATAATCATCTTAATTGTTTGCAGGTTTTCTTATGTGGAACAGCGCGGAGTAGATAAGCGGAAGCAATATTAGCGTTATTATTGTACCAACTGTAAGGCCGCCCATTATGGTAATGGCCATGGAGCCGTACATGGGGTCGCCTACAAGCGGAATCATTCCCACTATGGTGGTAAGCGAAGCCATGAGTACCGGGCGGACGCGCGATACGGTAGCCTCGATTACCGCGGTGTAAGGCATCCGCTTCTCTTCTGTCTGCAGCCTGTTTATCTCATCTACAAGTACAATGGCGTTCTTTACCATCATTCCTATCAGCCCCATCATGCCTATTATGGCCATGAAGGTCATGGGCTGTCCGCTGAGAAGCAGCGACGGTGTAATGCCGCAGAATACGAACGGAAAGCATATAATGATAAGTATAACCTTTTTCCAGTTGTTGAAAAGCAGCAGCAGGATTGCAAGAATCAGGAATATTGTAATAGGCACGAACTTCATGAGGTTGCCTATCGCCTCTCCCTGTATCTCACCTTCGCCTACCCAGCGCATGCGGTAGCCGTCTGGCAGCGGTATGGCCTCGATTTCATCCTTTATGGAGGATACTACCTTTGCAGGTGTGGCGTCGTTGCGCAGCGGGTTGGGGTCGCACTCTGCCTCTATGACCCTGCGCCCGTTAAGGCGCATTACAGCATCCTCGTCCCATTCGAGGGCAACTTCATCCACTATGTTCCCTAACGGAACCGAGTTGAATATCTTCTCCTGCAGTTCGCTCATTCCGCTGCTTCCGCTCAGAAGTCCCTGAATGTCTTCATCTGAAACATGCAGGTTCATGGCGCTCCATACCGGAATCTCGTTCAGGTCTTTTATGCGGCTGCCGTCTGCATTGCGCACCTGCAGGTTGAGCATCACCATTCTCTCCTGTTCGTTAAGCACCCCTACGGTCATCCCTTCATTTGCCGCCTGTATGGCATTGGCCACATCGCCGCGGTTTATGCCGGAGCGCATCGCATCGTGCTGCAGGTATTCGGCAACGAGAGCCTTGCCGGCCGGTTTCCAGTTGTTCTGTACCGAATAGGCATCTACATAGGGGCTTCTGCGCATGATCTCTTCCGCCTGTGCGCTGAGTTCGCGCAGTACGGCAGGGTCGGGGCCTGAGAACTCTACCTCCACGGTATGCGAGGTAGATGTTGAAAAGTTATATTTTCTTATCCTTATATAGGCATCGGGGAACTGCTCTCTGAGCAGGGTGCGCACTGCAGGTATCTGCTCCACTACTGTCTTGTAATCCTTGCAGTCTACCATAAGCTCCCCGTAACAGTCTCCGCCTGAGGTCATGGGCCTTACCAGGCAGTAAAAGGCCGGTGCGCTGCCCTGGCTGGCCGCAACCCTCTCTATTTCCGGATTCTGCGATAGAAATTTACTCATCTGCAACAGGTTGTCGCGTACAGCGTTGGCATCTGCGGCAGAGGGAAAGAAGCATTCCACGACAAACTGTTTGTAGTCGAAGTCGGAAAAGAAGAGATTCTTTACGCGCGTCATCCCGAAAATGGAAAGCCCGAGCACCGCAAAGGCAATTATGATTGTTGTCCTCTTGTATCCTATGAGAAAGGCTATCGTTCTGCGTACGAAGTTGTGCGCCGGAGAGTTCATTACCCCTTCACCCTCCTTGCCGGGCTTTTCCTTTACGGGAAGCCATGACTTTGCGCAGATGGGAACTTGAATGAGAGCCAGGACCCAGCTTGCAAGCAGGCTTACGCAGAGTACCAGAAAGAGGTCTCCGGCATACTCTCCGGCTGTATCCGGCGAGAGATAGACGCAAAGGAAGGTAGAGGCGGCTATGACTGTGGCCCCGAGCAGAGGCATGGCCGTATTGCGGCCTATTCTGAACAGGTATGTTTCAGGCTTGAGCCCCCGTTTTTTGTCTACCAGTATGCCGTCCATTATAACCACTGCATTGTCTACCAACATTCCCATGGCAACTATAAATGCTCCGAGCGATATACGCTGGAGCGTGGTGCCCATTCCGAGCAGAATCGGGAACGAAACCGCGACCGTAAGTACAAGCCCGAACCCTATTATGATTCCGCTGCGCAGCCCCATCGTAAAGACAAGCACAAGGATTACGATGGCTACCGATTCCAGCAGGTTCCACATAAATGAGGAGATGGCTTCGCTTACCTTGTCCGGCTGGAAAAAGATTTTTTCTGTATCCATTCCGGCCGGCAGGGCCTTCATGGCTTCTGCAAGGCGTGCATCCACCGCCTTGCCCACATCGGGAACGATTGCATCCTCCTCCATGGCAATACAGATTGCGATTGCGGGTTTCCCCTCTACGAAAAAGCCGTTGCGCTGGGGTTCCGAATAGCCTCTTTCTACCCGTGCTACATCTCCGAGGCGTATCTCCTTCCCGTCGGCGCTCCTGACAAGAAGGTCGCGTATATCATCTTCATTCTCCACATCTGAATCTACATAGACTGCAATACGCTCGTCGGAAGCGAGATATCTGCCGGCATTTACCGTCTTTCCGGCAGATTGCAGCGCCATTGCAATCTGGGTGGGAATTATGCCGTTGCGCGAAATCTGCTCCTTTGAGATTATTATGTTTATCACTTCATCTCTGTTTCCGGCAATGTTGATTCTTTTCACTCCCTCTACATCCGAAAGCTCCCGCCTGAGGTATTTTGCATATTCATACATCCTGCCGTAGCTGTAGCCGTCTGCCGTAAGGGCATAGAATATACCGTAGACATCCATCATATCATCTATGACTACGGGAGAGTAGCATCCCTGCGGCAGTTTCGATGCGGCATCGCTTACCTTGCGCCTCAGCAGGTCGAAGTGCTGTTCCAGCTCCTTGTTGAGCACGGTCATCTTGAACTCTACGGTAAACATGGCCGTAGAATTGCTGCATTGGGTCTTCACCTTTTTTACATTGGGCAGGGCGCGCAGCTCCTCCTCCATCATCTGTGCGACTTCAAGTTCCATTTCGTGTGCCGAGGCTCCCGGCCATGGAACGACTACCATCGCCTGTTTTGCGGATACCGCAGGATCTTCCAGCTTGGGCATCTGTATGAACGAGAGTATGCCGGCTATTATTATCGCACCTACGAACGACCAGAATATTACCGGCCGTTCCATAAAGAATCTGGCAAGCCTGTTCATCAGAGAAGCCCTCCTACATTGCTTTTCGAGGGTCTGGCTGTGACCTTTACCTTCTCTCCCTCATGCAGTACGTTCACCCCTGCGCTTACGATGTTTTCATCTCCGTTCAAACCCTCTGTGACCACGGCCGCTCCGCCGTAAAGTTCGTTTTCAGTTTCGACTATGCGTTTCGATACGGTAGTGTCCGGCCCTATAACCCATACGCGTGTCTGCTCTCCCTCCTTGAAAAGCGCATTCAAGGGGAGGGTGTACCCGTTTGCCGTTTCATCTTCCCTCATTGTTATCTCTACCTCCGCATTCGTGCCCGCCGTAATCTCATTTCCGGGATTTTCTGTAAAGGCAAGTTTTATTCTGTAGAGCAGGTTGTTGTCTGCCCTTGGTGTAAGGCTGAGCAGTTCGAGGCTGAAATCTTTCTCTATACCTGTCGCACGACAGTGATATGATAAAAAGTTCCCCCTCTTTTTATAATCTTCGGCCGGAATGTTGGCCGTTACCTCCATTCCGGAGCAGTCGAGCAGGGTGAAGAGCGCTGTGCCGGCATTTATCATTTCGGCAGGGGAAAAGTTTACCGATTGTATATAACCGTCTGCAGGGGCGTACAGCCTTGTATATTCCAGTTTGTTTTTGTTTGCCTGCAACTGTACCCCCAACTGCCTGAGTCCTGCGGAGGCTTTTTCGAAGTCATTTGCAGAGACGCTTTTCCGGCTGAAAAGCTGCGCGGTGCGTTCCACCTCGTCGCGCAGCTGGTCGTACTGTATCTGCAATGCTTCCACTGCGAGGCGGTAGTCTGCACTGTCGAGTTCTGCAAGCAACTGCCCCTTATGTACGAAATCTCCCTCTTTTACAAGAATCTTCTCTATCTGTCCGGCTGTCTTGAAACCGAGGTTTATCTCTTCGGCGGCCTTTACTATTCCCGGATAGCTTTTCACTCTCTCATTGCTTATCTTCACCGGTTGCGTGACATATACGCTTCTTACAGGTCGCACAGTGTCGTTTCCGTTCGAACAGGCGCAGAGCAGGGCTGCTAACGGGATTATCCATATTTTTCCGTATCCTTTCATATATATGCGTTTTTTGATTTTCTTTCTGCAAAAGTCAGATATTTCAACTGTACATTAATGTCGCGTTTTGCGCAGCAGTTGTTCAAAAGGATGAATATTGCGCTGTTTTGGATAAATTATCTATGAAAAATTATTCTAATAGGTATATTTGTGGCATAAAAGAGATATGATTATGCAATACCCCGGCGAATTCCGTCCGCTGAATCTCATGATGCTGCCCTTCGATGAGAGAACCTGCCTGTACAATAATGAATTCATGCTGGCAGACAATATGGATTCTTCCGGAAAAGCGATAGACCTGGCTTCCGACAGCGAGACGGCTCCCTTTATGGCCTCTCCCTATCCATTCAAGATAGAGTTTTACATGGGGCTTGTCTGTCTCGAAGGTTCAATGAAAGTAAGTCTGAATCTGTCTGAGTACAGGCTCGGTCGCGGAGACGTGCTGGTGGTGCAGCCTGGCGACATAGGCCGCAATATCGAGATTTCTTCAGATTGTATAATAATAGTGATTGCCTTTTCAGACAAGAATTTCGTTAAGGATGCAGACCCGGGCGGAGCAATGTTGGCTATGCGTTTCCTTTCATACAATTCTTTGCTGCATCTTCCCGATGAAGATTTAAAGGAGACGGCTGATATATACAAAAGGATGCGCAAAAGGGTGCAGCAGCCAGACTATATTTATAAAAGAGAGCTACTCGTAAGTTATATACACGTGCTCTTCTGCAACTGCTGCCAGCTTATGGCTTCCGGCGCCGGAGGTGGAACGGTTGAAACAAAAAGCAGAAAAATGCAGATTTTCAATAGTTTCCTGGATTTGCTCAAGGAACATCATACAACAGATCGGGCAATAAGTTTTTATGCAGACAAACTCTGTATAACTCCAAAATATCTTTCTCAGGTCATTTACCGGGCGAGCGGCCGCCATGCAGGAGAGTGGATAAGGGATTACGTAATTCTGGAGGCCAAGGCTCTTTTGCGTATCCGCCAATATTCCATACAGCAGATAAGCGACATGCTTAATTTTGCCAATCAGTCTTTTTTCGGTGTATATTTTAAAAAAGCGACAGGATTCTCTCCCTCTGAATATAGAAATTTGTAATTATTTTGTTAAAATACAGATAATTATAATTTTGCCGCCAGAAAAGTGGATGTATGTTAAAAAAGGCGGTAAAAGGAAGATATTCAGTCTCTGAAAATTTGGAAGTTCCGGATTTTCTTCTAAACAAACACACACAGTCTCACCGCCGTACTCTCGCGCGTAATTTACTAGTTTTCAGTAAATATTCAAAAGCATTTTCATGTAAAACCATAGAAAAGGCAATGATATTCCTTGCCCTCTGGCTGGCATTTATTCCGTTTCTGTCAGATGCCCGTGCGCAGGATACTTTGCGCGGCAGGTTCTGCCTGGAATGCGAGATTCGTTTTCATGTAAACAGGACCGATATAGACTTGGATCTTGGCGGCAACAGGTCCAATCTTGACTCTTTCGGCTCTGCTCTTGAAACGTTGTCGGGAAAGCCCTATTTAAAGTTACAGCAGATAAAGGTGATAGGCGCGGCCTCTCCTGAGGGAGGGTCGGCCCTCAACAGACGTCTCGCCTCCATGAGGTCGAGGGCCCTGTATGACTGGCTGCGCAACCACACGGGATATACCGAAATAGACACCCTCTCCATTGGCGCAGACTGGGAAGGTTTCTGGAAAATACTGGAGAGCGGTTCCGCTCTGTCGGAGATATGTGATTCGGAGCTATTCAAGGGGATGCGCGATGCCAACACCCCTTCGATGTTTACTGGTGAGCTGCGCACCATAGACGATGGCAAGTTGTGGCGTTATCTGAAATCTTCTGTTCTTCCCCGATTGCGGGAGAGCCGGTGCATAGCCTGTTTTTATGCGGAGCAGTTGCCCGGCCTGCCGTCATCTCCTGTTCAACGGTTGGCCTCCCCGTCTCTATATGCGGAGATGCTGCCTCCTGTTTCAAAATCTGCCTCAAAAGAAGAAGAGCGTTCTTTCCGTCCGTTCCTGGCGTTGAAGACGAACATATTGCCATGGGCAGGTGTGAACTCTCTTTTCAGGATAAAGAATTCCATGCTCAACGGAGCGGCCGAGCTCTATTTCGCGCAACGATGGTCTGTAGAGGCGAACGCCCTCTATTCGAAATGGCCCACCTTCAACAAGAAGAAGTTCTGGGGCGCCAGCGTAAGTGCGGGCTACCTGCTTCCCGTAACTCGCCACTGGGCGGTGGAGGTTGGCCTTAAAGGCGGCTACCGCCGCTCCGAAAGCGAATGGTACGAGATAGAGTGGGTGGGAGACGTAAAGCACCATTGGTACGACCATACCACACATGAAGGGGGCTTTTTGCCTGGAGTGAAATTGAATGTAGTTTACCGTTTCGGAAAACCGAACAGATAGGGGAATGAAAAGAAGGGATATCGACATATCTGGAATCTGTCTATGTATAGTTCTGGTTGCAGTTGCAGCCACGGGATGCGTCAAGCGTCCGCTCGAACGGCGTCCCGTCCCGGAGGAAATGGGCCGTCTCGAGGTTTCGATAGTATGGCCGGAGAATGTCTCTCCGGGCTCTGCGAGGTTGAACATCTATCTCGAGGAGGGAGAGGGAGTGGAGATGCACGAAGGTCTCGAGGGAGATTACTACGAGGGCGACCTTGCCGCAGACTCCTACAGATTGGTCGTACACAATGAAGATATGGAGAGCGTTGGGATCAAGAGAGCGGACGAGTACCGCAATCTCTACCTCCATGCTCTGGATCTCGACGGCGACGAGCCTTCTGAGGGCGACCTTCTTTGCGAACCCCATTCGGTCTACGGCATAGGGCTTCATTCCGAAGGCGAGACATTCGTTGTAACGGCCGGCGATACCACCCGTTTGAGGGTTGAGCCCCGGTCTCTGACCAAGAGGGTCTATATGCTTATACATATATCTGGTCTGGAGAGCGTAAGTTCCATGGAGGGAACCGTAAACGGCGTCTCCCCGTCCCTGCAGCTGAGCAGCGGGGTCTCTTCCGACCTTTCGTGCCGTCAGATTTTCGAGGCGGCACCGTACAGCGAAACCAAATCTGGGAGTACGCATAAGATGACCTCATCGATGGAACTGTTCGACCTGCTTACAGGTCCAGACAGCCCGGCAATGACGAATACGCTCGAGGCGGCCATAACCGACGGCAACGGCAAAAGGTATGATGTCAATGCAGATCTGACAGGTGCGTTGAAGGAGCTGGCATCGGGCAACGGAGGTGAATTGCCCCCGGTAATACCGCTGGAACTGTCGTTTACGATAGAGGACATCCTTACGGGCGATTTCGTGTGCACTGTAATGACGACTGATTGGGTTCCGGGAATGCCTTTGGAGGGCGAACTTGAAGAGATGAATTGAAACACGAAGAGAAGTAATAAATAATTAAATGATGTAGTTATGCAAAAGATGAGAATTTCTTTTTACGCTTTGCTGCCGCTGTTTGTGGCATGTATTCTGGCCGGCTGCCAGAAGAACGAAGCGGAAGGTCCGAACGGCAACATAGCCGAGATGGATTTTACAATGAATGGTCTCGGCTCTCCGGAGCTGTGGGGCGAGGCTGTGGCCTACTCCTCAGGCACAAAGGCGATAGATGAGCAGACTGCGGCTCCCATGCCGGCCAATGCGGAGTTTTCGGTACGTGTGTATGACAATGCAGGCGGCACTCCTGCCTATACTTCGGACCCTGCGCAAAGCGCGGTCTACAAAGTTACCGATGCAGAGAGCGGCACAACGGCCCCTGCAGGTGACAAACTGCTTCTTCGCAGTGGCGCGTACGCCTTCAACTTTGTCTATCCTGCAACTTTCGCCCCGACTGCCGGGAAGGGCAGCGTTGCCAACGGGACGGACTTCATGGCCCTTACGACCGAGGAGACTGTAGCTCCCGATGCAAACGGGAAATATGCAATGGAGGTGCAGCTTAAAAGGCTCTGCTCGAGACTGGATATAAAGATATCTCCCAAAGATGGGGCGATGATAAAGAGTCTTGAAATAGGGAGCAACGGGGGAACTCTCAGCGGCCTTTCGGAGAGCGCGACCTATACTATAGGTGCGGAAGCATTGGAAGCAAGCGGAACATCCGGCACATACGCAGTGTCCAAAGATCTTTTTACAGCGAGCGGCACAACGCTTTCGACTGAAAGCGGCAATGGTCTGGTACTGCTTCCTGTAGCGGGTACAACCTTGGGCCTCAAGATAGACCTTGTAATAAACGGGACAGCCAAGACAATGGCAGTATCAGTAAAGAACACGACTCTCAAGGCGGGCTACAGGCGCACATTGGAACTCACCGTAGACCAGAGCAGCGAAGCTGCATTCACCATAAAGACAACGAAGTGGGATGTGGATGAACAGCCCCTTACCGGCGAATTGGAAGAGTATGCAGAGAACCTTTCCGAGAAGGAGACGGCCAACTGCTATATAGTGAACAAGCCGGGTACATTGTATCAGTTCGATGCTTCTGTTATGGGTAACAACGCGTCCATTACAACTGATGAAAACGATTTCCACCCCAACCAGAGAGATGCTGCCAAGGCTCTCTTTGACTCGGACCCGATTTTTAACGGAGACAAGAGCCTCAATCCTAAAGGCGCTTTCATAGTCTGGTCTACAGGTAATTCCATAAACGATGTAATCACAGACGTAACTCTCGACACCGAGAACAAAATAGTGAAATTCCGCACTGTAGCTGGCAGCGCTCTCACGCAGGGCAATGCAGTGATTGCCGTTACAGACGATAGCGGCAACATAATCTGGAACTGGCATATCTGGGCAACGGATTATACCGATGCAGACACATTGAAATATGGCGGAGATTACGGGTCGCCTGTTATGGTAGGAGGTCTATCAGGTGAAGAGGGTTCTGTTAAATGTGAGATGATGGACAGGAATCTGGGGGCGCTAAACAAAACTGCCGGCGATATAGGTTCTACAGGTCTTTTATATCAGTGGGGAAGAAAAGACCCTTTCATAGGCTCTAACAGTTGGGGAGAAGGTGCTTCCGGTGTTACAGAAGGCGTTGCTTTCAGCGGTTCCGCCCAAACTACTACCGATCGGAATTACGGGTGGAGCGTTGTAAAAGTGGCTGACGTGGCGGAAATTACCGGAACAAAAGAGGCAATAGAATATGCTATAGCCCATCCTACTGCATTTATGGTGGGTGCGTCCGGTACCTATGACTGGATAAAGGCAGACGATTATGCAAATCAGCAGGACTGGCTCTGGGGTAATCCCAATCATGAAACAGGCAATATAAATGCCGCTGATAATTATGTTGAAAAATCCATCTATGACCCGTGCCCTCCGGGGTATAAAATGCCTCAGCAGCATTTATGGGGATTATTTACTATAAAGTGGGGTATGCCTATGATTCCAGCGTGGACGGAAAACAGTGGCGAGGTAAGCGGAACCAAGGCTGCTAACGGAATAAACTTTATTTATGAATACGGAGTGCTCGCGAATACAAGTTATTATCCTGCCGCCGGATACAGGTGCGGAAGCGCAGACGGTTGGGGAAAATTAGGCGCAGTTGACGGTGGAATATTTGATGCTGGCAATGTAGGTGCATATTGGGCAGCGGCTCCATGGAAAAGCAGCAATGGAACTGAAACATACGGCGGAGCACATTTCTGTTTTAGTGTAGGTCAGTACCAGGTTTCATCGGACGGAGTGGCAAATACAATGAGCCGCGATTTCGGCCTCAGCGTCCGTTGTGTAAGAATTTCTCAATAAACCTTTATATTTTTTGTGTATGCTGCGAGGGCAGCCCGCAAGCCGCAAGGCCTGAAGGGCTGCCCTTTTTTTATGCTATCTGTTGCTGCCTGAAAGCGATTTAGGAAATATGTAAACTTTTGAAAACGAAAATGACGCAAATCTGTAGAGAATGTCTACTTTTGTAAAATCAAATCGGACAAAAATATCGCGATTGTCTACTTTGGAAAAATTGTTTAACTGAAAAATTTTTTCCGTGTCTACTTTTTCAAGCTGGTACAAGCTGTTGTGAAATAATTTGGAAAATGTGTATATTTGCCAAAACAATAATCTTGAATATGTGCAATATCTGCATAATGATAAAGTTGAATATGTGAATTATGAAAAGGAAGATATACGATAAACTGTTGGAATGGAAGAAGAACCATAAAGGCGACACCGCCCTGTTGATAGAAGGAGCCAGACGTATAGGGAAAAGCTATATTGTGGAAGAATTCGCGCAAAGGGAATATGAGTCTTACATTCTGGTGGATTTCAGTAAGGTAAGTCCGCAAGTGATAGAGTTTTTCGATATTTATCTGGACGATCTCGATATGCTTTTCATGAATCTGGAGCTTTATTTCAGACGGAAACTTGCCCCACGACAGACAAAAGACGAGCAAGCCCGTTCTTTGGTTATATTTGATGAAATACAGTTTTGTCCCCGTGCACGTGCCGCCATCAAGCATTTGGTGGCAGACCGGCGTTATGATTACATCGAGACAGGCTCGCTAGTTTCCATAAAGAAGAATGTCAAGGATATTATGCTGCCTTCCGAAGAACATGCCATAGAAATGTTCCCGATGGACTTTGAGGAATTCCTGTGGGCTATGGGAGATGAGATGCTGATGCCATACATTCGGATGAGGTTCGACAAACTCCTTCCGATGGAGGCTTTCCACCGTCGGGCAATGGATTATTTCAGACAATATCTGATAGTAGGAGGTATGCCGCAGGCTGTTTCCAAATATGTGGAAACGCGGGATTTTGAAAAGACGGATGAGGTGAAACGCGATATATTGGCCCTTTATCGCAATGATATTCATAAATATGCAGACAGTCAGGAAACGAAAGTCGCCGCCATCTTCGAAGAAATACCTGGGCAATTGCAAAAGCGCGAAAAGAAGTTTCTTTTGTCTGCATTGCAGAACGAAGCCCGTATGCGTGATTATTCGCAGGCTTTCTTTTGGTTGAATGACGCTAAAATCATCAACTGCTGCTATAACTCCACGGAGCCGGGCATAGGGTTGAAACTGAATGAAGAACGCACTACGTTGAAATGCTATATGGGTGATACCGGACTGCTTGTCAGCCATGCTTTCGACGAGCGGGGAATTGTAAGTGCAGACCTGTACCGGAAACTGATGTTCGACAAACTTGAAGTGAACAAAGGAATGCTGGTGGAGAACATCGTTGCCCAAATGCTTAGGGCTGCAGGGCACAAACTTTATTTTTTCAGCAACAGTTCCAGGACATCGTCCGAGGACCGCATGGAAATTGATTTTCTGATAGCCAAACCGATGACTACCAGCAGGCACAATATTTCACCCATAGAGGTTAAGTCAGGACAACGTTATACGCTGAATTCATTGAAAAAGTGCATGGCAAAGTATGGCTCCCAATTGTCGACACCCTACGTACTCCACGACAAGGATGTGAAAAGAGAAGATGGCATTGTGTATCTGCCTTTATATATGACTCCTTTGCTTTGAATGATTTGGAGAACAATTGCACGCTGCTGCATCTGCGATGTTTTTCTTATTGACAATTTCTTTAGATTTATAGTGCCGTAGAGCTGCTGATTTTAAAAAATGTTGTAACTTGGCACTGTTGCAAATGATTTCCAAACCATACATAAAATGAAAAAGAAATTAATTGCTGAGTGTATCGGCACAATGGTGCTGGTCCTCA
This sequence comes from uncultured bacterium, assembly GCA_949300025.1. Lineage (GTDB taxonomy): Bacteria > Bacteroidota > Bacteroidia > Bacteroidales > UBA932 > Egerieousia. Next base: position 14,658 of record CASGCS010000008.1, on the reverse strand, counting down.
TGGGTTGCGGTGCTGCAGTATTCAACGGCGGCGCTACAAGTACGGTTGCAGTACTTACGATTGCCTTTGCTTTCGGCCTTTCGGTTGTGGCAATGGCTTATGCGATTGGCCCTGTTTCCGGCTGCCATATCAATCCGGCCATTACGTTGGGCGTATGGCTTGGCGGACGTATGAAAAGCGGCGAAGCTCTGGCCTATATGGTCATGCAGGTTATAGGAGCGGTAATCGGTTCCGCCATTCTTTATGCCCTGGTGCACAGCGGCGCAGTTATGACCGGTGCGACAGAGACAGGTGCAAACAGTTTTGCAGAGGGCAATCTGGTCCCGGCTTTCATTGCTGAAGCCGTGTTCACCTTCATATTCGTGCTGGTGGTTCTCGGCTCTACTGACGGGAAACGCGGTGCAGGAAATCTGGCAGGCCTGGCGATAGGCCTTACTCTTGTTCTGGTGCATATAGTCTGTATTCCGATTACCGGAACATCTGTAAACCCTGCCCGTTCAATCGGTCCGGCCCTCTTCGAGGGAGGTGCGGCGCTTTCACAGCTCTGGCTCTTTATCGTTGCTCCTCTGCTTGGCGGCGCCGTTGCTGCAGGTGTCTGGAAATGCTTGGGAAAGGAGAATTAATAAAATAAAGAATTATCGGTTTATGAAGTATTGTTTTTTATCACTGGTACTGATGTTAGGGTTGTTTGCATCATGTACGAATACACAAAATGAACAGGTTATGACAAAGAATGAAACTATCGAGAATCTCAAGACGCGTCGTGCAATACGTTCGTATCAGGAAAAGGTTCCTGATATGGAGTTGATTAAAAAGGTGGTAGAGGCGGGAACATACGCACCTACAGGAATGGGGAGACAGTCTCCGATTATCGTGGCGGTTACAGACAAGGCCGTGCGCGATACCCTCTCACGCCTTAATGCCGGGGTTATGGGTTCGGAAAACGATCCGTTTTACGGTGCGCCGGTAGTGCTGGTGGTACTGGCAGACAGGAATGTTCCTACGCATGTTTACGACGGGGCGCTCGTTATGGGCAACCTTATGAATGCCGCCCATGCTCTGGGATTGGGCAGCTGCTGGATTCACCGCGCAAAGGAGGTCTTCGACAGCGAGGAAGGCAAGGCGCTCCTGAAAGAGTGGGGAATTGAAGGCGATTATGAGGGCATAGGAAACTGCATACTCGGCTATCCTGCGGGTGAATATCCTGCTCCCGCACCGCGCAAGCCTGATTATGTGAAGTTTGTGGAGTAACGATTTGCCGTTTAAACAGTTGATTGTTCAGCATAAGGCCGACAGGTACAGCAAGCCCGCAAACAAAGGCCTGCAAATACCTGTCGGGATGCTGTTCCGGAAAGTGCGTCTGCTTTGGTGTAATAATTTTTTCAAATAAACTGCCATATTTCGGATAAAACGGACTTTTAAACTGCCATATTTCAGATGAAATATAGGGATTTCGTCGCAAGCTCCGACATCCCTATCGCCCTTGCCGGGCGGGGCCCTTGCAAGGTCTGACAGTCGTTTCTTCAGTTTATAGCGGCGAGGGATTTTGCTCGCTCCGTTTCACTTCGCTGCGCATTCCCATTCCCTGCCGCGGGCTGTCTTACATGAATTCCGCAGAATGTGTCAGGCTGCGCCTGTCTTTCCCGTACCGAAACTTCCAGTCCCCGAGCAGGGGCTCTGCCCTGTCAGCTCCGATACGAAAAACGCCTGACTTCTGTCAGGCACATTCTGCTTTTCATGTGACCTGGTTGGGATTTTGCTCGCTCCGTTTCACTTCGCTGCGCATTCCCTATCGCCCTTGCCGGGCGGGGCCCTTGCAAGAAAAGGTGGCTGCTGTTGCCTGCGCAACAGCTTTGTTTTTTATTTATTTTTCCTCCATTGGAAGCGGGGCTTCCTGTCTGCTTGGTGTAGTTAATGAAGGGAGAGCAATCACTCCCTCTCCGAGGGATTTGCTCCCGTTGGTCGCACATCCCCGCCCGCCTGCGGCGGGGCGTGGCAAAAGGATACAAAAAAAGCCGCTCGAGCAAGCTCGGCGACTTTTCTGCACCCTTTTGCGGAGAGGGAGGGATTCGAACCCCCGGAGCCTTTCAGCTCAACAGTTTTCAAGACTGCCGTAATCGACCACTCTACCACCTCTCCAATCCCGTTTGGGACTGCAAATGTAAACAATATTTTTAATATAGCAATAAAATATTTTTTTAATGTTGTTTTGTTCCATTTTTATTCTCTTTATGTCCAATACCGTTCAATAAAATGCGGTGGCATGCTTTTCGTTCCGTTGCCTGTATGTAGCAAACAGCATGCGGCCATGAATATGAGAGACGGAAAAATCGATGAACAGATAGTGGAACTTGCTCCTTCGCTAAAAAGGTATGCATATTCGCTTACATCCGATGCCGACGATGCAGAAGACCTGTTGCAGGAGACCTGTTGCAGGGCCTTGAGCAACCTCGACAAATTCGACCTTTCTACAAATCTCAAGGCCTGGCTCTTTACAATCATGAAAAATACCTTTATAAACGATTATCGCAAAAGGATGCGCAGGCAGACGCTGTTCAGTAAAGATGTGCAGGAGTATGTATTGAACAGCAGACCTGCAGAGCGCGGCCCCGAGAGCGATTTAGGCTATGGAGAGATAGTAGGGCATATAAATTCGCTGGAGCCTGAATTCAGAATCCCGTTCCAGATGCATGAAGACGGATACAAGTATCAAGAGATTGCCGAAGAACTGGGGCTGAAACTGGGAACGGTAAAGAGCCGCATCCACTTTTCAAAACAGAAACTGATAGACCGGCTGCAGGATTAGGACCTCTCTTCTTTTACTGCGGAAAGGAAATTTCCAATCTTGCAGAAAATCGCATCTATTGAATCTTCATTGCGGGAGAGTCTTTCCATAGGACACCATCCGCTTTTGTCTCTGTTTTCAATAAAGGGAACAATCTTTCCGCATGAAACCTGAACTCCGTGTGCGGTGAACAGTTTTTCCGCCGGCTCGCTCAGCACGGTGGAATACAATTGTGAAATTCCTCCCTTTATCATAATGGCGGCTGCTGCTTTTCCTACAACCTTGTCTGCAACGGATGCTCCTTCAAGGAAAGCAGAGTCGCTGCAGACCAGTTCGTAGAGGTCTGCAACGCCCCGTCTGTAAAAATATCTTGTCTCTCCGGCTCTGTTTCTTATGACGCAGGAGCAGCCGCTTTCATACAGTCTTTCTATCAGTTCAACCATTTTATAGCGTCTGTCGCTTGAGTTGCTCTACAAAATTGTTTATGCGCTGCATCTCGGCCGGAATGTCTATGCTTTGAGGGCAATGTTCGTTGCATTGCGCGCATCCTATGCAGTGGTCTGCCTGTCTGAGACGCGGAACGCTTCTGTCGTAGCCTATCAGAAAGGCCCTCCTTGCCTTTTTGTAGTTGTCGTCCTGCGAGGATCTCGAGACATTTCCCTCATTTACACACTTGTTGTAGTGCAGAAGCACTCCCGGAATATCAATGCCGTATGGACAAGGCATGCAGTATTTGCAGTCGTTGCACGGGATTGTCGGATACTGCAGCATAAGCTGAGCCGTCTCTTCCAAAAAAACATAATCCTGTTCATTGAGAGGAACGAGGGGAGAGTAGGTGAGCAGATTGTCCTGCAGATGCTCCATATATGTCATGCCGCTCAATACGGTAAGTACGTTTTCGTGCGAACCTGCAAAACGGAATGCCCATGATGCAACGCTTTCATCGGGGCGCTGCTCTTTAAGACGCATCATGATATGCTCCGGGACGTTGGAAAGACGCCCTCCGAGCAGCGGTTCCATGATTATGGCCGGAATGTTGCGCTTTACCAGTTCTGCATAGAGATAATCTGCATTTACATTTGCTCCGGAGGCGTGGCGCCAGTCTACATAGTTGAGCTGTATCTGTACAAAATCCCAGTGAACCTGTTCATGCATGGCCAGAACCTGGTCGAACACCTCTTTTGTTCCATGGAACGAAAATCCCAGATTCCTGATTCTTCCCGCTTTACGCTCCTTGATAAGATAATCTATCATTCCGTTTTCCACATAGCGCCTGTTGAATGTCTCTATGCCGCCGTTGCCTATCGAGTGCAGCAGATAGTAATCAATGACATCCACTCTCAACTCCTTGAATGAGTCGTGATACATTTTTATGGAGCCCTCTCTGCTCCATGTGGAAGGAGCAAAATTGGAGAGTTTGGTGGCTATTAAATATTTTTCGCGCGGATAGCGGCTAAGGGCTTCCCCTGTTGCACCTTCGGAATATCCCTGACAGTAGGCCGGAGAGGTGTCGAAGTAGTTGACCCCATGCTCGAGCGCAAAATCTATAAGCCGGTTTACGCTCTCCTGGTCTACGATTTCGCCTTGCCCCGACGGGTTGGGAACCATAGGCCATCTCATACACCCGTACCCCAGAAGAGATACCCTGTCGTTATTGTTGTGGTTTACCCTGTATGTCATTTTATCGGTAGGAATCTCCCTCTTTGTTGAGGCCGATGCCGAAAGATTCCCTTTTTTGGAACCGCATGCAGCGGCTGCGGCGGCAACCGTGACAGTGGTGGCGCCCGTTCCCAATTTTTTCAGAAAGTTTCTGCGCGATATATCTTTTCCTTTTTTCATATCTGTGGGTTTGCTTCTTTGAAAATGTTAAATGGTCCTGTGATGTTCATGCCCTTCCACATATATCGCACTGAGCGGACGGGCGGGGCAGAGGTTTTCGCATGTACCGCATCCGATACATTTCTCTACGTTTACCACCGGTATTTTAATTGAATTGCTGTCTGAAGGGACCGAAGGAACCATGGCTATTGCTCCGGCAGGGCAGTGCCTTGCACAGTTACCGCAATTCTGTCCATCGGTAAGAGGAATGCAGTTTTCTCTCACCCATACGGCATGGCCTATCTGAATAGAGGATTTGTCCGCTACAGTTATGGGCCGTATGGCTCCCGACGGGCAGACTTCCGAGCATTTGACGCATTCGGGGCGGCAATAACCTCTTTCATAAGACATTTCCGGCTGCATAAGTGTCATAAGCCCGGCAAATGGGCGCAATACCCCGTTCGGGCAGACCGAGACGCAAAGCTGGCATGCAGTGCAGTGGCGTGTGAAATTGTTCAGGCTCAGTGCTCCCGGAGGGACAATCGGCGTTGAGCGCTCCGGAATTTTCTTCTTTTCGATTATGGCCAGGCCTCCGTCGACCTTTTTCTCCTGAGCCTTTACGGTTGCGGCAGTGGCAACCAGTGCGGTTGCGGTCAGGAAACTGCGGCGGTTGCTGTTTATCTCTTCGGGCCTCCCGCCGGCAGATGGCTGCTCTTTCTCCTTTGCCTTATGGGTATAACTTATGGCTCCCTTGTTGCACTTCTGGATGCAGTCCATGCATGCAACGCAGCGGCTGTAATCTATGGTATGTCCGGCTATGTTTATCGCCGATGCCTTGCAGTTTTTTTCGCATGCCTTGCAGTTGACGCATTTGGAACTCTCAATTATTGGCTTGAACCATGAGAATCTGGAGAAAAAGCCCAGGATTGTACCCACAGGGCATATTGTATTGCAGTATGTACGGCCGTTTCTCCATGCCAGAACAACGATTATTATAAATGTTGCAGCAGCTATTGCAAATGTGGGAATGCTCTTGATCCATATATCGGTTCTGTAAAAGGCATAACTGTCTGCTCTCTCGGCTATGAAGGCCAGGCAATTGTTTATTGCGGAGTAGACCGGAGAAAAGAGATTGCCAGCAATTCTTCCGAATGCGCTGTAGGGTTCCAGCAGCGCGACAAGTGAGCCGATGCCTGCGATAAGGGCAATGACGAATATGCCTAAAACCGTGTATCTCAACCAAGAAAGAGCCGGAGAGTATGAGTAGCGGTTTTTCCTTGCCTTTTTCCCCAGCCATGCGGCAATATCCTGAAATACCCCTAAAGGACATATTACGGAGCAATAGAGGCGTCCGAAAATCAGGGTGAGTGCCAGCAGTATTGCAACTACAATGAAGTTCATTGCCATGATTGCAGGCATGAACTGAATTTTTGCGAGCCAGCCCATCCAGACGTGGACAGTTCCGGTAAAGTCTAAAAAGAGCAGCAGGATTATGAAAAAGAAAATCAAGGCAAAAGTTAATCTGATTTTACGTAACATGAGCCTTTGTGAAATTAGTGTTGGTTGTTATTGTAATTTTCTGCAAAAAAATAAAAATCTCCCTTTTTTTGCAAATGGCGCCGGCAATATCCGTAATTCAGGTAATATAATCCATGATATGTATTGGAATGCGGTGAAAAACAAAAACCGGACAGGTTGCCCGGCCCGGTTTCTGAAATGTTGTTACATTGTTTAATCTATTACTTTCTTTCTCTCGAAATATGCCTGAGGATGGTTGCATGCAGGACATTTGAGAGGCGCTTTCTTTGCCTTGAGCACAAAACCGCAGTTGCGGCACTGCCACTCAATCTCTGTCTCTCTCTCGAAGACGGTTCCGTTCTCCACCCTTGCAAGCAGGGCGCGGTATCTTGCCTCATGCTCAGCCTCTGCCCTTGCAACATTCCTGAATACATTTGCAATCTCGGTAAAACCTTCCTTTGCAGCTGTTTCAGCGAATGCGGGATACATGTCTGACCACTCCTCATGCTCTCCTTCTGCGGCAGCCTTGAGGTTCTGTGCGGTAGTTCCGATTATGCCGGCCGGGAAAGAAGCTGTAATCTCTACATTGCCCCCTTCCAGAAACTTGAAGAAACGTTTTGCATGTTCCTTTTCCTGATCTGCAGTTTCCGTAAAGATTGCGGAGATCTGCTCATAACCCTCTTTTTTTGCAACGCTTGCAAAATAGGTGTATCTCATCCTGGCCTGAGACTCTCCTGCAAATGAGAGCAGAAGATTTTTTTCTGTCTGTGTTCCTTTTAAACTCTCCATGATAAAAATGTTTGTTGGTTGTTATTGTTGTGTTGTTCCTATCAGTTGTATGTCTATGTTTTTCAACCTGAAATTCCGCGGCATGTGCTCCTTTACGTGAGCCCATACGATTCTGTTCAGCTCCTGGTCGTCGTAGTCGGTATAGATGTTTGAATCCGTGTCATACAGGTGGGCATGTTCGTAAACGTTTACGTCGAAATACATCTTGTGGTTCATGCTGAGACGGCGTGTGAGCAGCCCTGCCTCTACAAACGATTCCAATACATTATATACCGTGGCGACAGTTATAGAGGGAAAAATCTCCTTTAACATTTCCACAACCATGTCGGCCGATGCATGCCCCAGCTTGCACATCGAATTGTAAATTGCGAGTCTCTGGGGGGTGGCCTTCAGTCCGCAGCCCTGAATTTTTTCCTTTATATTGCGCATAACAAAACTTTTATGGCGCAAAATTAATTATAAAAATTATAATCTGCAAATAATTCTAAACTAAATAGTAAGTTTTTCTCCTTCCGACTTGGCTATTACCACAGCCGCGCACATATCTCCGTATGAGTTGGTTGCGGTTCTCGGCATATCGCAGAGCTGCTCTACCGCAAGTACAAGTCCAATACCCTCCATGGGCAGCCCGGCAACCGAAAGTGCAACCGAAAGCATTACGAGTCCCGCCATGGGGATGCTTGCAGCCCCTATTGCGGAAAAGAGGACTGTCACTACAATTATGAGCTGCTCCAAAAATGAGAGGTCTATACCGTAGACCTGCGCTATGAATATTACGGCAACTCCTTCATAAAGAGCCGTACCGTTCATGTTTATGGTGGCACCCAGAGGAAGCGTAAAGCTTGCAATCTTGTTGGATATTCCGCATTTTTCCTGCGAGTCCTTCATTGAGAAGGGCAGCGCCGCTCCGGATGAGCAGGTTGAAAAGGCGGTAAGAATTGCGGTAGACATCTTTTTCATGTGCCTCCATGGGTTTTCATGTCCCAGGAAGTAGACTATCGACGGCATTATTATAAAGAAGTGTATTGCACATCCTATCCATATAATCAGTACGAAAAGGCCAAGGCTTTGGGCTATGTCCGCCAGTTTTGCCATATCTCCCGCCTGCATGGAAATCATCTTTGCAACGATTGCGAAGACTCCTATCGGGGCAACCTTTATAATGGTGAGGACTATTTTCATTATAACTTCGAAGACAGCCTCGAAGAAGTTGATTATGGTTGCAGATGACTTTTCTCCCACCAGGGTTACAAAGTAGCCGAAAAGTATGGAGAAGAAGATGATGGCGAGCATGTCGTTCTCTACAAGGTCCTGGAAGATGTTTTCCGGGACAATGTTTATCAACTGCTGGCCGAGCGGAACCCTTTCGGCGCCTGCCAGATGTTCTGCGCTGCTGGCCTGGTTTACAAGAGAGGAGCCTACGCCCGGCTCTATCGTGTTTACGAGCGCAAGCCCAACGAATGTGGCGACCAGGGTGGTGACAACATAGAAGGTAAGTGTCTTTGTGGCTATCCTGCCCAGCCCTCCGGTCTTTCCTATGCTTGCCACACCCACTATCATTGACGATACCACGATGGGTACGACAATCATTTTAAGCAGCCTTATGAAAATGTCGCCGGCCCAGCTTATATATTTTACATATTCATGGAAAAATATTCCGAATATCACTCCCAATGCTAGCGCTATGAGAATCTGTATCGGCAGTGAGATTTTTATCTTTTTCATGTGACGTGCCGATTTTATTTGTAATAAAGTTCTCTTACGCAGCCTTTGGCGAGAGCTTCAAGGCACGATATGCCCATTTTTGGCTCGAGACCCGTGTTGGCGTATGCAATGGGAATTTCTGTGCAGGCACCTACAATGGGCAGACGCTCGATTTCCCAAAGCTGCTCCACGATTTTTTTGAACTTCTCTCCGGCTTCCTTGTGCTTGCCGGCCTTTACCATGTCTGTTACGTCGTGTATATCTACCTGCATCGGCTCCGAAGGAATCCTGAATGCATATCCGCTGTTTTGGGCATGTCTCTGATAGAGGCCTGTTCTCATTGTTCCCAATGTGGCTGTAAGCCATGCTCCCTGCGGAGAGCGCGATGCGGCCTCCCCAATGGTCTCGTCTATTATATGTACGGTGGGTTTCGAAATTTCGCTGCGGAACTGGTCTATGAAATAGTGTGCAGTGTTGCAGGTTACGCAGAGCAGGTCTGCTCCCCAGCCTATGAGGGTTTTCAGCCCGTCTTTGATATATTCCGTAGGGTCTGGGCCTTTGCCAAGGATAAAGGTTGTCCTGTCGGGCGTAACGGTATGTGAATAGACAATCATTCTAGGATGTTCCTGGTCTGTCTCTGCTGGAGTTATCTCAGCAAGAACTCTTAAAAAATCGGCGGTTGCAGCGGGTCCCATGCCTCCAAGCACGCCAAGTGTCTTATCTGTATGCATAAAAATTAAAAATAGGTTTGAAGAAGTCAAATATACGAAGAAGCCGAGAGCAGAGCAAATTTATTTGCATTTACACTGTTTGGAGATATAAAAACGAAGTGGCAGATGCGAAAAACCGGAAATAATGGAAACTAGTTTGCATTATTGAGGTTTTGAGTGTCTGTATGAGTGCCGTAAGGCACGCATATATCTCCAAACAGAATGTGACAAGGCGGTTCCGTTTGCTCTGCCGAGGCGTGAACAGTATATGTGGCCGTCAGGCCAAATATACGAAGAAGCCGTATCACAACTCAAGTTAGCGGAGTTGCACGGTATATTCGGCAAGCGGAGCGCATCCGAATATACGCAGAGTGAAAATCATGTTGGCAAATTGACAGGCGCTACTGCACAGTATATGTGGCGCGTCAGCGACGAATATACGAAGAAGCCGTTTTTAAAATGCAAGGTGTATAGTCAACAAAATTCATGATACTTATGTCAACAATGACGTGATATGTATTCGTCAACAAGTTTCATCCTGTTTTCCCTCGTAACTCCACTGTATCCCTTACTTTTGGCTTGAGGTCGGTGAACAACGCATCTAGTCCATGATATACACCACGAACTGGATAGAGCGGCTGCAAAAGGACTTCCGAAGGGTCACGAGAATGCGCGGTGCGATGCCTAACGAGGAGTCTGTTTCCGGACGTATAAAAACACTCATTGGCAGGCATGCCTGTCGATGAGGTAACGGATAAATTGATATATTTGCAAAACATGAAAGTTTGATGACCTACTCTAGGGCACCGGTTGAAACACTACCGAATAGAATACTAGATTATTTTAAGTTATGTGTAAACTGATAACAGAGATAATATCCAAAATTTTTGGTGGACTAAATATTAAAGCCACGAACAGGTCTTCACACAATTCCATTAAAGGAGATGCAAATAATAGCCCTCAGGCAGGAAGAGATTTAATTAATTTAAGCAATAATGCATTTTTTTCTCTTTTCCTGATATGTTGTCGAATCAGGAAAAAATTAGAGAAAATTTTAAAAAATTTGCTGATGGTTATTTGAACAGTTTGTCACAAAAAACTGAAACAAAAAGTTTAAATCTTAACGGTATATTTTCCAGGTTAGATAATATAGAGGCTTTTTATAATGTTGTTTATCAATTATTTGTCTCTTCTAAAGAATCTATAGAAAGGCATAGTTTATTAAATCAATTACTTTTAGAAAAATTTCAAAGTAAAGAAGATGAGGTTGATATATATCTTCGGGCCATTGAAATAGTAAAAGATTTAACAGTTAGAGATTTGAAAGTTTTATCAATTATTGTCTTCATTACATTGTTGTCAAGAATCCTGCAGAGAGAAACAGTGAAAGCTAATTCAAGTGTTATCATTAATATGCTTAAAGAAGTGGGTAATGTAGACATAGAAGAAATAAGACACATGGAAAATATAGGGGTGCTATGTTCTCTCTTCCCTTATATGTACGATGATATGGATTTTGTAAAAATACAGCAAATTGCTCCGCAATTATATATAGAGTGCCGGTCATTCCTTGACAATCACATATTTATTTCTGGCTTTAAAATAACATCATTAGGACGGATTGTAGTAAAGGCTTTTATTTCTACCTGTTATGGCTTAACATATGAGGATATGACTGACATTGAAACACCGGTGAAATTAACAGATTTACATGTTGGAAATGTTACTGCAGTTGGAAATATTACAGCACATGGAGAAGTTTCGAGTGGAAATTAGGAATGCAGGAATACATGTCGTTTTATGGTGCTGTCCATCATATTCTCCAGTAGCGGTGCCAATCTCCGTCTTTGCCTGAAAGTGAAATTTTGACTTCCAACTGTTCAGGATTATATGAATTGCTCATAAATAAAGTGTGTCTGTAAAGTTGGTAATTCCTTTACTTGACACACTTTAGTTTATAATTTTTATGCTATTCAATATTAGTAACACCTCTTATATAAGGAGGAGCTGATTCGTCGGACAAGACACCTCCTAATCCAGAAATGCATGAAGTATAGTTAGAATAAGAAGAAGACTGGGTGGTTGAAGTAGTATAGTAATTGTTGTTAATATTAAGGGCAGTCCCGCCAAATGACTGTATGGCGTTATTTATATCAGACCATTTTGCGCTTATAATCTTTCCTTGATTAGCAGTTGGTAAAATATTTCCATACAAGTCCATTGCTGTTTCTACCGATGATATGTTATCGGTTTGAGCATTTGTTAATTGAACCGCAAACGCTTCGTTCCCAGCAATAACTGCGACGCCTTCAATGACACTGATTTCCTCTTTTCTTGCATCGTATTCCTGCTCATCTAAAAATTCCCGAGCACCATTAATCAGTACCGATAACTTCAAATCATTAACATTTGTCCAATGTATAGCCGAAGTGCTATTAGTAACTTGGACTCCTCTTACAAAAGGAGCTGATCCGTTGGACAAGACACCTCCTGATCCAGAAATACATGAAGTGAAGCTAGAATAAAGAGAAGACTGGGTAGTTGAAGTGGTATAGTAGTCGTAGATAGCACTAAGGGCAGTCCCGCCAAATGACTGTATGGCGTTATTTATATCATACCATTTTGCGCTTATAATTATCCCTTGATCAGCAGTTGGTAAAATATCTCCATACAAGTCCATTGCTGTTTCTACTGATGATATTCGATCGGTTTGCACATCTTCCAGTGAAATAATAAAACTTTCTTCGCCACTTACAACAGTTACGCCTTCAATAACCGCATCAGAGAGATTCGCTTTGTCATATTCTTCTTTAGAAAGATAATAACGTGTTCCATCTTTCCATATTGCCAAAGTAAGGTCTTTAGGTGTAGTTGAATATATGGAATTATCAGGATTTTCCTCTGAACCGCTATTTCCACCGACCGCACCATACAGTGTATTGATAAAGTCCTTTGCATTGGTTTGGGCTTTAGGAAAGTCACTGCCAAGTGAGCTTGAGCAGTCAAGCACAAGCATTATTGCAGCTGAACTGCGTTCCGTTACTATGTCTGAATTTTCAGTTTTGTCAAATTCAGAGTTAATCTGCCATACATTGTTGGATGTAATATAAGTCCATTCATCAATAAATTGATTGTCGATTAGTTTATTGTTTTCTGTATGGACTCCTTCAAAAGTAAAGCTTACGAATATGCCGTCGATAATTCCCTTAATTTCTGTTCCTGAGGTTGATTCCAAGCCTTCATATTTTACATTTTCAAGTGAACGTGTGGAGAGATTGAACGTTCCCTCTATATACAATTCTGATTTTTCAGCAGATTTTATATTGTCAAATGTGAAGCGAACTAAAGTCCCATTTGGCAAGCCAGGCATCTTAAGAGTGATTGTTTGTACATAGTTGCTAGTAGATAGTTTTTCCGCGATTTCCTTGAACTTCTCGTTAACTTCAGCCATGCTTGTAACCTCTGTTGCATATTCATCTTTCGAAGCAAGTTTTTTAAGGTTATCTTGAAACATGGAGATGTCTGCCACATCCTGCCCTCGCAAGCCGATTGAATAGGCTGTAATAGACTGACCATTTACGGGCTCATTCATTATTCTGTGATTAAGGGCATTCAGATATTCAGCATTGCTGCTATAAGACTCATTCATCATTATTGAACCTTGATCCAAACCGTCAGTGAATGTCACAATTGCTACAGTCGAAAGGTCGGCAGGCAATGGAACAGATTGCATTGTAGTAATGGTTTTGTCAACGGAATAATACAATAAGGTGCCATTCTTTGTATTCAAATCATTAATAAATGAGTCGAATCCTATTTTGCTGCTCTCAGTAAGTTCGCTAATCGGATATGAATACAATTGCTGATTGAATCCCATGATCCCCAGATAGATGCCGCTATTTTCGCCTCCACCGTTTGATGTGATGTCTGTCCAGGAATTGACATTGTTGTCAATCTGATTTAGTACGCTAAAAACAGAACGCTTGATTTCTCGTTTATTGTTATCCACATAAAATCCTTCTTTCATATCAGATGTGCGGAATGTTATTGTAAATCCTGATTTGAGTGTTGCAGGATAAGTTACAATATAATACTCTTTTCCTGCCTCAAATGTGCCTCCAGCAGGAGCGTATACCGTTATTTCATTTTTGCTCTCAACCTCTTCGTCCAGAACTGCAGGCTTTTCATACTCGTCAAAAACAATTTTTGCTGTTCCTCCCAGTCTCTCGCCGTTATTGCCCTTGATAGTGACGGAAGTTATATCTTTGCGTGATACTGTAAATTTTATGCCTCCACAAATATTATAAAATGCAAGATTAAAACTCTGTGCGCGTGCAATTGTAGGAAAAAGCCCATTGGAAAAAGTTCCTTCTGTTGCGGTTTGATACGATGGAAGACTCATGGTCACAGTGCCATTATTAAATTCCGTATTTATTGAGTACGGGTAGACACCGTATAGGTATTTGCCTTGTGTAAAATTTTCGCCACCTGCAGATATGCCTTCAAGTCGTCCTTTGAATTCTGCAATAGCAACCTGCTCTGTATTTTGAGAGGTAAATTTACTGCCTCCATTTGTCCCATCACCATAGAAAACGCTAATTTCATCCTTTGGACACCATTCTACAGAACCATCAGATTCACGAATAGTCTTTGTATTTGGATTAAAACTCTCTCTCATTGCAGTAATGGTGACATCAACACCATTGGCTCCAATGTTGTCAAGCTCTTCCTCGAATCCGGTACATGCGAAACACATAATAGTCGCACATGCAATGATTAAACTTTTAATACATGTATTCATAATTTTTAATACTTTAAATATATTTACCATTCTTCTTCTCCTGTACCTTCTGATCCACCAGCATCTGGTTTGCTTACGATAACGATATGACATGTATCACTGCACCCGTTATTGGTTTGAGCCGTAATTGTTGCAGAACCTGAGGCAATAGCGGTCACCATGCCGTTTGCAACGGTTGCGACGCTTGTGTTAGAAGAAGTCCACGTGACAGTCTTGTCGGTGGCGTTCTCCGGAGTGATGGTCGCAATCAGTTCTATGGTCTCACCGGCGGAGAGTGTTACTGATGCCTTGTTGAGTGAGATAGATGTCACTTCTGTAGGATTAACCGTTATTGAGCATTCAGCCTTTGCATTTCCGGCCTGAGCCGTAATTGTTGCAGAACCTGAGGCAACAGCGGTCACCATACCGTTTGCAACGGTTGCGACGCTTGTGTTAGAAGAAGTCCACGTGACAGTCTTGTCGGTGGCGTTCTCTGGAGTGATGGTCGCAATCAGTTCTATGGTCTCACCGGCGGAGAGTGTTACCGATGCCTT
>CASGCS010000007.1 GCA_949300025.1 uncultured bacterium | reverse complement strand
GAAATTCTTCTGCAAGACCGACTTCGACATGAGGGAGATAAAGAATGAGGAAGCCGGGTATGTGCCGCTGCCGAAGTTCTACACCTTCCCGTCGAGGGAGGAACGGGAGCGCATCCTGTACAAGAACTTCGTGCAAGTGGGTCAGGATGTGAAAGAGATGATAAAGGATGTGCTGAACAAACGAGGGGCAAAATGAGGCATATCCAAATGATTGTCGTGCTGCTCCTGTCCGCAGTGACGGTCGTATATGGACAGGAAAAACGCGGAACCAGAGCGTCATCCGCCGTTCTGCCCCTGTACCGGCTTCCTCCACTGGAGAGGGCCATCCTATGCACGAAATACCACGAAGGCTGGCATGGCGAGAAAAAACACTGGCCCTATGTGGGCTGGGGGCATCGGGTACTCCCCGGCGAGCGGTTTACCAGCGGCATTACCAAATCGCAGGGCGACTCCATCCTGCGGGCCGACCTGATGAAGCTGTGCCGCCTGTTCCGTCGGTTCGGGCGTGATTCGACGCTGCTTTCGTGTCTTGCCTACCAGGTGGGCCCATACCGGCTTTTAGGCAGCAAAGACCAGCCCAAAAGCAAACTCATACAAAAGCTGGAGGCCGGCGACCGGGACATCTATGAGGAATACATTTCCTTCCGGTGCTACAAAGGCAGGATAATTCCGAGCATAGAGAAAAGAAGAAAGGTGGAATACATGCTGCTTTTTGAGGAATAAAAGAGAAAGGAGAATCTTTCGGCGTATTCCGTCAGGTTCTACCTTTTTTATTTACTTAATATTTGTCATTTCGAAGATGCTCACGTTAAAAATCTCATTGTCAATACCCCCCTCAGGATAGTATCTTTAGTTGATTTATCAACAGTAATATCATCCCGTTTTGTCTTTTTGCTATAACTGAAACTATAGGTGAGTTTTAATGCTATATTACACCCGTTTGGTTCACCGAATGTCCAGCTATCCCGATTGTAGCATCCGTAATCCATAGTTATATGTTCTTTGTAATATTTACTGAAAGGATTTCTTACCAAAGCTTCAATATCCCATGATTTATGGGTCCAGCCTACCTGCAATTCATACATCGACTTGTTTGTTACAAAATAAGGCCCCGGATATTGATTGCCTTGTATGGGGTACGGTAATTGAATTTGAATCTCCAGCCTTTCAGAAGATAAGTCACGGAGAGTCTCGCTCTAAGAATGTTTTTTGACAAGTCATAAATATCCCCACGCACCATATTGTATTCTTCAATAGCTGTAGCGCTAAATCGCAAAGTGTTGTTGAATGCTCCATAAGTCAGTGTTGCTGTCAACATATTGCCATAGAAAGTACCGTCATTGACGGTAGTATTGGTCATGAGATAGTGTTACAGCAAATCTCATTATTCTTGAATGATTTGGCATATATGGCGTCTGCAGATATACCATAATGTCTTCATCCACCATGGATGAAATGACCTTATTCTCTTCATTATACGGGCTTGAATACTTATTTTTGCCCAATGAGGCCGCTCCAGTTATTCTCAGACTTTGATTATGGGGAAGATCGACAGAATAATTTGCATAAAAAGAGGGGGACAGATTTCTTCCAGAGGAATTTTTGTTTTTTCCTGTCTGACTTTCGATAAAACCGGTATAATATGTATTTTGTATAACTTCATTTCTGAATCAGGCTGTTGCAATCCAATTAGCTACCTGAAACGCAACACCGCCCGCACGGTGGTGCAGGCGGTGTCCGACGCAACCTTTTTGTACGATTACTCGAACCAGTCCGGGTTGCTTTCCTTCAAGACTTCAATCAGCTCCTTGTCCGGCATTAGAAGATTCTGCGGCTTCGTGAAGTAGAACACCTCGTCGTAGAGGTCTTCCGCTTCCTCGCTGGCAAAACCTTCGTTTACATCCTCGAAACTGCCCGGCTGTAAGGCATCAAGCAGTTCGGTGGAACCAATCAACAATTCTTCTCCGTCGATAGAATCGACGATGCGGCAGATGTATGTCTTGCCGTCAAACTGGATTTCCTTTGTTCTCATATTGTCATCCTTATTTTAATGGTATATACTTTCCGTGTTCATTGAGATATTCCATGATGCACTTCGCCTCCTCATGCGATGCCCTGTTGCGGTCATCGTAACGGCGGCTGTCGTCCGCCATGACCTTGATACACTCCCTGATAAGCCGGTAAAGGCTCTGCTGAAGCGTGGGGTGCATGTCTGGGATAGCCGCAGCGAATTTTCTGGGGTCGAAACTGTAGCTGTTCACCGCCATTTCCCACTCCTTTGCGAGTCTGTACTCTTTCGAATCCTGAATATTTCTGTCCATAGTTTTTGATTTTTAATAATTCTCATTACATATCCCATCAAGTTCCTTGACTATGCTTGATACACTTTCTCCTGTCAATCCTTCAATGTCATACAGCAAATCCAACAGAAAGCGATATGCCTTGT
>CASGCS010000006.1 GCA_949300025.1 uncultured bacterium | reverse complement strand
CGCATTGCAAGAATTTCAGCGGCAATACCAGAGGTTCAGATGCTCAGTGGAAATGAAATACCGCAGAATGCAAACCTGCCCCGGAGTCATCTCCGGAAAGAGTCTCACCGAACGGCACCACAAACCACCCCATGCATCTGAACCTGAACCAAAACCGCAAAAACCACCACAACTCACTGAATAACTTTTAATTGCACGAACACCCCAAGCACCTATCCGTGTTCAGATGCAGTGAAAAACAGGAGCATCTGAACTCCGCAAAAAGCGGATTCAAGCACCCAACACGCTTACAGCAAGCGTATTGAAAGAATTTCAGCAGCAATACCCAAGGTTCAGATGCTCAGTGGAAATGAAACACCGCAGAGTGCAAACCCGCCCCGCAGGCACCTCCGGAAAGAGTCTCACCGAAAGGCACCACAAACCGCCCCATGCATCTGAACCTGAGCCAAAAACCACAAAAACCACTACAATTCGCTGAATAACTTTTACTTGCAAGGATACACCAAGAATTCCTACGCGTTCAGATGCACCGGAAAACAACAGCATCTGAACTCCGCAAAAAGCGGATTCAAGCACCCAACACGCTTACAGCAAGCGTATTGAAAGAATTTCAGCAGCAATGCCCACGGTTCAGATGCTCAGTGGGAAGGAAAGGCCGCAGAGTGCAAACCCGCCCTGCAGGCACCTCCGGAAAGGGTTCCACCGAACGGCATCACAAACCACCCCATGCATCTGAACCTGAACAAAAACCGCAAACACCGCTACAACGCACTGAGTAACTTTTAGTTGCAGAGATTCACCAAGAAACCCTCCGCGTTCAGATGCAAACAGATGCAAAGACAACAATAAAAAATTTATATATTTGCCCGATAGATTCTTATGAAAAATAGTTATCCCTTCATATTTGTCCTGACCCTGCTGCTTTTGACCGGAGGATGCTCTGCATACAAAAACATCTCTGTTTCGGATGTAAGGCTTCGTGAATTTACAGCCGATTCCGCCGGAAGGATTTTGCTCGACATAGGATTTACCGTAAACAACCCTACAAAGAAAGCAATAACCCTCACCAAAGCAGACATAAGCGCATTCATGAAACAAGTTCCCCTGGCAAACGGAGTCTTGGCAGAGCCTGTCGAGATACCCTCGGGCGGGATTTACACCCTGTCCGGAAAGTATGCGGTAGAGTTGGACAATCCGCTGCTGCTGCTCACCGCCGGGCTCAACTTCAACAGCAAGGAGACAAAATCGCAAATAGACAACATTACGCTAGACATAGAGGCCGCAGTCAAACAAGGCAGCCTCAAAAAGAAATTCAAATACAGGAACATTCCCCTGTCGAATCTGATAAAATAATGAAAATGAAGACAAGAAATCTCATACTTCCGATATTGCTGCTGTTTGCTTCGCTGACAGCTTCTGCACAGAACCTTTATCTTGCACCTGCGCCTGCAGAAGACAATACATTCAGCACAGACACCACTGCCAATGCAGACAGCCTGGCGCTGGGCATACCTCCAGCTCTGGATTCAGCGCTTATAGGATACGACATATACCGTTACGCCGCAGAAAACAACGTGAGGGTAAACCGCACCCCCGCCACGGATTCAATACTGAAACGCTATATAACCGACAATCCCGGACGCACTCTTCACGGATACAGGATAAGGCTCTTTTTCGACAACAAGCAGAGCGCACGCGGAGAATCGGAAAAGGCAGAAAAACTTTTCAAGGAACATTTCCCAACGATACCTGTCTACAGAAGCTACATGAACCCATATTTCAAGGTGGTTGCCGGCGACTACCGCACCAAGTCAGATGCAATGCGGGAACTGGGCGCCATAAAGGAGATTTTCCCCAATGCCTTTATAATTAAAGAGTATATCAATTTTCCCCAGCTGTAACAGGCGCCGCAACCTTTCCGTAACCTTTTCCACTACCTTTTCCACCACTTGATGCGCAACTTCTGGGCCCAGACCCTGAGAGGCGCCACGTGCCTTTCTATTTTTTCGGGATAAATATCGTTGATTTTCACAAGTATACCGCTCTCTTCAACACCTCCGAACCCTGGATTTACGGCTGTACCGAACATACGCATGCTGGAAGAGAGATTCATATAGGAGTTGATAAGCGGAGGGATATGCTCGCCACGCTGCTTGATTTCACGCTGCAGGACCTTGTACCCCTCTTTATAATCGAGAGACTTGAAAAGTTCCACAAAATACTTGTTGTCCTTGTCGCAGTCCAGAGGGGTTATGGGCGTCACAAGGGAATCCTTGTCAGGAAAATACTTGTGCAGAAAGTGAAGAAGCATGTTGCGGGCGGTCACATCGTATGAAGTATACATTGTCACCTTGCCAAAGAAATATTTCACCTTGGAATACTTGACTACAAGCGCTCCAAGCCCGTCCCAAAGATTGTCGAGAGAAAAGACACTTTTTCTTTTCAAATTGGAACTCTGATAGTTGGGCTGTATAAACGACCTTCCCAACTCAATGGTAAATGGAAGATAGTTGTTTACGAAATCGTCTGAAAACCTGAAAATCTCTTTCGTAGCCATCTTTTCCGTGGGAATGCCGCCGCAGACTATATACCTGTAGCCTCCGACAATCTCCTGATCCTTCGGGTCCCACACTATCAGCTGCCTGTAGGGATTGTGGTTGTCTGTGTCGAATTCGTCTATATCTACGGACTTGCCGGTACCGCCCCCTCCGAGCCTGAAGGAAATCTCCCTCAGACGGCCTATCTCCTGCATCACCATCGGAGAATCGGCTGCCGTTATCTCATACAAGTGGTTGTTTCCCTTGCGGGTCTCCCCTATGAATTTGTCATCTGTAAGTTCCCTTGTCAGCAGGTTCCTGTCGACGGGCTGAATTACTGCTTCCATTTCTGTAAATTTAAACTTCCTTTTCAATTAAACTGCCTAAAGAATAGGCCTTTTCACGTATCTGCACGGCAACCGCATCCAACTCTCTTCCATGCAGGGCGGGATCTATCCTGACCGGCTCGCCTATTACCACGTTGAACGAACTGTCTGTCTGGCGGAACATCTCGTCGGGCAAAAAGCACATCTCTATGTTGAACTTTATCCCCAGCCTTTTTCTCAAATTGGCCAGGCGATAGAAAAAATTTGAATTCTTTCCGCTGAAAAATATCGGAACAACCATTCGGTTGTACTTTATGGCATGTTTGACAAAACTCTTTTTCCACTCCACGTCACTTATCCGGCCTTTCACCTTCCGCGAACAGAGCCCTGCAGGAAAGTAGAGAATCTGGGCATCTGAAGAGTATGCCTCGTGGAACGGATCTATGTACCCCTTCCCCATGCCTCCCACCTTGTTCACCGGCACAAAGAGCGGTTCCAGCGGCTTTATATACATAAGGAAATCGTTTACCACGAATTTTATCTTCCCGAAACGGGAGCCGAGAAGGTCCATAAGCACAAGCCCGTCGAGCCCTCCAAGAGGGTGGTTTGAAACAAAGATATACCTGCCTCCTGCATCAAGCGAAGCTTGGTCAACATACCTGGCATTGTAGGAAATTTTCATGTAAGAGAGAGCATTCCTTACAAATTCGCACCCGGTAAACTCTCTGTTTGCATCGAGTATTTCATTTATTTCCCGCTGATGGATAAGCCGCTTTATGTACGACTTGACAAAGCCGGGCATCAATTTTGCTACCCGTTGGCTTTTTGCAGCAATCACTTTGTCAATGTCTACCGAGAAATCCGATGAGTACTCCTTCATGCTATTTTTTTAAAACGCTAAGATAAAAAAATTATATCTTTGTAACATGTTAAAACAGGGTTTACAGCAAAAATTACAGACAAAACTGTCGCCGCTTCAGATACAGACTATAAAACTGCTCGAACTCCCGACTCTGGAACTTGAGCAGCGCATAAAAAAGGAGATAGAAGAGAATCCTGTACTCGATGAGGCGGAACCGCAGCAGGGAGAAGAAGAGGAAAAGAGAAATGTCTCGCTGAGCGACTATTCTCCCGATGACCCTACCCCGTCATACAAACTCTATGTAAACAATCAGGGCAAGGATCTGAAGCCCCAATACAATACCTTTTCGGTAAAGGAGAGTTTCCACCAGAATCTCGAGATGCAGCTGGGATACCGCAATCTTGACAAGCGTACCAGAGAAATCGCACTCTTCATTATAGGAAGCCTCGACAATGACGGCTACCTCAGGCGTGACCTCGACGCCCTGTGCGACGATATTTCATTCAGGCTCAACATAGAGACATCTGTCGGCGAACTGGAAAAGATACTGGCCATGATTCAGGAATTCGAGCCGGCCGGCATAGGTGCAAGGAATCTCCAGGAGTGTCTGATACTGCAACTTAAAGCCAGAAAGGGAAGCAAGGCACAGGAGAACGCCCTGACAATCCTCAATGATTACTTCGAGGAGTTTACAAAAAAGCACTACACCAAGATTATCTCAAAAATGGGGATAACGCAGGATGAACTGAAGGCCGCCATAGATGAAATCATCAAGCTCAACCCCCGCCCGGGAGGACAGATAGATGATTCCTATGTTGAACAGGCCCAGCAGGTTGTCCCGGATTTTGTTCTGGAAGAAAAAGACGGTCAACTCATTATGACAATGCCGAAATTCTCTGTTCCGGAACTGAAGGTCAACAGACGCTACGCGAGCCTGCTGGAAAAGTCGGCTACGACCAACGACAAGGCGGAAAAGGAGGCGGCCACATTCGTAAAGCAGAAGCTCGATTCCGCAAAATGGTTCATAGAAGCCATCAAACAGCGGCAGAACACTCTCCAGAACACGATGAACGCCATAATAGATTTCCAACACGACTATTTCATGGAGGGAGACGAGACCAAACTGAAACCCATGGTCTTAAAGAATATTGCCCAAAAGACAGGGCTGGACATATCTACCATTTCGCGTGTGGTAAACTGCAAGTACATACAGACCCACTTTGGAATCTTCCCCCTGAAATATTTCTTTTCAGAAGGACTGATGACCGACAGCGGCGAAGAGGTCTCCACAAGGGAAATAAAGAAGATTCTCATGGAGAGCGTGGAGCAGGAGAACAAAAGCAAGCCGCTTACAGACGAAGAGCTGGTTGCCGTGCTTCAGCAAAAGGGGTATCGTGTAGCCCGCAGGACGGTTGCAAAATACAGGGAGCAGATGAACATTCCCATAGCCCGTCTGCGCAAAGAGTTGTAAACCACGGAAAACAAATATGAAAAAACTTGTCATTACAATTGCCGCAGCCTTTTTTGCGGCCCAATCCTGCAATATGAAACAATCTGTAGATTTTATCGGACACAACGGAGTTGTCTACACCGTAGACTCATCTTTTTCCGTTGTAGAAGCCTTTGCCGTAAAAGAGGGCCTTTTTGTAGAAGCCGGCAGCAATGAGACAATACTGTCGAAGTATAAAAGCAAGAATATATGCGATTTCAACGGTGCCGCCGTATATCCCGGCTTTAACGACACCCACTGCCATACATACCTGACAGGGATAGATCTGATGAGCGTGGATTTACGCAACGCATCCTCTTTTGAACAGATTCTGGAAAGGTTGCAGAAGGCGGCGGCAGAAAACCCTGAAGCCTCATGCATTGTAGGAAACGGATGGGACCAGAACCTTTGGGAAGATAAGCGGTTCCCCGACAACGTAAAACTGAGCGAACTCTTTCCGGACATACCTGTAGTGCTCAACAGAATAGATCTGCACGCCATAATAGTGAACAGGGCCGCCATTGAAAAGGCCGGGCTTTCCGAACAGGACAAAAGCATAGACCCTCTGAAGGCCATCACCGAAAACGGCAGATTTACCGGCGTCTTTCTGGAGGACATGTGCGACCGCATATCAGGCGCCGTGATAAGTTATACCCCCGCAGACATACGCAGGATTTTCTCCCTTGCACAGCAGGAGTGCCTTAAGTACGGCCTCACATCTGTTTGCGAGCCGGGAATAGAGCCACTTGCCCTGAAAGTGCTGGATTCCATGGTAAGCGAAGGGAAGATAAAGTTAAGAATGGATGTCTGGGCCACTCCAACCGAAGAGTTCAAGGCAAACTACACACAGCCTTACAGAAAGGGCAACATGCAGGTTGGCACAATAAAACTTTTCCGCGACGGGGCACTCGGCTCGCGCGGAGCGCTGCTTCTGGAAGAGTATTCCGACGACAAGGGCAATTGCGGCATCTCAATGGAGAGTCTCGAGAGTTTCAGAGCCCAATGCCAATGGGCGTACGACCACGGTTTCAGAGTTGCCACCCACTGCATAGGCGACAGGGCCAACAGGGAGGCGCTGGACATATACGGAGAAATCCTCAAAGGCAGGAACGATTTGGCCTGGAGGATAGAACACGCACAGATAGTGGAAAAGGAAGACCTTCCAAAATTCGGGCAATTCTCCATTATCCCCTCTGTTCAGCCGACCCACTGTACATCAGACATGCTTTGGGCAGACGAACGCCTTGGAAAACGTATCAAAAACGCATACGCCTACAAAGAACTGCTCGGGCAACTGGGCTGGATTCCTTCGGGCACAGATGCTCCCATTGAATCATGCAACCCTGTCTACACCTTCTTTGCCGCCGTCTACAGAAAGAATCTTGACTTTGTCCCGGAAGGCGGCTTCCAAATGGAAAACAGCCTTACAAAAGAAGAGGCTCTGCGTTCAATGACAATCTGGGCCGCAAAATCCACCAAAGAAGAGCAGGTGAAAGGCAGTATCGAAGCAGGGAAATATGCAGACTTCACTGTCACCGACAAAGACCTCATGACAGTACCGGAAAATGAAGTACCCTCCATAAAGATTGTTGCAACCTATATAGGAGGCGAAAAGGTCTACAGTTTGGTACCGTAGGCCAGATCTCCCGCATCTCCCAGTCCTGGAACAATATAGGACTTGTTTGTAAGTTCTTCATCTACTGCCGCGACCCACAGTGTAACCTTTTTGTGAGGCAGCTGTTTTGAAAGATAGCCCAGACTCTGCTCGCTGGCAATGGGAGAGACTATGTGCGTATGGAGAGGCTCCCCTGACTGCACAAGCCTCTGGTAGGCCAGCACCAGAGAGGAGCCGGTTGCGAGCATCGGATCTGCCAGTATCAGCACCTTTCCGTCAAGAGCGGGGGAACTTGCATATTCAAACTGTATTGTAAACTTATTGTCTTTTCCATATTTGCGATAAGCCGCAACAAAGGCGTTCTGTGCTGCATCGAAAAAGTTCAGCAGCCCCGTATGCAGCGGCAGCCCGGCCCTGAGAATTGAGGCTATTACTAGCGTATCTGTAAACAGACTGCATTTTGCAATTCCCAGAGGCGTGACTACTTCGTTTTCCCCATAATTTAAGGTCTTGCTAATCTCATAGGCAAAAATCTCCCCTATCCGTTCCAGATTTTTCCTGAAACGCATACTGTCTTTCTGAATGGCCTTGTCCCTGATTTGCGCGACAAAGGTATTGAGAAGGGAATTTTGTTCTCCGAGATTTATAATTTTCATATATTTCAAGTTTTATGTTTAGCCGTTTTCTTTCAAAATCCTTTAAAGTTAACTATTTTTATTGGAATTACAACAATCCCTCATCCAAAAAGCTGAAATACCCTGCCCCCGCAACTATGATGTGGTCTATAAGTTCCACATCGCAGATTTCGGCCGACTTTTTAAGCCTTTGCGTCTGCAACTTGTCTTCATTTCCCGGAAAAGCGTTCCCGGAAGGATGGTTGTGCACCAGGATTATTCCGCTAGCCAGCCTGTTCATGGCCCCTTTCAGAATCATACGCGAATCCATGACTGTTGCGCTTACTCCGCCGGAACTTATCCGCTCCTTGCCTATGAGGCGGTTGCTTCTGTTCAGATAGAGCACCCAGCACTCCTCATGGTCCAGATCTCTGAGAAACGGAGCGACTGCCTTTGCCGCATGCTCCGAAGAGTAAATCTGTGCCTGGGAAGGCGCCTGTTCCGACTCCATTCTTCTTGCCAGCTCAAAAGCCGCCATTATGGAGAGCGCTTTTCCCGGCCCTATGCCCTTGAATTTTTTAAAATTGTCAAAATCCAGTTTTCTTAACGCCGACAGGCTGTTGCCTGCGCTGCCCAATATCCGCCTGGAGAGTTCCACTGCATTTTCCCCTGCATATCCCGAGCCGATAAGTATAGCCAGCAGTTCTGCATTGCTCAGGGCATCCGCCCCTTTAGTCAGAAACTTCTCCCTGGGGCGCTCCCCACTCTCCCACTCCTGTATTGAAGGCCGCCTCTGCATCTGCCCCCGATTCTCTTTCTTCACCATACGCCGTACCTCGAAAAATCTACCGCACAACATTAGGAAATCTTTGGAGAAAGAGAGTGTAAAATCGTAAAAAGTTACCGGTTTACGCACCGGGGCTGCCATTGTCTTTTCAAAAAAAGAAAAAAAAAGAGACCGTATCTTCGGTCTCTCTATCTTTCATGAATGACTTGTACCCTTATGCCAGTTTGTTTACATAAACAGCCATTCCGCTCTTGAGGTTTGCTGCCTTGTTCTTGTGAATGATATTCTTCTTTGCAAGTTTGTCCACCATCGCATAGATTTTAGGAAGCAATGCCACTGCGGCACTTTTGTCTGTAGTATTGCGCAAAGCCTTGATTGCATTGCGGGTAGTCTTTACATAATAACGGTTGTGCAGCCTGCGTTTCGCATTCTGGCGGGCACGCTTGTCTGCTGATGCATGATTTGCCATTGTACTTAATTTTTAATATTTCTCGTAGTGAGTAGGGGAATCGAACCCCTATTGCAAGAATGAAAATCTTGAGTCCTAACCGTTAGACGAACTCACCATAAGGCAATCCCCGAATTCGGGACTGCAAAGGTAAAAATATTTTTTTTTCCTGCAAAATATAATTACCTGCTAAAATCCTCTTCCCACTCAAAGGAGTAGATAATGGACTCGACCTGCCGCAGGTAATTCCTTTTGTCGTACCTGGGCGCGTAAACGAAACATTCGAGAAATATGAGATTCTTTCCGGACTTGTCGTAAAAGATATGGTCTATGAAGGGGCCGCCCATGTAGTCGTTCTGAACCTCCCACAAGCCTCTGAGCTCTCCAAATGTCCTGCCCTTGTATTTCATCCACTTCAGGACAGGCTCCTTGCCTTCTACGATACTTGTTGTCATATAACTGCCCTCGAACATTCCCGGCACATTCATCTCGAGTACATCGTTTCTTGCTGCTATCAGCGAATCCAGAGTAAGAGAAGTAGAATCGCGGAAAGGCACGCTGTATACGAAAATTCCCTGGTTGGTATAGGTTGTTTCATAAGAAATCCATACAAAATCCTTGGTCCGTTTCTTAAGCGAATAACCTGTAGGGAAATATGGCGAGCCTCCGAACATGTCGGATACAAGCATTCTCAGGCCGCGCTCCTCATAGCGTTTCGAGGCCCGTATTATCCTGTTACGCTCCGCCTGCTCGAAAAGGCTGAAGATAACCTCCCCCTTTGAGGCTATCAGCGAATCCGCCGCCTCGTTCGTAGGTGCGGTAAGAGAGAGAACCGTCTGTGGAGTAGACCATACATCTTCCCTGATGCTCATCTCTGCCTCCGGAAAGGCATCGCCCACCTGCAATATCACTATATTCCTGTGAATCTGAAATATATTGTTGAAGGCATTCTCAGGTATGTTTATAAGATTGAACGCCACCTCTCTTTGCGGAAGCAGCGGATAGTCTGCTGCCAGAAGTCTTCTGAGCGCCGCACCGGGCTCATTCTCCCATTGTGCCTTGTTGGCAACGACTATTATCTCTCCGGCCTTGCCGCTTACATTCTGCTTCAGGTTTACACCCTTTCCCGAACAGCCCGACAACACCATCGCTGCAAAGAGAACAAGTACAATATTAAGATAACTCCTTTTCATAATATGTTTGTTTAATTAAACAGTCTTACAATATCGTTTCCAAAAGCCAGTATCATGATTGCCAAGAGCAGGAACATACCTACAGTCTGCGCCGCGATAAGGAACTTGTCGCTCGGCCTGTGGCCTGTAATCATTTCATAAACCGTAAAGAGCAGATGCCCTCCGTCGAGCGCCGGAATAGGCAGGATATTTATGACCGCAAGCATCACTGAGAGAAAAGCCGTAAGGTTCCAGAATATCTCCCAGTTCCAGCTGCCCGGAAAGATTGAGCCTATCGTAATGAAACTGCCCACAGACTTGTATGCCTCCGTTTTGGGAGAGACTATCAGTTTCAACTCCTTCCAGTAATTTGCAACCGTCTTGAATGTAGTGCTGAATCCGGCAGCCAGCGCCCCGGCCAGCGAATACTCCTTTTGGGTTATCTTATAATAATCCTGCAATGAAGCGTTGAACTCCACCATTATCTTTTTCTCGGCATTCAAGGCCAGAGGCAGCGACAATTCCTCACCGTTGCGCTCCACGACAACTTTTACGCTGTCTCCCTTGCATTCCGACAGGCGTGTCACAAGCCCGGTAAAAGTAGCGACTGGGGTACCGTTCAAAGAGACTATCCTGTCTCCCTTCTGCAGACCGGAACCGGAATTTATGGAGTTTTCAGGCACGGCGGAGACTACGGCCGGAATACCGAAATTGAATATCAGTTCCCTGCTCTGCAACACTGCCGGCAAAAAGACCGGATCTATGTTTACGGTAATGGTGTCACCGTCTCTTACTACGGTTGCATATTCGGCCTGGTTTCTGATAAGCGAAATCTGCAAATCGGCAAAATCTTCGACATACTCCCCGTCGAAAGCAAGTATTCTGTCGCCGTCGCGGAACCCCATGTCGTAAGCCAGCCTGTTTACTGCAATGCCTGTTGTCACGTCGCTGTTTTTTACATACTCCTCACCCCATGTAAAGAGGACTGCGCTGTAAACCGCTATTGCCAGCAGAATATTGAAAAAGACTCCGCCAAAGATTACAAGAAACCTCTGCCATGCAGGTTTGCTGCGGAACTCCCACGGCTGCGGCTCCTTTTTGAGAGACTCCGTATCCATTGATTCGTCCACCATGCCGGCAATCTTGCAATATCCTCCCAGCGGCAGCCAGCCGATTCCATATTCGGTATCGCTGTTCTTTGGTTTGAACTTGAAAAGACGCCAACCCCAATCGAAAAAGAGATAGAACTTGTCTACCCTTATCTTGAAAAGGCGGGCAAAAAGAAAATGGCCCAGTTCATGAATAAAAACCAATATGCTTAACGCCAGTATAAGCTGCGCTATCTTAACGACAATATCCATCTTAACATAAAAATCTCAGTGCAAATATAAACAAGATTCTGCACCGCACCATATTTCAAATCTTGCACCACATGCGGTCATATACACATTATCAAGTTGTTGCAATATTGCTAACGGCAAAAGTCTTGCGCTGTGCGCACCGCCTGCAGATGCGTCTGAAAAATATCCTCCAGAGAGGGATTTTTCAAAAAGGAGCATTTTCCCATGCACTTTTCAATGATTTCCGGTATTTTTCCAAAGAGAATTCTGCCATTCAAGAAGGCATTTACCGCCGCCTCGTTGGCCCCGTTCATTATGCACGCCATATTGCCTCCCGCCCTGTGTGCCTCGAATGCAAGGGAGAGCGCCGGAAAACGCTCCATGTCGGGAGCCTGAAAGGTAAGTTCCCCTATTTTAGGGAAATCTACACGGGGTGTGTTCAAATCCAGCCTGTAAGGATACGACAGGGCATACTGTATAGGCACACGCATGTCCGGCATTCCCATCTGCGCCTTGACAGAGCCGTCTGAGAACTGTACCATGGAATGTATTATGGATTGCGGGTGGACCACTATCTCTATCTGCTCTGCAGGCATGCCGAAGAGCCATGAAGCCTCAATCATTTCAAGCCCTTTGTTCATCATGCTTGCGGAATCTATGGTAACCTTTGCACCCATGTTCCAGTTCGGATGTTTCAGGGCCTGCTCCCTGGCAGCATTGTAAATCTCATCTTTTCCTGCATCTCTGAACGGGCCGCCCGATGCTGTAAGTATCAGTTTTTCAACCGAAGCCTTCTCTCCCTGCAAAGACTGGAATATTGCAGAATGTTCCGAGTCCACAGGCAATATGGGCACATTGTTCTCCTTTGCAGCCTTTGTAACCAATGCTCCGGCTGCAACAAGAGTCTCCTTGTTTGCAAGCGCGACAGCTTTGCCGCTTCTTATGGCTTCCATTGCAGGACGCAGCCCGCTGAATCCGACCATGGCAGCCACCACAATATCTACATTCAGAATCCTCACCAGTTCGACAACCGAATCCGCTCCTGCAAAGACTTTGACATCCTCGTCCTTCAAAAGGGCTGAAAGGGCTCCGTAATGTCCGTCGTTGCATATCACAACGCTGTTGGGCTTGAACTTGACGGCCTGGGCGGCAAGCAGTTCCACATTGTTGTTAGCCGTAAGAAGTTCCACCTCAAAGATGTCGCGGTGCTGTTCCACCACATCCAGAGTCTGGACTCCGATAGAGCCTGTCGAGCCCAATATTGCTATTTTCCGCTTCATGCTAAAAATTTATGTATTCGGCAGGATTAACAGGTTCGCCTCTGTACCACAGTTCAAAATGCAGATGCGGCGCGGTGCTGAGCCTTCCGGTATTGCCTACAAGCGAAATAGGTGTGCCCGCAGAGACCTTTTCGCCGGTCTCCTTTATGAGTTTCGCATTATGCTTGTATATCGAGACCAGATTGTTGTCATGCTGGATATGAATCACATAGCCTGCATCCCTGTCATAATAGGCGCTTATAACCGTTCCGTCGAGCGTTGCAGAGACCACGCTGTTCTCCGCCGCCGCAATATCTACATAAGGATGGCTTACGGCAGGATTGAACTCCTGGGTAATCATGCCCCGCACCGGAGGAAAGAAGTGCAGCCCCTCTATCTGCTCAATCTTAGTCTGCTTGAGAGACTCTCCAAGCCGGTCTTCACGCCTGACCGTCTCCCTGAGCAGAGAGTCGTCCTTTGCCATGGCTTCGGTAAGTCTGAGCAGTGAATCGTTCAACTGTGGCAAAGCCAGAATGCTGTCTATGGCCATTGGAGCCTCGCCGCTTACAATTCTCTGGATATTGGCAAACTGAAGCCGCCACACGTTTATTTCATTCTGCAGGGAATCGGCAAGAAGCGCATTCCTTACAATGTCGCGCCTTGTCTGTGCAGTGGGATAGCCGGGTATGGCCTCTCTGAGGGGAGTGTAGAAAAAAAGCAATGTGACCGCTGCAAGCAACGCCACTGCCGCACAGGCGGCCTTTATCACAAATGCAAGCCCGTTGCATCTGAAAGTATACAACTTTTCATGGGTGCCGTCGCTGAATACAGAAATCCTGAAACGGCGGTTCAGCCTGATTTTATTTTTGCCTTTGCTTTTTTTAGCCATATATATTTAAATAACTAAATTTGCACCATGAACAGAATTATCGGAATAGATTACGGCCGAAAACGGGTCGGAGTTGCAGTAAGCGACCCTCTGCGCATTTTTGCATCGGCACTGGAAACCGTTCATTCTGCAAAGATAATCGAATATCTCAAAAGTTATACCGCCAAAGAGAGTGTGGAGAGGTTTGTCGTAGGCTATCCCATGAATCTGAACAACCGTCCGGCCGAGGCGGCAAAAGATGTAGACGTTTTTTTGAAACTGCTCGCAAAACATTTTCCTCAAATCCCCGTTACGCTGGAAGATGAGCGCTTCACCTCCAAAATGGCAATGATGGCCATGATAGAGGGAGGGGTCAGAAAATCGGAAAGGCGGGAGAAGGGAGCGGTAGACAAAGTGAGCGCCGCACTCATCCTGCAGACATACTTAGACAGAACCAGACAAGAAGAACAACCAAAAAGTTTATAACATGATATTACCTATTTATATATATGGCTCGCATGTGCTCAGAGAAAGGGCCAGGGAGGTCGACATAGAGAAGGAAGAGGGGCTTCAAACCCTCATAGAAGACATGTATCAGACCATGAAGCATGCCGACGGTGTTGGCATCGCCGCTCCGCAGGTGGGAAAATCGCTGCGCATAGTGATTGTAGACGGCGAAGACCTGGCAGATGACATGCCAGAACTCAAAGGGTTCAAGAGGGTGATGATAAATCCGGAAATAACCTTTGAAAGCAAAGAGACGGCAGAATATTCCGAAGGCTGCCTAAGCGTTCCCAACATACATGCAGACGTGGTACGCCCCAGGCAGATCAGGGTCAGATACCTCAACGAAAAATATGAAGAGGTGGAAGAGGAGTTCAACGGTTTCGGATGCAGGATGGTGCAGCACGAACTGGACCATCTCGACGGGCATCTCTTTACAGACCGCGTCTCGCAAATCAGAAAAAAAATCCTTCAGTCGAAACTGAACAAAATGGCCGCCGGAAAGGTAAGCACACATTATAAAATTGCACAGAAATAGAGATGGGAGCATTTCACGCCTACGACATACGGGGAATCTACAATGTAGACTTCAACAGAGAGACCGCCTACAAGGTGGGGTTCTTTCTTCCGAGCCTGCTCGATACAGACAAGGTACTGGTGGGAAGAGATGCGCGCCTCTCCTCGCCTCAGATAAGGGATGCCCTCGTGGAAGGCATTACCGACGCCGGCGCAAGCGTGACAGACATTGGCCTGGCAACTACACCCATGGTCTACTATGCCACGGCTTCATACGGCTTCAAGGCCTCTGTCCAGATTACGGCATCGCACAACTCAAAGGAGTATAACGGCATGAAGGTCTCGACCTCCAACGCGCTTCCTGTAGGAAAGGAAAATGGCCTCGGGCTCATTGAGGAGTGGATAAATGGCGGAAAGGAGTGCAGGAAAGAGAAGGAGAAGGGAAAGGTTGGATTTCTGGATATAAAAGAGGAATATATTGCCTTTCAGATGAAGTACCTGAAAGAGTGCTCCTCACTCAGGATAGGGATGGACCTCTCGAACGGAATGGCAGCCCTTGTAATAAAGGATATTATGAAACAGTCTGGCGGCGACATCTCCTATATATGCGATACGATAGACGGCACGTTTCCCGGGCACGACCCCAACCCGCTTGTTGCCGCGAACATAGTAAAGCTTCAGGAGTTTGTCCGCCGGAAGGGGTGCGACATAGGAGTCATCTACGACGGCGATGCAGACCGCGTCATGTTTACCGATGAAACGGGCCGCTTCATCTCTCCGGACCTCATGATTGCCCTCATGGGCCATTACTGGCTCGAAGAGAAAGGGCTCAGGGGAAAGGTGCTGCAGGATATAAGAAGTTCAAAGGCAGTTGGGGAATATCTCGAACCTATGGGGGCGGAAATGGAGACATGGAAGGTGGGCCGGGCCTTTGCAGCCCGCAAACTGCGTGAAATAGAAGGAATTTACGGGGGAGAACTGGCCGGACACTACTACTTCAGAGACTTTTTCTACTCCGACAGCGGCATCATGGCTTCTCTCATTATTCTAGGAATCGTTTCACGCCTCAAAAGAGAAGGGGTGAAGTTGTCGCAGGCCATTGCCGGAATAGAAAAATACCGGAACTCCGGAGAGATAAACTTTAAGATAGAACAGAAAGAGCAGGCCATGGAGGCTGTCTGCAACTATTTTAAAAACGAGGAGCAGCCCACAGCCTTTATGGATTTCGACGGATACAGGGTGGAGTTCAAACAGTGGTGGTTCAATATCCGTCCATCCAATACCGAGCCATATCTGCGCTTTATTGCCGAAGCCAAAACAGACGAACTTTTGGAACAAAAAGTAAAAAAGGCCAGAGAAATAATTTCAAAATTCAAATAGCGGGCATTTCAGCCCATACTTACAAGTCAAAATGAAACAGAGATACCTTTCACTGGATTTTCTGCGCGGACTTACCATTTTCGGTATGGTCTTCAGCGCAATTATACCCTACGGCGTACTTCCGCGCTGGATGTATCATATTCAGAACCCGCCTCCGACCCACGAACTGAATACCGGCGTTACAGGCATAAGCTGGGTAGACCTGGTATTTCCCGTATTCATCTTCTGCATGGGAGCAGCCATCCCGCTGTCGGGACGCTCAAGAATAGAAAAGGGCATTACAGCCGGAGGATATGTCAAAAGCACCGTGGAGCGGTTTTTCATGCTCTGGTTCTTCTCCTACGCCTATGTACTGCTGAACTTCAACACCGCAGAGGGAGTGTGGCCACAAATATTCACCATTCTCGGCTTCATGGCCTTTTTCCCGCTCTACATGGTACTGAAACGGAAAAAGACCCTGCCGATAAGAATTGCCGGCCTTGCCGCGATAATACTCATCATTCTTGCCGGCCATTTCTGGTTCGGCGAGGTAATTTCGGTGCAAAGGCGCGGAATAATCATCTTCCTGCTTGCATTCCTCTACCTCTTCGGCTCGCTAATCTGGTACTTTACACGGGACAACATCAAGATGCGCATAAACATATACCTGCTGCTCTTCCTCTTCACCTATATAACAAAAGAGGCGGGATGGCCTGCCGCAACGTATGCCAATCCCAATATAAGATGGTGGTTCAACATGGAGTACTTCTACTTCCTGCTGCTGCTCATACCGGCAACCGGCATAGGCGACATTCTGCATAAGAGAATCCGTCAAGGGAATGTATACAGCAACATACAGGGTAAGATTATTCACCTCTTCTTTCCTCTTACACTGCTGTTTGTCGTATGGCTCTGCTACGCATTCTACATGAATCTCAGTGCAACACTCATAATATCGGTTTCAATAGCTGTATTTGCGTTTCTCCTATACATTGCATTCAAAAAATTGCCGCAATATGCAGAATTCCTTTTTCCTGCAGCCATTCTGCTGATCTGCGGAACTGCGATGGTACCGCTGGAAGGCATGACAAAGGTTCCGTGCACAATCGCATACTGCTTTGCCACATGCTCAATCAGCATACTGCTGCTCATATTCAGCGACTATGTCTGCAAATATCTCCCCACAAGCCTCTTTGTAAAGATATTTTCCGGTGCAGGCATGAATCCGCTCATGAGCTATATAGCATTCGACTCCTTTATTGTCCCTCTGATGAAAGTTACCGGAGCCATAACCCTTTACCAGGCTGCATACCCCGCCGGCTGCCCTCTGGCCGGCATTGCAAGAGCGGCCATAGCCGTGCTTTTCACAATGTGGGCGGTAAGTCTGCTGAGCAGGAAGAAAATCTTCTGGAAAGCATAAAAAGAAGTTGGCCCCGAATCACTCCGGGGCCAACAACCGCTTGTTATAATTAACTAACCCAAATTTAAATTATCTGGTGACATCCCACCAAACAGGTACAGAATATATCTTATAATCCAAAGCATTTGAAATGCCGTATGTTGCAGCATACGGTGCAACTGAAGCATTACACTCTGTTGAATTGTAGTCTGTCTCGAACGACGGCTGCATCAATCTTCTCAGATAGTACTGGTCTGACGCAGGGTCAGTTGAGAATGTAGAGAAGTCTCCCGTTCTGTATGCAGGTACTGCCATCTCGGTGTAGATTACACCGTAGCTCCCTATATTGCCTGCGAAATAGTTGTACCTTCTTACATCGTTCCATGACTGGTAGTCGAAACACATTGCAATGAGTTTCTGCATCATGATGTCTGAAAGTGTAAGAGAACCGGCATCCTGTTTTACAGCGGGACTTGCCATATATGCATCTATTTCAGCCTGAGACATGGGAGAGTAAGCGAATGAAACATCAAAGCCTCTTGCTGTGGTTCCGCAACCTATGTCTGTCCAGGTCTTGAGTTTCTCGTTCATACGGCTGAAGTGAGACAAGATTGCATCTTTGTAAGCATTGTATGCTCCCTGCGCATCACCCTGCCTGAAAAGCACCTCTGCCTTGATGAAAAGCATTTCGGTGTATGTCATGATATCAGAGTCTGAGTCAGGTCTTGTATAGAATGTACCTGTACCCTGCACGAATCCGAGAGTCCTTGAATCACCGGGAACAGCTGTATAGTAGCAGTTCATGTCTGTTGTAGAAAGACCCTGGGTCTCATAGAAGGCATCTGCCCTGAGCTGAACATACTTGATATCCTCAACATACAAGGGGTTGTCATCGTTTACATACATTGCTCCGGGATGGTATGTTACCTTGATAGTATCGGTCTCTTCTTTAATTGTTATATTATCTGTCGTATAATATTTGTTGAGAGCTGCAATGAATGCACTGATACTCTCGTAATATAGTTCAATATCTTTTTTAGCATATTTTTGGGTATCATCCTTCATGGCAAGTGTAAGGTAGCCGTTGAGGTTGCCGCCCTGCAGACGGTTCATCTTCCAGCCTTCGTCTATGCCGCTGAGGTCTACACCCTCGTCCCTGAGCCACTCATAACTCTCGATTCTCGATTTGTCTGCAGAGAGTTTCACCTTGTACATAGAAGAGGGAAGCATTTTGTCTGCTCTCGGGTCCTCTACGCCTGTTCCCTTGAAGTTGGTAAGGAGCTGTGCATAGTATCTTGCAAGTCTCTGGCCTGTACCCCATGCAGCAACGTCCCATGTAACGCAAGGTCCGTAAACGTCGCCCACGGTAACGTTTCCTTCTCCTGACTCAACATTGTAGTGCGTCATCTTTGTATTGTCAGCCGTGCTCTGAGGGCCGTTCTGAACGGCTGCAAGAATGGCTTCCGGGTCGTACCTGTCGGTCTTCGAAAGGTTGTTCAGCCAACGGGCCTTCAGACCGTAGCATAGTTTAATCCACTTGTCTGTATTACCTCCGTTCCATGTATCACCTGCCGATAGCGGGGTGGCTCCCTGCTCCTGAGGAGTCTGGAACAGTTCTATGGCTCTGTCTAGATCTGCCATACAGCCGTCGAAAATTTCCTCTCCTGTTGAGAACGCAGGAGAAAAGTCTGCTGTAACGGCCTGCTCATAAGGCATCTCTCCGTAGAGGTCTGCCATCATCATGTAACCCATGGATTTTATTACAAGGGCAGCAGCCTCATAGTGGTATGCACCCTCTTCCTGCGCCCTGTTTATAATATCGGGAATATTTGCAGCTGCACCTACGAACCAGTTCTGATACATGGTTACAGATGCACTCTGATATGGATTCCAGAGTGAAAGACGGCCTACCGTACTTGCCCGGCTGGTACCGGTAATGATTTGCGCCGCTCCGTTTACACGGGCGTTTGTAGTTCCCCATGCATACATGTAATAGTATTGGATCCACGGCAACCTTACGTCAACTGTAGCGCTCAAGTTATTCGGATTGTCCGGGTTGGTGTTTACATCCAACCAGTTGTCGCAGGATGCGACACCGAATGTCAGAATAAGCGATAATGTTATATATAATAATTTTTTCATTGCTATCATTCTTTAAAATTAGAAAGTCAGATTTATACCGAACGAATATGTCCTTTGAGTAGGAACTCCGCAATATTCGATGCCGATTGAACCTGAACCGCCTGTTGAACCTACGGCTGCAACTTCAGGGTCCATTCCGCCCTTGTAGTTGGTTATGGTGAACAGGTTGTTGGCAGCAAAAGTTGCAGTGAGGTTCTTCAGAATGTTCTGCCCCTTGATAAGGTTGCTGAAGTCGTAGCTGAGGCTCAGTGAACGGAGCTTGAGCCAGTTTACATTCTGGATGAAGTTGTATGCGTTGCTTGCATAGTTGCTTGACCAGTATTGCTGGATCATATACTCACCGGAATAGGTGTTTCCGTTTATCACATAACTGTCGCCTGCGTTGTAGGTCTGTGAATAGGGCTCTCCTGTCTCGGAGTTTACACCGCTTACCGTAACGCTGCTGCGGTCGAGTGTCCTTTCAGACTGTCCGTAAGTGGTCAGGTAATATTGTGTACCGTTGTAGATATCTCCGCCAATCCTGAAATCCAACAGGAATGAGAGTGTAAGGTCTTTCCAGCGGAATGTATTTGTAAGACCGCCTGTGAACTTGGGCTCACGGTTACCTACTACGTTTGTTGTACTTCCTTCCAGTTTATAGAGACCGGTTGTAGGGTCTACCTGGTACCTGCCGTTCTCGAGTTCAACCTCCTCTGTTACCGTCTTGCCGTTTTCATCTACGGTCTCTACAGTGGTTGTCTCCCTGAGCCAGCGGTTACCTGTCAAGGCGAGGAAGTCTCCTCCGTTGGGGATAGACGCTGCCTTAACGCCGCCAATCTGTACGGCTGTTACATAGAAGTAGTCTACACCCTCTACGAAGTCTCCCAGAGTACCGCGGTTGCCCGCCATGTTAAGGGTAACGTCCCATGTAAAGTCCTTCTTGTCTATGGGCCTGCCGGTAATCATCAACTCCATACCTTTGTTCTTAACCGAACCTGAGTTGAGAGAGAAGAGGATATAACCTGTAGACTGTGCAAGACGGGGAGCTGCAATCTGGTTCTTGGTTTCGCTCTGGTAGTAGGTGTAATCTACGCCCAGTCTTCCGCCGAAGAACTGCAACTCTGTACCAATCTCCCATGAGTTCTGTTTCTCGGGAAGCAGATAGGGAGAACCCGATGTCCACTGGTTACCTGTTCCGACGAACGAACGTTAGATTGCGACAGGTCTGGGCATAATGAGGCACCGCAGCCAGAGGATGGCTGCGTATAGCGGTCTGGAAGTGCAAAAAAAAACGGTTGACGGAGTGAACCGTCAACCGCATTCTTGTTACCTAAACTATAGGTGTTAACCTAATTACCAACCAGGGTTCTGTTCAATGACATAATTTCTGTCATTATACTGGTTTACAACATCGTTACAGATAGGTTCGAGATAGTTTCTATCTGAGAACTCATCTCTATCCTGGATGTTATTAGGAATTCTGAATCCTACCATATCCTCAGCATTTGATGAAGTAATATTACCTTTCTCGTCAGCTTCTCCGGTAAATGTAATATATGCGCTTTCATCGCCTGCCTTATTAGGGTCTGTCAGCACTTTCAAAACGCCGAACTGCGCAGCTGTAAGCAGGTTAAACGATTTTTTAAGGTTTGGTGTTTCATTGAAGTCTACCCAAGCGCCCACCAAAATATCGGGATTAATAGAACCCTGCATAAGTTCCAGCTGACCCCAACGACGGATATCAAGAGTACGCATGTGTTCGAATACAAACTCCATACGGCGCTCACGGCGAATCTCCCAGAGAAGAGCGGGCACAAAACCGCCTGTAACCTCATAACCCTTTGTCTTTGTCTGGATATCAGAAGTTCTCGCAGGGTCATTCATTGAATTCACCATAGCTATGGTAAGTTTTGCGGTGGGCTGTACACCATGTGCTTTTGCAGTATCATCGAGAGGTCTGCTTCTTATCTCATTTATAGACTTCTCCAGATCTGCATCTGTAACCGCAGTACCACCGCATCTTGCAGCCAATTCAGCTTTTGCCTCAATCCAGTTGAGAAGAATTTCTGCATAACGGATAACAGGCGCTCCGTTTGTATTGGTCATAGAGGCATATTTTGCAGGAAGAGCCTCTTCAACACCATCTACATTATACCAGGGACCTATTCTGTCAATGAACTTTGTACAATAGATACCGGTATTAGCCTGTGTGGGTTCATGCCAGAATGTAGCCTCGAACCTAGCGTCACGGGTCTTAATCATATCCTGAATTCTCCAGCTCTCTACATTGTCTACGCCAGACTGGTCGTATGTCTTTCCATCCTGGCATATCCAAGCCTTAAGCAGTGAGAGGTTTGCACCTGAAACCTGAGACTCATTCAAATTTGAATAAGAAGCTATACAGTGTGTAAGAGACTGTGATGCAGCGTATGACCTATATATAATAGCCTCTTTTCCTGGATTTGATTCAGAACCGAACAGAGCGCGGAAAGGTGCATCACAATCGTAGCTGCCTGTACTCATTACAAGTTCTGCAAACCTTACTGCAGCCTCAAAGAAGGGTTTTGCAACAGCAGCATCATTATTATGGTATATCTGCCATGAACCCTCAAAGAGCATGAAGCGCGATGCAAATGCCGCAACCACATCTTTGTTCACGCGGTTAGGCTCAGTGGCTGCATCTCTTACATTTGTATAAGCAAAGTCAAAATCCTCCATAACTTTTGTCATAACAAAATCACGGGAATCTCTGGGCTTATACTGGCTGTCGAAATCTGCAGATTCCACAACATAATCTATATAGGGAACATCACCGAATGACTGTACGAAACGACTGTACTCAAATCCTCTGAAGAAACGGGCAACGCCTGTCCAGTGGTTGAACTGCTCATCGTTGAATATTCCCTGCTCATGCATCATTGCAACTCTGTCTATCAACAGATTCCATTTACGAATCCAGGCAAAATTCCACGGCCCTGCACCGGTTCTGGAGAGCCAGTAATTACCCTCTGCCTGATACCAGTTGTCATCTGGAATTGAAGTAAGCAGATTAGATTGCTTTCCTGTAGTTGTAGCATCATCGCTATACTCTCTATTTTGATAGACTGCAGGAGCGTATGCACCACCCCAACCGCTGTTGTATCCAACAAAGTAGTTTGTGTAGGCACCATTGACGAACAATCTGACATTGTCCTCACTTACCCAGTAGATATCATCATTGGATGATGTCTTTGCCGGGCGGTCCAGATAATTGTCGCAACTTACAAAAGCAAGGGCGACAACTGAAAATATTAAATATGTTAACTTTTTCATACCTCTTATAATCTTTAGAATGTTATTTGGAGACCTACAGAAGCTGTTTTCATTGCAGGCACGCCCACTCCTACTCTACCGCTGTTATAATTGCTTGAGTTAAAGTAAGATACTCCAGGGATTGCCTCCGGGTCTATAGGAAGCCCGTTCAGCTTGTCGAATGTCAGGAAGTTTTCCAACGATACATATACACGGAGTTTGCTGATGTATGCCTTCTGTGTAATCTGTTTGGGAAGAGTGTAACCCAATGTAACGTTCTTCAGTCTCAGGTATGCCATGTTAAGCAATAACCTATCGTTGGGGAGGTTGTTGAAAGCTTGACCTGTTCCCATATTTGTTGCACGGGGATAGTATGCATCGTAGTTTGCATCTATCACCTTGCCGTCTGCATCGAATGTCTCATACCAGAAGTCTGCAAATGTCTGAGGCATAGCACCATCTGCTGCATTATAACCGGGTACACCGAGGAAACTGTTATTCCAGAGGTCTCTCTTGCCTACTCCCTGGAAGAAGAGCGAAAGGTCAAACCCTTTATAGCCCATGTCAACTCTGAAACTGTACTCATATCTTGGAGTAGAGTTACCTATAACATCCAAATCTCCGTGATCTTCAAGAGTCCTGTCACCCGGATGAATCTTACCGTCATTATTAAGATCTTTATATTTGATATCGCCTGGGCCGAATATCAACGAACCCGAATTGTGATACCCCTGTGAAGGAGTACTAGGGTCTGCAAACTGGTAAATCTTATATCCGTCTTCATCTGTTGTAGTGATAAGGTTGCCATTGTTATCGTAAGCGAAATCCTCTTTCTGGAAGAGCCTGTCTACGCGGTAACCCCAGATTTCACCGTATGTCTTGCCGTTATACCAGTTGTCTATAATTGTACCGGTACCATACTCGTCGATTGTAGTCTTGGCATCTGATATGGATGCTGTTACTGAGAGGCTGAACCCGTTCTTGAACATGTGGCCGTAGTCTAATGTCAACTCCCAACCTTTTGTGCTCAACTTACCAAAGTTTCCTCTGGGAGCAGAAGCACCAAAGCCATAACCTATACCCTCTGCCGGCACAATCATGTTGTCTGTTGTTCTTTTAAACCAGTCGAATGTAACGCCCAAGTCTCTGAAGAGTCTTGCATCCAATCCAATGTCGAGGGTCGTGATATCCTGCCATGTAATGTCTGATGCGACTGCAGCCGGGGTAGAGTAGTAATAAAGTTTGCTGCCGTCTTCGAGCCAATTGGTGGTACCAAAGGACATTGTAGGAATATAGAGCGAATTGGAAACGGTCTGGTCTCCGATTGTACCCCACGATGCTCTTACTTTCAAGAAACTGAGCACATCTGCAATATCTTTCATCCAAGGCTCTTCAGATACTACCCAACCTGCAGAGAATGAAGGGAACCATCTCCACTGAAGGTCTGTAGGGAATTTTGAGGTACCATCGTATCTGAGGTTTGCCTCAGCAAGATATTTGTTCTTGTAGTTGTAGTTGATACGGCCAAAGAAACCTGCCTGAGACTCCCAAGCGAATCCGCCACCTGCAAACTGTTCGCCTACTGCAAGGTCGAACTGAGGATTTGTAATATCTATAAGGTTGTATTTTCTTGACCAGCTGCCTTCGTTCTGGTAATCTACAGCCTGGAAACCGAGCATGAAGTTCAACGTATGGTCTTCAAGGAAGTTCCAGTCGTATGTGGTCTTTACAATATAGGTCTGGCGTTGTGAAGTATAGCCGCTGCGATAAATCTGGTCATAAGAACCTACTGAATTTGCATATGTCCAGTTGTTCAACTGGTAACCGGGAATTGTAGAACCCAATGCATTGAACTCAGCCCACTCATTATCCACTGTGGCACCGGTAGCCACAGGAGCAATCCATGTGTCTGCACCTGTATGAATCGTACCGGGTCTCCATGCTGTTTCGTCACGCACCGCATAGGTATAATCGAAATCTATATTCCAGTTCTTCAACGGGGTAATTGTAATACCGCCGTTTACGCTGGTATATGAATATGAGTTGTATGCAGTATTCGCATTTGCAATCTCGTTAGGGCTGTTTCTCAATGTGTTGCCAAATTCATCCTTTTCAACCATAGGGAATGTAGGTCCCCAACGGTAGGTGTACAACCAAACGTCGGCTGTAGTAGAGGTTGAAGCCATAGCCCATCTCTTCTGATGTTTAGAGTACATGATGCCTGCACGTACGTTTATCCAGTCGTTGATTTTTGTACTTACTCTTACGTTTGCATTCCAACGACGGAAGTCGTCATCTTCTGCAGGTTTCACCATACCCTCCTGATCAAGGTAAGCCAATGAAATGTTGAAATCTGTATTGCCCTTTCTTCCTGCAACCGAGAGGTTATGAGACTGAGAAGGCCTGTTCTCTTCAACCATATAGTCATAAGGGTCGAAAATACGGACACCAATCTTCTTTCCCTCACCGTCTACATACCAGTCACGGCCATAAGTAAAAGGATCGTCTGCACTCAACTTTCCGCCATATCTTTCTTTCCATGCAACCGCAGCATTGTAACCTGCTCGGTCTATCAGCCAGAATGCACCGGTCGGGGTATATGTACCGACACGCTCTGCAGCCTCTACTGTATAGTGCAGAGCGTCTACGTCTGCCATGTTATACTTCTTGGCCATGCTGTTGAATGAGACATTGCCCGAGTAGTTTACAGTTACAGACTCCTGGTCTGAACCTGTACCCTTCTTTGTGGTAATCAGGATAACGCCGAATGCAGCCTTTGCACCGTAGATAGATGCAGAAGCAGCATCTTTCAATACTGAAATGGATGCGATATCATCCGGATTGACCATGGTGATGGTAGGAATCTCAACGTTGTCCAACAGAATAAGGGGAGAAGCTCCACCACTGTATGAACCAACCTGTCCACGGATACGGATTCTGGTGTCTGCACCAACCTCTCCGTCACCTACCTGCACTGTCATACCCGCAACCATACCCTGCAAACCGCGGGACACATCTGCAATAGGACGGCTCGACAGAGCCTCTTCTGCATTCACGGATGCAACTGCACCGGTCAGGTTCTCCTTTTTCTGGGTGCCGAAACCTACGACGATTGCCTCATCGAGCAGCTGCGCATCTTCCTGCATTGTCACATTAATAACAGAACGGTTGTTTACAGGTACGGCTGCATCTCTCATACCCATCAACGAGTAAACCAAAGTTCCGTTGGCGGGAGCGCTCAAAGAGTATGCACCGTCGATGTCTGTAGCGGTACCGCTGGTCGTTCCCTGAACGAGGACATAGACTCCCGGCAACGGTTGGCCTGCCTCATCGGTAACAGTACCTTTTACATTCACATTCTGTGCCCACATTGCTCCGACCGACAATACCAGCGAAGCAACAGTCATCATTACATAACGTAAAGATCGACTTGTAACTTTTTGAATGAACATAAATTAAATTTTAGGTTAATAAATAAGTTAATTATTACAATAGGTTTGTTTTAGACTATTGGTGTCTGGTTGCGGTAGTTTTTTTGTCGCAATCAAACGGTCGTTTTCTTTCTACAAGAAAGCAAACATGCAACAAATATATGAATTATAAATGAAAGAAGCAATTAATCATTGAAAATAAACTGCCGGTTTCACTTGAGATTTGTAATGTTTTTTTTGAAAAAAGAGATACGGACAATAAAAAACGCCACTGTATGCGATACAATGGCGTTTTATAAGTGCGGCTGCCGAATCAGTCGTTCAGAGAAAATCTCTTGAATGCAACCACCTTTACCTGAGGATCCACGCTCTTGAGGTAGGCGGAAACAGAAATTTTTCCGTCCTTTACAAATGTCTGCTCCTCGAGAGTGTTCTCCTTGAAGAACTTGTTGAGCTTGCCCTGGGCAATCTTTTCGACCATCTCCGCCGGCTTGCCCTCCAGAGTAACCTGCTCGCGATAAATCTCCAGCTCTTTCTCTATAACCTCTTTGGGGCAATCCTCCTTGCTTATAGAGACAGGGTTCATTGCTGTAATCTGCATTGCTATCTCCCTTGCTGCATGCTCGTCTATGGGTTTTGAAAAGCCTACAAGGGTTGCAACCTTGTTGTTCATGTGAATGTAGGTCGCAACATAGGGAGCCTCGATTTTTCCATAGAAGGGAATGGCGTGCTTCTCGCCGCTCTTTCCTGTCTGCTGGGTTATTGCGTCTGCGATTGTACCGTCGAGATACTTGCAATTGTTCAAAGCCTCTATGTCTTCGGGCATGTTTGCCAGAGCAGTATCGGCTATACCTTTTGCCAGTGTCTGGAAATCTTCGTTTTTGGCAACAAAATCGGTCTCGCATCCAAGGCATACTATTATGCCCTTTGTCTTGTCGGCAACAGTCTCAGCAATTACAGAGCCTTCTGTTGTCTCACGGTCTGAACGCTTTGCTGCAACCAATTTGCCTTTCTCTCTGATAATCTCTTTTGCTCTGTCGTAGTCTCCGTTAGCCTCGACGAGCGCCTTTTTGCAATCCATCATGCCGGCGCCGGTCATTTTGCGCAATTTTGCGACATCAGCTGCTTTTATCTCCATAATCTTAAATTTTTATTCGTTTGTAGACTCTGTAGCCTTAGCCTCCGCTTCGGCGGTGTGAGACTTGCGGGCGCGGAGTTTCTTTCCTACCGGAGCCTCGCTCTCTTTGCCCTCCTTGCTCTCCTTTTCTGCCGCAGAGAGCTTCTCTTCCTTTTCCTTCTCGAGTTTTCTCTCCTCCAATCCTTCGGTGACTGCTCCGCAAAGGGCATCCATTATTACCGAAATGGATTTTGCAGCATCGTCGTTTGCCGGAATAACATAATCAATAGGGGTCGGGTCGCAACAGGTATCAACCATTGCTATAACCGGTATATTCAAACGATTAGCCTCTCTTACAGCGTTCATCTCCTTTTGAATGTCTACAATGAAGAGAGCCGACGGAAGTCTGTTGAGGTCTGCTATTGAGCCCAGGTTTTTCTCCAGTTTCGCCCTCTGACGGGTAATCTGGAGCTTTTCGCGTTTAGAG
The DNA here is from genome assembly GCA_949300025.1 of uncultured bacterium. Lineage (GTDB taxonomy): Bacteria > Bacteroidota > Bacteroidia > Bacteroidales > UBA932 > Egerieousia. The sequence continues at coordinate 12,371 of CASGCS010000006.1, read as the reverse complement.
AGCGACTCGAAAGTGCCGTCTGCTATCATTTTGTCGATAGTGTTCATCTTTTTCACGGCCTTGCGTATGGTGGGGAAGTTTGTAAGCATTCCGCCCGGCCATCTCTCTGTAACGTAAGGCATGTTTACTGCCTTTGCTTTTTCGGCAACTATATCTTTTGCCTGTTTCTTTGTAGCTACAAACAGAATCTTTCTGCCGGCTCTTGCAAGCTGCTTCATCATGTTTGCAGCGTCATCTATCATGACAACGGTCTTGTGCAGGTCGATAATGTGGATACCGTTCTTCTCCATGAAGATATACGGAGCCATTTTAGGATTCCATTTTCTTTTCAAATGGCCAAAATGTGCGCCTGCATCAAGCAATTCTTGGAAATTTGTTCTAGGCATTTTTGTCTTTTTTATTTGTTTAAATCTCTTTTTGTCAATCCCGGGTAGCGGCCTGCCGGTCCCGGAAATTTTCCGCAGCGGGACAACGTAAAAGCAGCTTTGAAGGTCTCCTACGTTTCAATCCCTGCTGTGCGTATGAATCAGCCAGCCAAAAAACTAACGTTTACTGAACTGGAAGCGTTTACGTGCGCCGGGACGGCCTGGTTTCTTCCTCTCTACAACGCGTGAGTCGCGGGTGAGGAATCCTGCCTGTTTCAATGCAGGGCGGTATGCCTCCCTGTTGATTTCACAAAGGGCACGTGAGATGGCAAGGCGCAGAGCCTCTGCCTGTCCTTTTATGCCGCCGCCTGTCAGATTGACTTTAATGTCGAATTCTGCAAGGGTGTTTGTGAGCTCGAGGGGCTGTTTTACAATAAACTGGAGAGACTCGCTGGGAAAATAGAGAGCCAACTCCTTGCCGTTGATTGTAATGTTGCCTTTACCTGCATTCACATAAACGCGAGCAACTGCTGATTTACGTCTTCCAAGGGCGTTGATTATTTCCATGCTCGATTAAATTTCGTTTAAATTAATTTTCCTTGGTTTCTGCGCCTGGTGCGGGTGCTCGGAACCTTCATATACGTAAAGATTGCGGAACAACTGGGCTCCCAATCTGTTCTTAGGAAGCATGCCTCTCACAGCCTCCTCAACTACTGCCAGCGGCTTGCGCTTGAGCAACTCCCTGGGGGTTGCGAAACGTTGTCCGCCGGGATAACCTGTGTGTCTTACATACACTTTGTCTGTCAACTTGTTCCCGGTAAGTTTCACTTTAGATGCGTTGAGAATGATTACATTGTCGCCGCAATCCACATGTGGGGTATAGTTGACCTTGTGCTTGCCTCTGAGAATAAGAGCAACTCTGGAAGCAAGTCTACCCAAGACTAAATCGGTAGCGTCAATGACAACCCATTCTTTCTCTACAGACTGTGCATTGGCAGATACCGTCTTGTAACTTTGATAATCCACTGTGTTGATTTTTAGGTTAATACTCTATTATTGTTGCGATTTGCCCTACTATTAGGGGGTGCAAAGATAGTATTTTTTTTTAAAGTGACAAAACGCGGGAAATTTCATACCATAAACGGTTTATGCCGTTGTGCCTTGCGCATGCCTCTTCAAAGGGAGTATAGGCGATTTCGCCGTTTACCTGGCCGACCATTACGCCCGACATGCCTTTCAGGAGCGCTTCGACAGCCCTGTTTCCAAGCACGCTTGCCAGAACCCTGTCTTTACATGACGGAGAGCCTCCCCTCTGGATATGCCCGAGAGTTGTTACGCGTGTGTCGTAGTCGGGCAGGCGCTCCTTTACCTTGCGGGCCACCTCTTCGGCCGAACCGTTCTTCTCGCCTTCAGCCACTATTATGATTCCGGAGGTCTTGTTCTTGCGCCGTTCCTGGTCGAGATAGGAGCAGAGATGCTCCAGATCTGTGTCGTATTCCGGAATGAGGGTTGCCTCGGCGCCTGTACCGATTGCCGTATAGAGACCGATAAAGCCGGACTGACGGCCCATGACCTCTATGAAAAAGACCAGGTTGTGTGAATCGGCAGTGTCTCTTATCTTGTCTATTGCGGAGACTGCCGTATTTATGGCCGTGTCGAATCCTATTGTGTAGTCTGTACCGTAAATATCGTTGTCTATTGTACCCGGTACGCCGACCACCGGAAACCCGAACTCTTTGACCAGCAGGTCTGCACCTCTGAAAGAGCCGTCGCCGCCTATGACAACGAGAGCGTCTATGCCCGCCTCGCGCATGTTGGAGACGGCCAGCTCGCGTGTGCTGCGCTCCTTGAATTCGGGACAGCGGCTAGATTTGAGCATTGTACCTCCCAGTGAGATTATCTTTGAGACACTGTGAGACTGCATTGTCATGAACTGTCTGTTTATAAGCCCGCTATAGCCTCTGACAACGCCAACGGCCTCCAGTTTGTTATAAATCGCGGTCCTTACCACCGCCCTTATTGCAGCATTCATTCCGGGAGAATCTCCGCCCGAAGTGAGCACTGCCACTCTTTTGATTTTTGACTTCTGTTCCATGTTCCGATTTTATATTTCCCCTTTTGCTGCTAATTTTGCGCCAAAATGAAGTTATGACTATCGGGAATATAAAATTCGACGAATTTCCTCTTTTTCTGGCACCGATGGAGGATGTTACAGATGCCTCGTTCAGATATGTGTGCAAGGAGTTCGGGGCAGATATGATGTATACTGAATTCATCTCTTCCGACGGGCTGATACGTGATGCGAAAAAGGCACTGGCCAAAATGGTCACTTATCCATACGAGAAACCGATAGGCATCCAGATATACGGCCATATTCCCGAGGCAATGGAGCAGGCTGCCGAAATGGCGGAAAACGCTCCCGCCATAGCCGGGGGATGCGGGGCAGATCTCATAGACATCAACTTCGGATGTCCGGTAAACAAGATTGCATGCCGGGGAGCAGGTTCGGGAATGATGCGCGAGCCTGACAAGATGGTGGAAATAACCGAACGCATTGTAAAGAGGTGCAAACTGCCTGTCACGGTCAAGACCAGGCTTGGCTGGGATGAGAATTCCAAGATAATAGTGGAACTGGCGGAAAGGTTGCAGGATGTGGGCATTGCCGCCATAACCATTCATGGAAGGACGCGTGCACAGATGTACAAGGGCGAGGCGGACTGGACTCTGATAGGCAAAGTAAAGGAAAATCCGAGAATGCATATACCGGTCATAGGCAACGGAGACATTACAGACGGGCCGTCTGCCAAAACCGCTTTCGACAGATATGGAGTAGATGCCGTAATGATAGGCCGCGCCACCTACGGACGCCCCTGGATATTCAAAGAGATAAAATATTACCTTGAACACGGAACTCCCATGCCTCCGCTCACCGTTTCGGAAAAAGTGGAACTTGCAAAAAAGCATCTGGCCAAATCGCTCGAGTGCAAGGGCGAAAGAGTGGGGGTGCTGGAAATGAGACGGCACCTGTCGAACTATTTCAAGGGTATAGATAATTTCAAGGAGACACGTCTGAAACTTGTCACGGAGAATTCTCCTGAAAAAGTTTTTGAACTGCTCGATTATATAAAGGCCAATTTTGAATAAATTTGTCTCAGATTTAAAATTGTTCCAATGATAGGGCTGCTTAGCAAAACGGTGCTGTTTCCGTATTATATCGTACTTAAAATAAGGCATCTGTGTTATGACAGGGGGTGGATAAGGTCAAAAAAATACGACACTCCCGTAATTTGTGTTGGAAACATTACCGTTGGCGGGACAGGCAAGACACCCCATACCGAAATGATAATACGTCATCTGGGCCCCTCTGCCGGAATCGCGGTGCTCTCGAGGGGATATAAGCGTAAAAGCAAAGGGTTCAGAATAGTGGAGGCGTCCGATACCTTTGCCGAGAGCGGCGACGAGCCTCTTCAGATAAAACAGAAGTTTCCGCAGGTGACCGTTGCGGTCTGCAAGGAGAGAACAGAAGGGGCCGACAGGCTGCTTGCCATGGAGCGTAAACCCGGCATTATCCTGCTCGACGATGCCTTTCAATACAGGAAGATAGTTCCGTCGCACTCCATACTGTTGATAGACAGCGGTAGAAGCATAGTGGGTGACAATCTGCTGCCGATAGGCAGACTCAGGGACTTGCCATGCCAGATAAGGCGGGCCGACAGCATTATCATTACAAAGTGCAACCTTGCCGTGGAATTTGAAAATGGAATCATAGATGACGTGCAGACGCAGAAGGTACTTCAGTCTGAAAGGGAGCGTTGGAGGAAATCGCTTGGACTGCGCGAAGGGCAGGGGCTGTATTTTTCTTCCATTGTATACGGAAAGCCTGTTGCTGTCTTTGAAAATGAAGCGGATACCAGATATCTCTATTCAAAGACGGCCCTCTGTTTCTCTGCAATAGCAAATGACAGACTGTTCAAGAACCATATCGCAGCCGGGTACAAGCTGCTGGATTCATTGAAGTTTCCCGACCACAAGACCTTTTCCAAATCTGATATGAAACTGGTTTCCGGAATGTCGGCAAAATATCCGCTGGCAGCGCTCTTTACAACGGAAAAAGACTGTAAGCGTCTGACAAGCTGCGGTTTCGTTGACAAAGAGGTTAAAAAGCGCCTTTTCTATATCCCTATCGAAACGGAAATTCTTCTGGAAAAGGAACGCAAGGCATTTTTTGACTCACTGCTATAGAGCGTTCGGGCTACACAGTTCGCTTAAGGCGGCCGCACGGCTGCCTTTTTTTGTCCGGACTGTCGGATTTCCTTATTTTTTAACATGCCAAACGATTGGTTCACAGGGCTATAGTCGGCGCGTTCTAACGACCGTTTGATCGCAGCTCCCAAGATATTTGAAATATGGAGGATAGCCATTGTTGCAACAGGCTTTGTCTCCGCCTTTCATGAAGTAAAAATTTTTCAGTCAGGCGCATGCAAAAAAATATGGCTTGAGGATGTATTGAAGGGGGATTTTGCGGTTGTCGGGAGAAACCCAACGTTAGATTGCGACAGCATTTTTTTTGAAAAAAATTGCCAACTTGTTGTGATTTAATATGAAAATATGTTATATTTGTCCATGACTTATTGAAAAAACCGTTTTTTATTGTCGCAATCTAACGTTCCTTTGATTGCGACAAATCCTTAAAAACACACCGTTTTTGATGCACTGAAACCTAACTACATTAAAATTATTATTAACCTAAAATTTAATTTATGTTCATTCAAAAAGTTTCAAGTCGATCTTTACGTTTCGTATTGATGACTTTTGCTTCGCTTGTTCTTTCAATCGGAGCAGTATGGGCACAAGAGGTAAAAGTTAGCGGTACTGTTACCGACGCGACAGGCTCCCCGTTAGTGGGCGTATATGTCCTCGTTCAGGGTACTACAACCGGCACTTCTACCGGAATCAATGGAGACTACACTTTGGATGCTCCGGCCAACGGCATTCTCGTATACTCGTTGATGGGTATGAAAGATGTTGTCGCTCAGGTAAACAACCGTTCCGTTATCAATGTAACAATGGAAGAGGATGCTGTATTGCTTGGCGATGCCGTAGTAACCGCAATGGGTATCAAGAGAGAGAGAAAGGCTCTGGGATATGCCGTACAGGATTTGCAGAGCGACGAGATTATCAAAAACAAGACCAGCAACCTGGTAAGTTCAATGGCCGGTAAGATTGCCGGTGTGAACATCACCCAGTCCGGAGGTTCTGCCGGTGCAGGTTCCAATATCATTATCCGTGGAGGTACGTCGCTGGAAAGAGACAACCAGCCTCTGTTCGTTGTAGACGGTATTATCTACGATAACTCGTCTAACCTCGGAGGAGATTCCGGATTCGACGGTGCAATGAGAACATCTACCACAACCGGTAACCGTGTAATGGATATAAACCCCGAAGATATAGAGAACATGTCTGTATTGAAGGGCCCTGCCGCATCTGCGCTTTACGGTTCAAAAGCCGCTGCAGGTGTAATCATCATTACTACAAAGAAAGGTTCAGAAGGCCGTGTACAGGTAGATTTCAGTTCCAAATACACCCGCAACTGGGTAAACCGCCTGCCGGAACAGCAGGATGTCTACAAGAGAGGTTACTATATGACAGACGGAACCCTTTCAGACTATACGACACAGTCATGGGGTGCAAAATATGGTGCTTCGGATATTATATACGACAATATGGAAGACTTTTTCCAGGGTTCCAATGTGTTCGACAATACCATCAGCATTTCCGGCGGTAACAAAGACGGGAACTTCTACCTCTCCGCTTCACGTTACGACCAGACCGGTATCATACCCGGTACAAGCTACGACAAGACCACTTTCCGCTTCAACGGTGAGCAGAAGTTCGGCAGACTCACGGTTTCTGCAAACGTAGCATACACCATTTCAAATACCGACAAGACATTGACCTCCGGAGGTCTTTACAATTCAGGCGGTACAGGAGCTCTTGTTTCTGTCTACAGATGGGCGAAGAGCGATGACATGAAACACTGGTTGAACGCCGACGGTACAAAATACCGTATGTTTGAAGGACTCCAGGAACTTGCAGATGATGTCGAAAACCCCTACTGGATTATCAACAAGGATGTCATGACCGACAAGACAAACCGTTTTACCGGCGGTATCAACGCAAGTTACAAGGTTGCAGAGTGGTTTGACATCAATTACAGGGTAGGTTACGATACATACGACTACTCAGACTATACGTTCCTTGCTCCCGGCAGTGCCGTAAAGGAGACATTGCAGAACGGTCAGCTGTCTGAGAACGACAGGAAGTATACATACATATCATCCAACCTGATGTTGAACTTCCACAAGACATTCGGAGACTGGAACTTCAACCTGTTGCTCGGACAATCTATAGAAGATCAGAAGAGCGAGAGACAAAGAAGGATGGGATTCGATTTCATCATAGATGACTTCTACAGCTTCGACAACATAGCTACTGCCAACAAGCAGTTCCAGTCAAGCGAATCACGCAGCAGACTTATGGGTCTTTACGGTGAATTCCGCGTTGAGTACAAGAATATAGCATATCTGACAGTTACAGGACGTAACGACTGGACATCTACCCTTCCCGTAGACAACCGTTCTTACTTCTATCCTTCTGTAAGCGGTTCATTCGTATTCACAGAGCTTCTTCCCAAGAACGACATTCTTTCATTCGGTAAGATCAGAGCTTCATGGGCAAGAGTAGGTAAAGATACCGACCCTTATGTTACAAGCACCACATTGTGGCCTTCACTCCTCTTCCTCGGAGGTCTCGGAGTGGGCAACAACTGGCAGCGAGGCAACCCGTACCTGAAACCCGAGCGTACAGAGTCCTGGGAGGTCGGTCTGGACATGAGATTCCTCGAAGGACGCTTGGGCTTTGACTTCACCTACTACTCAAACAACTCTAAGGACCAGATTGTGGTTCCCCGTCTGAGCCAGACTACAGGTTACATCCTGCTCTCCACAAATGTGGGTAGGGTAACCAACAAGGGTATTGAACTTGCCATTAACGCAACTCCCGTTACAACAAAGAACTTCACATGGGAAACGACTCTTAACCTCGCCCACAACAAAGGTCGCGTACACGATTTGATGACAGGTCAGGACATTCTTTACGTTACTGACGTTCAGGTAGGAAATGCCAAGGCTGCATCGTTCAACACAAAGCCTGCCGTTTATGATGACAATGGCAATCTTGTATCAGAAGCTGTCGACGGTCTGTTTATGGGTATTTCAGGTTCTAAATGGATGAGAGATCCCAATGGAAACATTGTTGTGGATTCCAATACAGGTCTTCCCAGATCAGACGGTGCCACTACACATCTGATAGGTAACCGTGAGCCTAAGGTAAGCGGCGGTTGGAACAACAGTCTCCAGTACAAGAACTGGAACCTTTCATTCCTCTTCGACTACAGAATCGGCGGCGACATTTACAACGGAACCGAATATATGATGACCAATGCAGGTTTGAGCACAAGGACACTCAACCGTGAATCCATAACAATCAACGGAGTTGTAAACACAGGTACAGATGCCGCTCCTGTATACGAGCCGGTTTCTACAACCTATACTGCCGGCAACATGTACAACATAAACGGTACATTGACCAGCGGTGAAAAGATGATACAGGATTACTGGAGCACATATCTCAATGAGTCTGCCAACTTCATAACAGAAACCAACTGGCTGCGTTTGAGATCTATCTCCATCTCGTATGATTTCAAAGATTTAATCAAAGGCCAGGATATCCTGAAGGGACTTACTGCGACATTGTCTGGTACAAACCTGTGGTTGTGGACAAACTACGAAGGTTTGGATCCTGAGAACTCTGCTGCCGGCGCAGGTGTTGTCGGTTCAGGTTCGGCATTCATAGATTACTGCGGAGTACCTTCTACAGCCGGATTTTCTTTTGGAATTAACTTAACATTCTAATGATTACAAATATGAAAAAGATATTTACATTAATTTTATCGGCGTTTCTTCTGGCAGGATTGACATCATGCGATGATTGGCTTGACATAAACACCAATCCCAACTCTCCTACCAATGTGACTGCACCGGTGCATACAAGGCTTCCCTGGCTTCAATATGCATACGGTTATGCATACGGCAACGCGTCTGTACATACGGCTATTTTCGCATATACCACCGCATCAAGATATGGCGGAACCAATACAGCCTATACGGCATGGGCGCCGGGAACAGGCGCCGGCCCCACAACTCCCTATCAGCAATGGTTTGTAGGAGGAGCATGTAACATTCAGGATTTGATAGACAAGGCAAGGGAAGAGGGTGCATACCACTATATAGGTGCAGCACACCTTATTCACGCTATGGGATTCATGCTCATGCTCGACTATCACGGAGAAATTCCCTACACAGAAGCTTTGAGTTCATCTCTTACCCCTAAATACGACGACGGCCAGACAATTTTCAACGGTTGTATGGAGCGTCTCGATTCTGCACTGGTGAATTTCCAGAAAGAGCAGCCCGCTACAGCCACTCCCCTTTCAAGCGGCGACAGCTGGAACAACGGCGATGTCCAGAAATGGATTAAGCTCTGCTACGGTTTGAAGGCACGCTGGTTGAACAAACTTTCAAAGAAAAGTTCTCTGTATGACCCTCAGGCAATTCTTGACGCCGTTGCAAACGGTCCTTCATCAAACGCAGAGGGAACAATTATCCACCATGTAAATGATGCAAGCGATACTCAGGGCTCAAGCATCATAGGTGTAGGAGACCCTATGAGAACCGCCTTTGCATTTGATGTTGCAGCATGGGGTAACGCATACAGGATTACAAAGATTTATCTTGACAGACTTGAGAATCCAAGAGGCTCAGGAATAGAAGATCCCCGTGTAGACAGGCTCGTTCCTTCATCTGAGCACTGGGCAAACGGCCAGAAATTTATCCAGAGAACCAAAGGTCTGGATATAATCAACGACCCTATAAGACAAGAGGGTGGCCCTGTGCATATCACATACGATAACGAGACCAAGAAATGGATTGCCGGCGGTGGCGAGGCCAACAGGCAGAACGATACGCTCTACTGCCTTATGCAGGCAAGATGCGCCATGCAAGGTGTAACAAGCGGAGACGGTACATATTATGATGGCGACGGCAACGGCGACGGTACAATCATATCTACCGGAACATTCTACACATTGCCGGAATCACAGACAGATGTCTGCACATATCATGAAATGTGCTTCATCAAGGCTGAAGTTCTCTTCCGTCAGGGAGACAAGGAGGGAGCCCTGCAGGCATACAAGGAGGGTATCAAAGCCCATATCGACCTCATGCAAACAAAACTGCGCGAGTGGGGCGAAGATCAGACCAACCCTTACAAGAGACCTATGGACCAGGCCAAGATAGATGCATTCCTCAATAGCAATGCAATCGCCCAGACCTCTGCAGAACTTACAATGGCAGACATCATGGGACAGAAACATATTGCAATGACATTCACTATGGAGAACTGGAACGATATCCGTCGTTTCAACTATAGTGCAGGCAATATAGGCGACTTTGGAGTTGTATATCCGGGAGCTGAACGTCCTCTTGAGTTTACAGCCACATCTATCCAATATTTCCCTGGAACAGACAAGTCTCAGGATAACTATTGGTATCGCCGCATGAAACATTGCAGCCATGAAATAAACTACAACATCGATAACCTCAGGGCGTCCAACCCTAATGCTCTGGAACCGGATGTATGGTCGACTCCGGTTTGGTGGGATATCGCTGAATAATTTAAATTTGGGTTAAAAAAGTCGAGGGTTGCCGGATTCGGCAACCCTCTTTTTGTACCCGGCAAATGCAGGTTCATCCGCATGCTTTATATTACATAACGCTCTCGAGAATCTTCCTTGCCACACTTCCGGTAACATTGGCAGCTTCACCGAAAGCGACTCCACGTTCATTGAACCGCCTTTCGATTTCTGCAATCGTCTCCTCTCCAATGCCCTCCTGATGCAACCTTGTGGAAAGGCCCAGAGAAGCAAAGAACTCCTCGGTTTTCTCTATTGTCTTCTCTATGCGCTCCTGTTCGCTACCCTCCGTAATATTCCAGATACGCTCGCCGTATTGCAATATCTTGCCCTTTTTCTGTTCTCTCAACACTTTCAAAGTGCCGGGGAATACGATAGCAAGGGTTGCACCGTGAGTAAGGCCGTACAGAGCGGTAAGTTCATGCCCTATCATGTGGGTAGACCAGTCCTGTGTTACTCCGAGCGCGAGGAATCCGTTCAGACCCATGGTCGCCGACAGCATGAAATCTGCCATGAGGTCATAATCACTGCTTCCGGTCCTGATTTGAGGAGCAATCTCAATAAGTGTTTTCAAAACACCTTCAGACCACCTGTCCATTACGCGAGACTGCCCGGGAGTTGTCATATACTGCTCCATTACATGCACGAAAGTATCCGCAATGCCGCAGGCAATCTGTCTCCTGCTCAATGTAAAGGTTACTGTCGGGTCCAATATGGAGAAAACAGGGAAATTGCTGTAAAAGGCATACTTTTCCTTTGTCTGGCTGCGCGATATTACGGCACCGCTGTTCATTTCGGAACCTGTTGCCGGCAATGTCAGGACAGTTGCAACAGGCACTGTTTTCATATATCTGCCCATCTTTACCAGTTCCCAGGCATCTCCGTCGTAGCACAGGCCCGCAGAGATAAGTTTTGTACCGTCTATTACCGAACCGCCTCCTACAGCCAGAAGGAAGTCTACCTTGTTCTCCTTGCCCAGAGCAATTGCCTTGCGGAGCGTCTCAATAGAGGGATTTGGCTCTATTCCCCAGAACTCAATATAGTTGTGATTGACCAATGCCGATTTGACAGCATCGTAGACACCGTTCTTCTTTACGCTGCCGCCGCCGAAAGTGACCATGATCTTCTTATCAAGGGGAATCTCCTTGGAAAGAGAGGCAATCATCCCCTTGCCAAAAATCAACTTCGTGGGGTTTTGAAATACGAAATTGTCCATAAGCCGTCAACGATTACTCTGCAAGCGGAGATGGTGCTGAATATGTTCTTGAACCAAGTTCTCTGTCTACCATATAAAGTCCAAGACCGTCATCGCCTACCTTGTCCAGAGAATCAATAATCTCCTGTGCATTCTCCTCTTCCTCTACTTGCTCGTCGATGAACCATTTAAGTCTGTTCTGTGTAGGATAATCCTTCTCCTCTACAGCAATTTCATAGAGTTTTGTAATCAGAGCCGTTACCTTTTTCTCATGCTCAAGTGTATCCTTGAACATTGCAAGGGGATTTTTCCATGAAGTTTCTACCTCTGCAATAGGAGCCAACTTTACTTCGCCGCCGCGTGAAAGCGTATAGTTAATCAAAATCTGGGCATGGTCCTGCTCCTCTTTGAATTGAATTGCAAACCAGTTGGCAACGCCTTTATGGCCTTTTGCCGCAGCGTTCAATGACATTGAAAGATACAAGTATGCAGACCACATTTCTGCATTAATCTGCTCGTTAAGAGCTTCTACCATTCTTTTACTTAACATAGCCGAATTATTTAAATGTTTAACGTGATTTCAAAAATAGCCCTCAGCAGGCAAAAAAGAAGATACCATTTTCATGCCATGCAGATTCCTGCCATAATTGCAGTTTTTATCAAGCGTTACGACAGTCAAACCTCATTTCCAGGTTCAGATGCTATTGTTTTCCACTGCATCTGAACGCGGTGGTTCTCCTTGAAAATCCTTGCAATATAGAGTGCCTCAGTAAGTTGCAGTAATATTTACTGCTTTCGTTCAGGTTCAGATGCCGCAGCCTGATAAAATAAAAGAGTGTTGTCGACAGGGTCACCTGTTGACAACACTCTTTATAAATTGGCGGCTACCTACTCTCCCACTTGGTATAGCAGTACCATCGGCACTAATGGGCTTAACTTCTCTGTTCGGTATGGATAGAGGTGGATCACCATCGTTATTGCCACCATTGTATAACTCGGG
>CASGCS010000005.1 GCA_949300025.1 uncultured bacterium | reverse complement strand
TTAGAAGAAGTCCACGTGACAGTCTTGTCGGTGGCGTTCTCTGGAGTGATGGTCGCAATCAGTTCTATGGTCTCACCGGCGGAGAGTGTTACCGATGCCTTGTTGAGTTTTACTGATGAAACAGCAATAGGAGTTGGATCAGGAATAGGTTCATCTCCTCCCTTAGTACAAGCAGTAAAGACAAGAAGCAAAATGGTAATGACAGACAATTTTACTTTGAGTCCTGCTGGATTAAGAATCCTAATGTATTTTTTCATTGAAATATAAATTTAATAGTATTCCTATAATTCTTCTCTATGCAAAAGTGTCTTATCTCTTTATAAGAGACAGCATGAATAATTGGAATTGTTATCTATTTATTTTGCATCGAAAAATGCCCCACAGAGTACCTGTAGCCGTTTTTATTTGGATATGACAATGTAGAAGAGTGATTGGCAACAGAATACTACAGATCTTTTTGGTTTTATAACAAAAAAAGAGTAATTTAGCGCGTTATATGTGCACATCTCTTATAAAGAGACGTGCATAAGTTTAGTTTAGCATTTTGTTTTTTCCTTTAAAACTGCGGGTTTATTCTCCGATATAATTGCCATTTTTGGTTGGCAAAATCTTTATAATTTATTAAAATTCTGTAATATATAAATTAGATAAACGCGTTTTATCTAATGGGTGATAATCAAAAAATAAGAAGACGCCGGCGCTGTTCGGAATGTAAGTCGCTGGACGTAATCAAATGGAGATACGTAACGGCACACAGAGATCTAAGTGCAGGGATTGTAAATATCTGTTTTATCCCGAAGGAAAGGAATCTCGAAATCGAACCGGTTTCCGCGGTTCAGGAAATTGAGGATAGAGGCACATGTCTGTATCACTTTGTGGCATTGAAGGTTTGCAGGGAACTAAAAGATAACTAAAACTATCACAAATAAATATGAGTGTCGACAATGTGCTGGCACTTGCACAAACTATTGTGTCAATACAGATGACATTGTCTGAAAACAGGTAGACCATCATTCTACCATACTCACGAAATAGCGTCAGCGTATCGCACTGTTATTCTCAAATGAATTTTGGGAGATATGCGGCAAGCGGAGTGCCGCCGAATATACGAAGAAGTGGCCTCGAGCTGCTGTGTGTGCCGTAAGGCACATATATCTCCAAACAGAATGTGACAAGGCGGTTCCGTTTGCTCTGCCGAGGCGTGAACAGTATATGTGGCCGTCAGGCCAAATATACGAAGAAGCCGACTTGAAATTTAAGTCGGCTTCTTCTTTTGTGCCCAGGACAGGACTCGAACCTGCACATCATCTCTGACACTAGTACCTGAAACTAGCGCGTCTACCATTTCGCCACCTGGGCCGGCAAAACGCAGTCGCAAAAGTAATAATTTAATGCAAGAATGCAAAATCTTTATACCTTTGGCAAATCAAATTTTATTCCCCGATAGTTTAATGTTAAATGTAACATACATACAATGAAAAAGATAGTTATAGATTCGGCTGTTTGTCCGCAGACACATAAATGTCCCATGGTTCCGGAGTGCCCGATGGGCGCCATTTCGCAGAATGGGTTCGGATTGCCCGAAATCAACCACGACGAATGCATTCTCTGTCGGAAATGTATAAAAATATGCAGAATGGGGGCGGTGAGAGAAGAGTAGAGTAGAGAGATTCTTTCAAATATTTGCTATCTTTGCAATCCTTGTACCAGCAGGCTGTCGGAAGCCTGGATAATTATATGAAAAATATGCAAGATTCATTGGATTACAATACATTACGAGAAAAACTCCTCATGCCTGAATACGGGCGGCATGTGCAGAAAATGATAGAATACGTAACAGGCCTTCCCGACAGGGAGAAGCGCAACGAGCAGATACAGGCCGTAGTTTCCGTCATGGGTACTATAAACCCGCAACTTAGAGACTATGGCGACTTCAAGCACAAATTGTGGGATCATGTGCAGATTATATCTGATTTCAAGATAGATATAGATTCTCCATATCCGGTGCCCACAAAGGAGAATCTGGCGGCAAAGCCCAATCCCATACCGCTGGAAAAGACTCCGGTAAAGGCATCGCATTACGGCCGCAACATTCAGAATATGCTGGAGGTTATAGCCAGCCATGAAGACGGCGAGGTCAAAACCCATATGATAAAGACGATAGCCTGTTATATGAAGCAGCAATACCTTATCTGGAACAAGGATTCTGTAACCGAAGAGACAATTTTCAACGACATATACAAACTCTCCGACGGAAAGATAAGAGTCCCGGAGGATGTACACATAGGGATGGGAATATCTTCCGAAACACCTCTGTACGCGCGCGGTGCTGCGTCGGGCAGGGCGGGCGGAAATTTCAGGCAGCAGAAAAATGCCAACAACAACAAGCGCCGCAATAAAAAACAGTAGAGAGAAAGAGAATGGCAGGTACGAAAAAAAAAGCATCAGGTGCCGGTGCGAGGAAATACAACAAGGCAGAGGTGGCGGTTCCAGGAAGAAGAGACGCTCTCTATCTCATTTGCGGACTGCTCTCTCTTTCCATTGCCGTAATTACGTTTGTATCGCTTATATCTTACCTGTATACATGGGCCGACGACCAGAGCCTCTTTTCCGACAACGATATACTCAATGCTCTTGTTGACGTTGAAAACGGAGGGGGCAAACTCGGGCTGGTGCTGGCAAACTTTCTTGTTTCCAAACTTTTCGGGCTGGGCGCCTTCGTAATTCCTTTCTTTTTTGGAGGAGTGGCCCTTTTCTGTCTCAAGATTAAGAGGGTAAGGCTTCTCAGACTCTTTTTTATCTCCCTTTTCGGCTGCATAATAATATCTGTCCTCTTTTCATATATCTTTTCGTTTACTAGTTTCGACAACTGGTTTGGAGGCGGAGCCGGAGGCTCGTACGGCTATTATGTAAACGAGTGGCTCAAGGGAATGGTAGGAAACATCGGTGCCGGAGCCGTAATCGCAGTGGCTTTGACCGCATGGCTTATAACAATTGACAACAGGCTTATAGTAAAAATTAACAACTGGATAGACAGGATAGCCTCAGTAAGGTTCCCTGTCAGGAAGAAAAAGAAGGAGGATGCCGGAGCGGAAGAGTTGCAGGAGGAGGAAGAGTCTTCAGACAGCGAAATCCTGCAGGCACCTGAGGATGATGCCGAATCCGGGCGGGAGGAAACTCTGTCATTTAAGTTGGAAGATTTGGAAACACCGGAGACTGACCCTGAAAAAGGAATTGTAGATGTCTCGGAAAGTGAAGAGACAGAGCAACCGGCTGCAGACGATTTGGAGATAGAAGTCATATCTGAAGCGCCAAAGCCTGCCGAAAATAATTCAGGTGAGAAAATGGAGGAGGGGCCGAAGCGCGAGGATGAAGATTTTCTCTCCGCATATTCAGATGAGGAACTTCAGCGGATGTTCGACCCGCGTCTAGACCTCTCTTCGTATCAGGCACCGCCGCTTACCCTTCTTGAAGATTACAGAGACAAATGGTATGAAGTATCGAGGGCTGAACTAGAAAACAACAAGGCCAGAATCGTGAATACCCTTGCAAACTACAAGATTGGAATTACAAAGGTCTCCGTGAGAATCGGCCCGACTGTTACGCTGTACGAGGTTGTTCCGGCTCCGGGCGTAAGGGTGGCACAGATCAAGAAACTGGAGGCGGATATACAGCGCTCTCTGGCAGCCCGCGGAGTGAGGGTGGTTACGCTTCCAGGTTCCAATGCTGTAGGAATCGAGGTGGCAAACGAAAAACCGAGCGTGGTTTCAATGCTTTCTGTTTTGGACGACACCAGATTCAAGGAGACAAAATATGATTTGCCGATAGCATTGGGCAAGACAATTACGGGCGAAGTCTTTACATTCGACCTGGCCAAAATGCCCCACCTTCTGGTGGCCGGAGCTACAGGTCAGGGAAAATCTGTCGGGCTTAATGCCATATTGACTTCATTGCTCTACAGCAAGCATCCTTCAGAGTTGAAACTGGTGCTTGTAGACCCTAAAAAGGTGGAGTTTTCTCTCTATTCAAAGCTCGAACACCACTTTTTTGCCCAGCTTCCTGATGCCGACGAGCCTGTAATTACAGATACTCAGAAGGTCATATATACGCTTAAATCGCTTTGCAAGGAGATGGACAACAGATACGACCTGTTGAAGATTGCCGGGGTGCGCAATATAAAGGAGTATAATGAAAAGTTCCTGCAGCGCAGGCTCAATCCCCTGAAAGGGCACCGTTTCCTTCCATATATAGTACTTATAATAGATGAGTTCGGAGATCTCGTGCTCACTGCAGGACGCGAGATAGAGGAGCCCATAACCCGTCTGGCCCAGCTGGCCAGAGCCATAGGCATACACCTTGTAATTGCCACCCAGAGGCCTACCACAACTGTGATTACCGGAAATATCAAGGCCAACTTCCCTGCACGAATCGCATTCATGGTGCGCTCGAGCATGGATTCAAAGGTTATTCTCGATGAAGTCGGCGCAAATCAGCTTATAGGACGTGGCGACATGCTTATCTCCACCGGAGGAGATCTCGTGCGCATGCAGTGTGCATATATAGATACAAAAGAGGTTGAGCGCGTCGTAGATTTCATAGCATCTCAAAGAGGATATACCACACCTTACTATCTGCCCGAATATACCGGTGAAGACGAGGGTGAAAATGAGACAACCGTAGGCGTTGTGGATTTGAACAAGCGCGACTCCCTCTTTGAAGAGGCCGCAAAACTTATTGTCATCCACCAGCAAGGTTCCACCTCTCTTATTCAGCGGAAAATGAATCTTGGCTATAACCGTGCCGGAAGAATCATGGACCAGCTCGAGGTTGCCGGTATCGTAGGACCTTCCGAAGGCAGCAAGGCCCGCCAGGTTCTGGTGCAGGATTTGACGGAGTTGGATGGGAGGTTGGCTAATATTAAGTCTATCTACGGCTAATTGCAGCGGAATATAGCGGCAAACTACTTCTCCATTTTCAATATCGGAACTCGGTCACGTACGTGCAGTACGCTCCCTCGTCCCGAATTTCAATGGCTTGTATTTTATCCGCTATATTCCGCTGCAGGTAACTTGTTTTAGCAGTAAACTGCTTTGTCAAAAATTTCCGCGCTTTGCATTTTATCCTTTAAAATGCGCTGCAAGAGAATTCTCCTGCGGGTACGCTCCCTCATTCCGAATTTCAATGGCTTGTATTTTATCCGCTATATTCCGCTGCAGGTAACTTGTTTTAGCAGTAAGCTGCTTTGTCAAAAATTTCCGCGCTTTGCATTTTATCCTTTAAAATGCGCTGCAAGAGAGTTCTCCGGCGGTGGCGGAGTCTTGAAGATGAATGGAGCATCCAGCCGGTATATGCAAGATGTGGCTGATAATATTTGGATGAGGTTATTGTTTTTTTGTTATGATTTTCCAGTATCCGTTTTTGTCTGAACCGATGCGTATGATTACGGTCCCGTTCATTTTTTTGATATGGCGTGCCACTGTAGCCCGGCCGATATTCAACAAACGAGCGTATTGGTCATATGTATATTCCGGATGCGCTTCAATCAGGTTTATAAGCCGTTTGTCAATATCATGCGACCTTGTTGTGATATTTACAGTATCATTTTTGGATTTTACAGTATCACTTATACTTTGTCGATACTGTAAAATTCTGTTTTCTAGGTTTGCAATATGCTGGGCAAGCATTACATCTTGAATAATCGTACTGTCTTCTTGTTCGCGACTGTCAATAAGTGCTTGGATATATTGATTTTTGGCTTCTTTGGTTACAATGGAGGGAATGAGTCCTAATTGCCGTTGTATGATATTCATCAGCAATCTCGTGGTGCGTCCGTTTCCATCTACCCACGGGTGAATGGTGACAAGGCGGAAATGGGCTTCAAAACTGAGACGATAGCACGCAGGCAGATTGCTTCTGTCTGCTGAAGCCAGTTCGCCGTTCAGCCATTGACAAAAGTCGGCGGCAGCTTGTGGAACTTTCTGAAAAGCCATATAACTTTTACCTCCTGTTCCGGCACTTACGTTACAACGTCGCAACTCCCCTTTTGAAGAATCAAAATTACCGTTTAATGTAGAGTATTCTGAGCCTGTACGCTTCATGACTTTGGCTGACAGGTCACACAAAAAATCAACTGTATATGGTTGAGAACCCTCTGCCCAACGGAAACCAAAAATGTAGGCGTTTTTCAAGTCTACATTCATCATCTGTTCAACAAGAGTTCTTCCTTTGGCCGCAATTCCCTCATCAAAAAGCAGTTGATTTTCTATTTCAGTTACCGTGGAACCTTCTATGGCTGTAGAATGGGTGATGAGCGAATAAAGGTAGAATTTCCCGTAATTCACCTGTTGTTCAATTCCGGAGGCAAAGTATCGGTTGATTGTCTCTATCAGTTTCCTGTCTATCTCTTTCATGGGAGTCATATTTATTTTATCCGCTATATTCCGCTGCGGCCAGAACCTCCTTGAGCGAAGGGTAGGTGAGTTCAGTATATTTGCCAAGCTCTTTTCCGGCAACCCATTTTATCTGTTCTATGCCCTCTTCTTTTTGCGGAACGAGTCTTTCTGCAGAACTGCATTCCATGTGGAACCAGTGAGTGTGTTTGAGAATTAAGTCATCTCCAAGACGGTAACAGTGCCTTGTTATGCAGACAGGTTTCCCAAGTTCAATCCGTTGCAGGCCACACTCTTCGCGTACCTCTCTGACAGCGGTGCTCTCCATGCTTTCCCCCTCTTCCGCCTTCCCTTTGGGCAGGTCCCAGATACCGTTCCTGAGAATCAGCAGGAATTCTCCTTTCTCGTTGTGAACCAGCCCGCCCGCAGCGTTTATCTCCTTGAAATTGCGGCGCAGTTCATTGAATGTCTGTTCCTGGTTGCAGGTGACTGCTGCAAGGGTCTTTATTATTGAGTCTTCCCTGAAAAATTCAGGGAGCACTTTTGGCAGCGAGCCGTCGGCAGAGCAGACATATACTGTATCCGGCTGTTTTACCTCTTTGAAATCGTTGCAGAGCAGCAATACCCTGCTGTTGTAAAAAATTTTGTACATATCGCTTTTATAGAGATGTCAAAGTTAGATATTTTTGCACTCTTTATGAATTAAAATTAACTTTGTAGGTTGTGAAATTCAAGTAGACAGGAAGTAACACAAGATTGTTATATGGAATCAATAGAAAAAATCATTGCAAGACAGCTGCTGGATGTAAATGCTGTCAAATTAAGTGTCGACAAGCCCTTTACATGGGCTTCAGGGTGGAAATCTCCCATTTATTGCGACAACAGGAAGATTCTCTCATATCCTGCCGCACGCAAGGTGGTATATGAAGCCTTTATAGATATAATCAAGGAGAAGTTCAAGGATGTTGACATTATAGCCGGAGTTGCAACCGGAGCCATAGCCTATGGTGCACTGGTGGCTGAAGCCATGGGCAAGCCGTTCATATATGTTAGGCCCAAACCGAAAGATCACGGTACGGGAGCACAGGTGGAGGGCGAACTTCCCAAGGGGGCGCGCGTTGTGATAGTTGAAGATCTTATTTCAACCGGAGGAAGCAGCCTTTCGGCAGCCGATGCTCTTCTCAAGAACGGCGCAATCGTACTCGGCATGGTTGCCATATTTACCTATAATTTCATAAAGGCCAGAAGAGCATTCGAGTATGCAAATATTGAACTTTATACACTGAGCCACTATGAGGCCCTGCTCGATGAGGCGCTCGAACGCAACTATATAAAGGCTGAGGACCTTGAAGTCTTGAAACAGTGGCGTATAAATCCTGAGACCTGGGGAGTCAAGTAGATGAAAGATACGCATGTGACAGGCAAGACGGTTGCAATAAGGCAGCCGGCCCATATTCTTTACGGCGCCTTTTCAGACCTGCGCAATTTCGTGGAACGTCTTCCCGAAGACAAAAAGCAGGGAATCAAGGCAACACAAGATACCATCGAGGGAACGGTAAAGGGTATTTCCATGGGTATAAAGATTGTGGAAAGAACCCCGTTCTCGCATATAAGGATTGCCGATTTTTCAGAAAGCGGTGCGCCGCCTATCTTTCCATTTGAGATAAATCTTTTCTTTGACGTAAAGGATGAGCAGACTACAGACTTCCACATGGAACTCAATGCAGAACTCAGTTTCATGTTCAAGGTCATGATTGGCGGAAAACTTCAGGAGGCGGTAGATAAAATCACCGAGCAACTGGCAGCCGCTGCCGAAGGAAAGATGCCGGTTTCAGATTTCTCACTTTAAAAGGCATGTACAAATGAAAAAGTTCCTGCTGTCGCTGGCCATTTTCGCCGGTTCTCTATTTTCGCTCAGGGCAGACTATGCAGAAGGTTTTCTTCCAATCATTCCTCAGCCACTTTCAGTCGAACTGGGAGAGGGCGGATACGGCGTGGGAGAAGACGGTGCAATCTATTATTATACGGAAAATGAAGAAGCAAGCGGCAGGAGTGTCGCGTTTTTGAAAAAGTATCTGTCGGAATACTATGATATTGAACTTAGGGAGACAGAGAAGGAAAAAAAGGCGGATTTGCGCTTCTTTCTGGTTCCCGACAGTTCAAGGAAGGAGGGGGCCTATACGCTCTCCATAACCGAAGAGGGGGTGGAACTTTCTGGATATAATGAGCCAGGGCTCTTTTATGCAACTCAGTCATTGATTCAGCTGCTGCCTTGCAATGGTGCTCCGGGCGTTGGAGAAGCCATTGTATTTCAATGTGCCGAAATTTACGATGAGCCGCGCTTTTCATACAGGGGAATGCACCTCGATGTGGTAAGACATATCTTTCCGGTGGAGTTTGTGAAGAAATACATAGATTATCTTGCGCTTCACAAGATGAATTACTTTCACTGGCATCTGACCGACGACCAGGGCTGGAGGATGGAGAGCAAATCGCATCCTGCTCTGAATGAATACGGTTCATACAGGGATGCTACAATTATAGGCATTTTCCCCGGGACAGGTGTGGACTCCACAAGGTACGGCGGCTATTATACCGTAGAACAGCTTGAGGGGATTGTGGACTATGCGGCAGACCGCTACATAACCATAGTTCCGGAAATCGATATTCCGGCCCATTCCATGGCAATCCTCTCTGCATATCCGCAGTTCGGAACAGAACCCGGCAGGAGGGTGAAGCCTGCAATTACGTGGGGCATTTTCAACAGGCAGAACAATGTACTTGCTCCAAGTGAAAAGCTTTTCAGCTTTCTTGAAGATGTATTCAATGAGCTTATGGATGTTTTTCCCGGCAGATATATCCATATAGGGTGTGACGAATGCGCTCCACGCTGGTGGCAGGAGAGCGAAAAGGTGCAGGAATTCATAAGGGAGCACAATCTGGAGGATGAAAGAGGCCTGCACGGCTATTTTGCAGAGCGTGTCAGCGAGATTGTAAGAAAAAGGGGGAGGGTGCCGGTAGGCTGGGACGAGATAACCAGAAGCAAAGTGCCCGAAGGAACGACTGTTATGTGCTGGAGGGGTGCAGACAACGGATATAAGGCCGCGGCGGAGGGTCATGAGGTGATTATGACGCCTTCACGCATCAGCTATCTGAACAAGATGCAGCGCCCCGGCGAAGACTCGCTTTGCCACCGCTCGATGGCTACGCTGGAAGATGTCTACAAGTTCAATCCCGTACCGGATTCAATACCGGCAGAAGTTGCAAGGAATATCGTGGGAGGACAGGGGTGCATGTGGACAGAATATTTTGCCTATCCTTCAAGTGTCGAGTATGCGGTATTTCCGAGAATGTCTGCAATAGCGGAACTCTACTGGACTGCCGCCGATAAAAAGAACTGGCCTCTGTTCCTGTTGAAAATGCCTTGTCAATTCGGCAGGTACGGCCTTTGGGGAGCGGACAGTTGCAAATATGTCTTTGAGAGCGAACTCATACCGTTGAATGAAGAATAGTCTGCCCGAAAACTTTCTCTCATTTTCGTTGGGATGGCTTCCTTCCCATGCCTTGGAATGTTACATCCAGGCCATGGAGAGGATGCAGCCGCCTGTAGCGGTAAGGTATAATCCTGCAAAGAGTGCATGTATGGGTGCAAAAGAGCCGGACTTTGTACTTAAAGGGCCGGTGGAGTGGGCCCGTTGCGGATTTTATCTGGAAGAAAGGCCCCTTTTTGTTGCAGACCCCCTTTTCCATGGCGGACTGTATTATGTTCAGGATGCCTCTTCAATGTTTCTGGAGGAGGCTTTCGGCGCAATAGAAAAGAAACTTGGAGAAGCTTCCTTGGGCGGTATGAAACTCCGTGTCCTTGATCTGTGCGCTTCTCCGGGGGGAAAATCTACGCACCTGCTCTCTCTGCTTGGCAAGGATTCGTTATTGGTTGCAAATGAGACCATAGGCGGCAGGACATCAGCCCTGGCAGACAATATCGCACGCTGGGGGGCAGACAATGTTGTCGTTACAAACAATGATGCGGCCGATTTCAAGCGTCTGGGCCAGTTTTTCGATATAGTTCTGGTGGATGCCCCCTGCTCCGGGGAGGGTATGTTCAGAAAAAGCATTGAGGCACTCTCCAACTGGAGCGTTGAAAACGCGAGGCTTTGTGCGGAGCGGCAGAAGCGTATATTGGGTGACATCTGGGAGGCGCTTGCGCCAGGCGGTTTTCTTATATACTCTACATGTACGTATAACGAACTGGAAAACGACGGCAACCTTAAATGGATGCTCTCTATGGGAGCGGAACTTGTTCCTGTTGACCGGCCGGAGTGGCTTCACCGTATGGGAGTGCTCTCCACTCCTGGCGGAGGCATGCAGTTCCTTCCAGGGCTTGTGGAGGGCGAGGGACAGTATTTTGCGGTGGTGCGGAAAACGGGAGATTCAGCATCATCTGCCGCGGAAGGCAGACGGTGCAGAAAGGGAGCGCAGGAAGAGAGAAGCGCAAGCGCCTCCTGCAAGGCCTACAGGGAGGATTTCCCAGAGTACGAACTGCTCCTTTACGATACTTTTCTGAAAGGCCGCAGAAAAAGCATAGCCTCGGAGATGCTTCTTGTAGCATCGCGGATGAAGACAGTAACCTCCGGGCTGCTTGTCGCACAGATAAAGGGAAAGGATTTTATTCCACATGCAGACCTGGCCTTGAGCATCTTTATGGCAGAGAAACTGCAAAGAGGTGGTTCCGTCTTGTCAGGCAAATATTTTAAAACAGTGGATATCGACAGGAAAACGGCGCTCAAGTTCCTTTCACGTGAGCCATTTCTGCTTGAAAATGCGCCGTCGGGCCACCTTATGCTGCTTTACAAGGGTTGTGCGATAGGATTTGTGAAAAATCTGGGAAACAGGGTCAACAATCTTCATCCTGTTGCAAGGAGAATAAGAAATACCGCTTTGGTATGACTGAATGCCGCTGTGCAATGCAGTGTGAAAAACAGAAGACCGGTCTGGACTCCAGGCCGGTCTCTCTTTTATGTGATATTCTCCGGTTAACCTCCGAAGTTGTCGAAGAGGATGTTCTCGGGTGCCACTCCAAGATTGTCGAGCAAATCCAGAACGGATTTGGTCATCATTGGAGGACCGCACATGAGATACAGCGCATCTTCCGGAGCCTCATGGTTCTTCAGATAGGTCTCATACATTACATTGTGTACAAAACCGGGAACATAGGGTACTCCCGCCGCATCGGCCTCAGGATCCGGCCTGTCGAGCGCAAGATGGAACTTGAAGTTGGGGAACTCTTTTTCAAGTGCATGATAGTCTTCCAGATAGAAGGCCTCCTTGAGGCTGCGTGCACCATAGAAGAAGTTGACCTTTCTTGCAGTCTTTTCTGTCTTGAACAGATGCATGATATGAGATCTCATCGGAGCCATACCTGCACCGCCTCCGACGAATATGAATTCCTGATCTGCAGGCGCGTTGTCGGGGATGAAGAATTCTCCGTAAGGACCTGAAATCATAACCTTGTCGCCAGGTTTGAGCGAGAAGATGTATGACGAACAGATACCGGGATTTACATTTACAAATCCGCCTTTTGCCCTGTCGAAGGGAGGTGTGGCGATACGTACGTTCAGTTTTATGATATTGCCTTCGGCCGGATAGGTAGCCATTGAGTAAGCCCTCAGGGTAGGGGTGGTGTTCACCATCTTGAGGTTGAACATGCCCATCTTCTCCCAGTCGGCCCTGTACTGCTCGTCTACGTCTATATCCTTGTAGTCTACGGTCATTGCAGGCACATCCACCTGGATATAACCGCCTGAACGGTAGTTGAGTGTCTCACCGTCGGGAATCTTTACGCAGAATTCCTTTATGAAAGTGGCCACATTCCTGTTGGAAATGACTTCGCACTCCCATTTCTTGACGCTCAGCGCAGATTCCGGAATTATTATGTCGAGGTTATCCTTCACCTTGACCTGACAGCCCAGTCTCCAGTGGTTGAGAATCTGTTTTCTGTTAAAGAAGCCCACCTCGGTGGGGAGAATTGTGCCGCCGCCGGAGATTACCTGGCATTTGCACTGTCCGCAGCTGCCTTTACCTCCGCAGGCCGACGGCAAGAATATCTTTTCGTTTGCCAATGTTGCCAGCAGCGAAGAACCGGGGGTTACCTCGAGGTTTTTCGTTCCGTTGTTTATATTGATCTTGACCGTTCCGCTCGGTGTCAGTTTTGTCTTGATAAAGAGCAGAAGCGCCACCAGAATCAACATGAGAACCAGAATGGCAACTGCTGAAATTATAATCAGTTCTGTTATATTACTGCCCATAGTAAGTTGTTCCTCCATTTATAGTTGAATACCCATGAAGCTCATGAATGCCATACCCATGAGGCCTGTAATTATAAAGGTGATACCCAATCCCTTCAAAGGTTTAGGCACATTTGAGTATGCCAGTTTCTCCCTTATAGCCGCCATTGTGACTATAGCTAGGAACCAACCCACACCGGAACCGATACCGTATACGGTAGCTTCTCCGAGAGTCTCGTAACCCCTCTCCTGCATAAAGAGTGAACCTGCAAACACGGCGCAGTTCACAGCGATAAGGGGCAGGAATATACCGAGCGACGAATAGAGAGAGGGAGAGAACTTCTCCACGAACATCTCTACAATCTGCACCATGGATGCGATGACGGCAATGAAGACAATCATGCTCAGAAAGCTGAGGTCTATGTCTGCAAAACCCTCTCCAAGCCATGTGAGGGCGCCCGGTGTCAATACATATTTATTCAGCAGGTAGTTTACAGGAAGTGTAATACCCAGTACGAATATTACCGCAAATCCAAGACCCGCCGATGTCTTCACGTTTTTGGATACCGCCAGGAATGAACACATTCCCAAAAAGAAGGCGAATACCATGTTGTCCACAAAGATGGACTTGACAAATAGACTTATTAAATCTTGCATAACGGATATGTGTTATTATTTTTCCTGTAAATTCTTCTGAATGCTTCTCTGTATCCAGACAACTATTCCCACAAGTATGAGAGCCATGGGCGCCATGCTGAACAATCCGTTGTTCTCATAGAACCCTCCGTTGCTTGCATACCAGCTGAGCGGTATGATCTGGTGTCCGAACAGAGTCCCGAAGCCGAGCAACTCGCGAACGAATGCAATGGCTATAAGGATGATGCCGTATCCCATACCGTTGGCAATACCGTCTATGAATGAAGGAATGGGCTTGTTGCCAAGGGCAAAAGCCTCGATTCTACCCATAAGAATACAGTTTGTAATAATAAGGCCTACATAAACGGAGAGCTGTTTGCTTATCTCATAGACATAGGCTTTCAATATCTGGTCTACCAGAATTACGAACAACGCTACAACCACAAGTTGTATGATGATCCTGATTCTGTTTGGAATCGTATTTCTTATTAAAGAAACAAGGAAACTTGAGCAACCGGTTACTATTGTAACAGAAAGTGCCATAATGCAGGCCGGCTGCATTTTCGCTGTTACGGCTAAGGCCGAACAGATACCCAGTACCAATACCGTTACAGGATTGGCAGTAAAAATAGGTGTAGTAAAAATTTTCTTATCCATTGCCGTAACCTTTATTGTTCAACTGAAGCCTCTGCTTTTGCAGCCGAAAGCTGAAGATATGGAACATAGTTTTCGAACCACTGCCTGATAGAGGAACTGAGCGCCTTTGAAGTAATGGTACCGCCGGATACTGCATCCACCTGGTGGGGATTGCCGTCTTCGGCGCCTTTTTTAACCTCTACAGATTCGAAAGTGTCACCGTCGAAAAGGCTCTTGCCTTTGAACTGGGCGCAGAAGGCCGGGGTTGCAATCTCGGCTCCAAGGCCCGGAGTCTCGCCCTTGTGTGCGAACATGGCTCCGTAAATGGTGTTGAAGTCTGATTTCAGACCTATATATCCCCAGATGGGGCCCCAAAGACCAGCTCCATAGCAAGCCACTATGTAAACCTTTTCTCCGCTGTCCAGAGTGCATTCGAACACCGGAAGCTGGAGTCTTGCCTTCAAGGCCTCCTTCTCCTGTTCGGGTGCGGAGGAAATCTGCTTCATAAGGTCGTACTGGCTCTTGAGCGATACCGCAAAGGCATCTCCCGGAATGGTCTCTCCCTTGTAGTTTACAAGGTAACTGTTCTTGATGTACTTGTCGTACTCGTTCTGGACATACGCTATCTTGTCGTCTGCACTGTTGGCATCTGCGGCAAGGCTTACTGCAGAGAGAATACTGAGCTGTGTCTCCATGTCTATATTCTTCTGCTGTCTCTCTTTGAGCGCCATGGAAACGAACGCAAGGATAGCCGCAGTTGCAACGACCATCAGCGTTGCATAAACTATCGTATATAAATTATTGTTTGTATTCATGACTTTCCTCCTTACGCTGCCACCCTTTTGGCTCTTTTCTTAATGTTTGAGTTGATGACGAAGTAGTCGATAAGCGGTGCAAATGTGTTCATGAGCAGAATCGCGAGCATCATACCCTCGGGATATCCCGGGTTGAACACTCTGATTACAATTGTCATGGCTCCTATGAGGAATCCGTAGATCCATTTTCCGCATTCTGTCTGTGCAGAAGTTACAGGGTCTGTTGCCATGAATATGGCGCCGAATGCAAAACCGCCCATTACCAGATGATACCATACCGGAATGTTGTCGGGGACGATAAGTCCTATTGCAACTGCACCTGCAACGCATGAAAGCATGATCTTCCAGCTTGCAACGCCTGTCCAGATAAGGATAACGGCGCCTATGAGTATTGCTATCGTGGATGTCTCGCCAATTGCACCCGGAATGTTGCCTATGAACATCTGCATGAAGCTCAGAGGTTCGCTGGTAGTTGTCATAAGTTCATTTGCGCCCGCGCCGTTTGCAAGTTGTGCCAGCGGAGTCGCGCCTGAAAAACCGTCTACGAGCTGGCTCTTGTCTGCAGCGCTGAGCCCTTCAATCCAGATTGTGTCACCTGAAATTTTTGAAGGGTAGGCGAAGAATACAAACGCCCTGGCAAGAAGCGCGGGGTTCCAGATATTCATTCCAGTACCTCCGAAAATCTCTTTTCCTATGATAACCGCAAACGCCACTGCAATGGCCAGAATCCAAAGAGGAACGTCTACCGGCATTATAAGCGGAATAATCATTCCCGTAACCAGATAGCCTTCGTTTACTTCGTGTCCGCGTATCTGTGCGGAGATGAACTCTATGCCCAGACCTACCACGTATGATACTATAATAAGCGGAAGCACCTTGAGGAATCCGAACCAGACCTTGTGCCAGAAAGTCATGTTCAGACCGAATGCTATGGAGTGCTGGTCTCCTACATTCCATATACCGAAAGCGAGGGCGGGCATCAGGGCCAGTACCATGACGCTCATCACCCTTTTCAAGTCTACGCAGTCTCTTACGTGAGCACCTTTTGCCGTTACTGTGCCCGGAACAAAAAGAAATGTCTCAAACGCATCGAAGGTAGAGTGCAACCAACCGAACTTACCTCCCTTTGAGAAAGCCGGTTTGAGCCTGTTTACTATATTTAATAATCCTTTCATACTTTTAAATTAAGCCATTTCTTTAATCATGAGGTCTATACCCTTGCCGATGATGTTCTGTACGTCTATCTTCGACGGGCAGACATATTCGCAAAGTGCAAAGTCCTCCTCTATAACCTCATATATTCCGAGTTTCTCCATCTTGTCTATATCTTCTGCAAGAATGGCCTTGAGCAGGTAAACCGGATATATGTCCATTG
The DNA here is from genome assembly GCA_949300025.1 of uncultured bacterium. Taxonomy (GTDB): domain Bacteria; phylum Bacteroidota; class Bacteroidia; order Bacteroidales; family UBA932; genus Egerieousia. The sequence goes on along the minus strand of CASGCS010000005.1, from coordinate 173,494 downwards.
GAACCACTTTTTCGTAGAGCCCTGTTACCACAAATGCTCTCTGGCCTCCGTTGAGGTTGGTGTCCATGTCGTATTTTTTTCGGGGAGTAAGCCATGAGAAGTAAGACTTTGAAAGGCTGAACTTCTTGGGCCTTATGGGTTTTGCCCAGCCGAAGCACTCCCTGTAGTTACCCTCCGAAATAAGGGTGATCTGGTTGTGGTAGAATCCGAGATAACCCTTTTCACCGACATTCTCGCCTGTGAGTATGTCGCCGCTTATGTAGCGGATTTGCGAAGGAGTACCGTAAAGTTCTACCTCATCCCTGCTTGCGAACTCGGCAAGCTGCTCCATTGAAATGCCGGGCAATGTCTTTACATAGCATCTCTCCTTTGCGCGCATGCCGGTTATTGCAATCAGCTTGCTTGTGTCGTATACACCGTTGTTGAAGAGCTTGCCTACAGCGGCGAGCATCACAGGATCTATTGTCCAGACAATCTCCCCCTTCGATACGGGAGATATGTGATTTATCTGAACGCCCACGTTACCTGCAGGATGCGGGCCGTCGAACGTGTAGTATGCAACGTCCTTGAGCTTGTACATGGGTGATGTGGCGTAGTCGCTCTCCTTGAGACTCACTACAACATTTCCCTTTGTAAGCTTTCTGAGGGCGTCTATGCCCGCCTGAAGGTTCTGGGTTTCATCTTTAAGCGTAAAATTGTAATCCGGAGCCAGAGGGGCGGTGCTGAAGCCTGAAATGAAGATGGCTTTGGGCGTGTCTGCCGGATTGGCGACAATGCCGTAGGGCCTCTGGATTATTGCTGCCCAAAGGCCGCTTTCCAGCAGGCTTTTCCTGATCTGGTCGGCCGAGAGCTTGGAGATGTCCTTCTTCCCGAAATCGATATATTGGGTCTCAGGGTCGGACTTGATGAGAACAGCCAGCAGCTTGCGCTTTTCACCGCGTACAATTGCCTGAACAGTGCCGCTGCATGGAGATGCGAATCCTATTTCCGGACGCTTTTTGTCTATAAAGACAATACTGCCGGCCTTGACGGCATCACCCTCTTTCACGGTCAGTTTGGGGGTGAGACATCTGAAGTCGGTAGGCTTTACTGCAATAATGTCCGGAATTATGCTTTTCTTTATCGTAGGTTCGGCATTCCCCGCTATGGGAATGTCCAGACCTCTCTTTAAGCGAATATTTTGTAACATTATTTTTAGTAAAAAATTTGCGCAAATGTACATAATAAATTCCAATAAAAATGTTAAAATTTTTGACTTTTGATTCATATTTTTGCACCCTGTTTACAAGTTGAGATGAATAACGCTGATTCGACTATTTTTGACGGACTTAACGCAGAGCAAAAGGCTGCTGTGGAGAATATTTCCGGCCCTTCCCTCATCATTGCAGGGGCGGGCTCCGGAAAGACACGTGTGCTTACCTGCAAAATTGCAAAAATACTGCAGGAGGGGTATGCGCCGGAGTCTGTGCTTGCGCTTACATTTACAAACAAGGCTTCGCGGGAGATGAAGGAGAGGATTTCCGCAATAGTGGGCTATCGCGCCTCCCGCAGACTGTGGATGGGCACTTTCCATTCCATTTTCATAAGATTTCTCAGAGAGGAGGCCGAACTGCTCGGATTTCCCTCTTCCTTTACAATATATGACACTTCCGACAGCCGAAACCTTATAAAGAACTGCATAAAGGAACTGCAGCTCGACGACAAGATATACAAGCCCAACGAGGTGCATTCCCGCATATCGCTGGCAAAGAACAATCTTGTAACGGCTGATGCCTACGCTTCGAGCGGTACGATACTGCAGAACGACGCAGCTGCAAGAAAACCGAAGATTTGCGAGATATACCGCAGGTATGCCAAGAAATGCAGAGAGGCGGCCGCAATGGACTTCGACGACATACTGCTCTATACGAATATTCTATTCAAGGATTTTCCGCAGGCGCTTGAACGGATAGCCGAAAGGTTCAGATTCATACTTGTAGACGAGTATCAGGATACCAACTATGCCCAGTATCTCATAATAAAGAAACTTGCGCGCAGGCATGGAAACATTACTGTAGTGGGCGACGATTCCCAGAGCATATATGCCTTCAGAGGCGCGCGTATAGAGAATATCCTTAATTTCAGAAAAGATTATCCTGAGGCTGCCGAATACAGGCTGGAGCGGAACTATCGCAGTACCCAGACAATAGTGAATGCGGCTAACTCTCTGATTTCAAAAAACAGCATGCGTCTCAACAAAGAGTGTTTTTCGGAAGAGGAGATTGGAGAGAAGATAGAACTTATCAACGCCTTTACCGAACAGGAGGAGGGGCTTCTTGTGGCCGCTTCCATACAGAACTGCCTGTACAGGGAGCATGTGCCCTACAGCAGTTTTGCCATTCTCTACAGGACAAACGCTCAGAGCCGTACCATGGAGGAGGCGCTCAGGAAGAGGAACATTCCCTATAAGATTTACGCAGGCCACTCTTTTTATGAGCGGGCTGAAGTGAAGGACATGATGGCATACCTGAAGTATGCCCAGAATGAAAAAGACGACGAATCATTCAAGCGGATTGTGAATTTCCCGGCACGGGGTATAGGGGCCACGACACTTTCACGCCTTGCGGAGGCTGCGAGGGAATCCGGGCTCTGTTATGCCCGGACCATAAGGGAGGTCAATCTGGAGGAGGCCGGCATAAAGGCGGCAACCGTTGAAAAACTCAAAAGGTTTGTCTCGGACATGGAACAGATAAGGCGGGAACTGCCGCACGTTACCGCATACGAGGCGGCATGCAGCATTGACCAGAGGTTTGCCATAATTGCCAATATGCGTTCAGATACCTCTCTCGAAGGGCAGAGCCGTCTGGAGAATGTCGCGGAGCTTTTCAATTCCATAAAGGAGTTTGTAGAGGACGGGCAGAAGGAGTATGAGAGCATGGCAGCCGAAGGGGACCAGGTGCCGCTGATTACTCTCGACATGTATCTGGAAAACGTTTCGCTCATAAGCGATCTGGATACCAACGATGATGAGGAAGACAGGAACAAGGTCTCTCTGATGACAGTACACTCTTCAAAGGGGCTCGAGTTCGAATATGTATATATAGTGGGCATGGAGGAGAATCTCTTTCCATCCTCGTCGGGGTTTATCTCTGAAGAGGAACTGGAAGAGGAGCGCAGACTTTTTTATGTTGCCCTTACCCGTGCGCAGAAAGGCGTAAAACTTTCGTTCGCCCATTCGCGAATGAAATGGGGCAGCCATGTAAACAACTCTCCGAGCCGTTTCATAAAGGAGATAGACAGCAGATATATCCTGAATCCGCTGACAGATTTTCAGTCGCAGCCTGGTCCGGCGCTCCGCGGCAAGGAGACTTCGGTCCTTTTTTCCAGAAGGCCATCTCCCGTCTCGCGGGTTGCGGCATCATCAGGAAACATGGCCGGTTTCAAGGCCAGCCCTGCAGACAAGATTGCAGCCGGACAGATGGTTGAACACAGTGTTTTCGGTATAGGCAAGGTGGTTTCGGTAGATGGAGATCCGCTGAGCAGGAAGGCGGTGGTGGATTTCCAGGATTGCGGCCGGAAAACATTGCTGTTGAAATTTGCTAAAATTAGAATTCTGGAGTGACTGTGGCATGGATATTGCAATGTTTTAATCGAAGTTTTTCATAGTTTAAGTTTAGGTTAAGTAGCGAGACCGTACCCGTCTGTCGGGTGTGGTCTCGTGAATTTTATAGAGGATGATTTCCGTATATAGCCGTATATAATCGTTTATAATTGTCTGAAAACTTTTTCTTTCTCTTTTGAATGCGATATTTGCAGCAGAACAATAAAAAGAAAGTTTGTTATGGAGAGGTTTTTTATTTTTATTGCCGTGCTGGCAATGCCCCTCTCTTCATGCAACATGTTGCCGGAGGAAGATGGCGGAGAGGGGAAGATAGTGTTGAGTTTGCGTCCGGCGGAATCATTGACAAGAAGCGGGTCGCTGCAGGAGTGGACAGACGTGAGGGTGGACAATACCCTCTATGCGCTCGATACAAATTCGTTTCTGCTCTCCATCCATGATTCGGAGGGGCAGAAAATCTATTCCGGAAAATATTCGGAGCGCCCTGAAGAGATAATTGTCTCTCCCGGCAGCTATGACGTGAAACTTCATTCCATGGAGTTCGCGGAGCCCAGATTCAACGCTCCGCTCTTCGGCGACGAGCAGACAGTAATTGTGGAGAAAAACAAGACCGTGAACGTGACTCTTCTCTGCCGGCAGCTGAATGCGGGGCTCTGTCTGGAATTTTCAGAATCCTTCAACAAGCGCTATATATATGCTGTGCGGCTGAAAGACGGGTACGGCGAGGTTTCATACCCGAAAACAACCAAAGACTACTGCTTTTTCCTGCCCGGAGAGGTTAAGATGATTTACAAGGAGAACAATGCAGATACGGTGCTGATGACAAGAACCCTTGTTGCCGGCGAGATGCTCAGGCTTACGCTTACCTATTCCGAAAACAGTATGTACAACGTCTCAAACCTGAACATTGATATAGATACTGCCCGGGTGTGGAAGAACGAAATATACAACACGGCCCTGAAAATACCCGAAGGCGTGCTCTCAATAGAGGAGGCCAAGCAGCGGGTGGGGGAGAAGGACCTTTCCATATTCGGATTTGTGATAGGCGGAGACGCCACCGAAAAGACAATGAGAATAGCGCCTCCGTTTACATCCGCCACGCATTTTGTAATAGCTCCGAGCACCTCCGAGCGCAACAGGAACAACTGCTTTGTAGTTGAACTGCCAAGCGGCAAAATAAGGGATGCGCTTAATCTTGTAGTCCACAGAGACCTTATTGGAGCTCCGATTGTAATAGTGGGCGATGTGGTGGACTCGTACTACGGTTATATCGGAGTAAAGAAGACCCAGGACTATACGCTGTTGTAGTTGAGCGGGGCTACGCTGTCAGGATTTTCTCTTTTCTGAGCCTGCCTGCGTAGATGAGGAAAAATGTCAGGACTATGGCTGCAACGACAGCCCCTGAAACATATCCTATGTTGGGCTCGAGGTTCAACCCTCCCTGCTCCAGCGGAGCAATGAGGAAGAAGCATGAGCAGATGTAGGTGAGGAATGTAGCAGGCAGCGACATTATCCAGTGGAATTTATGTGCGGCAGCAAAATAAGCCGCACATGCCCACAGGGTAATGGTTGCAAGAAGCTGGTTGCCTATTCCTACAAACCCCCAGAGAGTCTGGAAATCCAGATAGCAGAGTATTATCGCGACAATGAAAATGGGCACTGTTACAACAAGCCTGTTCCTTATCGGATTCTGGTTGAACTTGAGGGCGTCTGCAATTACAAGCCTGAGGCTTCTGAATGCCGTGTCTCCGCTTGTTATGGGGCAGACTATAACGCCCAGTATGGCAATTACCGCTCCCACCTGTCCCAACCAGGATTTGCATATCTTGTCTACTATGATGGCCGGAGTGGCTCCGCCGTCGGCTGCAACATTCAATCCCTCCGGCCCGTTGAAAAACGCCATGGCCGCCGTCGCCCAGATACATGCCATAATGCCTTCCGCTATCATCGCTCCGTAGAATATGGGGCGGGCATATTTTTCATTTGTCATGCAGCGGGCCATAAGTGGAGACTGGGTGGCGTGGAATCCTGAAATCGCACCACATGAAATTATGATGAAGAGCATTGGAATTATCATATATTCGTTGGCATCGCTTCTGTAGTTCTTTATGGAATCCAGTGTAAGTTCGGCAACGTAAATTTCTCCGCTTATCCCCTTTACAATAAGGACGCCGCCTATTGCAACAGCCATGAAAAGAAGAATGGCGCCAAGGTAGGGGTAGATGTTTCCTATGATTTTGTCTATGGGCAGCAGGGTGGCGATTATATAATATGCAAAGACCACATAAATCCAGATTGTTATATTGGAATTTGTAAGGCTGGCAAGCAATCCTGCGGGGCCGTTTACAAAAGAGGCTCCGACCACTACAAGAAGCAGGGCGGTAAAGAAGATCATGATCTTCTTGATAACGGGCCCCAGATATTTGCCGATTATTTCAGGCAGGCTCTTGCCGTCGTTCCTGAGTGAAAGCATGCCTGCGGTATAGTCGTGAGCCGCTCCCATGAATATGCAGCCCAGAACTATCCATATATATGCCACAGGGCCGAACATGGCACCCATGATTGCTCCGAAAATAGGCCCCAGTCCCGCAATGTTCAAAAACTGGATGATAAACATTCTCCACGGCGAGAGCGGCTTGTAGTCCACTCCGTCGGGATGCTCCACTACCGGAGTCTTTCTGCTTGGGTCAGCACCGAAAAATCTGTTTATGAATTTTCCATACAGGAAGTAACCTGCAATGAGGATTGCGATTGACAGACAAAATGTTATCATGGCCAAAATTTTTAACGTGCAAAATTATCAATTTTTATGGTCGGATTATCCGTTTTTTTACATTTTAATCGTTTTTATAAAGGTTTTATATATAAAACATTGGTAACCAGATGTAAAATTTTATACAAAACATGCTGTGCAATGCAGTTCCGCCTGATTTCCGGACAGTTTATGCCATGTTTTGCGACCAATGATTTACATTTTTTAACTTTTTTTTGAATTTATTTCCATTTTAGAGTATTTTTGCGCCACTAAAATCTATTGTCTACGTTGAGTATGGAAGCAGAGGTTAACACTACGATCGGCAGTAAAATTAAAGATATCAGAATTTCCAAAGAGCTTACTGTAGAGGAGGTTGCATCACGCGCCGGCGTAGATTTGGAGTATTACAGAGCTGTGGAGGAAAACCGCGAGATTCCGGCTCTCGGATGCCTTGTTAAAATCGTAAGAGTTTTGGGTATAAGACTGGGTACGCTGCTCGACGACCAGCAGGACGAAGGGCCGGTTATAGTGCGTGCATCAGAGCAGAAACTTACGCCTGCACTTACAAATACCGGAAGATTCGACAGCAGCGCCTCCTATTTTTCTCTGTGCAGAAGGAAGGCCGACAGGCATCTCGAATGCTTTATTCTGGAAGTCAAGTCCAACAGGCAGTTGAACGACAAGTTTTCGGTGCATGAGGGAGAAGAGTTCCTGTATATAATCAAAGGTGAGGCAAAACTCATATACGGTAAAAATGAATATACCCTCAAGGAGGGAGATACAATCTATTATGATTCGATAGTGCCGCACAATCTTGCATCGGCTTCAAGCAATGAGCCGGTGACTGTGCTTGCGGTCATCTATATACCGGCATAGGAGCAGGAGAATGAAGAAGGATTTACCATTGTATGAACTGACCTTGGGAGACTGGCTTGAAAAGTGGGCCAAAGAGACTCCTTCCAAAGAGGCCATAGTCTATTCAGACAGAAATTTGCGTTTTACATACGAGCAGCTCAACAACAGGGTCGACAATCTGGCCAAGGGCTTTCTTGAAATCGGTGTTGAAAAGGGTTCGCATGTGGGAATATGGGCTACCAATGTTCCCGACTGGCTTACCATTCTCTATGCCTGCGCAAAAATCGGAGCGATATGCGTAACGGTCAATACGAGTTACAAACAGTCTGAACTGGAGTATCTCTGTAAAAATTCAGACATGCATACGCTGTGCGTGATAGAGGGTTCAAAGGAGAGCGACTACATAGACATGGTCTATAAGATGCTGCCTGAACTCAAGACTTCGCAGCGCGGTTATCTGAACAGCAAGAGATTTCCCTGCATGAAGAACGTGGTGTTCATAGGGCAGGAAAAATACCGGGGAATGTATAATGTCTCGGAATTGCTCTTTCTTGGACAAAATGCCGCTGACGAACGTTTTCAGCAGATAAAGAAGAGCGTATCGTGCCATGATGTGGTAAACATGCAGTATACTTCCGGTACGACTGGCTTTCCAAAGGGGGTCATGCTCTCGCATTACAATATCGCAAACAACGGCTTCCTGACCGGCGAGCACATGAATTTTACGGCCGACGACAGGCTTTGCTGCTGCGTTCCGCTTTTTCACTGTTTTGGAGTGGTGCTGGCGACAATGAATGTAATCACCCACGGGTGCACGGAAGTGATGGTGGAAAATTTCGACCCGCTTCTGGTGCTGGCCTCCATTCATAAGGAGCGTTGTACTGCACTTTACGGAGTTCCCACCATGTTCATTGCCGAACTTAACCATCCGATGTTCGACATGTTCGACCTCTCTTCGCTCAGAACCGGAATAATGGCAGGCTCGCTCTGCCCGGTGGATCTCATGCGCAAGGTGGAGGACAAGATGTTCATGAAGGTGACAAGCGTTTACGGCCTTACAGAAACCTCGCCAGGCATGACGCATTCAAGAATAGACCAGACTTTCGAACAGCGCTGTGAAACCGTGGGGTATGAGTTTGAACATACGGAAGTGAAGGTGATAGACCCCAAGACCGGAGAGGAGTGCCCTACAGGTGTCCAGGGCGAACTTTGCAACCGCGGATACAATAACATGAAGGGTTATTACAAGAATGAAGCGGAAACGGCCGAAACCATAGACAGGAACGGTTTTCTCCATTCAGGTGACCTGGGCTACAGAGACAGCGAGGGCAACTATCGCATAACCGGACGTATAAAGGATATGATAATCAGAGGCGGAGAAAATATCTATCCGCGCGAAATAGAAGAATTTCTCTATAAGCTTAAAGGTGTGAAGGATGTGCAGGTTGCAGGCATTCCGTCTGAAAAGTACGGGGAGCAGGTGTGCGCCTTTATAATACCCGAAGACGGGGCGGATCTGCACGAATCAGATGTCAGGGAGTTCTGCAAAGACAAGATATCGCGTTACAAGATTCCAAAATATGTGCTCTTCCTGAAGGAGTATCCTCTTACCGGCAGCGGAAAAATCCAGAAATTCAAACTGAAGGACATAGGACTTAGAATGTTGAAGGAACAGGGTGTTGAGGTTTACTGATTTTTTTGTTATCATTGCAGTCAAACCCGGTGTCCCATGAAATCTAAGTTGGAAGTTTTTGTAACCGCTGCGGAGTGCCTCAGTTTCACTCTGGCTGCCAGGACTCTTTCCATTTCGCAGCCGGCGGTGACAAACAATATCAGGGAGATAGAAAACGAGTATAACATACGGCTTTTCGAGCGTATCCACGGTGGGGTTTCACTTACGCCCGAAGGTGAACTTTTTCTGGTGCATGCCAGAAAGATTCTTGATGAGTATGAGACTCTTGCAGAAGATATGGGCTCTTTTTCCGGAGCAGATGCCGCTGCCCGCAGGGTTTTGGCGATAGGAGCGACAGAATCGGTTGCGGCAGGCCTTCTGCCGGTTATCGTTGAAAAGTACCTCTCTCTTTTCAAAAACAGAGGAATAAACTTGAAAGTCATGCCCGATACGGAACTTTTCTCCATGCTGCAGGCAGGGAAACTGGAGGTAGCAATAGCGGAAACAGGGTGCGATATGGGGCATGATTACGGGGAACTCATAGATTTTCCACTTCTGAAATACAGGATGGTTGTTGTTGCAGGCAGAAAAAACAGCATAGATGCCTCGTCGCAGGAGCGGTTCTCCCGTACCGCCCGTCTTGTAAAGAGAGGTACCGGCGGTGTGCAGCTTCCCTTTGAAAAGATGCTCCCGTGTGTGGAGGCAGGAAGTCTCGATTTTGCGATAAGGCTGCTTCTGCAATCGGGCAACTGTTTCATGCAGCTTCCCTCTTATCTGGCCGATGGCTATATCTCCAGAGGGGAGATGGCGGAACTCGCTCTGCCCGCTTCATTGCAGCCGGAGCCTCATTCCACGGCAGAAGGCAGTGTAGCCCTCTTTACATCTGCCTTAAGTGCAGGCAAGGGCTATATTGAAAATTTCATAAGATTTGTCAGGCGTTCTCTTCTTCCTGGTTTATAAGCAGCAGTTTGTCTTCCGGCAGCAGTTCAACGCTTCCGTTCGGTACGATATAACCGTCGCCGCGCTTTATGAGAATGACAAGTGTCTGTTCCGGCAATACTATCTCCTTTAGAGTGTTGCCTTTTTCCATCATGGCGGGTGTCAGGGTTATTTCATGCAGGTTGGCATTGATATATTCAGGAATTTCCAGTCCGAAATTCTCTATGCCGCGCGGTTTGCCAGGCAATACAAGTTTCAGTTTGCGTGCAAAGTAGGGAATCGTCATTCCCTGAACTGTCAGCGAAATGAGTGTTATTAGAAATACGATGTTGAATATCTGGTCTGAATATTCGACGCCTGCAACTACAGGGTAGGTGGCGAATATTATGGGCACGGCTCCGCGCAGGCCTACCCAACTGATGAACAGTTTGGCTTTCGGCCTTATTTTTCTGAACGGAAGGAGCGAGATAAAGACACTCAGCGGCCTTGCCACCAGAATCATGAATACGCTTATCATGATACCGACAGGCAGAATCCTGATCATCTGGCCGGGGTTGACAAGCAATCCGAGGATGAGGAACATGACTATCTGGAAAAGCATTGTCATGCCGTCGAAATATTTTGTAATGGCCTTTTTGTGTGCTATTTTCCTGTTTCCCACCATCATGCCGGCAATATAGACAGCAAGGTAGCCGTTGCCGCCTATCAAGTCTGTAAGCGAGAAGAGGAAAAGGGCAAGGCTCATAATCATAAGCGAGTAGAGCGATTCGGCCTGCACGCCTATCTTGTTTGCAACCCACACGATTCCCTTTCCGCCCAGATAGCCGAATGCTCCGCCTATTATGAACTGGGTCAGAAACGAAGCGATTATGTGGGGCAGATTTGATTCCGCCGCAGATGACGATGCCGCCTGGATGAAAGCGATTGTAAGCATGTAGGCCATCGGGTCGTTGCTTCCGCTCTCGAACTCCAGCGTACTTTTCAGGTTGTATTTAAGCCTTATGTTCTGCGAACGGAGGATATTGAATACAGATGCGGAGTCTGTTGAGGATGCGGTCGAAGCAAGCAGGATGGATGTGGCCAGCGGCATGTATATGTTGGTCCATGAGAAGCCCGATATCCAGAAGATGAAAAGCCCTGTAATGAGTGCGGTAAGCAGCACTCCCAGAGTCGACAGCATGAACCCCTGCTTCCATATCGGCTTTACGCTGCTCCATTGGGTATCCATGCCTCCCGAGAAGAGGATTATGGTAAGCGCCACCGCTCCTATGAACTGGGTCAGGGCGGCATTGTTGAATTCTATTCCAAGACCGTCGGTCCCGAAGAACATTCCCACGAAGAGGAAAAGCAGAAGGGAGGGGATGCCGAATCTGGAACCGGCTTTCCCCACCACTATACTTACGAAGATAAGTATTGCACCTACCAGTATGATGTTGTCGAAATTCATCTTGCAGACAGGGGCTATTGAGTTATCTTACAAGAACCTGGTCTATTTCCCCTACCATGAGGCTGCCTGCCGCAACGCGCGGAATGCAGACTATTATCATCCACTCTTCCATCTGAAGCGTGGCATTCCTGAATACCTCATTCTTGAATGTGAAGGTAAGGCTCTGTGCCTGTTCCGGGGTCACTGCCACTTTTTCATTTATGTTGAAAAAGAGTGCGGGTTTTCCGTTGTAGACTCCAAGCCCTCCTTCGCCGACAATTTCTGAATCGAGTTTTTCTCCGTTTACGGCTGTGAGGAATATCCCGTTGTCTTCAACGATTTTTATGATATTGCCGGGGATCTTTTCAGGGATTATGCTTGCAAAGCCCTCTACTGTGAGGGGCTCTGTCTCAGGAGTCTTTATGAATCCTGTCAATTGTGTCTTGTCTACGGGGTGTATCTTTACCATGCGGTGACTTTCAGTTTGTGTTGCAGCAGCCGATGTGTTTTCCGCAACTGCCGCAGATGTTGTATTTGCAGAACTTTGTGCAGTGGGCTGCGCCTGACCGTTGTCCAGGTCGGCTGCATAACTGAGCAGGGCTGCCCTTGCCTTTTCCGTTACTGAATTTACCAGATTTATTGTCTGTCTTCTGTAGTCTCCGGTACCGCCGACCAACTTTGTTCCGGTCTTGTTGAGAGCATACTTGTCTATGATGTAGTCTTCCGCCTTGATCTGGTCGTCAGGGTTGTCTGAAGAGGGGTTGTTGGTGTATACAAACCTCATGAAACTGAGCTTGCAGCCGCCCTCATGGCAGTCTGCTATAAGAAAATAGTTGATGTTTATCTTGCTCGGGAAAAGGCCCACCCTTACCTGGGCCCTGTCCATTCCTCTTACAGTTATGCGGTTTACGGAATTGTCGCTGCTTATTACCTGCCGGCCTTCACCGGTATACTCCAGTGCGGCCCATTCGTTCAGCGCATTGAATACCTGCCCTGCGGTAAGCCCCTTTACTGTTATCTCCCTGTCGAAGATTACCCTGCCGTCTACCATGGTTACAGCCCCTTCAAGATATTTGTCGTATCCGTCTTGAGAAAATGCCGATACCGGCAACATGGCAAGGATTATCAGATAGAAAAATTTTTTCATAATAGAAACCGTTAAATTGTGGAAACAGACAAAGATAGTAAATTTTGCCTGTCGCTCCGAAAATTTGGAATAAGAAAATAACCGTGCAGGTGGCTCAAGTCAAACGGAATTATTTGAGTTTGAAGATGTAGGTGATTGTGCCCTCCTGTACTGCAGGAGCAGATGCATTTACGTTAAAGATTGCCTTGTAGGCTGCCTTTTCCGCGGCATCCCACAAGGCTTTGTCCTGTACTGTGGTTCCGCTTGCACCAGGAACGGCGTTTGTCACCTTGCCGTACTGGTCTACCATGATTCTCACTACAACGCGTCCCTCTTTGTTTACCGTGTAATCGGGAAAAGGCAGCGACCCCATGACATTGCGCCCCTTGAGGTTCGCTTTTGGCGAATTGTCTGTGTCTCCGTATCTCGTATTCCCCTGCGGTACACCGGCCTTGAGAGCCTCGCTGACTCTTTCGGCGGTCTGGGCTGTCAGCGTGTCTGATTTATTGCTGGCAGAGGCAAAGAGCGCGCGGGTATCTATTTCGGTTCTTTCGGGTTCGTATGTTTCAACATCTCCCTCTCCCTCTGCAGTAGCCTCCTTTCCAATCGCAGGCTCTTCTGCAACCGTCTGTGCCTGTGAACGCTGGGCCAGGATTATGTCGTTCTCGGGCCTGGCGTCCTCTGCTTTCGGCACATTGCCGGCCTCTACTTCGATTGGCGTATACTCTTCCTGTGTAAAATCGAGCAGCAGCCCCGTCTCTTGCGGAGGCGGATAGTGCGCCTTGACTCCAGCAGAAATACAGACAAGCAGCAGGACGGCATGGAACAGTATCGTTGCGGTTGCCCCGATTATCCTCGCCGAGCGCTCCTTTCGTCTGAAATCAGTCTGAGCCATTCTGTAATGCAGATATTTGTCTTTTACGGTTAAACTTCAAACCGGCTACTCCGGTGCCGTAGCAAGAATAACCTTGTATTTGTTTCTCTTTGCAATGTTCATAAGATTTACCACCTGCTCTATGGGCACGCTCTTGTCTGCATAGATTGAAAAGGTGGGGTCGTCGGTATTCATAAGCAGTTTCTGGATAGAGGGTTCTATCTGGTCGAAACGCACCGGCTTCTGATTGCCGTTTATATGATAGGTGAATGTATTCTCTTTCTGATAATGCTTTATTGAAATACTCACCTGCTGCTTGGCCGAAATCTGGTTCGTACTCTTGGGCAGAAGCAGTTTGAGCGCGTTGGGGTTTATCAGCGTCGAGGTTACCAAAAAGAAGATGAGCAACAGGAACACAATGTCTGTCATAGACGACATGCTGAATGAAGCCTCTGCTCTTGTCCTTTGTTTTATAGCCATGATAAGTTGTATTTAACGCTCTATTTTACAGGTTCATGGAGCAGGTCCATAAACTCTATCGTGTTGTTTTGCATCTTGAACACCAGATCTGAAATCTTGGCGGTGAGATAGTTGTAGCCAAAGTAGGCGAGGATGCCAACTATCAGGCCGGCAACTGTTGTAACCATGGCGGTGTATATACCTCCGGAAAGGAGAGTTATATCTATATTGTTGCCTGCCGCAGACATGTTGTAGAATGCCTGTACCATACCTATCACAGTTCCCAAAAATCCAATCATGGGCGCACCTCCTGCAATCGTGGCCAGCATGGGCAAACCCTTTTCAAGACGTGCGACCTCTACGTTTCCCATATTTTCAACGGCAGTCTGGATATCCTGCAGCGGCCTGCCAATCCTTTCAACTCCTTTCTCTATGAGCCTGGAGACCGGCGTGTCATTCTTTTTGCACAACGAAAGCGCTGCATTGATTTTCCCCTGGTGGATATAATCGCGAATGTCCTTCATGAAATTTTCATCTACCACCGATGCCTTGCGGATAGCCCACCATTTCTGGGCAAAGATGTAAATGGTGAGAATAGAGAGCAGAAAAAGGGGGATCATGAGCCATCCGCCCTTTATGGCCATGTCTATAAGCGAAAATGAAAGTTCCTCCTGCACCGGAACCGCCTCTGCAACGACAGAAGATGGGTCTGATTGTAAAATAGTAGTCAGAATCATGTTATGTAACTTTAAATAGTGTTCAAAAAAGATGTGCGAATATACGCAGAAGCCGAGAGCAGAGCAAATTTATTTGCATCACCCTATTTGGAGATATAAGAAGCGAAGCGACAGATGCGAGAGCTCTGTACGGCGCAAACATGTTTGCAGCCGTGCAGGCCTCGAGCAACTGTAAGTGCCGCAAGGCACGCATATATCTCCAAATAGAGGGATTAGACGGAATCCGGTTGCTGCTCTGCCGAGGCGTGAACAGTATATGTGGCGCGCAAGCGACAAATATACGCAGAAGCCAACAATGCAAACATGTTTGCAGCCGTGCATGCCTCGAGCAACTGTGAGTGCCGCAAGGCACGCATATATCTCCAAATAGAGGGATTAGACGGAATCCGGTTGTTGCTCTGCCGAGGCGTGAACAGTATATGTGGCGCGCAAGCGACAAATATACGCAGAAGCCAGCAATGCAAACATGTTTGCATCCGTGCATGCCTCGAGCAACTGTGAGTGCCAAAAGGCACGCATATATCTCCAAATGGAATTTGACAAGGCGATTCCGTTTGCTCTGCCGAGGCGTGAACAGTATATGTGGCCGTCAGGCCAAATATACGCAGAAGCCGTATCACAACTCAAGCAGGCGGAGTTTTACGGTATATGCGGCAAGTGAAGCGCAGCCGAATATACGCAGAGTGGAATCATGTTGGCAAATTGACAGGTGATGTTGCACAGTATATGTGACGAAGTCAAATATACGCAGAAGCCGTATCACAACTCAAGCAGGCGGAGTTTTACGGTATATGCGGCAAGCGGAGTGCAGCCGAATATACGCAGAGTGGAATCATGTTGGCAAGTTGACAGGTGCTGCTGCACGGTATATGCGGCAAACGAAGTGCAGCCGAATATAAGGAAACTTCTATTGAAATTTTGCACTTCTCAAATTAAAGCATACTGTAGTGCGTAAAAGCAGAGGTGACGATGGAACCGTGAATAAATAATCTTATAATAGGTTTTATAAAAACATCAATATTATACTTCTGCAGGCGGGTGTGCTTGCAGAAAAAGAATAGTTTGCAGAAATTTGCAAATACAATACCCCGCGAGTGTTGAACTTAGAAAAACATTTTCTATCTTTGTTGTGCTATCGGACTGATAGTGACATACAGAAGTGTTTGGCTTTGTCCCTGCTGGAAATCTGGTACATTTCAAAACGTCGGGATAAACAATACAACACTCATCACCATGTAATAGTTGTGTCAAATCGTTTGATAATCTATTCAGGTGTGGGGTATTGTTTTATTGACGTAAGGTTTACCAGAACCTCCAGCAGATAAAACTAACGACTCCACACTTTCTTTTTGTATAACCTGCTATTTGGGAGTCGTATAGCGTAAAAATTATAAAATGCCATATTACAGACAATGTCCCACGTGCGGGAACACTAATGAAGGTGATACAGTGTACGTATGTGATAATTGCAGACATATTTTCTGCAAATCATGTAGAGATACGCAATGTGCAGGTCCTCTGGGTTTATTTACAATTCCAAGATGTCCGTTATGCCAAAAGACAGATGTCAGAGAGATAGGGAGAATAGGATAATGGATGAAAGTTAGCGGTCATGTATTTTCCCCAACCATATAGTACAATTGTATTTAATGGGTTCTCTGTCGGATTGCCAAAATGGTTTATCACATCATATGGCCCATATTTAAAGATAGCAGAGTGTTATACTGCTTTAGAAAAACAAAGGATTTCTATCTTGTTGAAAAATAGAGAACGTGATTTTGAGTGGTTTAAGAATGTGACTTCTGGGGTAAGAGAGCAAATTAACAGAGAAAAAGCTCCGCTCATAGTTGATCTTTACATTAAAACTGTTGATTTTTTTGAAAAAAAAAGCTGGCCAATAGAATACAAGGCGGAAAGGGATGTGAGTATCTATTTTTGTAATGGAGCAATACAAACTCGTTGCATAGATGGAAAGGTCAATGTCTCAGATAACTTGGCAAGTGCTATAATACACAATCCATTTACATGTCAAGGCGGGTATGTCTCAGTTTTTGGATTTGTTAAAAAAGGACTTGTCAGAAATGCGGAATCTGCAGATTTTCTCACATCTGTTCTTTTTAATGATATCGGAGAAGTAGGAAGGTGTGTCAAACTTGTTTGTGAATGGATAAGATGTAAGTGGATAAATCCAAAAAAATATATTAATCATATAACGCGGTTTATAGGTTCTTCATATATTGAATACAGATCAAATCGAGACAGTGAGTGTAGAGAATTATTGAATGCTGTAAAAAGTGTGAATATATCAGTATATGGAAAAATCTCTCAAGTTTTTGATTCTGAAATCAAAAGATTTAATTTACAATGTTTTGACAGGTATATGCGCGATAGAGATAATTATCCTAAAGATTTTGTAGCATATCCTTTTGCCGACGGTACAAGAATGAAGCCTGTAAGAAATTTATTTTCATGGCATTTGAAGTAATTTGTCTTTAAGCGATTTTACGCATCGGCGAATATCTGGCGATTGATGACATTTCTATTAAGTTTTGAAAGAAGTAATGACAGCGATAAAGGATATTTTTATTATTCCAAGAAAAAATGCAAAAATGGGGTACATTATTTACGCTCCATTACAGAATGTCGCTTTTTTCGGAAATAAGAAAACGGCAGAATTGGTCAATAGATATATTCAAGGGAATGAAATATCAGAAGAAGATAGACATACGGCAGTATGGAGATATTTGTCAGAAATCAGGGATATTCAGGTAACCTTGCCAAGATCAAAAACGGTAGGTTCTGAAACATGTATTGTAATAATACTATCTCAGTCGTGCAATCTTGCCTGTACATATTGCTATGCTCAGGAGGCCCGTTCTAAAAAAACGCTTGATAAGGGAAAATTGAGAATTGCAATAGATTTTGCTTTATCCAAATCTTCAAAAACCGTAGATTTTATTTTTATTGGCGGTGGAGAACCATTGTTAAATTGGGGGTTGTTAAAATATGCCATAGATTACATTTTTGATGCTAGAAAGAAGTCAACACAGATAAATATAACCGTAACAACAAACGCCACATTGCTGAATGACGAAAGAATAAATTATTTGAAAGAACATGGTGCGTATCTTGGAATATCGTATGATATATTGCCTCGTGTACAAAATATACAACGTCCGTTTGCAGATATGAACCATGACTCGTTTGATGTTGTAGATGCAATGATAAAAAAGGTTGACGATGCCGGAATTTTATACAATTTCAGATCTACAATAACAAAATTAAATGTAAATCTTATGCCGGAAATGGTAGACTTTGTAAAATCAAATTATAAAAATGTGAATAAACTACATTTTGAACCAGTACTTAGTGCAGAAGATAATGATGAGGATTTTTATAAAGAGTTTATAGAATCATTTATGAAGGCAAGAAGAGTCGGATTAAAAAATAATATAAGAGTTTATAATTCGATTTCTAATTCTTTAGATAAGTTAAACAGCCGTTTTTGCAGGGGTGAATTTTGCGTTACGCCAGATGGAGATATCGTTGCATGTCACAGAATATCTTCCAAAGGAGAATTTGCTTATGGCCTTGTTGATTATGGATATATTGGTGAACAGGTTAATATAGATCAAGATAAAAAAAGTAAGATTTATAATATCTTTAATGCAAAATATGAATGTTGTTCAACATGTTTTGCAAAATGGCATTGTGCAGGTGGGTGTCCGACAGAAAGACTTAGCCAAACTCCCGAACAACGGATTAGTAAATGTGATTTTACTAAATCTTTAATTGCCAGTCTACTGGAAGACAGGTTGTCAAATTGAAATTTAAAAACTGTAAATTGTGTAATCTCTTGATTCTCTCAAGTAAGACACAAGATGCAGTATAATAGTAAAATGAATTTAAAATATTTGTTATGGAAACATTGGATTTTGAAGTAAGTGAACTTAAAATTGTTCGTCCTGATGCTGGTACTTATACTGATGGTGGAGGCTGTGAGTATTGTGAAGGTGATCCTCGGTAAGTTCGCAGGAGAAAATAGGTACGGAGTAGCGTGGACTTAAAAATTTTTAGTTCACGCTATATTGTTTAAATGAGTAACGTAATAGGAATTACGTAGTTTCAATCAGTGTGTCTGGACTATGGCAAATCCACCCGTTCGGTGAGGGAAACACCCGTACAACGGCAGTATTTACGATTCTCTATTTACGTTCTATGGGTTTTGACGTAACAAACGACCTGTTTGCCAATCATTCGTGGTATTTCCGTAATGCCCTGGTACGCGCCAACTATCAGAATGTGCAAAAAGGCGTCATGCGTAATTCAGAGTACCTTGAACGTTTTTTCCGTAATCTGCTGTTGGGCGAAAACAACGAGTTGCGGAACAGGTATATGGTAGTCAATGCTATTGAGGAGCCGGCCGGGGTGCAGATGCAGCAGGTTGACCGTACAAGTACCGAACAACCTGCCGTACAAGTAACCGAACAAGTTCGTGCCTTATTGCTTGCCTTGTCCAACGGGCAGTTATCTCTGAAAAGTCTGATGGAGAAGATAGGGTTGAAACACAGGCCTACATTTTTAGAAAACTACATGGCTCCTGCCTTGGAAGCAGGTATTGTAAAAGCACTGTACCCGGATAAACCAAATCATCCCCGACAGAAATATCTGTTGACCTCAAAAGGATTGGCATTGTATAACGAAATCGTATCAAGGCAATAACCCCAGCAACTCTTCTATCTTCATGCGGAGGGTTTCGCCCCGGAGCCCCTTGGCTATCAGCGTACCGGTTTTGCAGTCTATCAGAAATGTCGCAGGAATGCCGTTGGGGTTGTAGTCTTTCCATGCCTGCGTCTGGCGCGGCTGCATGCCGAATCCCTGATGGATTTGCGGCCACTCCATATCGAATCTCTCTATGCACTCCTGCCATGCCTCCAGACTGGAATCATACGAGACTCCGAAAATCTCGAATCCTTTTGAACTGTATTTTTTATAGAGCTCCGACAGGTTCGGGTACTCCGCCCTGCACGGCCCGCACCACAATGCGCCGAAATCGAGCAGCAGGTAGCGGTTCCCTTTGCGGGAAACCACATCTGAAAGACGGAGCGAATCCCCTTCCGGTGTGAATCCTGCAATATCGGCGTAACTGCGTCCTATATCTGTCGGCATGCTTTTTATGAGATCTGCAAGATATATTGCCTGCGGGTGTTTTCTGTACGGTTCGGGAAATGAGTCGAGCATGGAGAGCACTTCGCTGCCGGAATGTGCATCAAGCCAATATTGGAGCAGATCGAGTGCAAGCGCGTCTCTGTTTTCCAGAATTACGCTCTTTGTGATGCTGTCATAGGCGCGTTCAATCTCAGGCGGTGTGAGCGAGGTGTCTGCCGCGATTGAGGAAAACATCTCATACATGCGGTTTTTAAGTTCGTTCTGTGGAGTGCCTGTCATTTCCAGAAAGTAGCCGCCTCTGTTTTCCGCCATGATGGTCCCGTTTTCAATGATGAAAGAGGAACTCAGTTGTGTGGCATCCCCTGCGCCAATGCCGGAGGCCATATAGAGAAATGCCGTTGTCGAAAACGGCAGTTCCCCTTCCATTACAAACGAATGGTTTGAAATGAGTGCAGAATCGGGCCACTCGGCCTTGCCTGCATCGTGGGTGAAGATGTACATGTACTGCCCGTCGATGAAGGAGCTGTCGCAGCCGGTAATGGTATATTTTACTGCAGTGGAGTCGGAAGAACCGCATCCGGAAAGGAGCGTTGCGGCGGCAACGGCCGCCATAATCATCTTTTTCATGTGTATGTAATTTATCTGTAATCGTCTTCTTTTTTGCCTTACGAGAGGAAGACGCAAAAGTCTGAACAAAGTTAATCAAAAAATGTGTGACAGGATTATCTCCTGTTGTATCCTGTCTCCTTGAGATATTTGTAGATTGTGCTTCTGTGGACCAGAATCTTGAGCGATATTTGGGAGACGGTGAACCCCTCGTCGAGCATCTGGTTTATTATCTTGGTCTTCCCGTGCAGTTTGGAAAACTTGTTCTTGCTTCCCTGCCTGCGGCCTACGCTCTTTCCTTCAGACTTTATCCTGGCGAGCGCCTCCTTTGTCCTCTGGCTAATGAGGTTGCGCTCTATTTCGGCGGAGAGCCCGAAGGCAAAGGCCAGCACCTTGCTCTGTATGTCGTCTCCAAGTTTGTAATTGTCCTTTATTGTCCAGACCCTGCATCCTTTTGACATGCAGATGTTGAGAATTTCCATTATCATGAAGAGGTTTCTTCCCAGACGCGAGAGTTCTGCGCAGATAATCAGGTCGTCTGACTGTACCTTGTAGAGCAGCTTGCCAAGTTCGCGCTTGCGGTAGGTCTTGTTTCCGCTTATGGTCTCCTGAATATACCCGTTGATTTTCAGATTGTTTCTCTTGCAATATTCGTTAATCTCGAATTTCTGGTTTTCCACAGTCTGCTTGTCTGTGCTGACTCTTATGTAGCCGTATATCATAACTTGAACTTTTATATGGGTTATCTGAAGTTCAAGTTAAGATAACTTTGCCAGCGATGAAATTTTAAAGTCGTGCGACAGCCCTCTCCGGAGCCGTTGCAGGCGCATTCGGAAAACCGGATGCATGACCGGAAAACATGTGCGGCTATTGAGGGTCGGAACTCTTCGGCTGCCTGCCCAACGGATACGGGTAGGTAATCTCTGCGAGAAAAAGAGCGTTGCCCGGGACAGATTGCCCGGCCTTTCCGCGTTCTTTCATCTCCATGATTTCCGCTATCCATTCAGGAGGGCGTTTGCCGTAGCCGACCTCCAGAAGCGAGCCTACTATCGCCCGTACCATGTTTCTGAGAAAACGGTTGGCCCTTATTGTAAAGAGATACCGGTGCTCTTCTATCTGCTCCCAGCCGGCTTCCATTACGTTGCAGACAGAGGTCTTGTTCCCCCCGTTTACCTTTTCAAAGCAGCTGAAATCGTGGACTCCCAGCAGGTATCCGGCGGCCCTGTTCATGGCCGCAATATCAGGGTCTGCCTTTGTAAAACATGAGTGCCGGGTGCAGAAAGGATCTTTTCTGGTGTGGATGTAATACTTGTAGCATCTGCTCGTTGCATCGAACCTTGCGTGTGCGTTGTCGGGCATCCGGAAAATTTCATTGACGCATATTTCATCAGGCAGAATGGCATTTAATTTGTAGCACAATTGCGGGCAATTTTTCAAAATGTTTGCAGAGTCAAAGTGTGCTACATATCCGATTGCATTTACTCCGGCATCTGTTCTTCCCGCACCTGTGACGATTACGGGCTCCTTTAGAAGAATGCCGAGCGCTTTTTGTATTTCATGCTGCACGCTGTTCGCATTTTCCTGAATTTGCCACCCGCTGAAAGGGGTGCCGTCGTATGATAGGGTAATGAAATATCTCATGGAGTGTACGGCCCGGTTGCGGCGCAAAGGTAAGAAATAATAACGATAATAGATATGGAAACGGTAAACATTAAGGAACTTAACGAAAGGATTCAGAAGGAGAGCGCTTTTGTAGATATTATTACCATGGAGATGAACAAGGTGATAGTAGGACAGAAGCATCTTGTAGAGAATTTGCTGATAGGTCTCCTTGCAGACGGACATATCCTGCTCGAAGGTATGCCCGGTTTGGCCAAGACATTGGCTATTAATACGCTTGCTAATATAGTAGAGGCTAAGTTCAGCCGTATTCAGTTTACTCCTGACCTGCTGCCTGCCGATGTGGTGGGTACAATGATCTACAGCCAGAAGAGCGAACAGTTCCAGGTAAAACTGGGCCCTGTCTTTGCAAACTTCGTTCTTGCCGATGAGATAAACCGTTCTCCGGCAAAGGTGCAGTCTGCACTTCTGGAGGCCATGCAGGAGAGGCAGGTGACCATAGGCGACAGCACATACAAGCTTCCTGAGCCTTTCCTTGTAATGGCAACCCAGAATCCGGTGGAGCAGGAGGGTACATATCCTCTTCCCGAAGCGCAGGTCGACAGGTTCATGCTCAAGGTGGTGGTGAACTATCCCAAGAAGGATGAGGAGAAGCAGATTATAAAGATGCATAACGGCGGCTCGTTCCCCAAGGCCTCTGCGGTGCTCAAGCCTGAAGACATAATCAGGGCCCGCAGCGTGGTGAAGGATGTCTATATGGACGAGAAGATAGAGCGTTACATAGTGGATATTGTATATGCTACCAGAACGCCGGAAGATTATGCGCTTGGCAAGCTCAAGGACCTGATCCAGTACGGAGCCTCTCCGCGTGCAAGCATAAGTCTGGCAATGGCTTCAAAGGCGTATGCCTTTATCAAGCGTAGAGGATATGTGATTCCCGAAGACGTGAGGGCTGTATGCTACGAGGTTCTGCGCCACAGGATAGGCCTTACATACGAGGCGGAAGCCGAGAATGTTACAACTGAGAATATAATAACGGAGATAATAAATACGGTTGAAGTTCCGTAGCAGAGAGCGGCAGAAGGAGTGAAGTCATGGAAAACGAACTCTTGAAGAAGATACGGAAAATCGAGATTAAGACAAAGTCTCTCTCCCATCAGATATTTGCGGGCGAATACCACTCGGCCTTCAAGGGGCGTGGTATGGCTTTCAGCGAGGTGCGCGAATACCAGTTCGGAGACGATGTGCGCAACATGGACTGGAACGTGACGGCCAGGCTGCGCTCTCCGTACATAAAGATATTCGAGGAGGAGAGGGAGATGACCGTGGTGCTTCTTGTGGACGTAAGCCCCTCGGGAATATTCGGAACCTCGGTGAAGACAAAAAGGGAGCTGGCAGCCGAAGTTGCGGCCGTACTTTCGTTTTCCGCATCGATAAACAACGACAAGGTGGGGGCGCTCTTCTTTTCTTCAAAGGTCGAGAAGTTCATTCCTCCTAAAAAGGGACGTACTCATCTGCTCAGAATTCTGAGAGAACTTCTGGAATTCAAGCCAGCAGGCAGCGGAACAAACATTTCGGAGGCGCTGCGTTTTCTTACAAATGCCATAAAGAAGAAGTGCAATGCCTTTCTTCTGAGCGATTTGCTCGATGTAGACGAGGGCAGCAACCCGAACTATGAAGAGGCTCTGAAAATTGCAGTGAACCGTCACGACCTTTCGGTGATAAACATTTACGACGAGCGTGAAAGGCATCTGCCGGATGTGGGGCTGATAAGAGTGAAGGATGCCGAGAGCGGCGAAGAGAGGTGGGTCGACACTTCGAGCCGCAGGCTCAGGGCATATTATGATACCTGGAGTATCGGTGTTTACGAAAAGGCGAACAGACTGTTCAAGAAATTCAAGGTAGATTGCGTAAGCATAGGTACAGACCAGGATTATGTAAAGGGGCTCATAGCTCTGTTTAAAAGCAAATAGATATGAGAATGGCAAAAATGAGAATCCGGTTTTTTCTGGTTGCGGCGGTGTTTCTGCTTTGCAAGTCCGCTTTTGCGGCAGGGGCCGCAGAGGGGGTGGTCAAGAGTTCGTCTCTTTCACGCGACTCCATTCTTATAGGCGACCAGACAGTCTGGAATCTCGAACTGGAAATGGATGCAGGCGATACGGTTTTGATATTGCCCTATTCGGCCACGCTTCAGTTCGATACAACCGGAACAAAGGTCGAGGCCGTTTCGGATTTCGTTCTCGACACTGTTTCGTTGAAAGGCGGCAAATGTCTGTTGAATGCAAAGATTCTGCTTACCAGTTTCGACAGCGGAGCGTACAGGCTGCCGCAGCCGCTTCTGGTTGTCGCGGGCGAGGACGGTGCCGATACGCTCAGTGTAGAGAGCCCGCTTCTGGCAGTGGGGACATTGCAGATTGACACGGCTCAATACCAGATTAAGGATATAAAGGGCAATGTACGATACCCTTTGACTTTTAAGGAAATAGCTCTCTATGTTCTGATACTCGCCGCGGCTGCGGCAGTTGTATGTCTTGTTGTAAGATATATCAGGTACAGACGCGAGCACAAGGATTTCTTCGGACGGCCCATAGTGCAGGATCCTCCGCATATCGTAGCCCTGAGAAAGCTGGACAAGATACGGAGCGAGAAGTTGTGGCAGAGCGGCAGACAGAAGCAGTATTATACGGGCATAACGGATGCCCTGCGTGAGTATATCCAGAAAAGATATGGCGTGGGTGCCATGGAGATGACATCTGCGGAAATTCTCGAATCTTTAAAGGACAAACAGATAGAGGCAAGGCCTTATGAAGAGTTGGACGAACTGCTCAAGATGGCCGACCTGGTTAAGTTTGCCAAGTTCTCTCCCGATACGGCAGCGAACGAGGAGGCTGTTCCAAAGGCGGTCAGATTCGTAAATTCAACCTTCATGCAGGAGTTGGAGCAGGAAAAGGAGGTTAAGTGATGTTTTTCGAGTATCCAAAATTATTGTGGCTGCTGGCGGTTCCGGTTCTGCTGATTCTCTTCTACATATACAGGGAACTGACCGGGAAGATTCCATACTTTACGGTATCCACGATTGTCCCGTGGAGTGCAAAGGGGAGCGGAATCAAGCGGTATACCCGTCACATTCCTTTTGTGTTGAGGATTATAGCCATTTCTGCAATGGTGGTGGCGATAGCCCGTCCGAGATCTTCATCTGTATATGAAAGGATAGATACGGAGGGTATAGACATAATTCTTGCGCTCGACGTCTCGACCAGCATGCTGGCGCGGGATTTTACCCCCGACCGTATAAATGCGGCAAAAGAGATTGCCATACAGTTTGTTGCAGAGCGTCCGACAGACAGGATAGGCGTTGTGGTTTTTGCCGGGGAAAGTTATACGCAGTCTCCGCTTACCACCGACAGGGCAACGCTCATAAATCTTGTAAAGGAGATAGAGTGCGGGCTCATAGATGACGGGACAGCGATAGGAAACGGCCTTACAACTGCAGTGGCGCGTCTGAAGGATTCGCAGGCGAAGAGCCGCGTGGTAATACTGCTTACCGACGGAGTGAACAACGCCGGTGAAATCTCCCCGCAAATGGCGGTGGAGATAGCAAAGACATACGGCATAAGGGTCTATACCATTGGAGTGGGAGCCATGGGAACTGCGCCATACCCTGTTATGACTCCGTTTGGCGTGGAACTGCAGCAGATGAAGGTGGAGATAGACGAGCAGCTTTTGCAGAACATAGCGGAGGAGACAGGAG
Organism: uncultured bacterium; assembly: GCA_949300025.1. GTDB lineage: Bacteria > Bacteroidota > Bacteroidia > Bacteroidales > UBA932 > Egerieousia. Next base: position 147,907 of record CASGCS010000005.1, on the reverse strand, counting down.
GAGAGTATTTCAGGGCTACCGACAACTCCAAGCTTCTGGAGATTTACGGAGAAATCAACAAGATGGAGAAGAGCAAGACAATGGTAGACTCCTTCCCCATATACAAGGAACTCTTTATGCGGTTTGCCCTTGTCGCGCTGGGTGCGATTCTGCTGGAGATGTTATTGAGGTTTTTTGTTATAAAGCAGTTGCCCGATTGATAAAAAGGAAGCGGTTATGATATATTTTGCAGCACCACAATATTTGTTGTTACTTCTTTTGGTCCCTTTCTTTTTCATGTTTCTCTTCCTGCTGAAGCGCAACAGAAGGAAAAAGATGGAGACATTGGGAGAGATTGCGCTGGTGGAGAAGTTGATGCCTCTTCGCTCCAGATACAAGGGGTGGGTCAGGATGGTCTTCTTTGCACTTGCATGGGTCTTTTTTGTCATAGGCCTTTCAAGACCTCAGATGGGTGCCAAACTTGTGGAAAACGAACGCAAGGGTTCTGAAATAATCATTGCGCTCGATGTCTCAAACTCCATGCTGGCGCAGGATTACTCTCCAAACCGTCTGGAGAGGGCCAAACTTGCAATATCAAGACTGGTGGACAAGCTCAGGGGAGACAGGATAGGTCTGGTTATCTTTGCCGGGCGCTCTTTCGTGCAGCTGCCCATAACTTCAGACTATGTTTCGGCAAAGATATTTCTCAATTCCATAAATCCCGGCTCCATACCTGACCAGGGTACAGACCTTGCCGAGGCTATCAACATGTCTATGCGCAGTTTCAGCGCACAAGGGCAGATGGGGCGCGACAACAAGGCGATAATTCTCATTACAGACGGAGAGAACCACGAAGCGGACCCTGTAATAGCGGCGACAAATGCCGCCGAAGAGGGAATAAGGGTCTTCTGCATAGGAGTGGGGACACCGGAGGGCAAGCCCATTCCCATAGATGACAATGGCGAACTTCTCAGAGACAGGGATGGCAACATAGTGGTTACAAAACTCGACGAGTCTACGCTTCAGGAGGTGGCTGCGGCAGGAAACGGTTCCTATGTGCGTGCAGGTGCGACAGAGTTCGGCCTGAATCCGATATTGGACGAACTCGAGGAATTGAAGGCGCAGCAATACGAATCGCAGGTATTTGAAGATTATAACGAACAATATATGTATTTCTTTGGCATAGCGCTGGTATTCATGCTGCTGGAATTTTTTGTGGGGAATCTTAGATCGAGCAGGAAACTCTTTTCGGCAGTAATTCTCTTCATGCTGGCCTCATCGCAGCTTTCGGCCCAGACAGACCGTTCAGAGGTGAGAAAGGGCAACAGGCTTTTCAACAAGGAGAATTACAGGGAGGCCGAGGTCGAGTACAGGAAAGGGCTGATAAAGGATTCGCTCTCGCTCGCTTCAAGATACAACCTTGGAAACGTGCTTTATAAAATGGATGACATGGAACAGGCACAGACCAGTTATAGCCGGATTGCAGACAGTGTGGCCAAAAGCAACGTCTCTTCCATAAACTGGGAGGAGGGGCGTGTGGAGTGCGAGAGTACGCTTGCTTCAGACCTTTACCACAATATTGGAAATACTTACCTTCAGCAGAAAAAATATGCAGAGGCGATAGAGGCCTTCAAGAATGCCTTGAGATGCAATCCCGCAGATATGGATACCAAGAGCAATCTGGCCTATGCACAGAAGAAACTTGAAGACGAGCAGAACCAGCAGGGCGGCGGCGGAGGCCAGGACAACAATCAGGACCAGAACAACGAAGACAAGGAGAACCAGAACAGCCAGGGCCAGAACAACGATGACCGGAACAATAATAACGAAGGAGATGAGAGCCGGGACAACGGCAACCAGGATGAAAACCGGAACAATCAGGAGCAGGACAACAGGAATGACCGGAACAGTCAGGAGAGTCAGGACAGTCAGGATAATCAGGACAACCGGGACAATGACAACGGGCAATCCCCTCCTAAAATATCTCCCAACGCTGCCGAACAGATGATACAGGCCATGCAGCAGAAGGAGAACCGTACGCAGGAGAAGGTAAACAGGGAGAAGGCCAAGGCCTACACTAATCAAAGGGAGAAAAACTGGTAATTATGGATAAATCTAAAACATTGATGATACGGCTGTCTGCACTTGTGTTCCTTGCGCTTTCCACTATAACGGCTTATGCGCAGAACTTTACTGTGGATGCACCCAATGTCGTTGAAAAAGACGAGATTTTCAGAATCGTCTATACTGCGGATGCCGAAGTGGAGGAGTTTACCGCTCCCGAACTTTCGGGACTCGAACTTCTCGCCGGCCCCATGCCTTCGAGAATGTCGAGCACCAATATCGTGAACGGCGTAAGGACTGATGTGTTTGAGATAAATTACACCATAATGGTGAGAGCCCGCCAGACCGGTGTGGCAACGGTTTCGCCGGCAAGTGTAAAGATAGACGGCAAGCAATACACCTCCAAGGCGTTGAGCATTGAGGTCGTTGCAGGAAACTCTTCCGGCAGCAGCAGCGGAAACGGAAACGGGGCGCAGGAGAGCAACGCTCCTGAAAACGGCGAGGTCTCGTCTGAAGACATATTTCTCAAACTCTCGTTCAGCAAGACGAAAGTCGTGCGCGGAGAGCCTATAGTGGCGACACTCAAACTCTACACGAGAGTGCCCATAGCAGGGTTTGAAGATGTCAAGTTTCCGGTTTTCAACGGTTTCTGGAGCCAGGAACTGGAAACGCCCCAAAATATCAATTTCGTAAGGGAGAATTACAACAACCAGGTCTACAGTTCGGCCGTCTTGCGCCGCTATATCCTTTTGCCGCAACAGACGGGAGACCTTACTGTCGACCCCTCATATATGGTGTGTCAGATACAGATACGCACTTCGGGAGGCGGGCTCTCGATGTTCGACAGTTTCTTTGATACGTACCAGACGGTAAGGAAGAGACTCTCCACCCCCTCTGCGACAATAAAAGTCAATCCTCTGCCCTCCGGCGCTCCGGCATCGTTCGGCGGCGGTGTGGGAGATTTTACCATGGAGGTGAACCTGAGTGCAGACAGCATAAGAGCGCATGAAGCCGCTTCGCTTACGGTCGAGATAAACGGCAGCGGAAACATAAATCTCATTGAGACTCCCTTTGTGGAATTGCCTCAGGATTTTGAAAAGTACGACGTAAAGACAGACAACAGTTTCTCCAACGGCACGTCGGGTCTCTCAGGCAAGAAGGTCTTTGAATTTCCCTTTATCCCGAGAAGCGAGGGGCTCTTTGTAATTCCGCCCGTAAAATACTCGTATTACAGCATCAGGCAGGGCAGGTATATTACACTTGAAAGCGATACCCTGAAACTCAAAGTGCTTCCAAACAGCAATGCCTCCTCTTCCGCACAGGTAGTGAGCGGGGTCAACAAGCAGTCTGTCGTGAATCTGGGAAGTGACATACGCTACATATTCACCTCATCGGCAGACCTGGCGAGGAAAGGCCGTTTCCTTATTGCAAGCTGGTATTTTGCAGCGGCGGTAATACTTATTGCACTGTTGTTCCTTGTGGCGGACAAGGTATTGAAAGAGAGGGAGAAACTTCGCGGAGATGTAAGGCGTACCAGAAACAGGCGGGCCAACAAGGTGGCGCGCAACAGACTCAAACTGGCGCAGAGTTACCTTGCCAAAGGATTGCAGGCTCCATTTTATGAAGAACTGCACAAGGCTCTTCTGGGTTACGTGAGCGACAAGCTCTCCATTCAGTTTGCAGAAATGCAGCGTGATGCCATAATAGAGCTTCTCGAGAGCCGCGGCATACAGGCCCAGGAGCGCGATGAACTGATAAGCCTGATAGACGAGTGCGAGATGGCGCGCTATTCGCAGCAGCAGTCAGACGGGGCCATGGATGGGCAGTATAAACGCGCAATAGACATAATCTCTACATTGGAAAACAAGTTGTGATATGAGAAACAGCATATATACCCTTATAGCAATATTGCTCTGCTCTCTCTCCGTTCAGGCGCAGGATTCCGATTACACAGAGTTGTGGAACAGGGCCAACAACCACTATTCGCTCGGCGAATATCAGCAGGCGCTCTCCGATTACAAAGAGATAGAGGAGGGCGGAATGGTTTCATACAAGCTCTACTACAACATTGCCAATACCTACTACAAACTTAAGGAAGACGGCCTTTCAATCCTCTATTACGAAAGGGCGCTCAAACTGAATCCTTCAGACAAGGATACGAAAAACAATCTGGAAATAGCAAGGCTCAAGACGCTCGACAAGATAGAGGTTATTCCCGATTTCATACTTACCGTATGGATAGGAAAGCTCAAGAATTCCCTTTCTTGCAACGCCTGGGCCAAGGTTTCCATCGGACTGCTGGTTGCGGTGGCATTTTTCCTTCTGCTTTACAGGCATGCGGCCGGAATCGTACTGAGGAAAAGTTCGTTCGTGCTGGGCTGCATCATGCTCTTCTTTGCGATATGCGCCCTCATCTTTTCGTTCAACCTGCGCGGCAAGGCAGTGAATGAGGATTATGCCATAGTCATGGTCCCGGTATGCAATGTAAAGAGCGCGCCCAACGTTACAGGCAACAATCTTTTCATTCTCCATGAGGGAACCAAGATAGAGGTTCTTGAGCAGATTGAGACCTGGAGCAGGGTGGAACTCTCCGACGGCCGCCAGGGATGGGCCCAGTCATCGGATTTTGAAATCATATAAACTAAACACAATACAGAAAACATGAAAAAACTATTTACCCTAATCGTTGCGACAGTCATTGCGCTGCCGCTCTTTTCACAGCAGTTCAAGTTTGCCTATCTCTCGGATACCCACATCGCCGAGGGTGCGGCCAGCATAGAAGACCTGCAAGCCTGCATAGATGACATAAACAGGAATGATGAACTCTCCTTTGCCATAATTACCGGAGATATTACGGAGTTCGGCGCAGACAGGGAGATTGAACTTGCTAAATCGATTCTCGACAAGTTGAACAAACCCTATTACATCATAGCCGGCAACCATGACGCAAAGTGGTCTGAGAGCGGCTGCAACACATTTGTAAAGGTGTTTGGATATGAGGAGTTCGAGTTCGACTTCCAGGGCATAAAATTCATAGGAACCAACAGCGGACCGAACATGCGCATGGCTCCGGCGCTGTTGCCGCGCGAGAGCATGGTATGGCTCGACTCGATAGCCAATACAATTGACAAAAAGCAGCCCGTAGTCTTTATAAACCATTATCCCATGGACAGTTCCATGCTCAACTATACCAATGTGCTGGATGAGTTGAAAAAGGTAAATACACAACTTATAATGGGAGGCCACTGGCATACCAACAGGGCTATGGTCTATGAAGGCATTCCCGGTGTGATAGGCCGCTCCTCAATGAAGGCGGGCCGCCCGGGGGCAGGGTACAATATTGTGGAATTCAACGGCTCTACAGTAACGTTCAGTGAAAGGATAGTCTCCGGAAAACCCTATACCATAACCCCCTGGCATACTCTGAGGCTGAGCCGCGGTCTTGCTTTCGACAGCAGTATAAACTATCCGCGTCCCGACTATTCGGTTAACGGAAAGTATGCAAACGTAAAGGAAGTATGGAGGTATGAAGATGTCTCCGATATTGGCGCCGGTGCAGTCATGGCAGGAAAGGGCGACAAGGCAAAGGTAGTCTATACCAACACAAAGGGAATCGTGCGTGCTCTCTCTGCCGCAGACGGTAAGCCCGTTTGGGAATTTGCAACAGACGGAAAGGTCTATTCCACACCTGCCGTTTCAGGAAACAGCGTTGTGGTGGGCTCTTCAGACAATCATGTCTACTGTCTGGATTTGAACACAGGCAATCTGAAGTGGAAATTCGAGTGCGGAAAGTCTGTACTTGGTTCTCCCGCAATATATGGAGGAAAGGTATACATCGGTGCTTCGGACAACAAATTCAGGGCTCTTTCCCTTAAAAGCGGCAAGCTTGTATGGAGTTACGACGACATTAAGGGCTTTATTGAGGCAAAACCCTATGTAGACAGGGAGCAGGTTGTAATAGGCGACTGGGCAAGCAGGCTCTATTCGTTCAACCCTTCCAACGGTCAGCTGCAGTGGTGCTGGACAAACAGCAAGGGCAGGATGTTCTCTCCGGCGGCGGTGTTCCCGGTAAAGGCCAACGGCAGGATTTTCATTGCAACGCCTGAGAGAGTCTCGTATGCGATAGATGCCAAAAGCGGCAATGAAATCTGGCGGGCAGATGGTGGAAGAGAATCTGTAGGTCTCTCTTCAGATAAAAGCACTTATTATGTAAAAACAATGAAAGACAGTGTGTTCGCATTCTCTACATCGGGCAGCGAACCCCGCAGGATTTGGGCTGCAAATGCAGAGTTCGGCTATGAGATAGCGCCTACACCCATTACCGTGGCTGCGGGAGAGGGAACAGACGGCTCGGATCTGGTATTTGTCCCTACCGATAAGGGAAACATCGTGGCACTCGACGGCAGCGACGGCTCCATTGTATGGAAACACAAACTCTCGGGCGCCCTTATAAACTATATACAGCCGCTCTCAGACAGGAAGATACTTGTCAGTACAATGGACGGTATTGCGGCCCTGCTGAAGTATTAGTTAGAAGGAGTGCCGAGATTCGGTCACGACTCCTTCTGAAGAATGGCTGCCAGCTTTTTCATACCGCTGGTGGCCTTTTCTTCTATCTGGGTGAAGTTGGGCAGGCTTAGCGGCATGGGCTTGGGGTCTATGAGATAGATTTTGCACCCAGCCTTTGTGTAGTGTACCAGACCTGCAGCCGGATATACGTTCAGAGAGGTGCCTATGATTATGAGTATGTCTGCCTTGCTTACCTCTCTGGCTGCGCTCTCGAGCATGGGGACAGCCTCACCGAACCAGACGATGAAAGGGCGGAGCTGGGTGCCGTCGGAGGCTTTCTCTCCGGGTTTTATATCTCTGTATCCGATTTCTACCGGATGCTCCTTGTCTTTTTCTCCGCAAGCCTTGGTGAGTTCTCCGTGCAGGTGGATTACATGGCTGCTTCCAGCCCTCTCATGCAGGTTGTCTACATTCTGGGTGACTACGCAGACATTGAAATCCTTTTCAAGAGAGGCGATTGTTTTGTGTGCATCGTTGGGCATGACCTTTTCAAGCTCCCTGCGGCGCATGTTGTAGAATTCCAGAACAAGCGCCTTGTTTCGGTGCCAGCCCTCGATTGAGGCCACGTCTTCAACTCTGTATTCATTCCAGAGACCGTCGCTGTCTCTGAAGGTCTGCAGGCCGCTCTCCGCACTTACGCCTGCTCCGCTCAATACTACAATCTTTTTCATGACAAAGGTTATTTAGTTCACTTTACAAAAAAATACTTTATAAACCAGTGTTTAAGGAGCGGGTCCATTATCACCACTTCCTTTTTGCCGTTGAAGGTTATGATCTCCTTTTTCTGGAGAGCCTCCTTGAGCCTGTTTACATTGGCCGAAGAGTTGAGCTTGAACCTGTCGAGAATGTCGGCGGAACTGAATCTCTTTACTCCGTCCAGTATGGCCTTTATAAAGCGCAGCTGATGCTTGCTCAGCCCGAATGCTACTGTGTGGAACGAGAAATCGTGCAGGTTTATAAGGTTTCTGAGCGCAGCCTCTATGGTTTTGTCCTCAAGATAGCCCATAGTCATTTCATAGCATATCGATGCCAGATGCTGTGCATACCACGGATCTCCCTCCACCGTGTCGTATATGTAGCCTGCCTGGTTGGGCCTGATGACCTTTCCCCCTTTGAGGAATCCCTTGATTATGTAATCGATGAAGACCTTTCTATCTATCGGGACAATCTCTATTTTTTCAACCAGGTTGTAGAAATATTTCTTTACCTCGAATATTTCATCCATGGCGTTTTTGCGCTCCCCCGTAACTACATACGAAACGTGGCCGTGGTTTTTCCACTCCTTTTCAAAGAGAGAGAAAATCCTGTCTGAGTCGTCAAAAAGGGTGATGTCCTGGAACTGTTCAAAATAGAGCACTATGTGGCAGCCGGCCTCCTCTGCAATCCTCTCGGGAAGGTTGAGAAGCTCCCTTATCTGGGCATCTGTGAGCATCTCCTTTGAATTGTATACGAACCGTGGCTTTCTGCCGGGCTCCTCCTTTACGTTGTAGGGTGCCAGCGGCATGTACCGGAGCAGAAAGTCGGACCATTCCATGCCCGATGAGGCAAACTTGCCGACTATGTTGTTGGTATAGCGCATCATGAAGGCCTCTATACACCTTATGTTGAAAAGGTTCATCTTTATGGGAATGTACCTGTATCCCCGTTTTTCAAGCTCCTTGAACGAATTGTATACAATTGATTTCTTTCCTGTGCGGGCCTGTCCGTATATGAGTATGTTCTTCTTCTGCAAGATAAGTTCGCAGAACTCGTTTACCTGCTTCTCCCTACCTATAAAGTGCGGGCCGGTTACGTAGTCGTAATATTTGAAAGGTGAGTCCATAAGTGCAAAATTAAGATATTTCGGCCACACAATCACCTCATGTAACAAAAAAGTTTTATGATATTGCGGGCGCTCCGTTGCATATTTTCTCGAATAAAGTTTTGTCAAAATGATAAAATATGCTACTTTTGTAGTCCGAAAAATAGTGAAAAGGTTGTCAAGCTATTGAATAAGAGTTGTTTAAGTGAAGCAACCGCTTGCTGCCAAAAATTTTAAACAAAAATTTTATGTACGCAATTGTAGATATTGCAGGTCAACAGTTCAAGGTAGAGGCAGGGAGGAAGATTTATGTACACCGCCTCAAGGATGAAGCCGGAGCCTCTGTTACATTTGACAAGGTGCTTTTGACAGACAACGACGGTGCGGTAAAACTTGGTTCTCCCTATGTAGAGGGTGCTGCCGTAAAGGCAACCGTATTGGAGCACCTTAAAGGAAACAAGGTTATCGTCTTCAAGAAGAAACGCCGCAAAGGCTATCAGAAGAAGAACGGTCACCGTCAGTATTTAACACAAATTCAGATTGAATCAATCGCTTAATTGGTAAAAAGGAAAGATTATGGCTCATAAAAAAGGTGTCGGCAGTTCAAAGAACGGCCGTGAATCACAAAGTAAAAGATTGGGCGTAAAACTGTTCGGTGGACAGAACGCCAAAGCCGGAAACATCCTGGTTCGCCAAAGGGGAACCGTTCACTATCCGGGTCTTAATGTAGGAATGGGTAAAGATCATACTCTTTTCGCTTTGGTAGACGGAGTGGTAAAATTTACCAAAAAGGCGGAGAGCAAGTCTTATGTCTCGATTATTCCTTTTGAGAATCTTAACAACTAAGATAATCGAGGGAAGCAATACTATGCAGAATAGAGGAGCAACCCTTTGCGGGTGCTCCTCTTTTATTTGGCACTCATTACAGTAACCGTAACGGAAGTAACAACAATATATATGCTGACATTAAAATTATTGAGGGAAAATCCCGATTTTGTAATAGAAAGACTCTCTGTAAAGAACTTTGATGCAAAGGAGATTGTAGACGATGTATTGAGATACGACTCTCTCAGGCGCGAGCATCAGACGCAGCTTGACAATGTTCTTGCTGAGCAGAACAAAAAGGCCAAGGAGATTGGCGCACTCATGAAGGAGGGCAAGAAGGAGCAGGCGGAAGAGGTCAAGGCACAGGTTGCCAAGTTGAAAGGACGCTCTTCTGAACTTGAAAAACTTATGGAGGAGGAGAACGGCAAGATGCTGGAGCGTCTCGTTCTGCTGCCGAATATCCCTGCGCCCGAGGTTCCGCTGGGAAAATCGTCGGAAGACAATGTAGTGGTACGTCAGGGCGGTGAGACTCCTCAGTTGCCTGAGAATGCAAAACCTCACTGGGAGTTGGCAAAAGATTTGGACATAATAGATTTCGACCTGGGCGTAAAGCTTACCGGCGCAGGATTCCCTGTCTATAAGGGAAAGGGTGCGAGAATCCAGAGGGCGTTGATTTCATTTTTCCTCGACAGAAACACAAAGGCCGGTTATCTTGAGATCCAGCCACCGCTGGTTGTAAACCAGATGTCGGCCTATGCAACAGGGCAGCTGCCAGACAAAAGCGAGCAGATGTATCATGTAAATCTCGATGATTTTTATCTGATTCCCACGGCGGAGGTGCCTGTTACGAACATTTACAGAGATACCATACTGAACAGGGAGGACTTCCCCATAAAGATGACGGCCTATACACAGTGCTTCAGAAGGGAGGCCGGTTCGTACGGCAAGGATGTAAGGGGGCTGAACAGACTGCATCAGTTCGACAAGGTTGAGATAGTGCAGCTCTCTCTCCCGGAAAACTCCTACAACGCGCTGGAGGGAATGGTCAAGCATGTGGAGAGCCTTGTGCAGGAGTTGGAACTTCCTTACAGAATCGTAAGGCTTTGCGGCGGCGACATGAGCTTCACTTCTGCAATAACATATGATTTCGAGGTCTTCTCCGCAGCACAGAAGAGATGGCTGGAAGTAAGTTCGGTTTCAAACTTCGAATCTTTCCAGGCCAATAGGATGAAACTCAGATACAGGGATGAGAACGGAAAACCGCAGCTCGCCCACACCCTGAACGGCAGTTCTTTGGCGTTGCCCCGTATTCTGGCCGCGCTTATAGAGAACAACCAGACCGCAGACGGCAAGATTCGTCTGCCCAAGGCTCTTGCCGAGTATGCAGGTTTCTCATATATAGACTGATTCTTCATTTCACAGGCATAGAGGCGTGGAAAATGAGAAGATAATATTGGGGATTGACCCCGGAACCCGGATTCTGGGCTTTGGGGTCATTCGTTTGTCTGGCTCCAAAGCCGAGTTCGTGGAGATGGGCGTGGTGAATCTGAAAAACGAAAAGGACCATTTTTCGGCCCTGAGACGAATATTGTCTGAAGTCTCTGCAATCATGGAGAAGTACCTTCCGGATGAACTTGCTATAGAGTCTCCTTTTTACGGAAAGAACGCCCAGGTCATGCTCAAACTCGGACGGGCTCAAGGCATGGCTATTTCGGCTGCACTCTCGCATGGCATACCCGTATTCGAATATCCGCCAAGAAGTGTAAAGATGGCCATTACCGGCAGGGGAGAGGCTTCCAAGGAACAGGTGGCGGCAATGGTGCAGAGCCTGCTGCACATAGACTGCCCGCAGGAGCATCTCGATGCCACAGATGCCCTTGCAATAGCCATGTGCCATTATTTCAGCCAGATGTCGCCATTGACCCACAAGACAAAAAAGTGCAGTTGGAGCGAGTTCGTGAAAACCCATCCTGAAAAGATAAAAAAATAGTTTTCCGGACTTGACTTTTACGGGAAAACCGAGTCTAATTGCTGTATAAAGTTTCGACAAAAAATAATGGTAATGAAGCGCAGAACATACTGTTTTGTTATATTATTTCTAATATCTTTGTTTTCAGTAAATTATGGCGCCATGGCGCAGGCTTCGGCCTCTTCGGTATCCCAGCCTTCGGGCACCTATCTCAAATTGAAGCTTCTCGACAGTCTGGCAAAGACTCCGCTCGAGTATGCCTCGGTGGTGGCCTCCTATGTGGGCGGAACAAGCAAGAAATATGGTATGAGCGACGAGTCCGGTGTTGTCACCATCCAGAACATGGGAGTCGGAAGGGCGACTGTCACCGTAGAATATATGGGATATAAGCCAAAAAGCTGGACGGTGGATGTCAAGAGGGGGGCGAACGACATGGGCACGCTCTACCTGCAGGAAGATATAAACATGCTGGAGGCGGCAACGGTAATAGGCATAGCCAACCAGATGACCGTGAAGAAAGATACCATTGAATATACGGCGGCGTCGGTAAAGGTCAACGATTCCGACGTATTGGAGGAACTTCTCAAGAAACTGCCGGGAATCGAGATAGATGCAGAGGGGAACATCACTGCGAACGGAGAGACTGTAAACAAAATCATGATAGACGGGAAGACCTTCTTTCTCGACGATCCGCAGCTGGCAACCAAGAACATTCCGGCAAAAATCGTAGACAAGGTGAGGGTAGTGGAGCGCAAGTCTGACCAGGCCCGTTTTACAGGTATCGATGACGGTGAAGAAGAGACTGTCATAGACCTGAGTGTAAAGAAAGGTATGATGAACGGCTGGTTTGGAAACCTTACCGGAGGCTACGGTACAAAAGAGCGTTATCAGGCGGGAGGCATGATTGGCAAGTTTACCGAAAATTCGCAGATAAGCCTTATAGGCAATGCCAACAATACCAACAACCGCGGCTTTATGGATATAGCCGGCTCGATGATGGGCAACCTGCGCGTGGGACGCATAAGGTTTGGCGGAGGCGGAATCCTGGAATCATATATGGGGGGCGTAAATGCAAATACAACCCTCAAGGACGACAGGCTGGAACTTTCCGGCAACTATCTCTACAGCGGTTCTGAAAATACGGTCGAGGAGAGACGTAACCGCGAGACCATACTGGGCGGCGGCTCCTCTTCGCTCTACAACAGTGAAACGACACGCGACGTTACAAATACAGACGGCCACAGGGTGGGGCTGGAGATGGAGTACAATATTACCGAGAATACCTCTGTCATATTCCGCCCTACGTTCGATTTTACCGGAGGAAGTTTCAGCAATGTAAACGAGTTCGCCACCATGACCGGAGACCAGAATACCAACTCCGGACTTAGCGAGTCCTGGGGCAACAACGATGCGGAGCGTTTCAGAGGCATGTTCCTCTTGCGCCAGCGTTTGGGCAAGCCGGGCAGAACGCTTTCCCTCAGGCTCGACTACAACATCTCCAACAATGAACTCGACGGCTACAATTATTCGGAAACCGATTATTTCGAAGATAACGTGGAGTCTGGAAGCGAAATAGTGGACCAGTTCTACACCCAGAACGAAAAGAGTTACACTCTGGGCGGACGCTTTTCCTACACGGAACCGCTGGGAAAGAACTTCTTTGTAGAGGGTGCGTACAGGTACAGCTACAGGAATACAGATTCAGACAAGGATACTTATAACAAGGGCGCTGGCGGCGAGTATGACAGCATAGATGAGGAATACTCAAGCCATTATGAAAATACCTTCATAACCCAGCAGGCTGAGTTGAACTTCATGAAGCAGGAGCAGAAGTACAACATAACGCTAGGAGTCTCCATGCAGCCTTCAACTACAAAGAGCATGGGACTGGCAAGGGATACATCGTACAGCGTCCTGAACTTCGCTCCTTCGGCAAGGATAGATTATAGATTTTCAGACCAGAAGTTTCTGAGAATAAGATACAGGGGCAGGACGTCGCAGCCTTCCATAAACCAGTTGATGCCTATCCCAGACAATTCAGACCCTCTGAAGATTACAATGGGAAACATGGATCTGAATCCTGAATTCTCGCATAACCTTAGAGCGGAGTACAGGGTGAGCAATCCAAAGAACTACAGTTGGTTCAGCGCTATGCTCAACGGGTCGTACACTACAGACAAGATAGTTAACAGAAGCTGGTACGACGAAAACGGCGTGCAATATACCCAGCCTTACAACGACGGTACAGGAGTCTACTCCCTTACCGGCAGAATCCTGTTCAATTCCAAGATTGCCAAGTCGAAGTTCTCCATAATGAACTTTACAAACATCAGGTTCGGCAACGGAATAAGTTATGTAAGCGCAGGAGAGGATGTGGCGCTCGAGGATTCTTATGTAAAGAATATAAACAAGACATTTTCCGTTTCTGAAAACCTTGGATTTACATATAGAGACGATATGTTCGAGTTCAGGCTGTTCGGTACAATGCGCTATAACAATACATGGTACTCTATACAGAGCATGAGCGGCGTGGATACATGGACCAATTCTGTAAGCGGTTCTGTCAATGCCTCACTGCCTGCAGGTTTCAATATAACTTCAGACATCTCGCATACTTTCTATATAGGTTACAGCGACGGTTACGGAGAATCCTCCACCGTATGGAATGCGGAACTCTCCAAAAACATGTTCAAGGACAAACTTACACTCAAGGCCAAGATTTACGACATATTGAAAGACAGCCAGAACTCTTCTCGGACCACAACCGACAACTATATAGAAGATTTGGAAAACAATACTCTGGGACAGTATATGATGTTCTCTGTGGTATGGAGATTCGGAAACTTCGGCGGCGGTAAGATGATGGGTCCGCGTCCCGGCGGCGGCCGTCCCGGCCCTCCCCCTCCAAGAAGGTAGCTAGGGCCGCTATTCTTCTTCCAATTCGTGGCTGTTGGCGTATTTGCGCCATTTGTCGGCCAGGGCTTTCATATCTTCGGGCAGGGGCGCCTCAAAAAAGAGATGTTCGCCCGATATAGGGTGTATGAATCCAAGCGTTCTGGCGTGAAGCGCCTGTCGGGGCAGTATTTTAAAGCAATTGTCTATGAACTGTTTGTATTTTGAATAGAGGGTGCCTTTTAGAATGCGGTCTCCTCCATAGCGTTCGTCGTTGAACAGGGGATGGCCTATGTAGTTCATGTGTACGCGAATCTGGTGAGTCCTTCCCGTCTCGAGCCTGCATTCCACCATTGTTACATATCCGAACCGTTCCAGGACGCGATAGTGGGTGACGGCATGTTTTCCTGTATCCCCTTCGGGAAATACCTTGAAACGCAACCTGTCGCCCGGGTCCCGCGCAATGTTTCCGGTAACGGTCCCCTCGTCTTCCGCTATGTTGCCCCACACTATCGCTACATACTTGCGTTCTATGGTGTGGTTGAAAAACTGCTTTGCAAGGTGAAGTTGCGCAATGTCGTTCTTGGCTACCACAAGCAGCCCCGACGTATCCTTGTCTATGCGGTGGACCAGCATTCCCATACGTTCGTCGCTTCCGGATTCTTTGTCCAGATAATATGCAAGCGCATTGACAAGTGTGCCGTGGATATGTCCGTGGCCGGGATGCACTACCAGGCCCGCGGGCTTGTTTATTACAAGAAGGTCGTTGTCTTCGTATGTTATATCGAGCGGAATCTCTTCAGGTATAATCTCCATGCTCCGTTTGCGGTATGGGAGATGGATTGTGATTATGTCGTTGGGCTTTACCCTGTAGTTGGCTTTCGTGGGGCTTCCGTTAACCTTTACATAGCCTGCCTCTATGGCTAACTGTATGCGGTTGCGGGAGGTCTTCTCCATGTGCTCGGTAATGTATCTGTCGATACGGAGAAGCGACTGTCCGCTGTCTACATTGAATCTGAAATGTTCGAACATTCCATCTTCGCTGAGCAGTTCGTCTGTCTGGTCTATGTATTCTTCGCCCTCGGGCTCTGAAATGTTAAAGTTCTTCTCCACTCTTTTCCGGAATTTCAAGAAGTGACTTGTCTTTTGTGAGATAAACCGTGACAGCTGAGCCCATTTTTATTCTCACGGAGTCTGAATAGGCCGGAATCTGTCTGTAGACCATTGCCTCAAGCGAATCTGAATAATCCTGGACGGTGTTGTCGAACAGGGCCGATGCAAGGTTGAGAGAATTTTCTGTCAGCGTAGCCTTCAGGCGGCTGTACGGCGTACCCTTAAGTTGCGGTATATATGTCAGAGTGTCCTGGTCGTTGAGCCCGAGCACAAGGTCTATACGGCTTTCCACCGGGATATTCCTGCCCGGCGCTATTATCGAACCGTTGTAGTGCTGTTCGAGCACATTGTTTGTCGCAAGGTCTTGGCGGTAAATGAGATTTCCGACTCTCAACTGGTTGGCGACAAGTTCGGACTGGGCCTGTCGCAACGAGTATCCTACAAGAGAAGGCATCTGTACGGTCTTTGCCAGTTTTGCGTTGATTGTAAGCAGTATGCGTCTGTTTTTCTTTACCATGCTCCCCTCTTTGGGGTTCTGCCTGTATATCGCTCCCGGCTCCATGCGGTTTATGTATACCGAGTCTGTTATCTCTATTCTCATGTGGTTCGCGGCGGCAACCTGCTGTGCCTCTTCCATTGTCATGTTTATGAAAGAGGGGACCTCAAGTTCCCTGTTGTGTCTGGTAATCAGTTTTAAAAGGAACATGATTATGCAAAGTGCCGCAAATGCGCAAGCGACAGCAAGTCCTAAATGCTTGAGCAGCACCTTGACAGATATTGTCTCTTTTTTTGTCTCCTTTTTTTGGGTCTTGTTGGTTTTTCCTGTGTCCGCCATCTTGAATAGTTTTCGCGAAGATAGTAATTTTATTCCCAATTATATTCGAATCGTTCTATGTCGCTCTCGTCCAGGAGGTCTCCCATTTGAACTTCCAGTATATGCAGGTCTGTCACGGCCTTAATCGCATGCATCTGCCCTTTGGTTATATGCACTACGTCTCCTTTGCCGACATTGCGCACCGCTCCGTCGAGGATAAGAACGCCGCTGCCTTCAACAAATGTCCATACTTCGTCGCGGTGGAAGTGCCTCTGGTAACTTATGCTTTTCCCGGCTGCAATGCAAAGGTGTTTTGTGAGCGAGCGGGTGCTGTCAGACGAGGTGAAGTTGTCTATCACCTTGTATGTGCCCCAGCGGCGCTCCTCATACATGGGGCGTACCTCAAAGGCAGATACATACGGTTTCACCTGTTCGCAGTTGTACTTGTCCACTATCAGAATGCCGTCGGGGCTTGCTGCCACCACCAGGTTGTTTGCCCCTATGCAGATGCATGGAATATCCAGCTGGTTTATGATATGCGTGTTCCTTGCATGTTCGTCAATTATGGCATTGCCTATCACATTGCTGCCTATCACTTCTGAAAGCGCGTCCCACGTACCAATGTCTTTCCACATTCCCTTGAACGGTAGCACCGCCACAGATTCAGCTTTTTCAGCCACCTGATAGTCGAAACTTATCTTGGGAAATACACCAAACTCTTTCCTTGCTTTCCAGAAATCAGGGGCGTTTGTGTATTGCCTGGCAATTGCAAGCATGTAACCGAGCCTGAAGGCAAAGACTCCTCCGTTCCAGAATGCCCCTTCTGCAATAAGTTCCTTTGCCCGTTCAATTTCCGGCTTCTCTGTAAAACCTTTTGCCGAAAACAGCTCCCCGTTGCGCTCCCCGGGCATGACATAGCCGTATTTTACCGAAGGATAGTGAGGGAAGATACCCATCAGGACAAGTTCTGCAAGCCCATTTTCCACGGCATCGGCCATTTTGCCTATTGCAGTAAAGTATTGGATATCTGTATATGTGTCGCACGGCATTACGACCACAACCTCGTCTGGGCCGCATTTCTTCTCCATTTCCAGATAGAGGCAGGCGAGCGCTATCGCAGGAAAGGTGTCGCGCCTTTCCGGTTCGGTCACAATGTTTACGCCGCCACCTATCTGGCTGACTATTGCATCACGCTGGTTTTCGCCTGTGGCAATTGTAATCTGTGCATCGAGCCCCGACTCCCTTGCTTGCCTTACCGCACGCTGGATCATTGATTCGCGGCCTCCGTCGGGCGAGGGCAGAAGCCTTAGGAACTGTTTGCTGTAAGAGTCGTTGGAAAGCGGCCAGAGCCGTTTTCCCGAGCCTCCTGAAAGTAATATAAGCTGCATTTTCATTTAACTTGATTGGCAAATATACGATTTTAGGCTCAAAGGCAGTCTGTAAATGCGGGAAAACGCACCTTGACGAATGAAAAACTGTTGCCGGGCACTATTTTTGAACTGCAGCCGGGAGCAGTGGCAGAACTTGTTCAGACAATGCCGAGACGTAGCGTGATTGTAAACGAAGTTTAAAATAAGAATGATACAAAGATAAAATTATTGTGACGGATGCATTATTTTGGGCAGGATTAAAAATAAAGTTATATCTTTGCAGTTAATTTAATATGCATGTCTCTTGCCGAGAGAGATGCATAAAATTCGGGAGAAAGGTTTATTTATTTGAATTTGAATATATTACAGCATATTCAAAGCCCCAAAGGTATACTCTGCCGCGAAGAGGAGCTGTGGTATGCCATGAGAGCCACCTACCGCCGCGTGCAGCAGGCCAGAACACTTCTGGAGAATTCAGGCGCACAATGCTTTGTTCCAATGAAATGGGAGGAGAAGACAGTGCACGGCAGAAAGGTGAGGAAGTACACTCCGGTTGCCGGCAACCTGCTGTTCGTTTACGGGAGGCAGTCTGTAATCCAGGGGGTGAAATCGCGGGCGGAGTACCTGCAGTACATGACAGACAGCCGCAGCCATGAGAAGATAACGGTTCCCGAGGTCCAGATGCAGCAGTTCATAGCCGCCGTAGGCAGTTACAACGACCAGTTCATCTTCCTTAAGGCCTCTGATGTAGATCTTGCCAGGGGCGTGAAGGTGAGGATTACCGGCGGTGAGTTCGAGGGACGCACCGGCACATTCATGAGAGTCAAGGGGGCCCGTGAAAAGCGGGTGGTGGTAGCCATCTCCGGCGTAATGGCAGTAGCCTACGCCGCAATCCACCCCAGCCTCGTGGAAAAGGTGGAGTGAAAGGAGAAGGGGAGAATGTTCAGGCATATATATTTCAATGTCTATGAAATCATATAAAATAGCAGTTGCAGGTACAGGCTACGTGGGATTATCCATGGCAGTACTGTTGTCTCAACATAACGAGGTAACGGCAGTGGATGTCATTCCCGAGAAGGTGGACCTGATAAACAATCTTAAATCGCCCATCCAGGACGAGTACATCGAGAAATACCTGGCGGAAAAGCCTCTCAACCTTACAGCCACATTGGACGGAAAGAAGGCCTACTCCGATGCCGGATTTGTCATCATCGCCGCCCCAACCAATTACGACCCGGTGCGCAACTATTTCGACACCTCGCACGTGGAGGAGGTCATCGACCTCGTGCTGGAGGTCAACCCGGACGCGGTGATGGTCATCAAGTCTACCATTCCCGTGGGTTACTGCCGGAGCCTCTATGTGAAGTACTGGAGACAGGGCGTGAGGCGGCTGAACTTGCTGTTCGCCCCGGAGTTCCTGCGCGAGAGCAAGGCCCTGTACGACAACTTGTATCCAAGCCGGATAATAGTTGGAGTGCCGAAGATTATTGACAGCCCCGAGTTTGAGGAGGAGAACCGCGCCCTGGAGGCCATTGCCGACATACCGCACCTCGAGCAGGCGGCACGCACCTTTGCCGGACTGCTGCAGGAGGGAGCCGTCAGGCAGGACATCCCGACCCTGTTCATGGGCCTGAAAGAGGCCGAAGCGGTCAAGCTCTTCGCGAATACTTATCTGGCCCTTAGGGTGTCATATTTTAACGAACTGGATACCTATGCTGAAATGAAGGGACTCAATACGCAGCATATAATCGATGGTGTCTGCCTCGACCCGCGTATAGGTACGCACTATAACAATCCTTCTTTCGGATATGGAGGCTACTGTCTGCCAAAGGATACGAAACAACTTCTTGCAAATTATGCAGACGTGCCTGAGAACCTGATAGAAGCCATTGTCGAGAGCAACAGGACAAGAAAGGATTTCATTGCAGAACGTGTTCTGGAAAAGGCTGGCTATTATACTGCAAACAGTGTATGGAACAAGAACCGTGAAGAAGATGTTGTAATAGGGGTATATCGTCTGACAATGAAATCGAATTCAGATAACTTCCGCCAAAGTTCCATCCAAGGGGTTATGAAACGCATAAAGGCTAAAGGAGCAAAGGTTATAATCTATGAACCTACGCTGGAAGATGGAAACACTTTCTTCGGCAGCGAAGTAGTGAATGACCTGGAAAAGTTCAAACGCAATGCAAAGGCCATCATCGCCAACAGATATGACTCCTGCCTGGATGATGTGAGGGAGAAGGTGTATACTAGAGATTTGTTCGGGAGGGACTGATGCTGATGGCAGTGCACCATCAATCATAGATTACTTTTACAAAATTATCTTATAGAATCTAAAATAATGTCAGAATTTTCTGGTAAGACCCTTATGATTACCGGAGGTACCGGGTCATTCGGCAATGCTGTCCTTAAGCGTTTTATTAATGAGGACTTCAAAGAAATCCGCATCTTTTCAAGGGACGAGAAAAAGCAAGATGACATGCGTCATCACCTCAATAATCCCAAAATCAACTTTATAATCGGGGATGTGCGCGATTTCAACTCCATAAACAACGCAATGCGCGGAGTTGATTATGTGTTTTCAGCTGCGGCTTTAAAACAGGTTCCTTCTTGCGAGTTTTATCCTATGGAAGCTGTCCGTACCAACATATTAGGGTCTGAAAATGTGCTGGAAGCGGCAGTACAGAATAAAGTATCCCGAGTAGTGGTGCTATCGACAGATAAAGCCGCATATCCGGTGAACACTATGGGCATGACCAAAGCCATCATGGAAAAACTTGCAATCTCCAAATCACGCGATGCAAGGGTGAAAGAATATGGCGGAGTAATCTGTGCAACCAGATACGGCAATGTCATGTGCTCTCGGGGCTCCATAATACCTCTTTTTATTGATCAGATAAAGGCAGGCATCCCGATGACAATCACCGTTCCCGAAATGACCCGTTATATGATGTCCTTGGACCAGGCAGTTGATTTGGTACTGTTTGCATTCAGACATGCCAATCCGGGAGACTTGTTTGTCCAGAAGGCACCTGCCGCTACTATTGCCACTCTCGCACAGGCCGTCAAGGAACTCTTTCATGCTGACAATGAGATAAGGATAATTGGTGCCAGACATGGAGAAAAAATGTATGAGACCCTATGTACCAGTGAGGAAATGACGAAGGCTGAGGATATGGGAGACTTTTTCAGGGTACCTGCAGACCTCAGGGACCTCAATTACAGCTTGTATGTGGACAGGTTCGGACATCGTTTTGATATTCCTGATTACAATTCGGACAATGCACGTCTGCTTGATGTACGGCAGATGAAAGAACTTCTTCTCACCTTGGACTACGTCCAGGAACGTCTCAAGGAATTCGGAATACAATATTAAAAAATTATCATGATACCTTTAGTAAAACCATATATGCCTCCCCGAGAGGCACTGATGCCAGCACTGGAAGAAATTTTATACAGCGGCTATATCGCCACCGGACAGGCCGTTTACGATTTCGAGAATCAGTTCCGCAGCTATATAGGCAATCAGAACATGATATCCGTACATTCAGGAACGGATGCCCTGCATCTTGCCTACATACTTGCCGGGATAAAGCCTGGAGACGAGGTGATTTCAACTCCCATGACTGCAGAGCCGACCAATACGTCAATCAAAATGGTAGGAGCAAAGATTGTATGGGGAGACGTGGACCCTTCAAACGGCTTGCTTGACCCGAAAAGTGTGCGTACGCTCATAACTGAGAAGACAAAAGCGATTGTGCTAGTCCATTATGCGGGAATGGTGTGCGACATGGATGAATTCAACAAGATATCAGAAGAGTTCAATATACCTGTTATAGAAGATGCGGCACATGCACTGGGCAGCAGGTATAACGGAAAGATGATCGGCAACAATTCTCCGTACACTGTCTTTTCATTGCAGGCCATCAAGCACCTTACTACTGTAGACGGCGGATTTCTTGCAATGAAGACAGACAGACAAATGGAACGTGCCATGCGCTTACGTTGGTTTGGACTGTCCAAAGACAAAAGCAGGCTTGAAAACGACATTACCGAGGTAGGGTACAAATATGCCATGAACAATGTCAACGCCACAATCGGAAGTGTCCAGATGAAATTCATCAACGAGAATATCAACCGCTATATCACGAACGGGAAAGCCTATGACAAGGCTCTGAAAGGAGTTCCGGGAGTAAGACTTGTAAAATACAATCAACACACAGAACCCTCGTATTGGCTATATACCATGCGGGTTGAAAATCGTGCCGATTTTATCAGGATGATGGAGGCAGCCGGCATAACGGCCTCACCGCTTCACCACCGCAGCGACACACATACCATCTTCAATGAGTCCCGTAGGGAACTTCCTCAAATGGAGGAGTGGTACAGCAGTTTCGTGCATATTCCATGCGGCTGGTGGGTTGATGATGCCGCTCGCGACAGAATAGTTGAATTGATAAAAAAAGGATGGTAGGAATGGTGCCTTTATATAAACCATATATGCCGCCAGAATTACCTGAATTAGAAAATATTCTTCATTCAGGGGCGCTGTCGTATGGCAAATGGGGCAGACAGTTCGAATCAGCACTGCGTTCGTATATAGGAGTGAATTGTCTGCTAACGACTAATACCTATGCAATCTCTATCCAGATAGCGCTTACAGTTCTCGGACTCAGACCAGGTGATGAGGTGATTGCGTCTCCGATGAGTTGCCTGGCGTCCAACCAGCCATTGAAAACATTCGGGTTGAAAGTAATATGGGCAGATATAGATCCAAGAACCGGCACATTGTCTCCAGATAGCGTACGTAGTAAGATATCCCCAAAAACAAAACTTATTTTTCACAATCATTTCTGCGGATACATCGGTTACGTAGATGAAATTAATGCTTTGGGGCAGGAATTTGGTATACCTGTAATCGATGATTGTGTAGAGGCTTTTGGGTCTAAGTACAAAAATCATAGAGCCGGCGACCTTGGCACTGATGTTACGGTATTTTCCTTTCAGACTGTTCGTTTGCCCAATACGATAGACGGAGGAGCAATAGTGTTCAAGGATAAAGGCATGTATGATGCTGCATTGCTGGCACGTGACTTTGGAATAGACCGCAGTGTCTTCAGAGACCAATATGGCGAGATTTCTCCTGATTGTGATATAACTACGCCAGGTTATGGAGGCACTATGAGTGAACTCAACAGTTATATAGGCTGTGCGCAGATGGAAGATATTGACAGCCTCCTTGAAAAGCAGAAACGAAATGCTTTGAATTGGAATGAAAAACTGGAGTTTGATAAATTGGGCAACCGCGCTGAGATTGAGCCGAATTACTGGGTCTATGGCATTCTTTCAGAAAACAAGACAAGCGATATGTTGAATTTCCGCGAGAAAGGATTCTACGCTTCAGGAGTGCATCTTCCCAATACCTATTATTCGGTTTTTGGCAGTAAGGAGGTATTGCCCGGGACACAAGAATTTTATAATAAGTTCATAGCGCTGCCCAGTGGATGGTGGTATGAACTATAAACATCAGGATATATGACATACAGGAAGATTACGGCAGAGGAAATCAGCAAGCTGATAAATTGTCATTATGTAGGGCAAAATGTGGAAATAAACGGATTGAACCTATGTAACAGGCAAAGTGAATACAAATCAATACTATCCTATATTACAGCCGGGAAATACATAGATGCCGTAAACGGAAATAATGCTGTGTCAGCATTATTTATCCCCACACAAATAAGCGGAACCGTACTGGAGAATCTGTCGAGAGAAGTAACACTATTCGTTGTTGATCATCCTGAAGAAGAGTTCTATAAGTTGCATGAGACGCTCTTTTCAAATGGATTTTATTCAATTGTTGAAAATCCTCCTATAATTGGCGAGCATTGCTCTATACATCCCAGTGTAGTAATAGAAAATAATGTAGTTATAGGCAATAATGTGACTGTAGGGCCGAATTCTGTCATTAGAAAAAATTCTGTCATTGAGGACAATGTCAGAATAGGCTGCTGTTCAGTAATCGGAAGCGAGGGTTTCCAAGGCATACGGTTCTCGGACGGCACAGTTCATGCGATATCGCATGCTGGCGGGACAAAAATATGCAAACATGTATTTATCGGTGATAACACCACAATAGGAAACGCATTGTTTGAAGGACAGACAGTGATTGACGACGGAACAATTATTGATAACCATGTATATATCGCTCATAATTTAACTATAGGTAAAAACAACGTAATAACGGCATGCTCGCTACTTATGGGGTCGGCAGTAATAAAAGACAATTGCTGGCTGGCACCAAACTCAGTAGTGATGAACAAGAAGATTATAAACGACAACAGCATGGTCGGCAGTATGTCCTTGGTAACTAAAGATGTCCCAAAAGGCGAAACAGTCGTAGGCATACCTGCCAAACTGTGGAAGAAACCGTAAATAGGATAAAGGAATACCAAAATGAGTGGAAAAGAAACCAGTTACGGTACTATATTCAAGACTACCTTCCTGTTCGGATTTGTGCAGGTATTTAAAATAATTGTCGGTGTAGTCAAGAATAAAATTGTGGCGATACTATTGGGTGCTGAGGGAATAGGATTATTAGGAATTTATAGTTCTACCATTGCCTTGATACAGCAAGGAGCCGGACTTGGAATTAGCCAAAGCGGAGTTAGGGATGTTGCTGATGCGAAAGGAAAAGGAGATAAAGTACAATTTTCAAAAATTATAAATGTAATAAATAAAATCGTTTTATTCACAGGATTATTAGGCTGCGTATTAACTCTTGTACTATCCAAATATCTAAGCGAATGGACATTAGGTGACACAAAACATGTAACTGCATACTGTATTATATCTATAGTTGTATCATGTAATATAATAAACGAAGGAAAGCAAGCTATTCTAAAAGGTGCGCGCCAAATGAAAGCATTGGCTAATGCGTCAATAATAGGAGTTTCCGTAGGATTTATTACTGCAATTCCATTATACTACTTTTTTGGGAAAGCCGGTATTGTTCCGGAGTTGTTAATATCATCCATATGCGCGTATTTGATATCAAATTTTTATGTAAATAGAATCAAGTACGATAAATTAAATTTAAGCATAAAACAGGCTGTAAGTTTATCAAAAAAAACCATTGTGGCAGGAGGAGCATTAATGCTTTCTAATTTTTTAGCTCATTTAGCTAATATAATTATTATAGCATATATTAGAAAAGAAGGGGGGCTTGTAGATGTTGGAATTTTTAATGCAGGAACTATAATCATGACTACATATTTCGGCGTTATAATTACCGCACTTTCGACCGATTATTTTCCGCGTATTTCAGCACTATGGAATAATAATAAAGCTATAGAAGAAGAACTGAACAAACAATCTATCGTAAGCCTTATATTATGTTGCCCATTATTTGTGATATTCATCACATTAATGCCATTATTCATTCGTATACTTTACACTGAAGAATTTCTGCCGGCTGTAGATTTTATAAAATTTGGGGTAATAGGTACAGTAATAACAATTGTATCTAATCAGGTAGATATGATATTAGTCGCAAAATTTAGAGTGAAAATATTTTTTCTCATTGCAGTCTCATACAGAATACTTGAGGTAGTTTTAAATATTTTACTTTACAACTTATATGGATTAAAAGGAACAGGAATATCTTTAGCAATAATGGGATTGGTGCACTTAATCGTCATGATATTCATCGTATACAAACTTTATAATATTAAATTTAACACGTTTTTCATAAAACTCGCGACAATTATATGTGGCATTATTACCACATCTGTTTATATATTAACACTTCAGCATAATAATATAAAATATATAATAGGCATATTACTGTCCATTATAACTATAATATTTTCATTACATATATGTGAAACAAAATTAAATATTCATGTTTTGGATTTTTTAATAAGAAAAAAGAAATAATCAAATTCTTACTCATTTTCAATCAACAAAGTAGAATAAATGAATGTCGCAGGTATTACTGTCACTTATAATGACGATTATAAATTAGATGAATGGATTAAATGGTATAATATCTATAAAGATGAGTTGTCAATTCATATTATAGTTGATAATCATTCCAACAATGAATATTTACAAAAAGTCAAGCAATATTTTAAAAATTCAATAATCATTGAAAGAGATAGTAATGGAGGTAGTACTATTGCATATAATGACGGAATAAAATTAGCATTATCTCAAAAATCTCAATTTATTGCACTTATAGGGAATGACATCAAATTGCAAAAAGGAGCAATAAGTAAATGTATAAATGAATTATTGGATAACCCAGATTTGGGAATGGTAAGCCCTATAATGTTTGATAAAGATTCAATGTATATTCAAGATTTTGGTGATACAATTAATAATTTACTAATAATGTGTGAATATAAAAAGGGCGAACTTTATGAAAATATTAATGAACGAGTACATTATTGTGATTGTATTCCAGGTGGGATGAATATTGCAAAAAGGGAGTTTTATGAGTCTGTAGGATTACAAGACGAGCGTCTTTTTATGTATTCAGATGAAGTTGATATGGGAATACGAGCTAAAAATTGCGGATATAAACTGGCATCGATAGGAGATGCACTATCATGGCATCAACATATTAATTATAATTTGTCAATTAATAAAAGACACCCCTATAGCTCGTATTTAATAGCCCGCAATAAGGTTTATCTGGCACAAAAGCATTATGGATTTATCAAAAAAATAAAAATATCAAGTTACTTGATATCAACGTCCATTTATGGAATATTGAAATCATTATTGAAGGGTAATTTCAGATGTATCAAAGGAGATTGGTGGAAAGCTTTAGGGGCGATTAATGGCTTTATTGGCAATATGAAACCCAATAAATATTCCCATATGTAACATCAAATTTATTACTAATGAATCTTAAAACAATAGACAAGTTATCTGATTTTATTTCCATTGAAAATCAATATCATTATGAAGATTTTAATATATTCTTCAGTGATGAATATAAAAATTACATAACATCATCCACGGAATGCTATAAATTATTTTATAACAGCATATTGATAATACCTGTCATTATAAAAAAACATTTTATATTTAAATATGCAGAATTTATTTCCGAACCAGCTAAACTAATACCATCGGATATTGATATCAAACAATATTCATTATTTATAGATTCAGTCTGTGATGAACTGAAAACAACATATAAAATTGATTGGATTAATCAGCCATCATCTGCAACATTATTTGCGGCTCCGCCATCTCATTCGAAATCAATACCATTTGGAAGTCATGTCATAGATTTGACACTGTCAGAAGGTGAAATCTTTTCAAAAATACACAGCAAGCATAGAAACGCAATAAAAAAAGGAGAGAAAGACGGAGTTAGAGTTGTAGTAGGCGGCCTTGAATTAATCAGCGATTATTATTCAATTGACAAAGAAACATGGGCAAGAAGTAATAAAACTGCGTATTCTCAACAACAATACGAATCATTATTAGGACATTTGAATAAATATTCCAAAGTATTTATATCCTATTATAATAATCAACCACAAACAGGCGCAATTATTCTTTATAATCGGCAAATGGCTTATTACCTGTATGGCGCTAGTATTACCAGACCCCATACAGGTGCAGGAAATTTACTACAATGGCATGTTATTAAAACCATGAAGGGGTTAAATGTAATGAAGTATAGTTTTGTTGGATGTCGCATTAATGCCGATGAGAATAGTAAATATTATAATATACAAAGGTTTAAAGAACGCTTTGGAGGTGATTTAATGAGTGTTACCCTTTTTAAAGTTATTTATAAGCCATTAAAATATTATTTATATAAAATAATCGTTTCGGCAATACTCTCAATAAAAGGGGAAAAAATTGTTATTGCAAAAGATATCATCGATCAAGAATATGAAAAATGGAACGGGTAAATAACACATTATTATTAACATTTGATTACGAATTATATTTGCAAGAGTCAGGGCATATATATAATTGTTTGATATTACCTACTCAAAAAATATTATCTGTTTTAAATAAATATAATGCTAAAGCTACTTTTTTTGTAGATTCTGTTTATTTACTAAAACTAAAAGAAACAAATAAAAATGATTATTCAATTATTGAATCCCAGTTAAAACAAATTATTCAAAATGGTTCAAGAATAGAATTGCATATTCATCCTCATTGGATTGATGCGTCATATAGAAGAGATAGCAATGATTTTGTTTTTTGTGATTATAGCAATTATAAACATGATGCCTGTCCTAGAAATATTTATGAGCACTTATTCAATGAATCGATAAAATTATTAAACGATATTGCCAAACAAGTTGATCCGAGTTATAGTATAACTGCATTTAGAGCTGGAGGATGGTGTGTAGACCCATTTAGTAATATTGAATATTTATTTAAAAAACATAATCTGTTAATAGATTCTTCCGTTATACCAAGAAGTGCCTGTAATATTGAACATCAATCATATGATTATACCGATATAGTAAATGATCTGCCATATAGATTTGAAGATGATGTTCATAAAATAAACGATAATGGAAGTTATATTGAAATTCCTATTTCGATATATAAATATTCTACATATGGAAAGATATGTCATTTTATTAGGAAAATCATTAATAGAAATAATTTGAGCAGATATGGCGATGGAGTAGCATCTATACCTGCTGAGAATAGAAAATTTAATATTAAAACCTTAAAATATTTATTTACGACATCGCATAATTTTCTAGCATTAGATGGATTTGCATATTTACCGTCAAGACATTATTTGTTGCAAAAACGAATTTGCACAGTCGTAGGCCATCCTAAATCATTCACAAATATATCTTTATATAATCTAGACAGTTTATGTAAAAGTTTTAAGCATATAATTACTCTTCAGGAGTATTATCTACATAATAATCATGCAAACTAAGTGTGATAAACGAAGTTGTCAAAATAGTATACTAATAGGAATTATTCTATGTGCTAATGCATTATCTCCATTGCTATCTCTGATTCCGAATGGCATAGTCGCAATTATCTTTATTCCTTTAATTTATCTCATAATACATAATCGTAATTATTATTTGAGCCAGAAATTTAATGCTAAAAGTTTCATTTGTTTTGTTCTTTTTATATTTATTTTCTTCGGATATTCATTTTGTATTGGAGCTCTAAGACCTTCAATTATAGAGTCCTTTTTTAATTTCTTAATTTTTGGCATACCCCTTATTCTAATATCCTATTTGAGAATATGTGTAAAGTATATTTTTAGGACTATCGTAATAGTTGGAATTATCGCTCTACCGTTACAATTAACTCTAATAGATATTTCCAACACATCTGATTCTGGATTGTGGATGTCTGTATCATATAATCTCATAAAAATTATAATTCCATCAATTATTGTATTATTTTACGACAGAAATAAGATTATTAAAATTATTGGGATTTGCCAACTATTGGTGGGCATTGCCTTTTTGGTTGTTCTGGGGTCGAGGGGAGCTGTTTTGGGAGTAATCTTATGTGTATTACTATTGTTACTATATAGAAATAACAAGAAATTACGAATTCTATCTTTTAAATCATTATTAGTGGCACTCACTTTTATTACCACTATATTGTTTTTTGAACCAATCATTACATTTGTATACGAAAATCTACAAGACCATAATATCTCATCTTATTCATTGATGAGGATGGTTAATAGTTTAAATAATGGCTCGTCTTTATCATCTGGACGTGATGACATATATGCCGTAGCCATATCCGGAATCAAGGATAATTTAATCTTAGGTTCAGGAGTAGGCTCTTTTGATAATTATTCAGGTGCCTATCCTCACAATATATTTCTACAAGTATTATATGAAGGAGGCCTGCTTTTTGGCATCCCTTTAATAGCAGTAATTATTATTTCCATATGTACGCTTAATCAGAAAGTCACAATGGACAGGAGGTTGTTACATATATACTTGATAAGTGCAGGTCTAGTGCAGTTGCTATTTTCAGCAAATTTTTGGTCTTCTATACTTTTTTGGTATTGGATAGGGTTATCTTTAAAACGTATTAAGTTATAACTTTAAATAATAAAAATGAAAGCATGTTTTATGGGGTTGGGCTACATAGGCCTGCCGACGGCTATTATTGCCGCAAAGCACGGTATTCAAATCACAGGGGTTGATATTAATCCCCAAGTCGTAAATATGACTAATCAGGGGAAACTGCACATTGTTGAGCCGGGAATGCAGGAATTGTTACAGGGAGTGGTGTCCAGTGGAATGCTTAAAGCATCAGCAGTTCCCGAAACATGTGACGCATATTTCATTGTGGTTCCTACCCCTTTTAAAGGAAACCACGAACCTGATATATCATACGTAGAGTCTGCTACAAAGGCGGTGATTCCATTTTTAAAAAAGGGCGACTTATATGTGATAGAGTCCACTTCGCCAGTGGGTACAACTAATAAAATGGCTTCACTAATTTATGACCAGAGACCGGAACTGAAAGGAAAGATATATATAGCATATTGCCCCGAGCGAGTCTTGCCGGGCAATGTAATATACGAATTGGTTCATAACGACCGTGTCATTGGGGGCATTGATGAAGAATCTACAGAGAAAGCGATGGAGTTTTATCGTCAGTTCGTTAAAGGAAAGTTACATGGAACTAATTGCAAGACCGCAGAGATGTGCAAGTTAACAGAAAATTCATCAAGGGACGTGCAGATAGCTTTCGCCAATGAGCTGTCATTGATTTGCGACAAGGCCGGAATCAATGTCTGGGAATTAATCAATCTTGCCAATAAGCATCCACGCGTAAATATATTACAACCAGGATGCGGCGTTGGTGGGCATTGCATAGCCGTTGATCCATATTTCATCACTGCCGACTTTCCAATGGAGTCTAAGCTTATTGCACAAGCTAGGGAAATAAATAATTACAAATCGTTCTGGTGCGCGGAAAAAGTACAAAATGAAATGTTGAAATTCGAACTTTCGCATCATCGTAAACCATGTGTGGCGATGATGGGACTTGCTTTTAAACCCAATATTGATGATTTGCGCGAGTCCCCGGCCAAATACATCGTCACAAAGGTCATGCAAAGTTGCAATAATGCCAACATTTTGGTTGTTGAGCCAAACATTGAATCCCACAATGTTTTTAAGCTTACTGACTACAAGGAGGCTTATAATAAGGCTGATATTGTAGTTATGCTGGTAGCCCACGACTCATTTAAGACACTGCCATATTCAGATAATAAGGTCATATTGGATTTTTGTGGCATTTATAAAAGATAATATGAAAAAAATCATGCTGGTCTTCGGAACTCGCCCAGAAGCCATAAAGATGGCTCCACTAGTCAAGGAGTTCCAGAAATATCCTGAGAAATTTGAGACTATTGTCTGTGTGACAGGTCAGCACAGAGAAATGCTTGACCAAGTTCTGCGTATCTTCGACATTGTGCCAGATTTTGATTTAAATATCATGAAACAAGGGCAGGATCTTTATGATGTTACATCTAGAGTCCTATTGGGGATGAGAGATGTGCTGCGTGAAACGAAACCAAATATAGTGTTCGTTCATGGGGACACAACAACTTCTACAGCTGCGGCATTGGCGGCCTTCTATCAACAGATTCCAGTGGGGCATGTGGAGGCAGGCTTAAGGACGCATCAGATTTATAGTCCCTGGCCCGAAGAGATGAACCGCCAGATTACCGGTCGTATCGCCACATATCATTTTGCGCCGACACCACTTAGTAGAGAAAACCTGATTGCAGAAGGTATTTCGAAGAGGGCTATATATGTTACAGGAAATACGGTAATTGATGCACTATATATGGTGGTAAAAAAAATAAAGGACAACGCTTCACTGGAGAAAGATTTGACGAGCGCACTTCTCAAATCAGGATATGATGTAAACCGACTGCATGATAACAAGAAATTGGTTCTTATAACCGGGCATAGACGAGAGAACTTCGGAGATGGGTTTATGAGTATATGCGCTGCAATCAGAGATTTGACAGTCAAGTACCCTGATGTGGATTTTGTTTATCCAATGCACCTAAATCCAAATGTCAGACGGCCTATACATGAAGTATTTGGAGATAAACTGAGCAATCTTGGGAACATATTCTTCATTGAACCGTTAGGGTATCTTAGCTTTGTCTATTTGATGGAGAAATCCTACATTATTCTTACTGACAGTGGAGGAATTCAGGAAGAGGCTCCAGGCTTGGGTAAGCCGGTTTTAGTAATGCGTGACACCACCGAACGCCCAGAGGCTCTTGACGCAGGAACAGTGAAACTGGTCGGTACAAACTATGATGCGATAATGGAAAATACTTCTGAATTGCTTGATAATCCTGTAGCATATGAAAAAATGAGCAAAGCGGTAAACCCATATGGCGACGGATTAGCTTGTGGAAGAATATTGGCAACATTTCTAAACAAATGAAAATACATATTATAACGGGGTCTTTTACCCCTGATATTAATCCGCGAGCTTTTCGCTCTTATGAGCTTGCACGACAGTTCGCCATATGTGGGCATGATGTTACTGTTTCAAACCTCAGCTACACTGATGGATATGATTATACGGATTTAGAAAAGAAGCTGGGTATAAAGATCATAGTGATACCTGTCTATATACAATCAAAAATTAGCCAAGTAAAAAACAAATCGCAATCTAAATTCAGGCAGTCAATTAAAGGACTGCTTCGATACTGCCTTGCTGGGAAATTATTCCCATATGAAAGGATTGTGTCAAAAATGCTGTTTATACCTAAAGATACTGATTTGGTGATATCGATCTCGGTGCCATTTTTGACACATTATTCCACAGCAAAATTTAGAAGTAAACACTCAAAAGATTACGTAAATACAACGTTCGTTGCAGATTCTGGGGATCCCTTTTCTACATGCCAACAGTTTAAAATGGCTCCTTATTTTAAGTTGCTGGAAAAAAATGTCCTAAAACATTTTGATTATTTGGCAATACCAACATCGCTGGCAATAGATGCTTACAAAGAACTAGTACCTTTAAAAAAAATAAAAATAATACCGCAAGGTTTTAATTTCGAGATAAAAAATAATTTTCCACCTATATCAAAAAATGAAATTCCTCATTTTGCATATGCTGGCGTATTTTATGAAGGTATCAGAAATCCTATATTTTTATTTGATTATTTAACTAAGTTGAATAATAATTTCAAATTTTATTTATTTCTAAGAGAAAAGAGTTCATTCACCGAACAATTGCTTGATGTCTATTCTGACAAATTAAAAGGTAAAATAATTGTTCGCTATGGTTTGGAAAGAGAAAAACTGCTGATAGAATTACGGAAAATGGATTTTCTTATCAACATAGGGAACACAACAACTGTGCAGGTTCCGTCAAAGATTATTGATTATGCTTTAGTAGATCGTCCATACGTGTCTTTTAATGAATTAACTTTTGACAAAACAATCTTTGAAGAGCTACTAGAAGGTGATTATCGTAACGCAGATAAAGTTCCAGACTTAGAAAATTATAATATAGTAAATGTTGCAAAGCAATTTCTTTCATTAGTAGCAAAATAGGTAATATATGAATATACAATTATCAATAATCACGCCATGTTATAATTCTATTCATTTAATGAACAGAATGTTAGAAATTTTTGCCAAATGGAGGGACAAAAATATAGAGTGGATATTGGTTGATGATTGCTCGCATGATGCAACTGTTGTGAAATTGATAGAGTTCAAGAAGAATAATCCGGAATTAAATATTGTAATCGTTGAAAATAAGATTAATAGTGGGCCGGGCGTATCTAGAAATAATGGTATTGAAATCGCTAAAGGAGAATATTTGACTTTTTTAGATTCTGACGACTATTTCGAGGAGAGTTTTATTAAAACTATTAAACCGCTTTTAGATGCAGACTACGATTGTATAGTTTTTGATGCATACCTATATTATAATGAAAAAAATAGAAGGTATTGGCCTATGTTCCAACGCGCTCAGGATGAAGGAAAAATTAGCGCTACTGAGACTCTCATAAATATACGTCCTGGAACTATGGGTAAAATCTATAAAAAGGACATAATTAGGCATAATGATATAACATTTTTGAATCAGCGAATAGCTGAGGATGTTCCTTTTACCATATCAGTTATTTCAAAAAGTAATACTATTTATTATGTAAAAAAACCTTTATATAACTATGTACAGCAACATAATTCATTAATTCATAGCATAGGAGATGTTGACCCGATTAATGCGCGCAATGCATTTCTCTACATTAAGAAACAAATAGAGAATGCTTATCCGTGTTTGACAGAATATTTCTATGTTACAATGTATTTAAAGTCTCTAGCTCTTTTAAATATAAGCAAGTTAAGCAAGAAAGACTATATTGCCTCATTAAAAAACGCTGAACGAGAATATCCTAATTACTATAAAAACATCTATCTTAAAAAGAGTCCGTTGTTAATAAGGCTTATAGTCTTTATGATCAGGTATAAGCTATACAATCTTACAAAAGTAATGGTGCTTGTGAAAAATTTGAGGGACAAAAGGTTGTTTAGTAAATAATTAATTAGGGCATATATATATTGACAAAGTAGGTTGATATGATAATATTTTCAGGAGATATAAATCTGACAGATAACGCTTTTGATGTGGGATATGGTGTCGGCTCCCGCCTGTCACAAGGGTTGGATCCTTTTTTGGGCATAAAAAAGAATCGAAATGATTGCTGGGTTGGAAATTTTGAAGGTGTTGCTTCAGACACAACTCAATTAACTACGTATTTAAAAAATTGTTTTAGAGTCAAGGAAGAAAGTATATCAAACTTAGGATTAATAGACTATTATGGAGTCGCGAATAATCATGTCATGGAACATGGCCCCATTGCATACCAAAATACAATCAGGGCGCTGCGACGTTATGGCTCAGAAATATTTGGATCTCTTTCCCAAAAATATATTAAGTTTGAACATGATGGAAAGTCAGTATGTATCCTTGGATTCTCTCAAAGGTATGATCATCATGCTTTTGAGCCTCAATATTGGAATCACCCAGAATACATAGATATTGTGAAAGAGTATATGCAAATAAAAGATTGTGATTACAAAATTGCATATCTCCATTGGGGTACTGAATTCATACCTTATCCATCTGCAGAGCAAAAGTTATTTGCCCATTGGCTTATTGATATTGGCTTTGATTTGATTATTGGCATGCACCCACATGTTCTTCAAGGATATGAGATATATAAAGGAAAGTATATTTTTTACTCCTTAGGGAATTTTGTGTTTAATATGACTTGGGAACGAGCACGGTATGGTGCCATAGTGAGTCTTAATGTAATTACAGGTACGGTTGGGTATGATTATATCTATATCAATAACAAATACTTCCCAGAGATTATTGTTGAAGAGCAGGTTCCTTCGAATATGAGATTTACATTTTTGAATACTCTTCTACATAAAAATGATAACATAGAAGAGTATTGTCAAACTTTTCAGAAATATTTAAATCAATACAGGAGGGCTACTAGAAGCGATATAATAAGGAATTTATATCGCAGTGATATTGCTTTCACCTTTTCTATTTTTAAAGATTTCGTTTCTAGAAAAATAAAAAAATAATAATGCATATTGCCTCTAATAAATACGCATCGATATTAATGGCTCCTGTAGTATATGCCATAAAATTACTTGGACATTATAATCCGATATTTCTAGTTAAAATAAGATATTACCTTAGATTTAAGAAACGCTTGAATTTGACTAACCCAAAAACATTGAATGAAAAGATATTATGGCAATCTTTAAAAACAGATACAAGTCTGCGGACAAGACTTTCGGACAAATGGCTTGTCCGAAAGTATGTCGAAGATTGCGGATTGTCGGATATACTTGTTGAATTATACGGAGTCTGGGATAATGCATCTAAAATTGATTTTGACACCCTTCCTGTCCGTTTCGTTTTAAAACCCAATAATGGATCGGGTAATATAATTTTAATTAATGACAAGAACAAGATGGATAGAAATGCTATAATCAACTGTATAAATCATGATTTAAATCAAATATATGGTGAGTTGGAAGGGGGACGTCACTATTATGGTATAAAGCCCGTTGTAATAGCGGAGGAGATGTTGATTAATGATCCAATATCCGCCAAGTACTCATCTTCCATTATAGATTATAAAATTTGGTGCTTTAACGGTAAGGCATATTACATCTGGACTTGCAGTAATAGGCTAGGAGAAACAACAGAAGTAATGACATACGATAGAGAATGGAACAGTTATCCAGAATATTCCATTTTTAATAAATTCTACTCCAAAGCAACTCTTTTGCCTAAGCCACAGTTTCTTGAAAGAATGTTGGAGATAGCTGAAATTTTAGCGAAACCATTTCCTGTTGTAAGAGTGGATTTATATAATTTGAACGGACGGATTTGTTTTGGTGAGATGACCTTTACATCCCTGGGCGGTCTTATGAATTTTTATACAAATGAATTTCAAAAGCAAGCGGGGGACTTAATCGACTTATCTTATGGACAAGATAAAAATTAATGATTATAGATTATATAAGCAGGCTTGGGTATTTAATTCAGACCCTCATAAGGAAAGTAAGCTTGGTATGGATGATGTTTCCAA
Organism: uncultured bacterium; assembly: GCA_949300025.1. Classification (GTDB taxonomy): domain Bacteria; phylum Bacteroidota; class Bacteroidia; order Bacteroidales; family UBA932; genus Egerieousia. The sequence goes on along the minus strand of CASGCS010000005.1, from coordinate 111,844 downwards.
TCTGTTTTCTAAGGGTGGGTTAATAGTCAGAAATGTTTATGATTTTGATGCCAGAGTGGAAACATCATTTTGGTATGTAATTAAAGATCACTTTGGAGGATATGAAGAGTTGTCATCAAATATGAGAAATCAAGTCAGACGTTGTTTTAAAACTATGGCGGTAAAACAGATTTCATCAGATTACTTGTTGGCAAATGGTTACAGTGTTTATGTTCATGCTTTTGAAAGCTATAAAGTAAAGTCGCATATTCCAAGTAAGTGGGAGTTTGAATCAAGAATTAAAAATGCTCAGGAAAATGAATTTTGGGGAGTCTTTGATTTGGGAACAAATAAACTTGTCGCTTTTAGCATGAATTTCGTAACGGATGAGAGTTGCGAATATAGAACAATGAAGGCTATCCCAGAGTACCAAAAAAAATATGCATACTACGGTTTAATATTCGAAATGAACAAATATTACTTGGAAGAGAAGAAATTAAAATATGTAAATGACGGATCCCGCTCTATTACAAATCATAGTAATATTCAACCATTTCTAATAGAAAAATTTAATTTTAGGAAAGCCTATTGCAAACTGCATATTTATTATAAGTGGTGGATTAAGCTAATTATTAAAATCTTTTATCCGTTAAGGCCTGTCATCCTGATCAGAAAATTAAGATACTTGCTTGATATGGAGGCGATGGCAAGAAATCAGATGTAATATTTTTATGCAAAGCAATGATATAGTTTCAATCATTACTCCATCATATAACTGCGGTCAATATATAGAAGAAACTATTAAAAGTATTCAGACGCAAACATATCAGAATTGGGAATTACTGATTCAAGATGATTGCTCTATAGACAGCACGCGAAAGCTGGTTGAGAAATATGCCGCAGAGGACCCGCGTATCAAATATGAATGCAATTCTTATAACTCAGGTGCCGCAATCACAAGAAACAATGCATTAAGACGGGCACAGGGCAAGTGGATTGCATTTCTTGATAGTGATGATTTATGGTATCCCGAAAAACTAGAAAAGCAGATAGAGTTTATGATTAGCAAAGGGTACCATTTTTCATATACTTGTTATTGCGAAATAAATGAGCAGGCAAAAGAGACAGGGAAAATAGTACGTGGCCCCAATCATATTACAAAATGGGGTATGTTTATGTACTGCTGGCCAGGATGCTTAACTGTCATGTATGATCGTGAATATGTAGGGTTGATTCAAATAGCTGATATCAAGAAAAACAATGACTATGCAATGTGGCTGAAAGTATGCCGTAAAGCCAATTGTTATTTACTGGATGAATGTTTAGCAAAATATCGCAAAGGACGAAGCGGTTCTATAAGCACTCATGGGTATTTTAGTTTGATCAAATGGCATTATAAACTTTTTAAGGATGCCGAGGGGATGAATAATATATCCGCATTATTTTTCACAGTAGTAAATTTGCTTTGTGGAATATACAAAAAAATCAGATACATAAATACGAAATAGCAATGATTCTAAAATGGTTTTTTGACCGGGTAGCGGCACTGCTCGGTCTTTTAGCATTATGGCCTGTATTCATTGTCGTATTGATGTTGATTAAAGTGAAAATGCCTGATGGCCCGGCAATTTTTAGACAGCAACGTGTCGGGAAAGACGGACGTCTTTTTACTTGTCATAAATTCCGGACTATGACTGTGAGACATAGTGGCTCTACTGTAAGTGTTGCTGGAGATAGCCGTATAACTCCACTGGGAGCGGTACTGCGGCATTACAAGATTGATGAACTTCCCGGTCTTTGGGATGTTCTTATTGGAAAAATGTCATTTGTAGGGCCGCGACCGGATGTTCCAGGCTATGCTGACCGATTAGTCGGTAAGGACCGCGAAATATTGAAATTACGTCCAGGCATTACTGGGCCCGCTACACTGAAATACCGTCTGGAAGACGAAATGATTTCAGACTATGTAAAAGAAAAACAGCATAGTGGAGATAAACGCACCGCTCAAGAAATAGCAGAAGAGTACAATAATCAAGTAATTTATCCCGACAAAGTTCGAATTAATAGATATTACATTGAACATTACTCATTTATTAGGGACATTCAGATTATTGTGTGTACTGTTTTAGGCAAAAAGATGAAATTTAACGGTGAGTTGATTTAAATTAAATAAGGGCTAATTTATTGATTAAATCTAAATTTTATGGGAAAACGAATCTACCTCTGCCTCGCTCACATGAGCGGCAGGGAGCAGGCCTTTATTCAGGAGGCATTTGATACAAACTGGGTGGTTCCGCTTGGGCCGAATGTAAACGGATTCGAGGAGGATCTGAAACAGTTTGCAGGTGCAGGGCGCGAAGTTGTGGCGCTATCTTCCGGCACGGCGGCAGTGCATCTTGCGCTTTTGGCATGCGGTGTCGGGCCATCAGATGATGTGATTGTCCAAAGTTTTACCTTCTGTGCCTCATCTCACCCTGTTACCTATCTCGGTGCAACCCCGGTTTTCGTAGATTCGGAGCCGGATACATGGAATATAGATCCAGACCTCCTGGAAAAGGCTATCAGCGACAGAATTGCAAAGACCGGTAAAAAGCCTAAGGCTATAATACCTGTCGCCCTTTATGGAATGCCGTATAAAATAGACAGGATAATGGAAATTGCCTCCAGATACGGGATTCCTGTAATCGAAGATGCTGCAGAGGGGTTTGGTTCACGCTATGACGGGCAAATGCTCGGCACTTTCGGAGAATACGGCGTTTTGTCTTTTAACGGGAACAAAATGATAACTACCTCGGGAGGAGGGGCGCTTATCTGTAAAGATGCAGAAGCCAAGAAAGAGATCATGTTTTACGCGACTCAGGCACGCGAAGCGTATCCATATTACCAGCATGAGCGCGTGGGCTACAACTATCGCATGTCAAATATATGTGCAGGCATAGGCCGTGGCCAGATGACTGTCGCCAATGAACATATAGAGCATCACAAGGCCCTTTATGAGTTATATTGCGAATTATTTAGCAATGTCGACGGTATTACGGTTCATAAAAAACCTTCAGATAAGTTCGACAGTAATTTCTGGCTTGTAACAATAACCCTGGACCCGTCGTTGCATGTAAAGGGAGAAGAAAAGGCCTACAGCAAGGCTGTTACAGGAGCGGTTGGAGGAGCTGCCGGAGTCACTCATGCCTCGTCTGCGCTCCATACGGAATGCGAGCCGAACGCCAATGTAGAGGCGATGCGTGTGGGCTTGGATATACTCGGAATAGAATCTCGTCCTCTATGGAAACCAATGCACAGACAGCCGGTTTATGCAAATGCGCCGGCTTATACAAACGGTGTAAGCGAAGCGCTCTTTAAAACAGGGCTCTGCCTGCCCTCAGGCCCTTGCGTAAGCAAAGACGATGTAAGATTTATAGTGGAGTCTATAAAGTCGCTGATAAAGAAGTAAAATTACAGCAGTTAAAAGTTAAACAAAAGCGGCAGCAGGTTTTCATTTCAAACCTTCAATATCCCAAAACAACTCCGAAATCTAACTTGACACAGTTTAGTTTACACTACCAGCCCACGTATTTGTCACCATGATGAATACAAGGGTGCGCTCCGGTAGAACTTTCCTGAACATCCCTGCGGTAGATGACTGTGGTGGCTTTTGATCGAGATTTAAAAACATTTAAAGATTGTAAGTGCTTAAGAATTTGAGAATTCTTTTACATAGGAAATGTGCCGAAAATCTTGTCCTGTTTACCCGACATATCTATCAGCCTCTTCTTCACCTTTGTCCAGTTAAATTTGCCGGACAGCATGACTACGTCCTCCTCAAAATCTATGTCCTCAAAGTATGTGACGGCCTTCAGCGGACGGACGATATTCACTTCTGGAAATTTGCGGCTGTAGCACTGGAGCATCGCGTAGAAAGAGAAACGAGTAGACATATATGCGATATCGATGAAATCTTTCAGTCTTGTTCCGTTATCGGCAATAGCAGAAAGCTTCATCGCAATGATGTCCTCCTGACTGTATAAACTGATTCCATTCTCCATGTACGGCTCTTCCAGCATGGGGCAAGCGTATGTAATGCAGTCAAGTTTGACATTGTTGATGGAGCCTTTCAAAGTGTTCTTGGCAGTGAAGTCCGTGCGGAAACCATAGACATTTTCCAGAGTCCGCCTCAGAGCATCCACATCGAACGGTTCCGGTGAGAAGAAATCAAGATCCACGGACTTCCTGTGTCCCAGATAAAGAGCCAGTGCGGTTTCTCCGGCCAGATGGAACCGTTCCAGAAATTCCTCTTTCTGAAGTTTTTTCAGAAGTTGAAGAGTTGTTCCCTCGACCGTCTCTGTGTGAAGCATCGCAGTTCCTCCTTCTTAAGCCCAAAAGTCGCGCATACAAAGTTGATTTCCCTGTCAGAGATATACGGCAGTTCCTTGATTATCTTCTTGAAACCGTCTATTCCGCCATAGATATTGAATGCAGCAAAGTAGTCCTCCAGCCATCCGCGCTCTAGAATGCGGCTGACCACTATTTTCCTCGATTTCCACCAGTCAAAATGTGCCAGGTCGTAATCCCACAGCAGATGCGGAGATATACGGCACTCGCCTTTAAAGTTCTTGTAGTCATCGAAGATAGTCATCGCTGTTCTTTGTGTCTCTTTGCTACAAAGATAGCGATTTAATCTTTTTACGGAACCTTTATCAAAAAAATCAAATGGGCACCGTAGAAAAATCAGATGGTGGCGCAGCCGTCCACGCCAAGTATCTGTCCGGAGATGTGCGAGGCCCGGTCAGAGGCCAGAAAGGAGCAGGCATCCGCCGCGTCCTCCGGTGTGCCAAGACGGCCAAGGGCTATCTTCTCGATGCGGGAGTCTATCTTGCCGCCGTCGCTGAGGTACAACTCGTTGAAACGTTACGTCCGTAACGTCAAAACATTTGGGAACTACTCTAGTGCATCATCCCGAAGAATCTGCCCCCACCATGCCGGCACTGGTTAACGGGGGTACATTTCATTCCGCTACAGGCGGTACATTTCATTCTGATATACCCGGTACATTTGAAAGTGATACAGACGGTACATTTAATGTGATGCAATCATGTAATGAAAGAATGGCTGGAGCGGCTCAGGCTGCAGCTTTTTTGCGTTTGAAGAGTGGTCTGAGCCAGGATTTTTATTGCAAAATATGGCGGATGTGTAATATGGGGCAATAAAAAAACCGGAGTGCAGTCTGTAACTGACTCCGGTTTCTCTCTTTCGCAGATAATATCTTAGAACAAATCTTCCGATGATACCGTTAATTTCTTACGGCCTCTCTTGCGGCGTGCTGCCAGGACTCTGCGTCCGTTTGGTGTTGACATGCGCTCACGGAAGCCATGTTTGTTGCGACGTTTGCGCTGTGATGGTTGGAATGTGCGTTTCATATTATGACAATTTATTATTTTCTATAAGGGACGGCAAAGGTAGTATTTTCATTTTTATTTTCAAAAATTTCTTTTGATTTCAACAATCCTTTTGCCGGTAAAATACTCTTCGCCGAAAAAACGGCTTATGTCTGTAATCTCTATGAGTTCACGTCTTATTTTACACTTTGCTGCAGCCGTCTGAACTTCTGCTTCTGTATCTCCGCCCTTGAGACATATTACGCTCTTGTTGTATTTCCCCTTTATCCAAGGATAGAACCCCGACAGTTCTGTCACGGCGCGTGACACTATATGGTCGAAATTTCCGTCAAGCTGTTCGGCACGAATCTGCAGGGCCGTTACGTTGGCAAGCGAGAGCGCATTTGCAACCTCCTGTACAACCCTTATCTTTTTCCCTATGGAATCTATGAGTGTAAACTGGCATTGCGGATAGTAAATGGCCAGAGGTATGCCAGGAAAGCCGCCTCCCGTACCCACATCCAGCACGGTCGCACCCTCCATGAAGGGGCAGTGCCGTGCTATTGCAAGCGAATGGAGCACGTGATGCAGATAGAAATTGTCCATATCCTTTCTGCTTATTACGTTTATCTTTTCATTCCACTCTTTGTAAAGAGGATACAGACGCCCGAAACGTGAGCGTGCCTGGCTGTCTATTTCAGGGAAGTATCTTAAAATCTCCTCCATTTACTGTTCTATTAGTTTTGACAACAATATTTTTGCTCTTCTTACTCTTGTCTTGATACTGTTTAACGGCAAGTTGAGCTTCTGTGCTATCTCCTGATAGGCATATTCGTTTATGAAACGCATTACGGCAATCTCTCTGTATGTCTCCGGCAGATTGTCTATATGTCTTATGAGCAGGGAGTATTCCTGTGCGCTTATCATTTTTTCCTCAGGCGAATCCTGTCCGGCTTCAATCTCTGCATTTTGCTTTTCACCCTTTGCCGCAGCCACTATTCCGGCAGCAATGGTGCTCTGCCGTTTCCGTGAGTAGTCTATGACTATGTTTCTTGCGATAGTATATATCCATGTAGAAAATCCGTAAGCAGGATTGTACTCTTTAAGTTTGGAAAATGCTCTCTGGAATGTCTCCTGACAAATGTCTTCCGGCTCTTCTGCCATTTCAGTCCCGCTCTCCGGCATTCCGGCAAAAAGTTCGCTTATGTAGGCTGTGACCCCGCCGCGGTATCTTTCGGTCAGGGCAGAATAGGCCTGAGGCTCTCCACTGAGGGCAAGGGTTACAAGTTCCCTGTCAGACAATTTTCCTTCGCTGTTCCTTTCCATCGGATACCGTGTTTTATGTGAATGTTAATGAGCCTGGAGCCAGTTGGCCCCCGCATTGCACTCCGCTATAAGAGGCACTCTTAACTTCACTATGCTCTCCATCTCCTCCTTGAGCAGTTTTTTTACGCTCTCTGTTTCTTCTTCAACCGCATCCAGTACAAGTTCGTCGTGAACCTGAAGCACCATCCTGCTGCGGAACCCCTCGTTTCGCAGCCGTTTGTATACGTTTATCATGGCTAACTTTATAATGTCGGCCGCGCTTCCCTGCAGTGGCGCATTTATGGCATTGCGTTCATTGAACCCCCTGACCGTGCTGTTCCGGGAATTTATGTCGGGCAGAAAACGTCTCCGGCCGAATATGGTTTCTACATAACCTTTTTGCCTTGCATGCTCAATCATCCTGTTTATATACTCCTTTACACCAGGATAGTTGTTGAAATATTCATCTATAAGGGCCTTGGAATCGCTTCTGCTCATGCCTATCCTTTGCGAAAGGCCAAATGATGAGATTCCGTAAATTATGCCGAAGTTTGCAGTCTTGGCTTTGGAACGCTGCTCTTTTGTAACCTCTTCCTCCTTCTCCCTGAATATTCTGGCGGCTGTGGCAGTATGGATATCCTTGTTATGGTTGAAGGCCTCTACCAGCCCGCTGTCTGCACTCATGTGGGCCATGAGCCTCAATTCTATCTGAGAGTAGTCTGCAGATACTATGGCCCCATGTTCAGATGAGGGGACAAAAGCCTTTCTTATCTCCCGTCCACGCTCTGTGCGTATAGGGATATTCTGCAGGTTGGGATTTGAGGAACTGAGCCGCCCTGTTGCTGTAAGCGACTGGTTGAAAGATGTGTGCAGTTTTCCATTGGAATCTATCATCTGCGGAAAATTGTCTATGTACGTAGAAAGGAGTTTTTTCAATCCCCGGTATTCCAGTATTTTCCCTACAATCGGGTGTTTCTCCTTGAGTTCATTGAGTTTTTCCTCATCTGTAGGGTAATTCCCCTTCTGGCTCTTTTTTGTCTTGGGAGAAAGTTGCAGCTTTTCGTAAAGCAGGATGCCTATCTGCTTGGGAGACGATATGTTGAGTCCTGGATCTCCGGCCATCTCCCTGACTTGCCGCTCGATTTCATTGAGTTCGCTGTTCAGTTGGATGCTGTAGTTCTTAAGGTGGAGCGTATCTATTTTCACCCCCTCCATCTCCATGTCGCTGAGCACTGCAATCAGAGGCATCTCTATCTTATAATAAAGTTCCGACAGCTTGTTCTCCTCCAGCCTCTTTTCGATTTGCCCGCAAAGCGGCAGCAGCAGCATACATTCGTTTATGGCTTTTTCCAGAGACGCGCCGTTCTCTTCCGTTGCATCGATTGCCGAAAACAGGTCTGTCTCTTTCTGCCCCTCGTCTGCTCTCTGGGCATCGAGCAACCGTTCGGCTTCCTGGCCAAGAAAACTTCTTACAAGAATGCGCATGTTGTGGCTTCTTTCGGGGTCGAGAACATAGTGCATGATCTCTATATCCTTTACTGCCGTAAGATAACCGTTTCTGAGGGCTCCGTTCAAATCGGTGTCTGCGGCCCTGAAGTACTTTATATATTGCTTGAACCCTGTCCCCGTCTTTACAATAGAGGAATTTTCCATGACCTCCTTCAGAGCCTCACCGCTCTCTCTGTCTGTTGCAGCGCATGTGTAGACCCCGTCTGCGGCAGCAACAAAGTTCTTTTCGTCTGTAAATTTTATGGAGATGGCCTTGCTGTGTGCGGCAATCATTGCAAACTGTGCCGCGGGGACCTCTTTTGCCTGCAGGGTGAAGGAATCTTCCGGTGAGGATGCATCTGGTTTGGCTTCTGCCATTCCGAGCAGTTTCCTGAGAGAGTTTATCTCATATTTGTTGAAGACGGCAGATACCGTCTCCTGGTTGGCGCTGCGGATTTTTATCTCGTCTTTTTGCAGCGGGAGCCTTATGTCTGTCTTTATTGTAACGAGGAACTTGCTCATTTCAAGTCTGCTTTCGGCTTCCTTTATTGCCTCCTGCTGCCTTGCCGGAAGCTGCATGCTGTTGGCCACAACCTCTTCTACCGAGCCGAATCGCGAGACAAGCTTTTTTGCCCCGACCTCTCCAATGCCTCTTACGCCGGGAACATTGTCTGAGGCATCTCCCCAGATGGCAAGTATGTCTGCCACCTGTCTGGGGTCGGATATGCCGTATTGATTGCATATCTGTTCCCTGTCTATGATTTCAGCTCCGGTCCCGCCTTTTGCCGGCTTGTACTGGAAAATGTTTTCAGAAATGAGCTGTCCGTAATCCTTGTCTGGCGTGACCATGTAGATTTTGTCTTCATTGCTGTTCCACTGGCATGCCATGGACCCTATTATATCGTCGGCCTCAAAGCCGGGGACCATTACTACGGGTATGTTAAGCGCTTCAAGTATCTCGGTAAGAGGTTCCAATGCCTCTTTTACCAGCTCCGGCGCGGCGCCTCTGTTGGCCTTGTATTCCGGATATGCTTCGTGCCTGAAAGTCTTTGCCGGAGGGTCGAAAGCTACGGCAATATGGGTCGGATGCTCCTTTTCAATCAGTTCAAGGAGCATCTTTGTAAAGCCGAAGATTATTGAGGTGTCTCTTCCCTTGGAGTTTACCATGGGATGTCTCATGAATGCATAATACATTCTGAAAATCTGGGCATGGCCGTCTATCAGAAATATCCTGTTCATCTGTTGTCCTCCGCATACCACTCCACGAAACTTGTCGCGGTTTCGTAGAGTCTGAGGTGGTGAAGCCTTACTCCTTCAGGCAGATTCTCGGTGAGTATCCTGGCAAAGTGGATAATAAGGTTTTCGCATGTCGGCTGGAAATCCACAGTCACCACGTTTTTATACTCGTTGCACAGTTCCTTTGCAAGAGGGGCGTCTCGTCTTATTACGAGAGCATGGTCGAAATGTTCAATTATGTTTCTGTTTACTATGGCCTTCAGGTCTGTAAAGTCCATTAGCATGCCATCCTTGGCACAGTGGCAGTCTTGTGCCGGTGCGCCGCATACTGTTACATGCAGGACATAAGAGTGGCCGTGAATGTGGCGGCATTTACCGTCATAGCCCATAAGGGCATGAGCTCCTTCGTAACGGAACTCCTTTGTAATTCTTATTATATTCATTTTCTATTGTCTGTCGTTTGTGGTTTCGAACGAGCGGGTAACCTTGTCGAATACAATCTCCTGCCTGTCGAAAATCTTGTTGAAAACATCATGTTCCATAAGTTGCCGGGGCGTATCGTCGTAAAAGCCGTCGCATGCCATCACCCAAATCTTGTCGCACATCTGCAGTGCGCTCTGCAAATCATGTGTTGAAAATATCACGCACTTGCCGCTTTTATGGGCAATGTCACGCAACAGTTTTGTTATGAGAAACCTGTTGGCAATGTCCAGAAATGCGGTAGGCTCGTCTAGAATAATGCATTCCGTATCCTGTGCTATGGCGGCGGCTATCGTGACACGCTGGTACTCCCCGTCGCTCAGCACACTGCTGTCTCTCTCCTCGAATCCGGGAAGGGAGACCATTTCCAGGGCTTTGGAAATCTGCTGCATGTCTTCAGCCTTTATTGTTCCGAGCCAGTTGGTCTTGTAATAGCGGTTGATGCTCATAAGACCCCTTACCGAAAGGTGTCTCGCCCTTGGGCTGCCCGCTCCTACGAATGAGAAGATTTCAGACCTCTCCCGCGTCAGATACTCCTCCAGAGGCTTTCCTGCAAAAAGTATCTCTCCGTCTCCGTATTTTGGCAGTATGCCGCTTATGGTTTTGAGCAAAGTGCTTTTTCCCTTGCCGTTGGCCCCTACAAGGGCAATGAACTGTGACTTTTCAGCCACGGCGTCTATGCCGGAAAAGATAACCCGGCTTTCGCGCCCGCTGCCCACCTTCAGCTCCAGTGACCTTATTTCCAGTTTTCTCTCCACTATGCCCGGTTTTTAATGATAATTGCAAAAATAACAGGTATTCCCAAAAGAGCGGCCATCGTATTTATGGGAATTACGCTTCCAGAACCAGGAAGCTGCGAAAGGGTGTCTGCAATGAGCATCATCCCTCCTCCCAGAATGGCTGAGGCCGGTACAAGCACACGGTGGTCTGCATCTTTGTATATGAGCCTGGCAATGTGCGGCACCGCTATCCCGATAAATCCTATAGGGCCGCAGAATGCCGTAATCCCTCCTGCCAGAAGAGTGGTAGCCACAATAATCCTGACCTTTATCCTTTTTGTGTTTATTCCTGCCGCGTTGGCATATTGTTCTCCCAGCATTATTGCATTCAAATCTTTTATATTGTATACCGACAGGGCAATGCCTGCAACCAAAAGCAGGGCGAGAATGAGCAGCTGTCCGGACTTCAGCCCGGAAAAACTGCCCAATGTCCAGACTACATACATTTTCAGCGCCGATTCGCTCGACGCATATTGCAGCAGGTTGATAAGGGCCGAGGCTATGCTGGAAATCATTACGCCGAATATGAGCAGCGAAAGGTTGTCTTTCAGCCTTTCCGAGAGGGCCAGTATAAGGAGCAGAAGCAGAATGGCTCCGGCCATGGCGGCTCCGGCTATTCCGAAGGTCTGGAATGCGGCAGAGTTGAGGTTTATTCCCAATGCGCTGCCTCCCATTACGAAAATGGCTACTCCAAGCCCGGAAGAGGCGCTTACCCCCAGGATGTAAGGGTCTGCCAGAGGGTTTCTGAAAAGGGTCTGCATCTGTATTCCGCACAGCGAAAGCCCGACTCCGGCCAGAAGTGCTGTCGTAGCCTTGGGCAGCCTGAAATTACATATTATATCTTTGATAAAGGAGTGTTCTGTCTGCGGCAAGGCGGTATCCGGCCCTGAAAACAGGGCGAGAAATATCTTCTTGACAGGTATCGTCACCCCTCCGAAAATATTGTCGCATACGAAGAAGACAAGAAGTATGATAATGGGGATTATAAAATATTTTCTCCGTTTTTTCATTGTCGCAAAGTTAAAAAAATTTAAATTTGCGCCCGAAAAATGAGTGTTGAAGAGACAATAAATAAGAGATTATGAGAAAGAAAATCGTAGCTGGAAACTGGAAGATGAACACTGTTGTTCCCCAGGGTGAAACTTTGGCAAAAGAGATTGCAGGACTCTCCGGAGAGACTCCTTCAGATGTAACTCTGATAGTCGCTCCTCCCTTTACCCATCTCTCAAAGGTGGCGGAGGCTCTCAAAGGCTCCAAGGTGGCTCTTTCTGCCCAGAACTGTGCAGACAAGGAGAGCGGCGCCTATACGGGCGAGGTCTCTGCAAAGATGCTTGCAAGCGTTCCCGTTGAGTATGTAATCCTCGGCCATTCAGAAAGAAGGGAATATTACGGCGAGACCAATGCAAAACTTGTAGAAAAGATAAAACTTGCCCTTGCAGAGAACCTTTCTGTGATTTACTGTGTGGGCGAGAAGCTGGAAGAGAGGGAAATAGGTGAGCATTTCAATGTCATAGCCTCTCAGGTCAAAGAGGTGTTGTTCAACCTTACGGCAGAGCAGTTCTCCAAGGTTGTGATAGCATACGAGCCGGTATGGGCCATAGGTACAGGCAAGACCGCTACAAGCGCACAGGCTCAGGAGGTTCATGAGTTCATAAGGAAAACCGTCGCTGAAAAATTCGGCCAGGACGCCGCAGACCAGACATCAATCCTCTACGGCGGAAGCTGCAAGCCCGGCAATGCCAGGGAACTGTTTGCATGCAAGGATATAGATGGCGGGCTTATCGGCGGTGCATCTTTGGTCGCAGGCGACTTCATTGCAATAGCAAAGTCGTTTTAGCCGGCGGCAGCGTGACTGTAAAAGAAGTTTAAAATAGCAATAAGTAGGTATTGCAGCAATATCAAAGCCCCCTTACCTTTGCAACAGTAAACGAATGGTGGCCGCGGCAGCAGCAGTTTGCCATTATTCTGTTTATGAGCCATTAATTAGTTGTAGAAAGATTGGTGTGTTTGTTATTGTTTATTGTAGAGTAAAGCCGTCGGGACTGGAAGGTTGAAGACGGCTTTAACTTTTGGAAAAGGGGGTAAAAATGGATAAGGTCATGCATTTCAAGATTACCGACAAGATGGCGGACATAATATCGGAAAGCCCGTCTCTTTTGCAGATAATGAGCCGGTTCGGTATGAAACTGGGTTTCGGTGATTCTACCGTGGAGCAGGTGTGCGGAGCGCAGGGGGTAGACGGGCCCACTTTTATTTCTGTGGTGAATTTTGTCTCGGAAGGCGGCTCCGCTCCCATATCGGATGAGGAGTGCGGCAGCCTGTCGGTGCCTACATTGCTTTTTTTCCTGAAGCAGGCCCATATCTATTTTCTCGACTTTTCCCTGCCCAACATAAGGCAGAAGCTCTCTGAGGCCATAGGATGTTACGACCATGATATATCAAGGCTGATAATGAAGTTCTTTGAGGATTATACAAGGCATGTGGAGCAGCACATGATGTATGAGGAGCGCGAGGTTTTCCCCTTTGTGGAAGCCCTGATAGCGGGAAACGGGGAGCAGCAGTTCAGAATTGCCTCCTTCTCAAAGAAACACAGCCAGGTGAGCGACACTCTTCATGAGCTCAAGGATTTGATAATAAAATATTTCCCTGCGCAGGAGAGCAGCAATCTCATTAACTCGGCCCTGTATGACATCATGCAGTGCGAGAGTGAACTGGAGTCTCACTGCAAAATCGAGGACAATCTTTTTGTGCCGGCAGTCATGAAACTGGAGAATCCCGACTGCAAGATACCGCCTGTGCTGGAAAAGGATGGCCGGGCCGGCCGGCATGATGACGAGAGGGAGGACGAAGATGAGGACAGAGCTTTGAGCATAAGGGAAAAGGATATTCTGGCGGAGGTTGCCAGAGGATATACAAACAAGGAGATTGCCGACAGGCTTTATATCTCGATTCACACTGTAATAACCCACAGGCGCAACATCGCTAGGAAACTGAAAATCCACAGCGTGGCCGGCCTCACAATATATGCCGTTGCAAACAATCTTATAACAATCAAGGAAATAGGCGAATTTATATAATATGTCTGAAATCAATTATCTGGAAGTCTGCATAGAGATAACCCCCTTTTCGGAGAATAATGCGGAAATCGTAATGGCCATGATAGAAGAGGCCGGATTTGAAAGTTTTGCAATACAGGCCCCCTGCCTTAAATGCTATATCAGGCGTGAGCTCTTTTCACAGCAGCGTCTGCGCTGTCTTTTGAGCTTTTTCGACAACAATCCCGAACTTTCACTCTCAGTCTCCGTGAACCCCCTCAGGGAGGAGAACTGGAACAGGAAATGGGAGTCGGAGTTCAAGCCTGTGGTGATAGCCGGGAAATGTACGGTAAAGGCAAGTTTCCACAAGGATCTGCCCAAGACAGAATATAACATTACGATAGACCCCAAGATGGCTTTCGGGACCGGGCATCACCGTACTACCACCCTTATGGTGAAGTGGCTGCTGAGGCTTGCAGAAGCGCGTGCCTGTATGACCGGAGCGAGGCGTGCCACGCTCAGAGGGCTTCAGGTTCTCGATATGGGCACAGGCACGGGAATACTGGCCATGATGGCGGCAAAGCTCGGGGCGCACAGGCCTGTCCATGCAATAGACCTGGATATCGTGGCGGTAAATTCTGCCAGGGAGAATATCTACAGGAACCACCTGCACAAGGCCATAACCGTAATGCACGGAGATTCGTCTCTTATCCAGAGTTCAAAGTATGACATGATTCTGGCCAACATAAACCGCAACATACTTCTGGCAGACATGGCCACATATTCCCGCGGACTGAAGAGCAGGGAGCAGACCCTTTTCCTGGCCCGCAACAGGAGGGGGTATAAAAACATGCCGCCGGAGTTCTCCTTCGGCGGCATGCTTGTGGCAAGCGGTTTTTATAATGAAGATATTCCTGTTCTCAGAAAGCGTGCTGCCGAGTGCGGGCTGAAGTATGTCTCGTCCATGAGCATGAACCACTGGGCTTCCGTGCTTTTCTGCCGTTGTTAGTCGTTGTTCATCTGGATGATGTCTACCTGGTCTTTTTGGCTTTCACCCAGCAGGTGCTGGCTGAAGTAGTCTGCCATCCTCCAGAAGAAGTATTCGTTCATATCTGAGAATCCATGGGCCTGTCCGGGCAGGATAAGCATGTCGAATCTCTTGTTTGCGCGAATCAGCGCATTTACCACGCGGATTGTATTTGCAGGGTGTACGTTGTCGTCTACATCGCCGTGAACCAGAAGCAGGTGCCCTTTCAGATTTCCGGCAATCTGGGGATTTGTCTCGATTTTGTATGTAAATGTAGTGTCGCCCTTTTCGTTCACCTTTTCCAGTATGCCGTGATGCTGCTCGCTCCACCAGCGGTTATATATGGAATTGTCGTGGTTGCCGGCGCATGAGACGGCTACAGAGTAGAAATCGGGATAAGTCAGGATTGCCGCAGTAGACATGAATCCGCCGCCAGAATGGCCGTGTATGCCGACTTTGGTGCCGTCTATCCATTTGTGCCGTGCGGCAAGTTCCTGTACGGCAGTTTTCTGGTCTTCCAGACCGTAATCGCGCAGATTGCCGTAACCAAAGTTATGATACCATTTCGACCTGTTGGGGTGTCCTCCGCGGTTACCCACTGTAATTACGATAAAGCCCATTTGGGCGAGCCTGTCGGTGCGTGTCATGGATGAGCTCCATGATATGTTGTTGGCTTCTGTCTGAGGCCCCGGGTAGACATATTCTATTATGGGATATCTCTTTGTGGAGTCGAAGTCGAAAGGCTTGTACATTGTCCCGTACAGGTCCGTTATACCGTCGGCGGCCTTTACGGTAAATCTTTCAGGCAATCTGTAGCCGGCCGCGAAGAGTTGTGAGAGGTCTGCCTTTTCCAGCTCCGCAATCTTGGTCCCTGAAGCGGTAAAGAGGGCGGATGCCGGAACTGCATCTACGCGGGAGTAGTTGCATATGACATAGTTGCCCCTGTCATCGGCCATGGCGGCTACGTCCATGTCAGGCATGTCTATCTGTTTGAGGTTGCTTCCGTCGAAATCTACCCTGAAGGTATGCATCTGATATGGGTTTTCAGACTTGTCGTATCCGCATGCGCTGAAAATCAGGTAATCCTGCTCGTCGTTCACGGCCAGTACATTCTCTACATGGAATGGCCCTTCCACGATTTTGTTGGCCAGAGTTCCGTTGGAATTGTACAGATAGAGGTTTGCCCAGCCGTTGCGTTCAGACCAGTGGATTATCTGGCTGCCTCCGTTTACGGTTCTCAAGGGCCTGGTCTCAACATAAGTGTTCATTCTCTCGGCAATTACAGTTTCCGTGGAATCTCCGTTTATCGCAACCCTGCAGATGTCTACTCTTTTTATGTCTCTGCTTGTGCGTGTAAGGTAGAAGTTTTCGTTGTCGCCAAGCCATTTGTTGCAATAGAATTCTGTGTATTCGTCTTCCCGCGTGGCAGGGGCTGTTTCAATTTCTATGCTCTGGTCCTTGAACGCTTCTGTCTTGATATGCCTTTTGCTCATGTCCTCTGCGGAGAATATGTAAAGATACTCTTTGGGTCCTGGTTCTCCGGGCATCTGGTATTTGTAGCTTTTCAATGTGGGACGCGGGCTGCTCAGCGAGTTTATCACCCAAAGTTCCCGTATCCCGCTCATGTCGAACTTCATTGCAGCAAAATGTCTTGAGTCTGGAGACCATACTACGGTATAAGGAAAATAGCGCTTTGTGCTGTCTTGCCATTCCCATCCCATATAACTGTCTGCTCCCCAGCCGAAATCCTTTGTGCCGTCTGTGGTTATCTGATGTTCTATTATGGTGCTGTCTTTTTCATCCTTGGCGGCTTTCGCCATATTTTCGGCATCCATCCAGTAGAGGTTGGCGTTCTTTGCAAAGATCCCGATTTTTCCGTCGGGCGATACGTTTGTCCATGAAGGGTATCTCTCATCCTGTTCGTTGCCGGTTATGTCGGTGAGTTTCCCGGAGGCAATGTCGTATGAGAAACTGAATACCTTTTTCTCTCCCCACCTCTTTATCCTTGCCGAATCCTTCTCCGGAAGAGTGCTTTTTATCTCAAAGGTAAATGCCTTGTCTTCTTTCAGTTTGAGATTCTGCAGCGGAAGGTGCTGGGCGTCGAAAGGGTCTTTTACAATCTCGGTAATCTGCATTGCGAGCCTGTCCATGTCGAAAACCTCGCTTTTCCTGCCGCTGGCGGCATCTACAATATAATATCGCGTGCCATTGGAGTCTTCCCATTTATACCAGAATCTGTCTGAATTGAGAAACCACTTCGGGGAAACTTTTGTGGAGTGGACCATCTGGTTTATCTTCTTTGCCGAAAATCTTGCGGCAAGTTCGTAATTGGGAGACTGCTGCGCTGTGGCCGCGAGTGTTGTCATGGCGGCAACCAGCAGAAATATAATACGTTTCATTAGGTTGTGATTTTATGCGTTTGTTGTATCTTGCCTGCGAAGTTACTAAATCGGATCTTTTCTTTCAATATTACAGTATACCGACAGTTATAAGAACTGTTTTCATGGCTTCCGTCACTCCCCTGAGTTCTTTTTCGCATGGCAGGCCGCTTGGTTTGTTATTCTCTTCTCTGTTTTATTCTGATTCATTGGCATCTGAACCGTGTGTGTTTTCGGTAAAGATGCCGTATCTTGCATGTGTCCAATGAATTGCATGGTGTGTGTTTTGTTTTTTCCAGGTTCAGATGCACTGGATTTTGGCTGCATCTGAACCGCGGCCATTCCTGTCGTAACCGCTGTAACATGCGTTTGCTCAGTGTCTTGCCCCTTTTGCGCCTGCCTGCTCCTGCGTTCAGATGCATTGGGCTTTTGCATAGCCATTTCTGCCATACCCCGTCAGGAGCGCTTTCTGCGGCACATTTGCCATTGGCGCCGTTGAAGCATCTGAACCGTGCGCATTTTCGGTAAAGATGCCGTATCTTGCATGTGTCCAATGAATTGCATGGTGTGTGTTTTGTTTTTTCCAGGTTCAGATGCACTGGATTTTGGCTGCATCTGAACCGTGACCATTCCTGTTGTAACCGCCGTAACATGCATTTGCTCAGCGTCTTGCCCCTTTCGCGCCTGCCTGCTCCTGCGTTCAGATGCATTGGGCTTTTGCATAGCCATTTCTGCCATACGCCGTCAGGAGTGCTTTCTGCGGCACATTTGCCATTGGCGCCGTTGAAGCATCTGAACCTGGCCATTCCTGTTTTAACCGCCGTAACATACGTTTGTTCAGTGTCTTGCCCCTTTCGCGCCTGCCTGCTCCTTCGTTCAGATGCATTGGGCTTTTGCATAGCCATTTCTGCCATACCCCGTCAGAAGTGCTTTCTGCGGTACATTTGCCTTTGGCGCCGATGGCACCGATGAAGCATCTGAACCGTGCGCATTTTTGGTAA
Source organism: uncultured bacterium (assembly GCA_949300025.1). Lineage (GTDB taxonomy): Bacteria > Bacteroidota > Bacteroidia > Bacteroidales > UBA932 > Egerieousia. The sequence goes on along the minus strand of CASGCS010000005.1, from coordinate 93,767 downwards.
AGATGCCGTATCTTTCATGTGTTCAATGAATTGAGCGGTGTGTGTTCTGTTTTTTTCAGGTTCAGATGCACTGGATTCTGGCTGCATCTGAACCGCGGCCATTCCTGTTGTAACCGCAGTAACATGTGTTTGCTCAGCGCTTTACCCCTTTCGCGCCTGCCTGCTCCTGCGTTCAGATGCATTGGGCTTTTGCATAGCCATTTCTGCCATACCCCGTCAGGAGTGCTTTCTGCGGCACATTTGCCTTTTCAGCCGTTGAAGCATCTGAACCGTGCGCATTTTCGGTAAAGATGCCATATCTTTCATGTGTTCAATGAATTGAGCGGTGTGTGTTCTGTTTTTCCCAGGTTCGGATGCACTGGATTCTGGCAGCATCTGAACCTGGCCATTCCTGTTTTAACCGCCGTAACATACGTTTGTTCAGTGTATTGCCCCTTTCGCGCCTGCCTGCTCCTGCGTTCAGATGCATTGGGCTTTTGCATAGCCATTTCTGCCATACCCCGTCAGGAGCGCTTTCTGCGGCACATTTGCCATTGGCGCCGTTGAAGCATCTGAACCATGTGTGTTTTCGGTAAAGATGCCGTATCTTGCATGTGTTCAATGAATTGAACGGTGTGTGTTCTGTTTTTCCCAGGTTCGGATGCGCTGGATTCTGGCTGCATCTGAACCGTGGCCATTCCTGTTGTAACCGCTGTAACATGCGTTTGTTCAGTGTTTTGCCCCTTTCGCGCCTGCCTGCTCCTGCGTTCAGATGCCGCTTGCCTTTTGGCTGGCAGGAACAGGAATATCATTTGCCGGAAGATTTATCAGGAAACAACTTAAGGCAGGAGGGGTATAAAGCGAAAAAGGCAGCCTGAACCGATTGCCCTGCTGCCTTTTTGTGCGGGCGAAGGGACTCGAACCCCCACGTCGTACGACACTAGATCCTAAGTCTAGCGCGGCTACCAATTACGCCACGCCCGCATTGCAAAAATGAAGTGCAAAAATACTTAAAAAAATCGATTTTCAAATAAAAATGGGCGAAAGTGCCGCCGCAAATTTTGTGAATTGGCTCTGATTTATTAATTTTGCAGGCTCTAAATTCTGTGGAGGTGAAATGCCTTCCCTCTCCGGTGATTATAAATTATACTGACTATATGAAAATTGAGAAAAAACAGGTAGACGATTTGACTTTTCAGTTGAACTTGACAATTGAGAAGGCTGATTGTGCTGAAAAAGTAAAGAAATCTTTGAACGAGTATCGCAGAAAAGCGGATATCAGAGGGTTCCGCAAGGGAATGGCCCCCATGTCGCTTATCGAGAAGATGCATGGTACAACGGCTCTGGCCGAGAGTGTAAACAGCCTGATTTCAGATTCTATAAACAACTACATTTCTGAAAACAAGCTGAACGTGCTGGGCGAGCCCCTTCCCAACGAACAGCTGCAAAAGCCTATTGACTGGGAGAAAGACACTACGTATGAATTTGTCTTTGACGTGGCTCTGGTACCTGAAATCAAATTGCAGCTTTCAAAGGATGACAAGCTTGTCTCTTATCAGGTGGAGGTTTCAGACGAGGCAAGGCAGAACTACAAATCGAACATGCTCCGCCAGTTTGGAAAGCTGGCAGATGCGGAGGTTTCCGGCGAGGATGATTTCCTGATTGCCGACCTCGAGCAGAACGGTACCGTAATCGAGGGTACTTACATTTCCCTCAAGAGTATCAAAAACAAGACTGTCAAGAAGAAATTCATAGGCAAGAAGGTTGGCAGCAGTTTTGATATAGACGTAAACAAGACTTTTGTAAATGAGACAGACAGGGCTGCTCTTCTCAAAATCAAGAAAGAGGACCTCAAGGATATAGATCCCAATTACAAGGTTACCATAAAGGAGATAAAGACCTTTGTAGAGGCCGAGCAGAATCAGGACCTTTACGACAGGCTTTTCGGCAAGGATGTGGTAAAGGATGAGGCGGGCTTCGATGCAAAGATACAGGAGCGTATAGAGGCAGACTACAAGCGCGAGAGTGATTACCGTTTCATGCTTGATACACGCGACTATCTCATAAAGAAGTGCGACATCAAACTGCCCGAGGATTTTCTCAAGAGGTGGCTTTACACCATTAACGAAGGCAAGTTTACAATGGAGGAGATAGAGAAGGACTTTGCCGTGTTCCTCAAGGATTTCCGCTGGCAGCTTATTCGCCAGTACATTGTAAGGGAGCAGAAGATTGAGATAAGGAAAGAGGACCTTGTTGCCGAGGCAAAGAAGGTTGCCGCGTTGCAGTTTGCAATGTACGGATTCAACGATGTTCCCGAAGAACAGTTGGAGCAGTATGCACAATCTGTCATGAGCAATGAACAGGAGGGCAGGAGAATCTATGAAAGGACCGAGGAGGAGAAGGTGCTCGATTATGTAAAGGGTGTGGTTACCGTGGAGCAGAAGCCCATTTCTATTGAAGATTTGCAGAAAATGAACAATTAGCGGCCTGCCGGCAACGGCAGTTACAGAGAACGTGGAGGGTGGTTCCGGTTTGTTCCGGGCACTCTCCACGCTTTTTTCTGATGCGTTTTATGACTGTCCGGCGGGCAAATAAATTTCCTTGGCTTTTGGTTTCTTAGTATCTTTGTAATTTCACTTTAAATATTTGATTATGGCAAGCGAATTCGAAAAATATGCGACAGGACATTTGGGAATAAGCTCCCTTTCGCTTCACAGGTTCTCCTCCATGCAGGCGGCCTATATAAATCCTTCGATTATTGAGGAGAGACAGATGAACATAGCGGTTATGGATGTCTTTTCAAGATTGATGATGGACAGAATCATCTTTCTGGGTGTTCCCATTTCAGACGATGTCGCCAATATAATACAGGCACAGCTGCTGTTTTTGGACTCTACAGATTCAAAAGCAGACATACAGCTTTATATAAATTCCCCCGGAGGCTCTGTCTATGCAGGTCTTGGCATCTATGATACCATGCAGCTGGTCAATTCAGACGTGGCGACAATATGTACAGGCCTGGCGGCTTCAATGGCATCGGTGCTTCTGACTGCCGGTGCAAAAGGCAAGCGCAGTGCGCTTCCCCATTCGAGGGTTATGATTCACCAGCCTATAGGCGGCGCGGAAGGCCAGGCGTCGGATATTGAGATAACGGCCCGGGAAATTCTGAAACTCAAAAAGGAGCTTTACGAAATAATTTCCACACATTCCGGAAAAAGTATCGAGAAAATTGAAAAGGATGCCGACAGAGATTATTGGATGACAGCCAAAGAGGCCAAAAAATATGGCATGATAGATGAAATCTTAACAGGAAACAAGTAGAGTAGAGGAAGATGGCAAATGAAAAAGAAAAAAAGCGTGTCTGTTCGTTTTGCGGCAGAGACGAGAGTGATGTGAATTTTCTGATTTCGGGTTATTCGGGATATATCTGCGACGAATGCGCCACCAGGGCAAGCGAATATGTGAAGGAGTTTTATGCGTCTGTCCATAAATCTGAAATTCAGGAACTTCAACTTATCAAGCCAAAGGAAATCAAAGCTTTTCTCGACGAGTACGTAATAGAACAGGACGAGGCAAAGAAATATCTTTCGGTGGCGGTATACAACCATTACAAGAGGATAAACGATGCCTTGAAGCACGAGGGGCACAAGAGGCAGAAAAAAGATGATGTCGAACTTGAAAAATCGAATATTCTCCTGGTCGGCCCCACAGGTACCGGAAAGACCCTGCTGGCAAGGAGCATTGCCAGGCTTCTGAATGTCCCTTTCGTAATAGTGGACGCCACAGTCCTCACCGAAGCCGGTTATGTGGGCGAAGATGTGGAAAGTATCCTCTCACGCCTGCTGCAGGAGACAGACTACAATGTGGAACTGGCCCAGAGGGGGATTGTCTTCATAGACGAGGTGGACAAGATTGCGCGCAAGGGAGACAATCCTTCCATAACGCGTGACGTTTCGGGAGAGGGTGTGCAGCAGGCTCTGCTGAAACTGCTCGAGGGCAGTATAGTGAACGTTCCTCCCCAGGGCGGGCGCAAACATCCCGAGCAGAAGCTTATCCCGGTAGATACAACCAACATTCTCTTTATATGCGGAGGCGCTTTCGACGGTATAGAAAAGAAGATAGCGCAGCGCATAAACACACAGGTCGTAGGTTACGGTGCACAGAAAAACAGAAGCGTGATAGAGAATGACGACCTGCTCAAATATATCACTTCCCAGGACCTGAAGGCATACGGGCTTATTCCTGAAATTGTGGGCAGAATGCCTGTGGTGACCTATCTGCATCCTCTCTCCAAAGAGGCCATGCTAGATATACTGGTCAAGCCGAAAAATGCCATAATCAAGCAGTACAGGAAACTCTTTGCAATGGACGATGTAAAACTGGAGATAGACAGGCCTGTCCTGGAGTTTATCGTGGATACGGCCCTGGAGTACGGACTGGGAGCCCGCGGCCTTCGTTCCATCTGCGAGGAGATAATGGTGGAGGCAATGTATGACATTCCGCCCAAGGGAAGTGTCAAGCGCATTACAATAGCGGATGTGGAGGAGATAAAGCGCAGAAAGTTTACAAGACAATAATCGTTTGAGATATGAAAGCCTATATAGAAAAAAACAGGGAGCGTTTTCTGGAGGAGCTTTTCTCTTTGCTGAGAATACCTTCGATAAGTTCTTCATCGGCCAATGCCGCCGACATGGAACGGTGTGCCGCCGCTTTGGCGGATCTGCTGCTCGAAGCCGGCGCCGACAGGGCGGAAGTCTGCAGGACCGAAGGCCACCCGGTGGTCTACGGCGAGAAGATTACAGACCCTTCTCAGCCTGCGGTACTGGTCTACGGCCACTATGACGTGCAGCCTGTAGACCCTTTGGAGTTGTGGAAGAGCGCGCCTTTTGAACCGCAGATAAGAGACGGGGCAATCTATGCCCGCGGAGCGAATGACGACAAAGGGCAGCTCTTTATGCATATAAAGGCTTTTGAATATCTGGTAAGGGAGAAGAAACTAAGGCACAATGTGAAGTTTGTCTTCGAGGGAGAGGAGGAGATAGGCTCGCCCAGCCTTGCAAAATGGGTGGAGGAGCACAGGCAGATGCTCTCCTGCGACCTTATACTGGTTTCAGACACCACTATGATTTCTGAAAAACTACCCTCCATAAACTGCGGCATGCGCGGTCTGGCATATCTCGAAGTGGAGGTTACAGGACCGGACAAGGACCTGCATTCCGGCCATTACGGCGGGGCTGTCCTGAATCCGCTCAATGTGCTTTGCAGAATGATAAGTTCTCTTACAGACAACAGCGGCAGGATTACCGTAAAGGGCTTTTACGACAAAGTGGTTGAACTTGCACCGCAGGATAGGGAGATGCTCTCGCGCGCTCCTTTCGACAAGGATGAGTTCATGAACTCTATAGGGGTGGAAGAACTTTCCGGGGAGGAAGGTTATTCCACACTTGAGCGGATAGGAATCCGTCCGAGCCTTGACGTAAACGGTATATGGGGAGGATATACGGGAGAGGGGGCAAAGACAGTGCTGCCCTCTGTGGTGCATGCGAAGATTTCCATGAGGCTTGTTCCGGACCAGGACTGCAACGAGATTGCAGAACTGTTCAAGGCCCATTTCCTCTCTCTGGCCCCGAAAGGCGTGAAGGTAAGGGTTACACCGTTCCATGGCGGAAACGGTTTCCTTATTCCCATATCGTCGCCGGCATACAGGGCGGCATCAAAAGCTATTGCAGAGGTTTACGGCGTGGAGCCTGTCCCGGCCAGGGGAGGCGGCAGCATTCCCATCCTGGCTGATATGCAGAGGATTCTGGGAGTGAATCCGCTGCTTATGGGATTCGGCCTGGAGCGTGATACTATCCATTCTCCAAATGAGAGTTATCTGCTTTCGCAGCTTTTCAGGGGTATGGAGGCCATAGCTCTTTTCTACAAATACTATAATGAATAACAGGAGGCGGTAATGAACAGCGAAGAATTATACAGACAGATAAAGCGGAAAAAGAGTTTCCTTTGTGTGGGGCTGGATTCAGATCCCGCACTTTTTCCGCAGCTTCTCAGACATGTACAATATCCGATTTTCGAATTCAACAAGGCCATAATCAACGCTACGGCAAAATATGCAGTGGCATACAAACCCAACCTGGCCTTTTATGAAGCGGAAGGAAACCAGGGGCTGCACCAGCTGGAGATGACGGTGGAATTCCTCAGAAAAAACTATCCCGACATATTCATCATTGCAGATGCCAAGAGGAGCGACATAGGCAATACTGCAAAACGCTATGCCAGGGCCTTTTTTGAGAAGATGAATTTCGATGCCGTTACGCTTGCTCCCTACATGGGGTACGATTCAGTAGGGCCGTTTCTGGAGTATAAGGGCAAGTGGTCTGTAATTCTTGCCCTTACCTCAAACAAAAGCGCGGAGGATTTTGAACTCTCCAACATGCAGACCGGAGAGCCTCTTTACAAGCGTGTCATTACAGAGGCCATGAAGTGGGGTGACAAGGATAACATAATGTTTGTGGTGGGTGCGACCCGTCCCGAAAAACTGGCTCAGATAAGGGAGTATTGTCCCGATAACTTTTTCCTTGTACCTGGAGTGGGAGCGCAGGGAGGAAGCGTAGACGAAGTTGCAAAGTATGGCCTGAATTCAAGATGCGGACTGCTTGTGAACTCGTCGAGAGGAATCATCTTTGCCGACAATTCGGAGCGGTATGCAGTTACGGCCGGTGAAAAGGCTGCGGAGATGGCATCCCGGATGGCCCGTTATCTATGAAAAAGTCTGTACTGCTCATTTTTGCTCTCTTTGCGACACTTTATCTCTATGGCGGCGGGGAGAGGCGTCTGGAGATTTTCTTTACCGGCGACATTCACTCTTTGGGAGACTATCGGGCTCTATACGAGAGAGTTGAGGCTGAGCGCGCGGCTGCAATGGAGAAGGAGATGCCCTTCATTGCCCTGGATGCCGGCGATATTGCAATGGGTTCGGTATTCCATACTCTTTACAGCAGTTCGGCCTTTGAACTTACAGCATTGGGCAAAATGGGGTATGACGCCTTTACTGTTGGCAACCACGACTTCGACTTTGGCCCCGAAGCCTGGTTGAAGATGCTCTCCGTTGCAGATTCTTCCCATGCGGGAAAACTCTGCCGGCTGACAGTGGCCAACATTGCCCTTGCAGATCCAAGGCAGGATTCCCTTTTCAGAATCCATAACAGCGAGTATCTCATATTCGAACGGGAAGGGGTTAGAATTGCCGTATTCGGGCTTCTTGGAGAGGATGCCTTCTCATGTATTGCAGACAACGGTTTTCTTGTAAGGGAAGATGCCGTTGATGCGGCAAGAAGGGTATGCGACAAGCTGCTCTCTCTCGAGAAACCCGATTATATAATCGCCCTTTCGCATTCAGGAACCATGTGGGCCGATGGGAAACGGATTGAGGCAGGCGCAAAAAACGAGCGGAAACTCAGAGCGAAAAGTGAAGACGGCGCCCTTGCGGCGGCTGTTCCTGAAATAGACGTTATAGTGAGCGGCCACGACCATGAGGCCCTCTTTTCACCGGTAATTGTAAACAATACCGTTATAGTGGCTTCGGGTTATGGCGGCCGCTATTCGGGGAAACTTCTCCTTGAAGGAGACTCGGTTGCTTTTTACGCTCTCTCTCCCATTGAAAAGAGCGGGGCGTATTCTGCTGAAAGTGCTGAGTTTGCCTCCTGGCTGGATTCATCTCGTACAGAAGTGGAGCATCTTTTCAGGCAGTACGACGGGCTTGGAATATTCGATACGGTTGCGGTTCTGGAGCATGATCTGGAACCTGCACGCTGCATTGCGGAAAGTTATGCCACAGCGGCGGAAAAGTATATAGGGGAGAGACCTGTCGCAGTAGTTCCGTATGGAATGGTGCGGGGCTGTATGAGTGCAGGTGCGCAGACTTACAGCGATGTTTTCAAGGTGCTTCCGCTCGGCAGGGCAGATGACGGCAGTTACGGCACTCCCTTGGTCTATGCCTATGTCAGGGGAAAGGATATAAGAGACTTGTGTGAACTAAATGCATCGGTGGCAAGTTCGGGCATGGAAGACGAGCATCTTTTTTTTGCCGGAGTAAACTATACATGGAACCGTTATTCCATTCCATTTACGCGGGTTACGGATGTCTGGGTCTACGGCGAAAAACTGGATAAGAATGCACTTTATCCCATGGTGGCAGACCTCTATACGGCCAACCTGCTGGGTATTGTCAAAAGTTCCTCGTTTGGGCTGCTGAGCGTGACTCCTCTGGACAGTGCGGCAAACAAGGCTCCGTTCAAGGTCCTGCCCGTAAAGGGGTGGAAGGCTTTTGCCGAATATCTCAAGGATGGAAATGGAGACAACATACCAGACTGGAGCGGGAGGGAAGAGAACAGCGCGGCTCCCTTTGTGTGTATTCTCGCCGCTATTTCGGCAGTTTTGCTATTACTGTCTGGCAGGCTGAAACGCAGTCGCCGGTCTTGACCATAATCTGCGAATCTACCGGCAGGAAGATGTCGACCCTTGAACCGAACTTTATGAAACCGACCTGGTCGCACTGGTTGGCTCTTTTCTCTTCCTTTGCATAGCATACTATCCTTCGGGCGATATATCCTGCAATCTGGCGGAAAAGGAGAATCGTTCCCGAACTTGTCTCAACCGCGATGGATGTTCTTTCGTTCTTCTCCGAAGCCTTGGGATGGTTGGCTATGATATAGTTTCCCGGATGGTACTTGTAGTATTTGACAACGCCTCCTACAGGATAGTAGTTCACATGTACGTTAAAAATGCTCATAAAGATAGACACCTGTATGCATTCGCGTTTGAGGTATTCGTTTTCAAACCGTCTGTCTACTATTACAATCTTTCCGTCGGCAGGTGCAATTACAAGTTCTTCATCTATGAGTGCGACCCTCTTCGGGCATCTGAAGAATCTTATTATGAAGAGAAGGGTGAGCACTCCCCATGCTATGGCTATTCCTGCAGCTATTCCCCATCCGAATATGCAGCACAGAAGCAGCACTATCGCCGCAATAAGAATAAATGCCTTCAAAATGATGCCGTAGCCCTCTTTGTGTATCCGCATGGTCAAGTGTTGGTTAGGTTAATTTCAAAAAAGGAGCGAAAAAATGACGACTGCGGGAAAAGCCAGCAACGCTGCATCGAATCTGTCTAACATTCCTCCGTGGCCGGGCATTATCCTGCCTGAGTCCTTGACTCCGAAGTTCCGTTTAAGTTGAGATTCGGTCAAATCGCCCCAAACGCCAAAGATACAAATTATTATTCCAAGAACGATGGCTTTTGTTGTACTTATTTCAAAAATATCTATATAACTCATCGTTACGGCTGCTATTATGCAGCATGCAAGCCCTCCGAAAAAGCCTGCCCACGATTTCTTCGGGGAGATGGAGGGGAAGAGCCTGCCCCGTTTTCCGTCACCTTTTTGTCCGAAAGCGCTTCCTATACAGTAAGCTCCCACATCGTTCATCCATAGCACTATGAACATGAAGAGCAGCATATAGGCGGAATAGTTGCCCTCAGAATCGAAAATTATAAGGTTGCAGCAGGAAAACGGCAGGGCCGTATAGATTACCGCCGCTATGGCAAACGGGAACATTTCGTAGCCGTTGTTTACCCTGCTCTCTTTTGTAAAGGTATGCACGTTGTACTCTTTGCTGTACAGGTTGGTGATGAATATTGCAAAAAGAGGTATCATGCATAGCAGCAGGTAGCGGTAGGAAATTCCGGAATATTCTATCAGAAAAGAGGTTGTAAAAAGGCTCAGGGCCGCGGTAACGGCCAGAGCCTTTGTAACGCTCTTCTTGCTGCCTATCGTAAGGTTGAGATATTCGTTTGCCATTATGGCAATTATAATGAAGAAAAGCAGGGCGTACCATAGCGGTCCGGCCAGTATGGCCAGAATTATTATCGCGGTAAACGCTATGCCGCTGATGCTTCTTATTATAAAATTTTTCATTTTTTCTCTTATTCTCCGGTACTTTCACCAGACTGAGACTCTTCGCTGCCGTTCTTTGCGCGCGGGCCGAATATCTTTTCCAGATCCTCGGTGAATATGACTTCGCGTGAGAGCAGAAGTTCCGCCAGTTCGGTAAACTGAGGCCTGTACTGTTTGAGTATCTCCAGGGCCTTGTCGTGTGCACTGTCTATTAACGCCTTGGCTTCCTTGTCTATAAGTTCGGCAGTCTTTTCGCTGTAAGGTTTGCTGAAATTGTAGCCGGAATCCTGCGAGTCATAGAAGGAGAGGTTGCCCACAGCCTTGCTCATTCCAAAGTAGCTTACCATTGCATAGGCCTGCTTGGTGACCTTTTCCAAATCGCTCAGGGCGCCGGTGGATATTTTCCCGTTGACCAGTTCTTCGGCAGCCCTGCCTCCCATGGTGGCAGCCATTTCGTCCATCATCTGCTCTGTCGTGGTAATCTGTCTCTCCTCGGGCAGATACCATGCGGCTCCAAGAGCCTTGCCGCGCGGGATAATTGTAACTTTCAGCAACGGGTTCGCGTTAGGAAGAATCCAGCTGACTGTCGCATGTCCGGCTTCGTGGAATGCAATCGTACGCTTTTCCTGCGGGGTTATTATCTTGCTTCTCTTCTCCAGACCTCCCACGATTCTGTCAACCGCATCGAGGAAATCCTGTTTGTCTACATACTCCTTGTTTCTGCGCGCGGCAATCAGGGCCGCCTCGTTGCATACGTTGGCTATGTCGGCCCCTGAGAATCCGGGAGTCTGCTTTGCAAGGAATGTCTTGTCAAAATCCTTTGCAAGCTTGAGGTTCTTCAGGTGCACTTCAAATATCTCCTCGCGCTCCTTGAGTTCGGGAAGATCTACGTTTATCTGTCTGTCGAAACGGCCGGCACGCATGAGCGCCTTGTCAAGAATGTCGGCCCTGTTGGTTGCAGCCAGCACTATAACGCCTGAATTGGTTCCAAAGCCGTCCATTTCGGTAAGGAGCTGGTTAAGCGTGTTTTCCCGCTCGTCGTTAGATGAGAATCCGGCGTTTTTGCTTCTTGCACGGCCAACGGCGTCAATCTCGTCTATGAACACTATGCACGGGGCTTTTTCCTTTGCCTGCTTGAAAAGGTCTCTTACCCTTGAAGCGCCCACTCCAACGAACATCTCCACAAAATCGGAGCCCGATATGGAGAAGAAAGGCACATCTGCTTCTCCTGCAACTGCCTTTGCCAGAAGGGTCTTTCCTGTGCCCGGAGGGCCTACCAGCAATGCCCCTTTTGGAATTTTTCCTCCAAGGGTGGTATATTTCTTGGGATTCTTTAGAAAGTCTACAATCTCCATAACCTCCACTTTGGCCTCTTCCAGCCCGGCCACATCCTTGAAGGTGACCTTTGGAGTGGAGCCCTTGTCAAAGACCTTTGCCTGAGACTTGCCTACGTTGAATATGCCGCCTCCGGCAGCGCCTCCGCCCATGTTTCTGGACATTCTCCTTATCATGAAGAACCACAGAAGCAGCAGAAGGATGGGGAAGAGCAGCCAGTCAAGGATGCCTAGATAATTTTTCTGCTCTCTGTTCTTTATGTCGAACCTCTTCTCTTGCGGCAGGGAACTGCGGATCTCTCCCAGTTCTTTGTCGGAATCGAAATTCGGGCCCATCTGGAACCAGAAGTGGGCTACGTTGGCAAGGGGCTCATTGTTCCCGAAATAGCTCTGATATTTCTTGAGGCTGTCTTTTCTGATTGTGACCTCGCCGCGGCCGGTATTGGTAATGAATGTAATGGCCTCCACGTCTCCGGCCTCTATCATCTGCTCCTTTACCTTTGTCCAGTCAGTCTCTATCGGTTTGCCGCCTTTGTATCCGCCAAACCACATGTAGGCCAAAAATATGAGCAACGGGGCATATATCCAAAATACGCTGAATCTCTTGGGTCTTCTGTTCCTGTTGGAATTCCCGTTGTTATTAGGTTGTGTCTGCATTATTCTTTCTTAAATTAGTTACTGCTGCTCGCTGTATTCGGTTATCTGTGCATCCGCCCACAAGTCCTCCAGTCTGTAGAACCGGCGGTATTCGGTCTGGAAAATATGCACCACTATGTTTGTATAGTCGAGGATTATCCAGAATGCATTTTCGCGCCCCTGCATCCTTACAACCTTTCTGTTGCACTTTTCAAGCATGCGCTCTTCAACGTTGTCTGCAATCGAGAGCACATTGGTGCCCGAGTCTGCGTTGCAGATTACAAAGTAATCGCAGATACTTGTCCCTATAGATTTAAGATTCAGGGAGCATACCTCTTTTCCGTTCTTCTCGAGCATTGCCTCTGCAATGGTCTTTACCTCGAGAATGTCTGTGTCGGTCTCTTTCCTTATTTTTTTAGGCACAATAAAAATATTTAAATATTAATAACTTCCGCTTCCGCGTGGCACTTCACCACTGCAAATAATGTGCAAACATACACAGAAACCGAGAGCAGAGCAAAAATTTTTTACAATCACCCTATTTGGAGATATATAAAACGGAGTGGCAGTTGTTCGAAGCCCATGCGATGCAAACTTGTTTGCAATAGCGGGGGCTTCGAACAACTGTGAGTGCCGGCAGGCACGCATATATCTCCAAATAGGATATTGTGCATGGCTCACCTTTTGCTATGCCGAGGTGCTACCGTATCTGCGGTTGTGCGGAATGAAATGGAGCGCAACCGAACATAGCCTAAAGCCGAAAGTAAAAGACAAACTTGTATGCAGACAGTACAGGCTTCGAACAACTGTGAGTGCCGTAAGGCACGCATATATCTCCAAATAGAATATTGCATGGTTCACCTTTTGCTATGCCGAGGTGCTACCGTATCTGCGGTTGTGCGGAATGAAGTGGAGCACAACCGAACATAGCCTAAAGCCGAAAGGTGATTGCGCTGCAATTTCAGATATTTGTTGGAGACAAGGTGTTTTGACAAATATTTTGTAACTTTGGAGCCCCTGATTTACTGTCGGGTTGAATATTAGGCTATAAAGAGGATGAGAAGAACAACAGGAAGTGGAAGAGAAGTTGACATTGAATTGGTATGAGAGTGTAGACTCTACAATGAACGTGGCATCGAGGAATATGGATACGGCACCTGACCTGTCGGTTTATATTGCAGATTATCAGAGCGCGGGAAGAGGTCAGAGAGGAAACAGGTGGGAGAGCGCCAAGGCCGAAAACCTTATGTTTACAATACTTATGCGCCCCGGTTTTCTAAAGGCCAGGCAGCAGTTCGTCATTTCCGAGGTCTCGGCTCTTTCTGTTGCAAAATATCTGGAAACCAAAGGACTCTCCGTAAAGATAAAGTGGCCCAACGATATTTATGTTTCAGACAGGAAAATTTGCGGGATGCTCATAGAGCATACTCTGTGCGGTGACAATCTGTCAGTCAGCGTTTCGGGAATAGGCATAAACATTAACCAGAAGGAGTTCGACAGTTCACTGCCCAATCCCACTTCCCTGATTCTTGAAACCGGGAGGAAGGAGCCCTACGACAGAAGGGAGGAACTCATGCAGTTTCTCTCCATATTCTGCAGTTGTTACAACCTGGCCAGGGCCGGCGCATGCCATATTCTTGAAAAGGAGTTCCTTTCGCGTCTGTACAGAAAAGGGGAGTGGTTCGACTATATAGACTGCCGCGGCGGCGAGGAGAAAAAAATTGAGGCCAGGATAGTCGGTATAGACTCGCTGGCCTGTCTTGTACTTCAGTTGCGCGACGGTTCAACCGCCTCTTTCTCCTTCAAGGAACTCAAATATGTTATCTGACAGCCTTCCCGGCGCTTTGGGCTGCGGAGAGGATCTCCGTTATCATCCGCTCGGGAGAATCTGCCTTGAATACTGCGCTGCCGGCAACGAGAATGTCTGCACCGGCCTTGGCAAGCGACCCGGCATTTTCTGCATTTACGCCTCCGTCTATCTCTATCAGGGCTTTGGCACCCTTGCGAAGGCACATCTCCTTGAGTCGTGAAAGCTTGTAAAGAGAATGTTCTATGAAGGATTGCCCGCCGAATCCGGGGTTTACAGACATTACCACCACATAATCCAGATCGCAGAGAATATCCTCCAGGAGAGTTATGCCTGTATGGGGGTTGAGTGCGACTCCGGCCTTCATTCCAAGGTCGTGGATATGCTGTACTGTCCTGTGCAGATGCGGGCAGGCTTCATAATGCACGCTCAGCCACTCCACCCCGGCCTCCTTGAAGGGGGCAAGGTAACGGTCCGGCTCCACAATCATAAGGTGTGCGTCCAAAGGCTTTCTGGCCTGCCTTGCCATGGCCTTGACTACCGGAAAGCCGTATGAGATGTTTGGCACGAACACCCCGTCCATAATATCGAGATGAAACCAGCCCGCATCGGAGCGGTTTACCATCTCCACATCGCGTGCAAGATTGCCGAAATCTGCCGAAAGAAGCGACGGCGCAATGATAGTCTCCATCGTAACTCTATTTAAGGTCTGTTATTACCTGTTCCAAAAGCATGCGGAACTTGTCGAGTGAAGCAAGTTCGAGCCTCTCGCCCGGGGCATGCACCTTCCTGAGGGTGGGACCGAACGAAATCATGTCCAGTTCCGGATATTTGTCGAGGAACAGGCCGCATTCGAGCCCCGCATGGATGGCTCTTACCACAGGCTCTTTTCCGAAAAGTTTTCTGTAGGCATTGCGGGTTACCTCCACAACGTGCGAATCCATTTTGGGCTGCCATCCGGGATATTCGTTCAAATGCCTTACAGATGCTCCGGCAAGTGCGAAGCATGCCTCTACCTGCTGTGCCGCATAGTTGCAACTGCTTGCAAGCGAACTTCTCTGGCTTGTGCCTACGGCAATCTTCTGTCCGGGCATCATCTTTACCGAGGCCAGATTGGTTGATGTCTCCACAAGCCCCTTTATCTGGTTGCTCATGGCCAGCACCCCGTGAGGCGCGGCGTTGAGCGCATATACAAGCAGTGCGGCCGTGTTGCCGTCTATCGCCTTTTTGGGTTCGTTAAGCATCTTTCCGCTTTTCATATCCTCTACGCCTATGCGTTCGGCAGATATTTCCACATTCCTGTCGCTTAGAGCGAATTCGGCTTTGGTTGCGGCAACGTTCTCCCTGTATATCTTCATGACTCTGCCCATCTCCTTGCGGCTGAATCCTATTGCCGCATAGGCCTCTCTTGCGATGGCGTTCTTTTTGTTTCCGCCCTCTATTTCGTAGAGTTCAATGCTGCACTTGTCCATAATCTGATACAGCAGACGTGCAAGAATCTTCACTGCATTGGCCCTGTTCTTGTCTATGTCGTCTCCGCTGTGGCCTCCTTCGGCGCCGTATACCCTGAACAGCACCTTGATGTGCTCTTTGGTTGCGGCAACGGTTCCGTATTTGAATACGGCCGTGGTGTCAACACCTCCGGCGCAGCCTATAAAGAGTTCGCCCTCATCTTCTGAGTCCAGGTTTATGAGAATCTTTCCGCTTATAAAGTCCTTCTCAAGTGATTTGGCTCCCGTCAGCCCTGTCTCCTCCGATGTGGTGAAGAGAGCCTCTATGCGCCCGTGCTGCAGGTTGTCATCCTCGAGGAGGGCAAGCTGGGCCGCCATTCCTATTCCGCAGTCTGCTCCAAGGGTGGTCTCTTTTGCAATCAGCCATCCGTCTTCCTCTACCGCGACGATAGGATCTTTTGAAAAATCGTGCTCGACTCCTGCGTTCTTTTCGCATACCATGTCGGAATGGCTTTGGAGTATTATTGTAGGAGAGTTTTCGCACCCTTTCGAGGCTTCGCGTATTATAAGTACGTTGCCGGCCTTGTCGGTCCTGCATTCCAGATTATGTGCTGCTGCACGGTTCTGCAGCCATGCGATAATCTGCTCTTCATGCCCGCTCTCGCGCGGAACCTTCATTATCTCCTTGAAGATACTGAGTATGTTTTCTGTGGTCATGATTATGGAGTTTCGTTAAAATGCACCGTTTACAGCGGCTTGAGACGGCTTTCAATCTCTTCGACATACTTTTTGAAACTCTTGTCTGTCTCCATGAGATTGGAAACCTGAGTGCATGCATGCAGCACAGTGGCATGGTCTCTTCCGCCCACGCATGAGCCTATGGTCGCCAGCGATTTCTTTGTAAGGTTCCTTCCCAGATACATTACAATCTGGCGGGCTTGCGAAATTTCTCTCTTCCTTGTCTTGGAAATAAGATCTTCCTTGCTGATTTTGAAATAGTCGCAGGTGGTATCCCTTATTGCGTCCATGGAAATTTCGTTGTTGCATGGAGTGACAATCCTGTCTATCATGCTTTTTGCCAGATCGAGGGTTATGGTTTCCTTGCTCAGCGTGGCATGGGCCAGCAGCGAGATGAGCGTTCCCTCCAGTTCCCTTACATTTCCGGTTACGTTGGATGCAAGGTAGGTCAGTATTTCGTTCGGCAGTTCTATGCCGTCCCTTATGCTCTTTGCCCTCAGTATCTCAATCCTCGTTTCAAACGATGGCGGCAGAAGTTCTACAGAAAGCCCCCATTTGAATCTCGAAAGCAGCCTCTGCTCCAGACCGGTCATCTCCACAGGAGCTTTGTCGGAAGTCAGTATTATCTGCTTTCCGCTCTGATGCAGGTGGTTGAATATCTGGAAGAAGGCGTTTTGAGTGCCGGGCTTGTCGGCAAACTCATGCACGTCGTCTATTATGAGCGTGTCTATGAAGCGGTAGAAATTGAGAAAATCGGTAAGTTTGTTCTTTACGTTTACCGCATCCATGTACTGGGTCTGGAATATGTTGGCACTTACATAGAGAACCACGTTCTTTGGCATGCTCTCCTTTATGGCTATGCCTATCGCCTGTGCCAGATGTGTCTTGCCGAGCCCCGAGCCTCCATATATGAAGAGCGGATTGAACGGTGTGCCGCCCGGTTTTTTTGCTATTGCAAGGCCTGCCGTGTAGCCGAGCTTGTTGCACTCGCCCTCTACGAAATTCTCGAAAGAATAGTTGGGGTTGAGCCTCGAGTCTATCTTCATCTGCTGGAGCCCCGGTATGACAAACGGGCTTATGAAACTGTTTTGCCTGTAAGGGTCTTTCAGCCTGTTTTCCAAATCCACCTTTTCGTGCTGAGGCAGTTTTATGGTGCTGTTGCTTATGGCTATGTTGTAGAGCAGTCTGGCATCCTTGCCCATAACTCTTTTGAGGGTCTTGCCTATGAGATCTATGTAGTGCTCTTCAATATATTCCCTGAAAAAGTCCGACGGAACCTTGATGCTTAGAGTAGATCCTTCCAGAGAAAGGGCCTCTATAGGCTCGAACCATGTCTTGAAACTCTCCTCGGGGATATTGTCCCTTATTATGGAGAGACAATCTTCCCACACATTTATGTGCTGTCCGGTTTGTTTCATACTTGTTCCGCCTGATTTTTGTTAGTGTTCGGTTAAAAGTGGAAACAAAAGTATGGAAAACTTTTTTATAAAAAAATTTAAAAACTATTGTTTTTTGTCAAAACATTACAATGAACTATAAATCAGAGATGATATTTTTTGTGAATTTTTTATCACTGAAAACCAGATAGTTATATATAAGACTCAATCCTGTTCCGCTTTGTGGCGCCTCTGGAGGCGGTTTTCTTAAAAAACAGAAATTTTTATAAATTTTTTCGGGTTCTCGCTCATCTTTTCAACAAAACTGTTCAGATTCATTACGAGCGAATCTACCGAGTTGTGCAGTGAGTCTGTAGAGAGCAGTTTCCCGACCGAGCCTTGTGGGTCCTGCAGCTTCTCTGCAAGCTCCCTGACAGATTTGACGGCAGCTTCAATGTCCGCTTCGGCAACGGCTTCGCTCACCCTGTCGAGATTCTCTATGATTGAGTGCAGCCGGGGCGCCGAACCGCTCAGGCTTGCAGAGAGGGAATCCATGTTCTGCACCACCTCTTTTATCTGAGGAGTGATGTCGTTTATGGTGCCGCTTATCTCTTCCAGGTTCTTCAACGATGAGTTGAGGTTTGCCAGTGAGGCTGCAATATCTTGCTTTGCCTCTTCATTCAATATTTCGTTCAGGTTCGAGAAGGCTGTGTTCATATTGCCCAGAAGTGTGCTCACCTGCTCTTTCATCGGCCCTATCTCGTTTGACAGCAGCGACATCATGTCGGGGACAGTGTTGCATTCCAGCGTGTCGCCCGCCTTTGCCGCCACGGTAGAGTTTCCCAATGCTATCCTGAGCGACTTTCCGCCGAGAATGTCGGAACTGTAAATCTCTGCTACGGAATTGTCTGCCACTTTATATTCAGACTTTACGTTGAAGGTGATTGCAAAACTGTCGGTCTGTATGTTGTATTCTATCTTTTCTATGCTGCCCACCTTCAGCCCCCTTATATATACCGGAGATGTGACAGTCAGCCCCTCTACCGAGCCGGTCACCGTGCAGAAACTCCTTCTGGAATTGAAGAGGTCTTCTCCCTTGAGAAATTTGATGGAGGCGTAAAGTGCAACAAGTGCAATCAGTACGAAAAGCCCTATTTTCTGGCTTCTGTTCAAAGTTAGCTTTCCCATATTGTCATATCTCTATTTTTCCGTTTTTAACCTTTACAACAAAGGCCCCCTTGAAGAGTTTCCTTACCGCCGGCAGGTTTTTCTGCGCCTCGCTTCTGGAACTGTAGCGGCCTGTGGTATATTTGTAGGCGTTGCCCGATTTTACGTAACTGTAGTCTGAAAGGCCCCTCAGATCCCTTGCATTTTTTGCAAGGGGCTTTGAGACAGAAAGAATCTGTATCGTATAGTATTCGTCCGATTTGCCTGCCACGGCCGGTGCCCGCGGCGTGCTTTCGGGTATTGTCCCCTCTCCGTGTATCTGCTCTATCTCCTCCTTGTACTGGCAGAAGGCCCTGAATATGCTGCTCGCGATTTTCGCCTGCCCGTCGCGGCTTGCAAGTATGCTCCTGTCCTTTGCATTGGAAAGAAAGCCAATCTCGGTGAGAATGGCCGGCATGGTGCTTTTCCACAGCACGATAAGCCCTCCCTGCTTTACACCTCTGTTGGTCTGTATCGGCCCCGACCTGTACTTTTGCTGTACAAGTTCGGCAAAGCGGAGACTCTGTTCCAGATGTACGTTCTGAAGCAGGGAAAAGATTATGTATGATTCCGGGGAGTTTGGGTCGAACCCTTCATATTTGGACTGATAGTCGTCTTCCAGCGCAATTACGGAATTCTCCTTCTTGCAGAGTTCGAAGTTGGATTCGCTCTTGTTGGTACCCATGACAAAGGTCTCGGTGCCTGTTACGGAGGTCGTGCCGGTGGCGTTTACATGTATGGAGATGAAGAGGTCTGCCTTGTTGCGGTTTGCAAAGTAGGAGCGCTCGCTCAGGTCTACGAACTTGTCTGTGGAGCGGGTGTAGAGCACCTTTACGTCTGGATATTTCTGTTTTATCAGGCTGCCGAGCTTGAGAGATACGGAAAGGACTATATCTTTCTCCTTGTATTTGCCGTTGGCCCATATCGTCCCGGGGTCATGCCCCCCATGGCCGGGGTCTATTACCACTGTCTTGATGGCGCCCCCTTCGCCGGAAGCGGCAAGAGTGCATGGCAAAACCAGACTGAAAACGGCAGATAACAGCGCAAAAGCGGCATATTTTATAGTTTTCTTCTCCGTAAATGGCATACTAGTTGCAAAAATATTATTAAATTTGCGCGCTACAAAAATAGAAAAAATATTTTTGAGACTTACAAACCCGCGTTTTGATGTCGGTAAAAAAATCGCTGTACATATTCTTCTCAATAGCGGCTGTTTCTCTTTTTTTTGTGGATTCATTAAAGGCCCTGCCTGAAGACGGAGAGAGAGAGTCGTTGCGAGTTCTGTTGGATTCAATGCAGGCTTCGGCCATCGCAGGCGAAGCCATCCTGCATGCCGATTCCCTTGCCGGCGGCGTGCTTCCTGCAGCCGATTCGCTTCCGCTGCCGGATTCGCTCATGCTTTCGGACTCGCTGCGGCTGCCGGATTCGCTCATGGTTTCCGATACGGTGGAAAACTTCTCGAGCATAGAGGAGCCTGTCTTCTCCACCGCCAGGGATTCCATAGTCGAGATATATGAAGACGGCAAGCGGATGATCTATTTTTACGGCGACATTTCGGTAAAGTACAAGAATATGGAGATCAAGGCAGATTATATGGCCTATGATGTGAATTCCAGGACTGTCTTTGCCAAGGGACTGCCTGACTCTACGGGTACGATAGTGGGCCAGCCGGAGATGCTCGACAAGGGGAAGAGCTACAAGATGGAGAATGTCTACTATAATTTCGACACCGAGAAATCGAAAATCAAGAACATGATAACGCAGGAGGGCGACGGTTATATCCACGGCCGCTTCCTCAAGAAGATGCCCGACAACTCCATAAACATATCCAAGGGCAAGTATACGACATGCGATTACGAACATCCGCACTTCTATGTACAGATGTCGGCAGCAAAACTGATTACAGGCGGAGACAAGGGAAGGACGGTATTCGGGCCATCGCATGTGGTGCTCGAAGATGTGCCGTTGCCGCTTTTCATACCGTTCGGTTTCGTGCCGCAGATGGGAGGAAGGAGCAGCGGACTTCTCATGCCTTCCTACGGCGAGGAGACCGCCAGGGGCTTTTTCATGCGCGGGCTTGGCTATTACTTTGTCTTCGGAGAGCATTTCGACCTTGCGGCGACGGCCGATATATATACGAGAGGTTCTTGGGGGGCGCAGCTCAATTCGCGTTACAACAAAAGGTATAAGTACAGCGGAAACTTTGCGTTGAACTACTCCAAGGACGTTACGGGTGAAAGAGGGTCGCCGGACTATTTCGAAACCACCAACTTTTCCGTACAGTGGTCGCACGCAATGGATGCGAAGGCCCGTCCGGGTACCTCATTCAGGGCATCGCTCAACTTTTCCAGCCCCTCTAACAGCAAATACAATTCTGAATCCATAGACCAGGCTATCCAAAACCAGATATCCTCTTCAATTTCATACGGCAAGACGTGGGCTGGCACTCCCTTCAGCCTCTCCGTGAACGGGCTGCACAGCCAGAATTCCCGCGACAGTTCATACGCCATAACCCTGCCCAACATTACCTTTACCGTGAACAGAATCTATCCTTTCCAGAGAAAGGAGAGGGTGGGAAAGGAGAAATGGTATGAATCGTTTGCCTTCAACTACAACATGACTTTCCAGAACAAGGTGAATTTCAAGGCGAGCGAACTCAAGGAGGAGAGCATCCTGAACAAGATGAAGAACGGAATGCAGCACAATTTCAGCATAAATCTGCCTACTTTCTCGCTCTTCAAGTACATACAGTTTTCGCCTTCAGTCTCTTATGGAATGAACTGGTATTTTTCAGATGCAGAGAAATATTACGACCAGCAGAAGCAGCAGGTGGTGACCGAATATTCAGACCCTTTCAGTACCTTTGGCATAACGCAGAACTTCTCTGCGGGGCTTTCCATGAGCACAAGGCTCTACGGTATGTTCAATTTCGGCAAAAAGAGAAGAATCGAGGCTATAAGGCATATGGTGACCCCTTCCATTTCGTTCAACGTGCAGCCGGAAATGGGAACTGCCGGAAACGGATACCGGACTCTGAGTTATGTAGACATGAACGGAATACAGCATGTAGACGTATATAACAAATATGAAGGGCAGATATACTCTCCGGTCGGGAGAGGTAAGTCTGCCGGAATGACCTTCTCCATAGGAAACAATCTGGAGGCCAAGGTGCGCGACAGAAAAGACACTACCGGAACCGGAGTGAGGAAAATCAAACTTATAGACCAACTCTCCATTGGCGGTTCATACAACTTCCTTGCAGATTCCATGAAACTGTCGAACATTTCGGTGAACATGTCGACCTCGGTATTCGGAAAGCTCGGAATTTCGGCCAATGCCACTCTCGACCCTTATGCGATAAACGAATACGGTACCCGTATAAACAAGTTCAACATAGTGCAGGAGGGCGGTTTCCGGCTGGCCCGTCTTACAAATGCCAGCATTTCCACTTCGTACCAGTTCTCAGGCGAGGGAAAGAGCCGTCTCGGTTCCAATTACGATGCCTCGTCTGACAAAGGCGCGGTGCAAAGGTCGCAGAACGAGTCTTACCAGAGGGTCTACTATCATCCTATAACCGGAGAGTATATTCCGGGAGGATGGGTCTACTATATGGACCCGAATGTGCCGTGGTCTCTGAATCTGAACTACAGTTACTCGTATTCGCGCAGGTACCAGTATGCCAACGAACAGCTTATGACGCGTCACAACCATACGATGACATTGGGCGTCTCTGCACAGATGCGGCTTACCCCGGCGCTGAACTTCAATCTGAATACCGGTTTCGACCTTACAAAGATGAAGATGACCACAACGCAACTCAGCGCCTCATACGATCTGCACTGTTTTATAATTTCGGTTTCATGGATTCCGAACGGACAGTGGGAGAGTTGGAGTTTCAGGATTGCTGCAAAGGCCTCTGCGCTTTCAGACCTGTTGCAGTATAAGAAGAATGCAAGTTTCTGGGACAGATAGTGAATGACATATAGACAGGGATATAAGTATAATAAACAATAAACTGAACAATTATGGAAAGAAAGATTATTTCAAGCCCGCTGGCTCCAAAGGCTGTGGGCACATACAGCCAGGCTGTTGTGGCCGGCGGAACCATCTACGTTTCCGGCCAGCTTCCAATTGACGCCTCTACCGGGGAGTTCGCTCCGGGCGGCGTCAGGGAACAGTTGCATCAGGTATTCAAGAATCTGGGATATATTCTCCAGGAGGCGGGATATTCATTCAAGGATGTTGTGAAGACAACTGTCTATCTGGCGGATATTGCTGATTTTGCAGCGTTGAACGAGGTTTATGCCCTTTACTTTTCGGAGCCTTATCCCGCAAGAGTCGCCTTTCAGGCAGCTGCGCTTCCAAAGAACGCACGGGTGGAGATTGATGTGATTGCAGTAAAATAATTTTAGAAAGTGACTATGTACGATATTATAGAATTGAGCAATAAAAGCATTGAGGAACTGCATGCGATTGCGCAGAATCTCAAGATTTCAAAAATCAAGTCTCTTTCAAAGGAGGATTTGATTTACAGGATTCTGGACGAGCAGGCAATTCAAGGCGTCGGTACGCCGATACAGAGGAAACGGAGAACGAGAATCTCCCGTGTCGCTGAGCAGCCGGTTGCCGTTTCGGCAACGCCGGCTCAGGCGGAAGCCGAGCCGGCGGCGGAAGCTCCGGCTTCCGCACCGGCTGCTGCACAGGCCTCACGCCGCGGCCGCAAACCCGGACGTCCGGCACGCAATGCCGCACAGAAGAGTGAACAGGACGTCGATGCGGCTCCCGTTCAGGCAACTGCCCCGGAGACGGCAGCGGAATCCGCTCCCGCTTCAGAAGCGACAGCCCCTGTAAAAGGCAAAAGAGGCAGGAAGAAAAAGAACCCCTCTCCGGTTCAGGGACAGGAGCCCCAGGCGGAGCAGGCGCAGGCCGTATCTGAGAGCATGCCCGATGAAACTGCCGTGCAGAGAAGCGAAAAGGCCGAAGGCGAAAGGCCCGCAAAAAGGAGGCGGATTGGCAACGAGCGTCCGGCAGGACAGGAGAATGATGCAGCCCCCTCTGAGACCGTTGCGTCTCAACAGGCTGCGGCTCCCTCATCTGCTCCCGCAGAGCCCCGTCAGGAGCTGGCCGAGCAGCCGCAGGAGGTTAAAAGGCAATATCAGAAAATTGAGTTCGAAGGAGTTGTGGAGGCCAGCGGTGTTCTCGAAATCATGCCCGACGGTTACGGATTCCTCAGGTCTTCTGATTACAACTATCTCAATTCTCCCGACGACATCTACGTGTCGCAGTCTCAGATAAAGCTTTTCGGTCTTAAGACCGGTGATACCCTCTACGGTGAAATACGCCCCCCGCGTGAGGGTGACAAATATTTCCCTCTTGTCAAGGTAAACCAGATCAACGGAAGGAGCCCCGAATATGTAAGGGATCGCGTGCCTTTCGATTTCCTTACCCCTCTTTTCCCCAATGAGAAGTTCGACATTACGTCTAAAGGGCACAACAATCTCTCTTGCAGGATTGTAGATATGTTTACACCTATAGGAAAGGGGCAGCGCGGCCTTATCGTAGCGCAGCCAAAGACAGGTAAGACAGTCCTGCTTAAGGAGATAGCGAATGCGATTGCAGACAACCATCCTGAGGTTTACCTTATTATGCTCCTTATTGACGAGCGTCCAGAAGAGGTGACCGATATGGCGCGCAGCGTCAAGGCCGAGGTTATCGCCTCTACCTTCGACGAGCCGGCAGAGCGCCATGTAAAGATTGCAAACATAGTTCTGGAAAAGGCCAAAAGACTTGTGGAGTGCGGTCACGATGTGGTAATCTTCCTTGATTCGATAACCCGTCTGGCCCGTGCCTTCAACACCGTGCAGCCGGCTTCCGGAAAGGTGCTCAGCGGCGGAGTCGATGCAAACGCCCTTCACAAGCCAAAGAGATTTTTCGGCGCAGCCCGCAACGTGGAGAATGGAGGTTCTCTCACGATTCTCGCTACCGCGCTTATAGATACAGGTTCAAAGATGGATGAAGTCATATTCGAAGAGTTCAAGGGAACTGGCAACATGGAACTGCAGCTGGACCGCAAACTTTCCAACAAGCGTATCTTCCCGGCTGTTGACGTGACCCTCAGTTCTACCCGTCGCGACGACCTGCTTTACAGGGCGGAGGATGTAAACCGTATCTGGATATTGAGAAATCACCTTTCAGACATGACCAGCGTAGAGGCCATGGAGTTCATGAAGGCGAGGATGGAGAAGACCATGAACAATGAGGAGTTCCTCATGTCTATGAACGGCGAATAGCAATCTGTTTCCGATATTGCAACCATGAAGCAGGCAGCGTCACGGATGCTGTCTGCTTTTTTTCGCCGCATCTGAACTTTATCCGTACTGTATTAGAATATAAGGTAGCATCCCAGCCCCACGGCAAGTCCGAGCAGAAGGTTTATCAACTTGGCCCAGAAAAAGGTCCTTTTGTTTTCTGCAAGCAGAGGTAGCGTGGTGTGTCCGTCCTGCACCATTGAGTTTGCAAGCAGTATGTAAAACGGAATCATTCCCTGTGCATAGAGGGTTACGAATATAAGGTGCGGCCCGGATTCTGGAATTACTCCTATCGCAACGGCTATCAGCAATACTGTCAGCAGATTTTCGCCTATCCACCGCTCCGCGTCTATGTAGTGCATGGCTATGTGGCAGACAAGCAGGGCTCCGAATGTCCACAGGAATATGGAGGGCAGATGTTTCTTTATAATGTGGTTCCAGAGATGTTCCTTTATGAAGTGCTCCTTTGCAGTGGCGACAAAAAGCAGAGTTACGATGCTGAAAAGGGCGAAGACAAGATTTATCCACCTTTCGCTCAGAAAGTTGAATGTTACAACATGGCTGTGCCCTTCTCCGCTGCCTGCATGCTCGTGCTCCAGAAGCCCGGCAATTACCGCGCCTATGAAGAGAGCCACTGCGGCAAGAATGATGAGTCTCTCCCTGGATGGGTGCCGCATCGCTGCGTATGAGGAGCACCGGAATATGGAGGGGATGCTGCCTCCCTCGCCCTTATGTATTGTCAGATCGTCGCAGTTGGTGAGTATCCTGTTGCCCCTGAGGGGAACGAACCTGTCTATGACAAGCCCTGCCGCAACGGCAATCGCAAAGAGAATGGCAAAAAGCAGCAGACCCTCTTCAGGTATCATGGCCAGTATAACGAAGGCTTCGTCTCCCGATGAACAGATCATCATGGCTACCAGGGCGCCGAAACTTATCAGCCTGTGCGTGTAGAGCGAAACTGCCGCAAACCCTCCTATGCAGCCGGGAACAAGCCCCAGAAGCGAGCCGAGCAGCACCTGCCGCGATCCGCTTCCCTTGAGTTTTTCAAACCTTCTGCCGTTGGATGCGACATTGTAGAACTCTATCAGCAGCATCATTATAAGGACGAGGCCGGTGATGAGTATGCTGTTGCGCAGTACGTCAAGTGTAATCTCACCAATCATCCGACGGCCTTTACTCCTTTATGTTGTTGTATATTTCCATCAGCTCTCCTGCGGCCATGAATGAATCCATGCTGCCGTCGAGAACGGCATTTTCATACTCCTTAAGTTTTTTCTCTATCAGCGGATTCTCGTAGAAATCTTCCCTCAGCGCTTCATTTATGCTTTCATACATCCAGTAGCGTGCCTGCTGGCGGCGTTTGTGCAGGTAATATCCGTTTTCCTTTACAAGGGCAAAATACTGCTCTATGAGCTTGAGAATCTCCTCAAGCCCCTCCCCGGTCACGGCAGAAGAGGTTACCGCAGTGGGCACCCATCCCGATTCGGTAGGGGGAAAAAGATGCAGTGCATTGGCATATAGTGCTTTTGCCATATTGGCCTTCTCAATGTTGTTGCCGTCGGCTTTGGTAATTGCTATCAGGTCGCTCATCTCCATTATGCCTCTCTTTATGCCCTGCAAATCGTCTCCTGCACCTGAGAGCATCAGCAGCAGGAAAAAATCGCTCATGGAGTGGACTGCCGTTTCAGACTGTCCTACACCCACAGTCTCTATGAAGATGACATCGTATCCGGCAGCCTCGCAAAGCAGGATTGTCTCTCTTGTCTTGCGGGCTACGCCTCCAAGCGAACCGGCACTCGGGCTGGGCCTGATAAAGGCGTTCGGGTCGTTGCAGAGAGTCTCCATCCTTGTCTTGTCACCCAGAATGCTGCCTTTGCTCCGCTCGCTGCTCGGGTCTATGGCCAGAACCGCAAGCTTGTGCCCCTCGGCGGTAAGATATTTGCCGAATGCCTCTATGAATGTGCTTTTACCTGCACCGGGAACACCTGTTATGCCGATACGCATCGAACTCTTCCTTGCGGAGATATGCTGGCATTTTGCTATAATCCGGCGCGCAATCTCGCGGTGTGCGGGCAGCTGGCTCTCCACAAGCGTGATGGCCTTTGAGAGGATGGTGGTGTTGCCCTCCTCTATGCCCTTTACATATTCGTCGGCAGAGAGCAGTACAGGCTTTTTCCTGAAAAAGTTCTTCATATACGGGTTTACGCTCGGCTGCTGCTCCACTCCCTCGTTTACAAACAGTGCGCTGTCGTGGTGTCCGTCTCCTTTGGGCGGCCACTCTCCGGTGGTGATATTCTGCTCCTTTTCGTTCATGATAATCCTCCGTTTATTTTGTTTCGAGCGCCACGAACAGGTTAACCAAAGGCCTTTTAGGCGAATTGGTTATAAGTGTTATGGTGTAAATTTTCTCACCGCCGGCGCCTGGCGCCCTTATCTTTGCGGCGACTTCAAAATTTTCGCCCGGTTTTATCTCCCTTTCTGGATATGTGACTTCAAATGAATCTCCGTTTGTGTCGGCCTTGTGTATTACAAGGTTTGCTGCGCCTGTGTTTCTCAGGCTGAATCTTGCGGTTGTAACCGCTCCCTTTGCGGCTTCAAGGGTTACGGAACTGTTTTTTGCCAGAATCATGGAACTGCTGTTCTTCTGTTCCGCGCTCAATCCCGAAACGTTGTCTATTATCATGCAGTTGAAATTGAGCCTGACAGAGGCTTTCGCTCCGTTGCAAACCACGTTTGCCGAATATGTGGTGTTTCCCCAGTTGAGTGCCTCTCCTGTATTTATCCCGTATCTTATCTCTCCTATTGCGCCTGGCTCCAGTACCTTTGGAACCGCATTGAGAGTGAGTCCTGCAGACAGCCCGTCAAACTCTACCGACACGGCCTTTTGAGAAAAATTGGCTACGGAAATGCTTCCCGACTTTGAATAGCCCTGTTCTATCTGTCCGGCCCCTATGTTGTTTTTCATAATGCCCAGCGGGCCGACAGCTACCGGAAAAAGCTCCTTCAGCGACTTCTCCTTTTCGTAGGCGATGCCGCTTATTCTCAGAATTACAGGTTTTCTGCTGGCGGAAGTGTAGACAGTTATGTTCTTTTCAAAGGGATAGGGCCCCTGGTCGTTGAGGTAGGTTACCTCTATCTTGCCTCCCTTTCCCGGCATGATGGGCTGCCTGGGCCATTCCGGCTGGGCGCACCCGCATGAGGAGATGACATTGTTTATTACAACCGGTTTGTCTGATATGTTGGTGAATTCGAACGTGCAGTGCTGCTCGCCCGCATCTATGGAAATCTTGCCGAAATTGTGGACCGTGCTCTTGAAGGCCAGCGCACTCTCGAATCCTGTCTGGGAATATGACAACGAAGCTGCCAGAAGTGCCGAAAGGAGCAGTGCCATATGTTTTTTTAAAAATCTCATCGCCTCAAAGTTTTTGCAAATATATAACATATATTTTATTAAATTTGCTCGGTTTTAAACATTTATTTCCGTATGAAAAGTAAACTGAAAATCATTAGAACCCTCTTTCTTGTGGCAGTGGCGGCGCCCTTTTTCGCGGCCTGTAGCAGGTATGACTACAAGACAGTGGAGGGAGACCCGATGAATACCAGAATCTACACTCTGGACAACGGGCTGAAGGTATATCTGAGTGTCAACAAGGAAGAACCCAGAATCCAGACCTATATCGCGGTCAGGGTGGGGGCGAAGAACGACCCTGCCGAGAATACAGGTCTCGCGCACTATTTCGAGCATCTGATGTTCAAGGGAACCGAACAGTTCGGCACACAGAATTACGCTCTTGAAAAACCTCTGCTCGATTCCATAGAGGCAAAATTCGAATATTACGGCACGCTTGAAGACGAGGCTGAGCGCAATGCGGTCTATGCAGAGATAGACAGTCTCTCTTATGAGGCTTCGAAGATAGCCATCCCCAACGAGTATGACAAACTTATGGCGGCCATAGGCGCAAAGGGAACAAATGCCTATACAGGTTACGACATGACAGTCTATACAGAAGATATCCCGTCAAACCAGGTGGAGAACTGGGCCAGAATCCAGGCGGACCGTTTCAAGCATAATGTGATAAGAGGTTTCCATACAGAACTGGAGACTGTATACGAAGAGAAGAACATGTCTCTTACCAGCGACGGCAGAAAGGTGCTGGAGGCCGTAAGCAGCGAACTTTTCAAAAACCACCCTTACGGGACACAGACAGTTCTGGGAACTCAGGAACATTTGAAAAATCCTTCAATCACCAAAATAAAGGAGTACTACAGGAACTGGTACGTTCCAAACAACATGGCTGTCTGCATGTCGGGAGATTTTGACCCGGATGCCGTAATAGCTACGATAGACAAGTATTTTGGAGACATGCTTCCCAACGACAACCTGCAGAGACTGCAATACAGACCCGAACAGCCAATAGAGTCTCCGGTAGAGAGAGAAGTTTATGGTCTGGAGTCTGAGTACGTGACTCTGGCATGGCGTTTCGATGGGGCGAATTCACCTCAGACAGACACCCTTACCATTCTCTCAGACATGCTTTACAACGGATATGCCGGTCTGGTTGACGTAAACTTGAATCAAAGCCAGAAAACATTGGGAGCAAGTGTATTTCCTTATATACAGGCAGATTACACGCAACTGATAGTTTCAGCGGATCCAAAGGAGGGCCAGACGCTTGACCAGGTCAAGGATCTGCTGCTGGAGCAGATAGAACTTCTCAAGAAAGGCGAGTTCGACGAGTCTCTGCTTCAGGCAACCATAAACAACTATAAAAAGAACGAGATGCGCGCTCTTGAGTCCAATGCCGCAAGGGCGGATGCCTTTGTCGAGGCGTTCATAAATGATATTCCGTGGAATCGGGAGGTGGAGCGGCTCGACAGGCTTGCAGCTCTTACAAAAGAGGACATTGTCAGTTTCGCCAATGCCCATCTCAACGATAATTATGTGGTAGTGAAGAAACTCAAGGGAGAGGATACCTCTGTAAAGAAGATTGCCAAACCCGAGATAACCCCTATCTTTACAAACAGGGATACCGCCAGCCTTTTCCTCAAAGAGATACAGGCATCGGCCGTAACGCCCATAGAGCCGGTGTTCGTCGATTATGAGAAGGATTTGCAGAAACTCACCTCCGACAAGGGGCTTGAGATACTCTACAAACAGAATACCGCAAACGGGCTCTTCACCCTTGTACATTACTATGAGTTCGGCACGAATGACGATCCCATGCTGGAGCTTGCCGATGCCTACTCTTATTATCTGGGTACAAGCAAGTACAGCGCAGAGCAGATCAAGGCAAAACTCTACGACCTTGCATGTAATGTAAACGTAATGGTGGGAAGAGACAATATTCGCGTTACCATATCTGGTCTGAGCGAGAATATGGCCGAGGCTGCAAGACTCTACGAGGAGATGGTCGCAGACTATCAGCCCGACAATCAGGCGCTCGAAAACATGAAGGCAGACTACAAGAAGTCGCGCGCAAATGCAAAACTGAACCAGAGTGCGAATTTCAGCATGCTTCAGAATTATCTTGTCTACGGAAGCAAGAACCCTGCAAATACTACATTCTCAAATGCAGAACTCGACAGGGTGACTTCATCCGAACTGCTGGGCAAATTCAGGATGCTGGGCGAGTATGACCACACGGTTCTCTATTACGGTCCCGAATCTGCCGAGGTTCTGGTGGATTTCATAAACAAGGAGCACAAGGTTGCAGATTCCCTCAAAAAGTTCGCCGACGGCAAAAAGTTCAAGGCGCAGCAGGTGAAGGAGGACAGGGTATATATCGCTCCGTACGATGCAAAGCAGATATACATGTACTCCTATTCAAGTACGGGTGAGCCCTACGACCTGGCAAAGACTCCAATCATAAGAATGTACAACGAATACTTCGGGGGCGGAATGAACAGCATAGTGTTCCAGGAGATGAGGGAGGCGAGAGGCCTTGCCTACACTGCCCAGGCTTACTATGGCCGTTCCGGCGATGAAAAGGACGACCCTTATGTATTCTACTCCTTCATTGCGACCCAGAACGACAAGATGATGGATGCCGTAACCGCTTTCGACGAGATTATCAACAATATGCCGCAGTCAGAGGCAGCCTTTGACATTGCAAAGGAGAATATCATTGCAACTCTCCGCACCCAGAGAATAACGAAGATGAACGTTCTGTGGAACTTTGTGGCTGCCCGCAAGCTCGGCCTGAGCGAGGACAGCAGAAAGATTGTCTACGAACAGGTTCAGAACCTTACTCTGGATGATGTGGTTAAATTCCAGCAGGATGTGATAAAGGACCGCAAGTACTACATCGGTATATTGGGCGACGAGAAGGAACTTGACATGAAGAGGCTCGGCGACGGCTCGTACGGCAAGGTCATAAGACTTTCCACCGAAGATATTTTTGGTTACTAAGGCGCTTAGTATTATATTTGCATGTTTTTTAACAATAACAATAAACATAAAAATTATGGCTTACAAAATTACTGAAGATTGCGCAGCATGCGGAACTTGCGCAGGTGAATGCCCTGTAGGTGCTATTTCTGCAGGCGATATCTATAAGATAGATCCCAACATGTGCACAGACTGCGGTACATGCGCAGACGCTTGTCCTGTAGGTGCTATAGTGCAGGCTTAATGCAAGGATTGAAGATTTTAAGGGGATAGCCGATTTTTAGTCGGTTGTCCCCTTTTTTATTTTCAATAATGACTATCTTTGCAGATTGTAGAAAATTATAAGTGTAAACATAGAAAAGTCTAGAAGATGTCGTTTTCAAGTCTGATAAAAAAAATGTTCGGTTCAAAGGCCGACAGAGATCTAAAAGAACTTAAACCTATACTTGACAAGATTTTAGAGTCATATAAGAAAATAGATGCACTCTCCGACGATCAGTTGAGGGCCGAAAGCGCCCGCATAAAGGGAGTGATAGGCGATTACATTGCCGAAGACCAGGCCCGGAAAAAGGAGCTGCGCGGCAAACTCGAAGATCTGGAAATCTCTCCGGATGAAAAGGAGAGGCTTGCCACCGAGGTTGACAAGCTGACCAAGAAGATAGACTCCAGAATAGAGGAGGTGCTCATGCAGGTTCTTCCCGATGCGTTTGCGGTCATGAAATCCACGGCGCGCAGATTCAAGGAGAATCCCACGATAACAGTTACAGCAACCGATTACGACCGTGAACTGGCTGCATTGCACGATTTTGTGGAGATAGTCGGAGACAAGGCGGTGTGGAAGAACAGCTGGATGGCCGGCGGGAACAGAATCACATGGGACATGGTCCACTATGACGTACAGCTTATAGGCGGTATCGTGCTGCATCAGGGAAAAATTGCGGAAATGGCTACCGGTGAGGGTAAAACCCTTGTCGCAACCCTGCCTGTATTTCTCAATGCGCTTGCAGGCAAAGGTGTGCATGTGGTTACTGTCAACGATTACCTTTCTAAACGTGACTCTGAGTGGATGGGCCCTCTCTACCAGTTCCACGGCCTTAAGGTAGACTGCATAGACAAGCACCAGCCCAACTCCGATGCAAGGAAGGCTGCCTACAGGGCGGACATTACCTTTGGAACGAACAACGAGTTCGGTTTCGACTATCTGAGAGATAACATGGCCATAGACATAGAGGACCTTGTGCAGAAAAAGCACCATTATGCTATTGTCGACGAGGTGGACTCTGTCCTGATAGACGATGCAAGGACGCCTCTTATAATTTCGGGCCCGGTGCCCAAGGGAGACGACCAGCAGTTTGCCGAGTACAAGCCCTACATAGAGAAACTTTACAACCTGCAGCGTTCCGACGTGACAAGACTCTTGAACGAGGCAAAATCGCTTATAGCCGCAGGAGATACAAAAGAGGGCGGAAAAATCCTTCTCAGGGCCCACAAGGGGCTTCCACGCTATAACCCGCTTATAAAATTCCTGAGCGAACCCGGTATGAAGCAGTTGCTGCAGGATACCGAAAACTTCTACATGCAGGACAACAACAAACACATGCATGTGGTGACAGACGACCTCTATTTTGTAATAGATGAGAAGCAGAAGAGCGTGGAACTTACAGACAAGGGGCACGAGCAGCTTGCCAGGAATTTGAGCGACAGCAAGTTCTTCATACTGCCCGATGTGGGCAGCGAAATATCGGAACTGGAGAAATCAGATCTGGCTCCGGAGGAAAAGCAGCGCAGGAAAGACGAACTGCTCTCTGAATATGCGCTCAAGGCTGAAAGAGTCCATACTGTCAATCAGTTGCTCAAGGCCTACACCATGTTTGAAAAGGATGTGGAATATGTGACCATCGACAATAAAATCAAGATAGTAGACGAGCAGACCGGACGTATTCTCGAAGGAAGAAGATATTCCGATGGCCTGCATCAGGCAATCGAGGCCAAGGAGAACGTGAAGGTCGAGGCGGCGACCCAGACCTTTGCAACCATCACCCTGCAAAATTATTTCAGAATGTATCACAAACTTGCCGGCATGACAGGTACTGCTATAACCGAGGCGGGCGAGTTCTGGACGATATACAAGCTGGATGTGGTGACAATCCCCACTAACAAACCTGTTATAAGAATTGACAACGACGACCTTATATACCGTACAAAGAAAGAGAAGTACAATGCTGTCATAGAGGAGATAGTTGCGTTGAGGAATGCGGGCAGGCCGGTGCTTGTGGGTACGACCTCGGTTGAAATTTCGGAACTGCTCAGCAGAATGTTGAAGTTGCGCGGTATAAAGCACAATGTGCTGAATGCCAAGCAGCATGCAAAGGAGGCTGAAATTGTGGCCGAAGCCGGAAGAGCAGGTGCGGTCACGATTGCAACCAACATGGCCGGCCGTGGTACCGACATAAAGCTGGGAGAAGGTGTGAAGGAGGCAGGCGGACTTGCAATCATAGGTACGGCAAGGCATGACAGCCGCCGTGTAGACCGTCAGTTGCGCGGACGTGCCGGCCGTCAGGGTGACCCCGGTTCATCTACGTTCTATATCTCTCTTGAAGACGACCTGATGCGTCTGTTCGGTGCAGACAGGATTGCAAAGGTGGTAGACAGGATGGGCGGCATGAAGGAGGGCGAAGCCATCCAGCACCACATGCTTTCCAGTGCGGTGGAAAGGGCGCAGCGTAAGGTGGAGGAGAACAACTTCGGTATAAGAAAAAGGCTTCTCGAGTACGACGACGTCATGAACTCGCAGCGCGAGGTAATCTACAGCAGAAGAAGAAATGCCCTCTACGGCGAGAGGATAGACGTAGACATGAAGAACATGATTGCCGATTTTGCGGAGAGTTTCGTGGAGAATTACGGCAACGACTATGTCTCATTCTCTTATGAGTTGATGAGGCAGCTTACGATGGCACCTCTTGCAGACGAGGCTGCTTTCAGGAACCTCTCCAAGGCAGAACTTGCATCAAGGCTCGAAGATGAGATAAAGGCTCTTATCGCCCGCAGGGGAGAGGCAATCATCTCTCAGGCCCTGCCGCTCATAAGACAGATATACGAGACACAGAGCGCAAGGTATCAGAATATCGCATTCCCCATTATAGATGGCGTAAAGGGAATAAACCTGATAGTGAATCTTAAGAAGGCATACGAGAGCCAGGGCAAGGAGATAAACAGGGCGGTAGCCAAATCGGTTACGCTTACAATGATAGACGAGCAGTGGAAAGAGCATCTTCGTGAGATGGATGACCTGAAGCAGTCTGTGCAGAATGCCACATACGAGCAGAAAGATCCCCTGCTTATCTACAAGTTTGAAAGTTTCAATCTCTTCAAGTCTGTTCTTGAGAAGATAAGCAAAGATGTCATAGCCTTTATGGTCAGGGCACAGCTGCCGATGAGGCAGAATGGCAGCGAACCCATAAAGGAGCAGGCCGAGAGGCGCCGTACCGACATGAGCCGGATGCGTACCGGCCGCAGCG
Source organism: uncultured bacterium (assembly GCA_949300025.1). Classification (GTDB taxonomy): domain Bacteria; phylum Bacteroidota; class Bacteroidia; order Bacteroidales; family UBA932; genus Egerieousia. The sequence goes on along the minus strand of CASGCS010000005.1, from coordinate 59,074 downwards.
ACCTGGCCACCAATGCGGGCGAGCCCAAGTCGAACGCTCCGGTGAGAGTGGAAAAGAAGGTCGGGAGAAACGACCCTTGTCCCTGCGGAAGCGGAAAGAAGTACAAGAATTGTCACGGTAAAGACCTTTAGCAGATATGGAGAGATTCGATGTTGCCGTAGTCGGCGCCGGTCCCGGCGGTTATGTGGCTGCGATACGTGCTGCCCAGCTCGGATTCAAAACAGTTGTAGTGGAAAGGGCTGAACTGGGAGGCGTGTGCCTCAACTGGGGATGCATACCTACAAAGGCCCTGTTGAAGAGCGCACAGGTCTATAACTGTCTCTCTCACCTTTCAGACTACGGACTGGCGTTGTGCGATGCCTCTTCAGGGGAGAGTGTAAAGATTGTTCCGGTACCGCAGATAGAGAAAATAGTTGAGCGTGAGAGAAACGTTGCGGCGGCCATGAGCAAAGGCATAGAATATCTCTTCAAAAAAAACAGGATAACTCTAGTGAAGGGAGATGCTTCGGTAAAGGCCAAAGGCCTGCTGGAGGTCGTTTTGCAGTCTGGAGAAAATATTGAAATAGAGGCTGACCATATTATCCTTGCGACAGGTTCAAGGGCAGGCTCGCTGCCCTTTGCACCGATAGACGGCGAGCGGATAATCTCATACAGGGAGGCGCTTGTTCCAAAGAGACTGCCTGAGAGCATGGTGGTGATAGGCTCCGGAGCAATAGGCTGCGAGATGGCTTTCTTTTATAACTCCATGGGAGTCAAGGTAACGCTCATAGAGTATCTTGACAGAATCCTGCCTCTGGAAGATGCCGATGTATCGGCGCAACTTAGCCGCAGTTTCAGAAAGGCCGGCATGAAAGTGCTGGTGTCGGCTGCGGTGACCCGGGTGGAGAAGAGTCAGGATGGCTGTAGGGTTAGAGTCAAGACCAGGAAGGGAGAGGAGGTCATAGAGGCCGGACAGGTTCTTTCCGCCGTGGGGGTTGTACCCAATACCGAAAATCTTGGATTGGAGAATCTGGGCATTGAACTGGTCAAGGGCAAGGTGCCTGTAGACGAATATTACAGGACAAAAATAGAGGGTATCTACGCGATAGGCGATATAATAGCCACTCCCGCGCTGGCGCATGCAGCCTCTGCAGAGGCAGTGACGGCAGTGGAGAAAATCGCAGGACTTCAAGTGGAGCCTCTGGACTACTCGAATCTGCCGAGTGCGGTCTACACCTCTCCTGAAGCGGCTTCGGTAGGGCTTACCGAGCAGCAGGCAAAAGAGGCGGGGCTGGATTATAAAGTCGGCAAATTCCCCTTTACGGCTTCGGGAAAGGCCACCGCATCGGGGGAGCGCGACGGTTTTGTAAAGCTTATATCAGATTCCGCCAGCGGAAAATTGCTTGGAGCCCATCTTGTGGGAGCGAACGTGACCGAAATGATATCGGGCATAGTTCTGGCTAAAAAATTGGGGGCCGGGGTAAGGGATATTGTAAAGACAATCCACCCGCATCCTACCATGAGCGAGGCCATAATGGGGGCTGCGGAGGTTATTTGTGGAGAATGTATTCATCTTTGATATAAAATAGCAGAGACATGGCAAAAAAAAGTGAAGAGAGCGGCTATATAAACGAGATTACCAGAATCTCTTCAGGCGCGCTGTTTAAGGGAACAGTCATTTCAAAATCTGATTTGAGGGTCGACGGTGCTTTGGAAGGCACCATCCTTCTCGAAGGCAAACTGGTGCTTGGCGAAAAGGCACGGATCAGCGGAACGGTAGTTTGCACAAATGCAGACGTGTGGGGAACGATAGAAGGCGATATTTGCGTAAAGGAGAAACTGGAGTTCAAGTCTGTTTCAAACATGAAGGGCAACATAAAGACATCCCAACTGCATATCGAGGCCGGTGCACAGTTCAACGGAACGTGCGAGATGATAAACGAAGAGTTCTATAACGGATACTACAACAAGTTGCTGGAGGAGTAATCACATTTCTGCAATCTTTCTGTAGAATTCGGTTATCTGAATGAAGGGGAGCGGAAAACTGCCCGGTATCGGAATCCTTGCATCATGGGGTGAACGGGGCAAGCGGATACCTCCCGTTACAGCACGTCGTTTATGTTATATTTGTTTCGCTCCGAACTGTTTCTGTTTATCATTTCAGCCACGAATCCGGTAAGGAAAAGCAGAGTGCCTATAATGAGGGCCGCTATTGCCAGATAAAAGAGCGGCTGGTCTGTAACAGGCCTGAATTTAAGCCCCTTGGCCTGTGTGGCAACCTTGTCTATGATAAGCCAGATGGAAATTATAGCTCCTGCAATGAAGGTGAAGGTGCCCATGAGCCCGAAAAGGTGCATAGGCCTCTTCCCGAAGCGGGTAAGGAACCAGAGTGTCATCAGGTCGAGAAAACCGTTTATGAAACGGCTCATGCCGAACTTGCTTTTACCGTATTTGCGCGGGTGGTGCTGCACCACCTTTTCGGTAATGTTGGTGAACCCGGCGTCTTTGGCAAGATAGGGGATATACCTGTGCATGTCGGCATAAAGTTCTATGTTTTTCACAACTTCCGACTTATAGGCTTTTAGCCCGCAGTTCATGTCATGCAGCCTGATTCCGGTAACCTTGCGGGCTGTGGCATTGTAGAGTTTCGACGGAAGGTTTTTGGAGAGTTTGTTGTCATACCTCTTCTTTTTCCATCCGCTCACAAGGTCGTAGCCCTCTTTTGCAATCATGTCGTAGAGGGCGGGAATTTCGTTCGGGTCATCCTGCAGGTCTGCATCCATGGTTATCACCACATCTCCCCTTGTGGCTGCAAATCCGCAGTGAAGCGCCGGCGATTTTCCGTAGTTCCTGCGGAAACTGATGCCTCTTATATGCTTGTCGGTTTGCGCCATCTCCTTTATGAGACCCCAAGAACCGTCTGTACTGCCGTCGTTTACCATTATTATCTCATATTCGATGCCCATCTTTCCTGCAACGGCGGTTATCCCCTCCACAAGTTCCCTGAGAGATTCCCTTTCGTTATAAAGTGCAATTACTACCGACAGTTCCATCTGCTCTATCGTGTTAAGTCGTTAAAGGGATTCACTTTTTTTGTATAGTTGGCCGTGATGGCAGAGACTATGAGGCCGAACAGCGTAAAGTAAACGAGGTTGGCAAAAAGACTTATCTGCGGGAGGTTGTCAAGCACAGGCATTATCGCCTCCATCTGCTCCTCTGTATATTGGGAACTCATTGCGGAGATGACTTGCGCCATCATGCTGTCTGTGCTTTTGGAAAAGAGCACCGTCATGCTGAAATACTGCCAGCATGAGCACACTATGGCTGAAAAAAGGGAGACCAGTGTGCCGTATGCGAATGAACTTTTATATGTAATGGTTTCGAATTTCATGGAGTAGAGCCTCATCAGCCAGTATAGAAGCCAGATGCATCCTCCGAACTTGGCAATCCACAGGGGAATCGTAACAAAACTGCTCCATTTTGCGCCGGCCGGCAGCAGGTTTGTCACCAAAAGGTAGACTATCGTTATTGCAGAAAGTATAAGCCCGTCTGTGGCAGCCGATTTCCATTTGTTGATATTTTCCATCTTCATTGAGTTAATTGTCACACAAAGATACGCAAAAATTTGTACCTTTGCACGGTTTCAACTATGCATTATATTATTATACTGAGTATATGATAAATATTACATTTCCCGACGGCAGTGTCCGTCAGTATGAAAAGGGAATTACCGCTATCGAGATTGCGAGGGATTTGAGCCCGAGGCTTGCAGCCGAAGTTCTGGTTGCGGAGGTTTCCGGTGAGGTTTACGATTTGCAGAAGCCCATAGAGGCGGATGCGTCTGTCAGATTGCTGAAATGGGATGACCAGGAGGGGAAGAAGACTTTCTGGCACTCTTCATCGCATCTTATGGCAGAGGCACTGGAAGCACTCTATCCCGGTGTGAAGTTCGGAATAGGGCCGGCGATAGAGACCGGTTTCTATTATGACGTGGATCTTGGTGACAGAACTCTCACGGAGGCGGATCTCAAGAAAATAGAGGACAAGATGCTGGAACTTGCCCGCCGGAAGGAACACTTTGTAAGAAAAGAGGTTTCAAAGGCACAGGCAATGGCGACATATACCGAAAAGGGCGACGAGTACAAGTGCGAACTTATCGGAGAACTGGAAGACGGTACCATAACCTTCTATACCAACGGCAATTTTACAGATTTGTGCCGCGGGCCCCATCTTGTGGATACGTCGTTGATAAAGGCGGTCAAACTTACCTCTATTGCCGGTGCGTACTGGAGAGGCAACGAACACAACAAGATGCTCACCCGCATATACGGCGTGACCTTCCCGCAGAAGAAGTTGCTCGACGAGTATCTCCAGATGCTGGAGGAGGCAAAGAAGCGCGACCATAGAAAATTGGGGAAGGAACTGGAACTCTTTACCTTCTCCCAGAGAGTGGGGCAGGGGCTTCCGCTCTGGTTGCCGCGCGGTGCAGTCCTGCGCGAGAAACTGGAGAATTTCCTGAAGAGCGTACAGAAAAAGTACGGATATCTGCCTGTCATCACACCGCATATAGGGCAGAAAGAGCTTTATGTGACATCGGGCCACTATGCAAAATACGGTGCGGATTCTTTCCGCCCCATCAAAACACCGCAGGAGGGGGAGGAGTTTTTGCTCAAACCCATGAACTGCCCCCACCATTGCGAGATATACAAGTCGAAACCCCGTTCGTATAAAGACCTTCCTCTCCGTTTTGCGGAGTTCGGTACGGTTTACAGGTACGAGCAGAGCGGCGAACTCCACGGTCTTACAAGAGTCAGGGGCTTTACGCAGGACGATGCACACCTTTTCGTACGCCCCGACCAGCTCAAGGATGAGTTCTGCAAGGTGATAGACATAGTGCTCTATATCTTCAAGACTCTGAATTTTGACCAGTATACTGCACAGATTTCGCTTCGCGACCCAAACAACCGCGAGAAATATATAGGCTCCGACGAAAACTGGGAAAAGGCAGAGCAGGCAATTATCGAGGCGTCAAGGGAGAAGGGGCTCAAGACAGTGGTGGAGTATGGCGAGGCAGCCTTCTATGGCCCCAAACTCGATTTCATGGTCAAGGATGCAATCGGCAGAAAGTGGCAGCTGGGTACAATACAGGTAGATTATAATCTGCCTGAAAGATTCGATTTGGAGTACACCGGAGCCGATGATAAAAAATACAGGCCGATAATGATTCACAGGGCGCCTTTCGGTTCAATGGAGCGTTTCGTTGCGGTCTTGCTGGAACATACCGGAGGCAGACTTCCTCTCTGGCTCGCTCCCGACCAGGTTGTGGTTCTCCCGGTAAGCGAAAAATTCAACGATTATGCAAAAAAAGTTTGCAAATTGTTGGATAATTGCGATATTCGCGCCTCTGTTGACGACCGTAACGAGACAATCGGCAAGAGAATCCGTGAAAACGAGTTGAAGAGGATGCCCTATCAACTTATTGTAGGTGAGAAGGAAATGGAGCAGAATGCCGTTTCGGTCAGAAAGCAGGGAGGCGAAGATCTGGGTGTGATGCAGCCGGATGCGTTTGCAGACCACATTAGGGCCGAGATAGAGAAACAACTGAGTAATAACTAATATAATAGGAGGAATTTTTATCGCAACACCTTTTAAACCCCGTCCGGGCGGCTTTGTAAAGAAAAACAATATATCATCGGCAGCGGACGCCAGGGATAACAGAACAAATAATGTTCAACGCAAAAAAGATGATGGCCTTAGAATCAATGAAGAGATTAAGGCACCGCAAGTAAGGGTTGTGGGGGATAATGTTCCCGAGCAAGGGGTGTATCCTTTGAAGGAGGCACTCCAGATGGCTGTAGATCAAGAGTTGGACTTGGTTGAAATATCTCCGAGTGCAAATCCGCCGGTATGCAAGATTATCGACTATCAGAAATTCCTGTACCAGCAGAAGAAGAAGGCAAAGGAGATGAAGGCCAATGCAAGCAAGGTCGTGATCAAGGAGATCCGTTTCGGTCCCCAGACAGACGAGCATGACTTCCAGTTCAAGCTCAAGCATGCCAAGAGTTTCCTCTCCGACGGCGCCAAGGTAAAGGCCTATGTCTTTTTCAAGGGCCGTTCGATTCTCTTCTCGGAGCAGGGCGAGCAGTTGCTGCTCAGGTTTGCGGTAGAACTTGAAGAGTATGGAAAGGCGGAGCAGATGCCGCGTCTGGAGGGCAAGAGAATGATTATGATGATTGCTCCTGTTAAAAAGAAATAACTTTTAATTAACCATAAAAATTTTAAGCAATGCCAAAATTAAAGACCAACTCCGGTGCCAAAAAGCGTTTCGAGCTTACCGGATCGGGAAGAATCAAGAGAAAGCACGCTTTCAAGAGTCACATTTTGACCAAGAAAACAAAGAAACAGAAGAGAAACCTCACTCAGACCGGCCTTATAGCCAAAGTAGACGAGAAGAGGGTAAAATCTCTCATTTTAGCTTAAATTATTCGTTAACCGAATGTTCAGCAGAAAAAGTTTCTTAATGGAGTAGAACGCTGACATTCATAAAATTTTAGATTATGCCAAGATCAGTAAATTCGGTAGCATCCAGAGCTCGCCGCAAGAAAATTCTGAAACAGACGAAAGGTAATTTTTTGGCAAGAAAGAACGTTTGGACAGTTGCCAAGAATACTTATGAGAAAGGTCTTACATATGCCTACAGAGACCGTAAAACCAAAAAGAGAATGTTCCGTGCATTGTGGATTCAGAGAATCAACGCTGCAGCACGCCTTCACGGCATGAACTACTCTCAGTTCATGGGCAAGCTCGCAAAGAGCAACATAGGTCTCAACAGAAAGGTGCTTGCAGATTTGGCGATGAACAATCCGCAGGCTTTCGAGGCAATTATAAATTCCGTTAAATAGTTGCATTTTAAAGGTTTTTCCCTTTGAAATCCGGATTCTTACATAACAAGTGGTTCAAGTTTGCCGTCTGGTCGCTCCTCTATCTTGCCTGGGTTATATGGCTGGGCAACTACTGGTGGCTTATAGGCGAAGCCGTCATTTTTGACCTCTACATAACAAAGAAGGTCAAATGGGCCTTCTGGAGAAAAAAGAGGGCCGACGGCAAGGTCAAGGCCTGGGTAGAGTGGGTAGATGCAATCGTGTTCGCTTTGGTGGCGGCTACATTCATAAGAATGTTCTTTATCGAGGCCTATACGATTCCGACAGGCTCAATGGAAAAATCCCTGCTTGTGGGAGACTACCTTTTTGTAAGCAAACTCAACTATGGTCCCAAAGTTCCTCAGACACCTCTTTCATTCCCGTTGGTGCACAATGTCATGCCGATAGTCGGCGGCGAGTCGTACTCTACCGCAATCCAGAATGACTATCGCAGGCTCAAGGGGTTTGGCAAGGTAAAGAGAAACGATATTGTGGTCTTCGGATTTCCTCACGGAGATACCGTTCTCAAGGCGTTGCCGCAAGACGACTACTATCAGATTGTCAGAATCAACGACAACAACAGGGAGTACACGCAGCGCATGTACGGTCCTGTGATAGTCCGTCCCGACGATAAAAAAGACAATTATGTCAAAAGATGCGTGGCAATACCGGGAGACACGCTGAGCGTGATTAACGGAACGGTTTACGTGAACGGGGTACAGCAGCCTCGGTTCGACGGTATCCAGAGCACCTATACCGTCTATACGAACGGTTCTTCCATAAATTCGAAGATTCTGGAAAATATAGGCCTCGACTACAGCGGGCTCTACTTCGACTCGGCTCTTCCGGGTTATCCTGAGATGACGCTCACCTCAAGCGAGCTGGAGCAGATAGAAAAACTGCCTGTAGTAGTTGAAATCAGAGAGAATATAGACATATATCCTCCCGATTATCCGGATTCGCACATTACCCTCTTCCCTTTCAGCGCAGATTTCAAGTGGACCCGCGACAATTACGGTCCGCTGTGGATTCCTGCAAAGGGGGCGACAGTCTCTCTTTCGCTCGAGAACCTGCCGCTCTACAGGAGAATAATATCGGTATATGAAGACAATACTCTTGAAGTTGTTGACGGACAGATAATAATCAACGGTCAGCCCTGCAGTGAGTATACCTTCAGACAAGACTATTATTTCATGATGGGCGACAACCGGCACCACTCGTCGGATTCGCGCTACTGGGGTTTCGTTCCGGAAGACCATATCGTGGGGACGCCTGTAATGATATGGCTCTCCCTTGACAAGAACAAGTCGTTTCCGTTCAATATTCGCTGGGGAAGAATCTTCGACCTTGTGTAAAAAACATTTGTATATTAGAAAAAAAAAAGTGATATTTGCAACCTCAAAAATTTGAATAGATAAAAAACAGTATATTATGGCGAGAGTTTGTCAAATTACCGGAAAAGGAAGAATGATTGGAAACAACGTTTCCCATTCAAAGCGCCGCACAAAACGTGAATTTGCCCCCAACCTCAAAGTGAAGAAGTTCTGGTCTGAAGAGGAGCAGAGGTTCATAACGTTGAAGGTTTCGGCTGCAGGCATACGCAACATCTGCAAGAACGGTCTGGCTGCTTCTCTCAAGAAGGCAGAGGAAAGAGGAATTATAGAATACGTATAAATATATTGAGATATGGCAAAGAAAGGTAATAGAGTCCAGGTGATTCTGGAGTGTACAGAACAAAGGGAGAGTGGTGTACCCGGCATATCGAGGTATATTACTACAAAGAACAAGAAAAACACAACACAGAGATTAGAGCGCAGAAAGTACAATCCTTTTTTGAAGAAGGTTACTTTACACCGCGAGATTAAATAACTGTTAAAATTATTGTACAATGGCAAAAAAAGCGGTAGCAACATTCAGCGGCGACAAGTCACAGCTCAGAAACGTGGTTAAATGTATCAAGATGGTCAAATCTGAAAAGACCGGCGCTTATATATTTAACGAAGAAATGGTACAGGTAGACAGAGTTAAGGATTTTTTTGCAAAAAAATAATCTTTTTCCAGATAGTTAAAATGAACGTCAATCCTTTTGGCGTTCATTTTTTTTGTACATTTGCCAGATATAACTGATTTGAGACTATGGCATTTTTTGGATTGTTCGGAAAGAAAAGCGTCGAGGAGCAGAGCTCGCTCGATAAAGGTTTGCAAAAGACCAAAACAGGAATTTTCGATAAGATTTCCCGTGCGATAGTCGGCAAGTCCAAGGTCGATGCCGATGTGCTCGATGCAATAGAGGAAGCATTGGTGGCATCGGATATAGGAGTGGATACCACACTCAAGATTATAGAGAATCTCGAGGAGCGTGTGGCCAGAGACAAGTTCATGAATACAGATGAACTTTACTCGATTCTCAGAAGCGAAATAGAAAAGTTGCTCAACATCTCCGATGAGCATGAAGAGGGACAGCCTCAGATTTTCGATTTTTCAAAAAAACCGTATGTCATAATGGTCGTAGGCGTGAACGGTGCAGGCAAGACTACCACGATAGGGAAACTTGCCGCAAGGCTCAAGGCCTCGGGAAAGAGTGTCGTGCTCGGTGCTGCGGACACTTTCAGGGCAGCTGCCGTAGACCAGCTTGTAATCTGGGGCGAAAGGGCCGGCGTGCCTGTAGTGAAGCAGCAGATGGGGGCGGACCCTGCCTCTGTCGCCTATGACACGCTCAAGTCGGCAGTGGCGCAGGAGGCTGACGTAGTGCTCATAGATACGGCCGGCAGGCTGCATAACAAGATAAACCTTATGAATGAACTTACCAAAATCAGGAATGTCATGCGCAAGGTTGTTCCGGATGCGCCTCATGAGGTCTTGCTGGTCATAGACGGCTCCACCGGGCAGAATGCCTATCAGCAGGCCAAGGAGTTTTCCAAAGCTACAGATGTTACAGCACTGGCCGTTACCAAACTCGACGGAACTGCAAAGGGAGGAGTTGTCATAGGGATAGTGGACCAGTTCAAGATTCCTGTCAAGTTTATAGGAGTGGGGGAGAAGATAGAGGATTTGCAGATTTTCGACAAGCGTGATTTTGTAGCTTCGTTATTTAGAAAATAGAATATAGTTAGTTCAGTTAAATATTTGCGGATATGGATATATCGTATAATTGGTTGCGTGAATATGTAGATTTTGACTTGACTCCTGCGGAGGTTGCGAAGATATTGAACTCCATAGGGCTGGAAGTCGAGACAATGGAAGAGAGAGAGGAGATTCCCGGCGGGCTGCAGGGCGTAGTGGTGGCTGAGGTGCTTGAGTGCAAGGACCATCCCGATTCAGACCATCTCCATGTAACAAAGGTGGACGCAGGAGCGGGCGAGCCTTTGCAGGTTGTTTGCGGTGCCCCCAATGTGGCGGCAGGACAGAAGGTAATGCTGGCGACAATAAATACAAAACTCCACTTCTCAAACGGAGAAGAGGTGAAGATAAAGAAATCGAAGATAAGAGGGGTGGAAAGTTTCGGAATGCTCTGTGCCGAGGATGAACTGGGTGTGGGGACAGATCACGAAGGCATAATGGTCTTGCCTGATGATGCGGCAGTGGGAACCCCTGCAAAGGAGTATTTCAAGCTGGAAAGCGATACTGTTTTTGGCATAGGCTTGACCCCCAACAGAATAGATGCAGCATCCCATATAGGCGTAGCCAGGGACCTTAGCGCGTACCTTAAGCTGAACGGTCTGGGAGGCCAACTCAGACTCCCTTCCGTGGAGGGATTCAGCCTGTCGGGCGGCAAAGAGGGCGCAATCGGCATAGATGTCGTGGCAAAGGAGGGTGCGCCCAGATACACCGGTCTTACAATAAGGGGCGTAAAGGTGGGCGAATCTCCCGCGTGGATGAAAAAGAGACTTCTCTCGGTAGGCCAGCGTCCCATAAATCTTGTCGTAGACGTAACCAACTTCATACTTATGGAGATGGGGCAGCCCATGCATGCTTTCGACGCCGACAAGATAGAGGGCGGCAAGGTTGTGGTGCGCTTTGCAGATGACCAAAGCAAGTTCACTACGCTCGACGGTGTTGAGAGGACACTTTCCAAAGATGATTTGATGATATGCAATACAAAGGCTCCGATGTGCATTGCCGGAGTGTTCGGAGGTCTTGAAAGCGGAGTTACCGGGCAAACGGCAAACGTATTTCTCGAGAGTGCATACTTCAATCCGGTTTGTATAAGAAAAACCTCCAAGAGACATGCTCTCAAGACGGAGGCTTCTTTCAGATATGAACGAGGCTGCGATCCCATGATTACAGATTACGCAATCAAGAGGGCAGCAATGCTGATACAGGAGTATGGAGGAGGTTCCATAGTCGGAGATATAATAGACGTGCAGTCTGCACCGCTGGAGAAAAAGATTGTGGAACTTTCTTACGGGAGAATGGAAAGCCTAATAGGAAAGAAGATAGGGCATGACACCATAAGGAATATCCTTACCTATCTTGATATGGAGATTTTAAGCGAGACTCCCGAAGGAGCTGTGGTTGCAGTGCCTGCATACAGGGTGGATGTTTACAGGGAGTGCGATGTGGTGGAGGATGTGCTGAGAATATACGGGTACGACAATGTGGAGATACCGCCGAGAGTCACGATTTCTGTAAATACCACTCAGAAACCCGACCCTGAGCGTGTAAGAATGCTGGCTTCGGAATTCATGGCCGCCAACGGTTTCATGGAGATTATGAACAACTCTCTTACCAGAAGCGAATATTATGCAGATCTCACAACCTACCCGCAGCAGAAATGCGTAATGCTGCTCAACCCGCTCAGTTCAGATTTGAACTGTATGAGGCAGACCCTTATTTTCAATGGACTGGAAGTAGTTGCGCATAATATAAACCGGCAGTCGAACGATTTGAAACTCTTTGAGATAGGTAATGTCTATTCATATAATGCCGAATACCGCGAACCCGAAGTCAAGCCTGAGCATTTCAATGCAGAATTGAAACATTACAGCGAAGAGCAGCATTTTGCACTCTTCATAAGCGGCCCCGGCAGCAAATACTGGCACAACAAGACGGCCGGCGGAGATTTCTTTACCCTCAAGGGGTATCTGGAACTGCTCCTGAAGAAATTCTCTGTAGATATTGCAGATTTGGAGTACGAGGCAGCTCCGGCGGATCTTTTTGCCGAAGGGCTGACCTATAAGGTAAATTCCAAAACTCTTGCGGTGGTGGGAACGGTCTCTGCAAAAAGACTGAAGGAGTTTGGCATAAAGCAGGCGGTCTATGCCGCTGAAATAAACTGGAACCTGTTGCTCAAGCTTGTTGCCAAGAACAGGATTCAGTACAGGGAACTGCCAAAATATCCCGAAGTCAGAAGAGATCTGGCCCTTTTGCTCGATGCAGATGTCTCTTTCGCACAGATTCGCAAATGTGCATTTGCAACCGAGAAAAAATTGCTCAAGAGTGTTGCTCTCTTCGACGTATACACCGGAGACAAGATCCCGGAGGGCAAAAAGCAGTATGCCGTAAGCTTTGTACTTCAAGACAATGAAAAGACTCTTACCGACAAGGTCGTAGAGTCTGTCATGGAGAAGTTGCTGCAGAAGTTCGCGCAGGAGTTTGGAGCGCAGTTGCGATAAGACTCCTGCCGCGCTCCTTTATCAATAGTAGTTTACGGTCTTCTTTTCCAGTTCCGATAGAATTGCATTGGCAAGCCGGCTGGTTCCAAGCCTGAAATACTCTTTGTTCAGCCATTCCTTGCCGAGGATGGTATCTACAATGGAGTAGTAGCAGAGTGCGTCTTTTGTCGCCGTCATGCCTCCGGCAGCCTTGAAGCCCACTTTTCTGCCGCACTGGATGTAATATCTCTTTATGGCGTCGCACATAATGATGGCGGCCATCGGTGTTGCGGCAGGCTCGAGTTTCCCGGTAGAGGTCTTTATGAAATCTGCTCCTGCCTCCATTGCCAGAAACGATGCCGCTGCAATTGCTGTAGGCGAGGCAAGCACTCCGGTTTCAAGTATGACCTTCAGTTTTTTCTCCTGCAGAATCTCCTTTATCTCTCTTATGCGCTCTGCTGTCTCAGCATATTCTCCTGCAAGGAAAAGGTGGAGCGGCAGCACAATGTCTATTTCGTCTGCACCGCTCTCTGCGGCCATCTTGCACTCCAGTTGCTTCACCCGGTCAAAACTCTGGGAGTGGGGAAATGCTCCTGCAACCGCAGCCACCTTTACATTGTGCAGAGTGAGGTTCTTCTTTACACACTCTGCAAAGTTGGGATAAACGCAAATTGCCGCAGGGGCCGGATACTCCGGAAAACTGCTCTTGACCCCGTTCACCTTTTGGGTCATGCCGGCAATCTTTGCCTCTGTGTCGGTGCTGTTGAGCGAGGTGAGATCTATAAGCCCCATGCAGGCTGCAAGATTTTCGGCGCTCTCATAAGAGCCGAGGTTGTTTTGTACCAGTGTCAGAATTCTGTCAATAGCCTCCATGTCCGGAGCGTATCCATATTTTTCCAAAATCTGTTTCATGTTATTCTCTTCTCTTTGAATCGATGATGATTGTTACCGGGCCGTCGTTTGTGAGCGTCACTTTCATGTCTGCTCCGAATATGCCGGTTGCTATCTTTTTGTTGAGCCACCCCTCCAGTGCGGCAATGAACTCATTGTATACGGGTATTGCCGTCTGCGGTTTGGCAGCTCTTATATATGACGGTCTGTTGCCCTTCGCTGTCATGGCATGGAGCGTAAACTGGCTTATAAGCAGGATGTCGCCTCCGGTCTCCAGCAGCGAACGGTTCATTACGCCGTTTTCATCGTCAAATATACGCAGATTTGCGCATTTTTTTGCAAGCCATTCTATGTCTTCTCTGCCGTCGCTCTCCTCTATGCCGGCCAAAATCATAAGGCCGCTTCCTATGGCGCCGTGGACTTTGCCCTCTATTTCTACGGCGGCCTGCGAGACTCTTTGTATAACCAATCTCATCTTCAGCCTCTTATCTGTACCTTGATTCCTTTTTTCATTAACGGTTCCGCAATGGAGCGCATCTGCTCCACGCTGACTTTCTGCAACCCCTGTGCAGGCGTTTCCCTGTCAAGGGTATACATCATAACCTCTCTGGGCGAGAGTTCTTCTACCAGTTCAACCCACTTCCGGCAGTGTTCAGGAGCGGTGCAGTCTATCTCTTTACCGTCAACTATCCCTTTGAGAAACATGGTCTGCAGAATGAACTCCCCCTTGAAGAGCTTTATGTTTTCAACAGTCTTCTGCAGTGAATATTCCTCGTTCGGACGGTCTATGGCATTTACCATCTCCTCTATTGCAGAGTCGATTTTCAGAATGGGATTGTCTACTTTCATCAACGCCCTCCGTACACTCTCCTTTCCTGTCTGCGAGGCATTGGTCAGAACCGAAACCACCGCTTCCCTGTAGAGTTCGTCTCTCAAGGCGAGAGTAAAATCTATAATCTGTTCGAAATCGGGATGCAAGGTCGGTTCGCCGTTTCCTGAAAATGTAATCGTGTCTATTGGAATATTGTCTGCCTTGAGTTCCTTCAGCCTGTATTCCAATGCTGTGCGAACCTCCTCTGCTGTGGGGAGCACAGTGTCTTCCCTTCCGTCCCTGTTCCATCCGCATTCGCAGTAGATGCAGTCGAATGAGCACCATTTGCCAAATCTGGGCAGCAGGTTCACTCCGAGTGAATTTCCAAGTCTCCGGCTTTTGATAGGGCCGAAGACAATATGTTTGTAAAGAATCGTAGACATATCTTGTGTGTTAAACCAATCTTCTTGACCTGCTCTCCCCGGTGAGAGCGAAATTGTTCCAGTCTATGTTGTCAATCAAGACAATGCCGGGCTGTTTCCCTTTCTCGATGGAGCCCAGTCTCTTTTCCATTCCCAATGCCCTTGCTCCGTTGAGTGTCGCCCATTCAACCATCTGCGGCAAGGTAATCCGGCTGAAGTTCTTCTGCAGGCATTTCATCTCTTCCACAATGGAAAGCACTGTGTTGCTCGACAGACTGTCTGTGCCGATACAGAGTTTCAGGTTGTTTTCAACCATCATTTCCACCGGCGGCAGTTGCCTGTGTATAAATATGTTTGACAGCGGACACAGCACCCAGTACGGCTCCTTTAGAGCGGCGAGCGCCCTCTCTATGCTCTTCTGGTTGGTAGCCACATTGTGTATGAGCAGTATTCTGCCTTCTACAGGCGCCTTGGCAAAGGTGAGCAGCCTTTCAATGAAATACAAAAGTGCGGAATCTCCGGTTACAGGCGGGGTGGGCAGCCCGCGGCCCCTGTAGTTCTCAGCCAGCGCTCCCGTTCCGCTGACAAGCAGTTCCTCTTCCTGAAAACTCTCTTGCGAATGGTAAGATATGGTTCCATCTTTCAACCCCTCTTCCGATGCCATTTCCAACAGTTCGGGGCTCATGGTGTAACAGGCGTGAGGGGTAACAGCAGCCTTCAATCCCATCTCTTTTGCCTTGTCGCGAAGTCTTTTCCCTCCTTCGACAATCTCTCCCGCCTCTTTCGGGTCTGTCCCGAAAAGTTCTATGAAACTTACCGTTTGCAGCGGTGAGCCCGCCTTTATTTCAAAACTTTCATCGCAGTTGCATATGTCGGCCATTGCACTGACTCCCTCGCTGTACATCTGCTCGAAAGCCTCCCTTATTTTCCCGATTCTCTCCTCCCTGGGAGCCACATTCCTCAGTTCGTTTATCTGGTCTATGAATCCGCTCATGCCTGTCGCCTGTCTGAAATAGCCTTTAAGATAAGAGAGTTCGCTGTGGCAATGTGCATTTACAAAACCGGGAACAAGTATCCCGTTGTAAAATTCCGTGTCGGCACACTCTTTCTCGAGAGCGCCTGTCTCCACAACGGTGCCGTTGTCATCCACAACCACATATCCGTTTTTTACGGGCGCTCCGTTAACGGGGAACAGGTAATTTGCTGATATTTTTCTCATTTGCAGCTGTTTTGATTGGTGTTCTTGTCTTGAAGCCTTTCTTCTCTTCACTCTTTTGTACGCTGTCGCTCTCCTTGCCTATAAGATAGTCTCTTACAAGGGGAGGATAGAGCGAATCTGCCATTTCAGGAGCGGTGATGTTGTATATCCACCATTTGCCGTTTTGCGGTATGTCTGGCGTGACTGTATCTGTGATGTTCCATTTCTGATCCAGTTCTATCCCCGACAGATGGTACAGAGACCTGAGGGCCGGCTCTTTCCACAAATCGTTCGCATTTTTCCCCATGAAAGGGGCAAATGCCTTTTTTATATTGTTTATATTGCTGTTTTCCAGTGAAAGTTCGTTACGCCTTTTGGTTATATTGTCTTTTGCCTTGAGGTGTATTCTTTTAAGCATGTCTCCCTGCTGGAGGTAATACTCCGTGGATTTTATGTAATCGGCAAAGGTGTAGCCGTAACTTTCAAGTATGCCCTCGTACAGCAGCAGCGAATCCAGCCCGCCTTTCAAATCCTGCTCCGATGCGATGAACTGGTCCGAGAGGTAGAGCTCTTCTACGATACCCGCCATCTTGTCTGAGGGAATTATATCTCTATCCGGGCCGGTACAGCCGGCAACGGCTATCGCAACGGCCATGATGATATAGAAAGGAAATTTATCTCTTGACATATACGTTTCTATTCGCTGCAAAGTTAATTTTTATTATTACTTTTGCCAATCAATTTTCTGTTTAATGAAGGTTAAAGTTCCCAAACTGATAAAGCGGCTTTACCCCGGTTTTGTCTGGCATTTTCCGCGTGAGGAAAACTCGGTCTACCTTACGTTCGACGACGGGCCCAGACCCGAGGTGACACCCTGGGTGCTGGATCAACTCGACAAATACCAGGCTAAGGCCACCTTTTTCTGCATAGGGAAGAACGTGGAACTTTTTCCGGAACTTTTCGATGAGATAAAGCGCAGGGGACATGCTGTTGGCAACCACTCCTATTCGCATATCAAGGGGTGGGGAGTGCCTACTGGAGATTACGTGAGGGATATAGACATAGCCTCAGACATGATAAAGTCAAACCTGCTCAGGCCTCCGTATGCCAGAATAACGCCGACCCAGGCAAGGGTGTTGTCGGAGCGCTACAAGATTGTCATGTGGTCCATAATAAGCAGGGACTATAACAGAAAACTCTCCGGTGAACAATGCTCGAGGAATGTGATAAAGGAGCTGGAACCGGGCGATATAATCGTATTTCACGATTCCATAAAATGCGCCCCGAACCTTTTTGAGGCGTTGCCGGTGGTGCTGGAGGAGACAAAACGGCGGAATATGCTCTGCAGAAGGATAGATTTGTAGAATTGTAAAAGAAACATAATATGAATGTACTTGTATTGGGTTCAGGCGGAAGAGAGCATGCGATAGCATGGAAAATCAGTCAAAGCAGCCGGTGCGACAGGCTTTTCTGTATGCCGGGCAATCCCGGTACCGCCCAGATTGCCACAAATATAAAAGGTTCGGCCAATGATTTTGAAGCGGTAAGAAAGGCCGTGCTGGACAACGGCATCCAACTGGTGGTGGTCGGGCCTGAGGAACCGCTGGTGCTGGGAATCAGAGATTTCTTTGCTTCGGATGAGCAGTTGAAGGATGTGCTGTTTGTAGGACCGTGCAGGAGAGGGGCCATGCTCGAGGGCAGCAAGAACTTTGCAAAGGAGTTCATGAACAAATATGGCATACCTACGGCCCGGTACAGGAGTTTTTCAAAAGAGACGCTGCACGAGGGGGAAAAGTTCCTTGAATCGCTCAAAGCTCCCTATGTGCTCAAGGCCGACGGGCTTGCGGCAGGAAAGGGTGTTCTGATAATAGACTCTCTGGAGGAGGCCAGACGGGAGCTGGGCAATATGCTTTCCGGAAAGTTCGGCCAGGCGGGTTCTACGGTTGTCATAGAGGAGTTTCTTTCCGGCATAGAACTCTCGGTTTTCATACTTACAGACGGAGAAGATTATCTTGTCCTGCCGGAGGCAAAGGATTACAAGAGGATAGGGGAGCATGACACCGGTCTGAACACCGGCGGCATGGGCTCTGTGTCGCCTGTCCCGTTTGCAGATGCAGCCTTTATGAAAAAAGTGGAGGAGAGAATAATAAAGCCTACCGTGGGGGCGCTCAAAAAGGAGGGAATGGATTACAGAGGCTTTATCTTCATAGGCTTGATGAACTGCGGGGGAGACCCGTATGTGATAGAATATAACGTGCGCATGGGAGACCCGGAAACGGAGTCTGTAATGACCCGCATAGAGTCGGATTTTCTCAGTCATCTGTGCGCTGCCGCAAAAGGTTCGCTCAGGGATGAGAAAATGGAGATAGCGGATAATGTGGCCCTTACCGTGGTCGCAGTTTCAGGAGGTTATCCTGAGGCATACGGGAAAGGTTACAGAATCACCGGTTCAGAAAACATATTTTCATGCCGGACAGATACTGATGTGAGGATTTTCCATGCAGGCACCGCATCGCAGGGAGAAGATATAGTTACATCGGGCGGACGTGTCCTTACCGTGACAGTCAACGGAAAGAGTATAGAAGAGTGCCGGGAAGCCGCTTATCGGGAGATGAAAAATGTCTGCTTTACCGGCATCTATTTCAGAAGAGACATAGGAATGGATCTTTTGCAATAAAGGGCAGATATGTTGTATCCGACAGCATTGCTGATTCTTACAGCCGTTTCGGCCGCATTTGTCGCCGGTAGGTCGCGTGCATTCAGCCCTGCGGTTGTGCTGCTTCTCTTTTTGCTTGTAACGTTTTCCAACAAAGGTGTTCTGGAGACACCGCCATCACGATATGCGGCGGTGCTTTTCTCTTTTTGGGGCTTTTATGCGTGGGCGCGGAACTCACTTTTCTGGGGTTCTCTGCTTATTTCCGCAGCCTCTATCCTCTATCCGCCGTTTCTGTGGCTGTTTCCCGTGCTGCTGCTCTCGCTCCCTTTCCTGGAGAGCGAAAACCGGGCCCGCAAGGCGGTAAAATCTTTGGGCGGATGGCTGCTTCCGTATATCTATCTCCTTTCATATCTCATACTCTTCAGGGAGAATGCCGGCGGGCATCTTGTGCGAACCCTTGGAACGGCTCTGGAGGTAAAACTGCCTTCATTCTCGTTTTCAATTCCCGACCTTGCCCTGCTGCTTTGCCTTCTCCTGCTCTTTTTTCACGCGATTTCAACGGTTCTTAAAAATTTTATAGAGCGCTCCGACAGGCGGCTGCTGGAGATTGCGGCCATTCAGCTCTTTTTTGCCCTTGCGGTATACATGCTCTTTTCCGCAAACGGTACGGCAGTGGCTCAGACCCTTTTTGCACTGCCACTTTCGCTGATATTCTCATACCATTTTAAAAACTGTTCCGGAGTCAGAAGCGCAAAGGCGGAACTGCTGCTGGCCTGCATACTCTCCCTGATTGCGATAGCGGAAAAGTTTACAGAGCTCTTTTAAACAGAAAGACCGGCGGGCGCTTTGCGCACTGCCGGTCTTGACTGCCGTCCCGCATTTACGGAACGGAATCATTCTTACTTGCGGCCGGGATAAACCTTCAGAGCCTCTTCAAGGCACTTGATAGCGGCCTTGATATCCTCCACCTTCAGCACATACGCCATACGAACCTGGGTCGTGCCTTTTCCCGGAGTTGCATAGAACCCTGCTGCGGGAGCCACCATGACTGTCTGTCCCTCATACTGGAATTTCTCGAGCAGCCATTGTGCAAACTTGTCAGCATCGTCTACCGGCAAATCCACAATTGTGTAGAATGCACCCATCGGTTTTGGAGTATATACGCCGGGAATCTTGTTGAGGAGGTCTATCATGACATCCCTTCTGTGTATGTATTCCGCCTTGACGGCATCGAAGTATGCCTTGGGGGTCTTCAATGCGGCCTCTGCGGCAATCTGCTCCACTACGGGAGAGCAGAGACGTGCCTGCGCATACTTGAGCAGGTTCTTCATAATCTCCTTGTTCTTTGACACTATTGCACCTATTCTGGCTCCGCACATGCTGTATCTCTTCGATACTGAATCGAGCAGTATTACATTGTCTTCTATGCCTTCGATCTGCATGCATGAGAAGTGGGGCGTGTCTGTATAGCAGAATTCGCGGTATACCTCGTCTGAGAGAAGGTAGATTCCGTGTCTCTTTACAATGTCTCCCAGTTTGATCAGAGACTCCTTGCTGTAGAGAGTTCCTGTCGGGTTTCCGGGATTGCAGATAAGGATAGCCCTTGTCCTGGGAGTGATATATTTTTCAAACTCCTCGACGGGAGGGAGCTGGAACCCGTTCTCGATGGTTGTAGAGATGGGAACGAGCTTTATTCCGTTCTGTACTGCAAACGAGTTGTAGTTGGTGTAGAAAGGCTCCATTACTATAACCTCGTCGCCTTCGTCGCAGGTTACGCTTATTGCAAAATTTACGGCCTCGCTTCCGCTGGTGGTAACTATAATGTCTGTATAGTCTACGTCAATGCCGAGGTTGTTGTAGTATTGTGCCAATCCCTTGCGGTAAGACTCCACACCGGCTGAGTTTGCGTATGCAAGATATTTGAGGTCTATGTTCTTGATTGCATCTATGACCTCCTTGGGCGAGTCTATGTCGGGCTGGCCGATGTTGAGGTGATAAACTTTTATGCCTCTTTTTTTTGCGGCATCAGCAAAAGGTACCAGCTTCCTGATGGGCGAAGCCGGCAACATCTGGGCTTTTTTTGAAATTGATAGCATGACTGTTGTTTTATGTCGTTAATATTAATCTTTAATCTGTCATTTCTCCATTGCGAGAGCTTTCAGGAAGCCCTCTATTTTCGGCTGCATCTGCGAAGTGTAGGCTGCATAGTTGTTTGTAAGTATTGCAAACTTTATAAGCCCGCTCTTCTTTCCGCCTTCTACATAGCCTGCATAGCACCTTACGCTTGAAAGAGAACCGCTCTTTGCGTGAATCCTCCCCTTTATGGAGTCAGGCTCGTTTTTAAGCACGCTCCTGAGGGTCCCGTTCTTTCCGGGAACCGGCAGACTGTTGAAAAACGAAACAAAGTTAGCATTTTCCTCCATTGCTGTATAGTAATTGCAGAAAAATTTGGGAGATACATAATTTTCGCGTGAAAGGCCGCTGCCGTCTGACTGCGTGAACCCGTATGTATCTACACCCATCTTCTCCAACTCCCTGACCACCGCAACTGCAGACGAGTCGTAACTACCTGTGCCTGTGGCAACCTTTCCTATGGTCTTGAAGATTGTCTCTGCATAGAGGTTGTTGCTTATGCTGTTCGTTACATTTATAATCTCTATAAGACGGGGGGAGAAGGTCTCTGCCACAACTCTCCTTTCCGCACCTTCCGGCACCTGTCTTATGTCGGTCACGGTGCCGTTCACCTTGATGCCGTTTTCATTGAGGTACTGCGCAAAATGGTACGCGCAACTCAAGTGGGGGAAGCGGCTCGAATTTACAGACCTGGCCTCTTTTCTGTCTACAGCCACGCTGCCCGAATAGAGGGCTGTCCTGGTAATGTCGTCGAGATAGTACCAGCTTCTGTCTCCGCTTCCGGGCGCTCCGGTTGTCAGGTCGTTTATTATCTTCTGCCCCGGTATCGTAGGGTATACTGCCTCTATCTTTACACTGTCTCCCACGCTCTTGCCCGGTGTGAGCACAAATCTCTGGGTGTTTTCATGGAAGCACAGCCCGCTGGTGCCGCTGCCGTAATCGGCACCGAGATTTCCCCAGCTCCACGAATCGGGAATGAGCTCGCGTACAAAGTAACTGTCGTCTGCCACTATGTTGCCGTTAATCTCCCTGATGCCTGCATTTTCAAGCCCGTCTGCCCAGACACCGAAAATGGAGTCTATTGCATAGGCTACATCGTCTGCGGAACCCAACGTGGGGTCTGCTCCTCCGATTATGTATATGTAGCCGTCAAGGATTCCGTCTGTAATCTCTCCGGAATATGCCACTTTTGTGGCGAATCTGAAATCCGGCCCGAGCAGATTCAGCCCCACTCCGGTCGTTATGGTCTTCATTGTGGAGGCGGTGAGCATCGGCAGATTTGAATTCCAGTCTGCAATTACTTTTCCGTTGCCGTCTACGGCCATAATGCCAATGATGGCATTGTTGAAAAGAGAATCTGTTTTAAGTTCCTGCTCTATATATTTCTGGGCAGGGCCTTTGCCGTAGCCTGTAAAGGAGAGTGCGCCTACGGCCAGCAGTGTCATGATTAATTTTTTCATATACCTGGTTTTGCTTGTTGAGGCAACAAATTTAGCAAAAATCGCTTATACTTGGCCATTGTGGTCTAAAATCGTATTTTTTTGAAAAAATACCATGTTTTTGGTAAAATTGACCTTGTTTGACGGTTCTTTTTTGAAAAAATACCCGTTTTTGCATATATTTTTTCAATATATTGGCGTATTTTGACAGAATTATTATATTTGTGCCGTGAAAACAAACCATATTCTCTAACAAATAAACCTCACACTTATGTCAAATGTACGGATACGGGCCCTGGATGAGTTCTCCACTCACAAGGCTTCGAGATTTTATGAAGAGAAACGTCCGGTTTCGGAATTCTTTGCCGAGAATGTTTTTGATATGCCCAAGATGAAGCGTTATCTTTCGCCGGAGGCTTACAAGGCGGTGGTGGATGCCGTGAATTACGGAGAAAAGATAGACAGGGAGATTGCAGACCAGATAGCCTACGGCATGAAGTCCTGGGCCGTAAAGATGGGAGCGACCCATTATACGCACTGGTTCCATCCTCTTACCGATGCCACGGCAGAGAAACATGAGGCCTTTGTAGACCCGATGCAGGGGGGCGGCGTATTCGAAAACTTCAAGGGCGGCACTCTCATCCAGCAGGAGCCGGATGCGTCGAGTTTCCCTAACGGAGGGTTGAGAAATACCTTTGAGGCCAGAGGCTATACCGCATGGGATCCGGGCTCGCCCGCCTTTATCATTGACCAGACGTTATGTATCCCGACAGTCTTTGTTGCATATACCGGCGAGTCGCTCGACCAGAAAACGCCGCTTCTGAAATCTATCCAGTCTTTAGACAAGGCCGCCGTAGCAATATGCAGAATGTTCGACAAGAGTGTGAACAGGGTGAATGTGATGCTCGGCATAGAGCAGGAGTATTTCATAGTAGACGAGGCTTTCTATCGCGCCCGTCCCGATCTTATGATATGCAACAGAACACTTCTGGGCCATACTGCCGCAAAGGACCAGCAGCTCGAAGATCACTATTTCGGCGCCATTCCGAGCAGGGTTATGGCCTTTATGAAAGATTTCGAGACAGAGGCGTACAAGTTGGGCGTTCCTTTGAAGACACGCCACAACGAGGTGGCCCCCAATCAGTTTGAGTTCGCTCCCATATACGGGGAGGCCAACATATCGGCAGACCAGAACCTGATGATGATGATAATCATGAAGAAAATTGCCAAAAAGCACAGGCTCAAGGTGATATTTCATGAAAAACCCTTTGCCGGAGTGAACGGCTCGGGCAAACACTGCAACTGGAGCATAGTTACAAATACAGGCGTGAATCTGCTCTCTCCTGGCAAGACTCCCAGGACCAACTTGCAGTTCCTCAGTTTCTTTGCATCTGTGATAAGAGGCGTGTACGAGCATAACCATTTGCTGATGAGCAGTGTAGTCTCGTTGAGCAACATGTACCGTCTGGGCGGGAACGAGGCACCCCCGGCAGTGATGAGCATATTCATTGGAGAGACACTTACAAAACTCGTGGAGTCTATTGAAAAACTTACCTCCAAGAATCTGACAAGCATATCAGACAAAGAGGTCAAGGTGCGCTCCAAACTGCATATCGTAAATCAGATTCCCGAAATCCTGCCCGACAATACAGACCGCAACCGAACCTCTCCCTTTGCCTTTACCGGTAACAGGTTTGAGTTCAGGGCTGTCGGTTCTTCGTGCAACGTGGCTTCGTCTATGTTTATCCTGAACGGCATAGTGGCAGAACAACTTGTAAGATTCAAGGCACTTGTAGACAAGGAGATGGCCTCAGGTTTGAGCCAGGACAAGGCCATGATGAAGATAATACGCCAGTTCCTGGTGGAGTCGAGAGACATAAGATTCGAAGGTAACGGTTATAGTGAGGAGTGGCACCGTGAGGCTCAGCGCAGGGGGCTCAAGGCCATAAACAGCGTGCCTGATGCCTATAAGGAACTCATCAGCCCCGAGTCTGTCAGGATGTTCGAAGAACAGGGCATTCTTTCGGAGCGTGAGGCACACGCACGCTACGAGGTGCTGAACGAGACCTATATAAAGAAGTTGCAGATAGAGGCGCGCGTCATGGGAGATCTTACCACAAATCATGTGATACCTACAGCAATATCTTTCCAGAACAGCCTGGTGGAGAATGTGAAGGGCATAAAGGAACTCTTTCCCGACGATTATGCCGAGCTCTGCAAGACTCAACTGAACATGATAAGGAAAATTTCCAGTTACGTGAACCAGCTCCATCTTTACGTACACGATCTTGTCGAGGCACGCAAGGTCGCCAATGTAATCGAAGATATTCCCCGCAAATCAGAAGCCTACTATTCTACCGTCTTTCCCTATATGGACAAAATACGTACCGTAGTGGACAAGCTCGAGATGGTTATCGACGATGAGTTGTGGCCTTTGCCTAAGTATCGTGAGATGTTGTTTTTCCGCTAGCAAACGGATTATAATGGCAAATTACTGCATTGTCTGCGGTGCATTTCCTCGGTCATGTACTTGAGTACACTCCCTCGTTATGACCTTGACGGCTTTGTAATCTGCTCATTATAAAGCCGTTTGTGTATAGGTATTCTTTCGTTCTGAACCTCAATGCCTTGCATTTTATCCATTATAATGCAAAGAGGTGTGATGTCTTGCATATTATACATTATAATGCAGAGAAGGGTAATGCCCTTGCACTTTACCTGAGGCGTTATTCTATATACAGCGCGAGCCCCTTGAGATATTCTCCTTCGGGATGGTATATGTTTACAGGATGGTCTGCAGGCTGGGTAAGCCTGTGGATTATCTTTACCCTGCGCCCTGCAATGGCTGCGGCGGAAAATACGGCAAGGGCGAAGCTCTGCTTGTCTATTGCCTGCGAGCAACTGTATGTGAAGATTATCCCTCCCGGGGCAACCTTTTCTATCGCTGCCGCGTTCAACCGCTTGTAGGCTCTCAGCGCATTGTTTATGGCATCTCTGTGTTTTGCGAATGCCGGCGGGTCAACTACAATAAGGTCATATTTGCCAGGTTCCGATTTGTGCAGATAGTCTATCGCATCGCAGCAGAATGAGTTGTGTGCCTTTTCTCCGAACCCGTTGAGCGCAATGTTCTTTTCTGTAAGTTCAATGGCTTTTGCAGAACTGTCCACTGAATCTACACTTGCAGCCCCTCCGCTGAGAGCGTAAACAGAAAAGCCTCCGGTGTAGCAGAAAAGGTTCAGAACCCGTTTGCCGCGGGAATACCTCTTTACAAGTTCCCTGTTGTCTCTCTGGTCAAGGAAAAATCCGGTCTTCTGCCCCTCTATCCAGTTTACATGGAACAAGTTGCCGTTTTCGTGCACAATCTCTTCTCCGGTTTGGCCATTGTATTTCGCCCCCTCCCGGCAATAGAGATAGCCGTTGTTAAGTTCAAGTCCTGCCTTGAACGGAGCGGTAGCCGCGCTCTTGTCATATATTGCATCTATCTTCCTGCCCAAAACCTCTTTAAGGGCCATGGCTATTTTTTCTCTGGCAATGAACATGCCTGCGGAATGGGCCTGCAAGACTGCCACATTCCTGTAGATGTCTACGATCAGCCCCGGCAGATTGTCGCCCTCTCCATGGATGAGTCTGTAACAGTCTGTCCCGCTGTTGTCTTCTGTCAGACTTGCAGTTGTGCGCAGGTGGCAGGCTGCCTCTATCCTCTCTTTCCAGAAGGAGCTGTCTATCTCTTCACTCTCGAACGAGAGAATACGCACTGCAATCGAGCCAATCTGATAGTGGCCGCATCCGAGCAGAGTCCCGTCGTGGGAATATATGCTTACTACTTCTCCCTCGCAGGGGTTGCCTGTCACTTTTCCGACCGCCCCGGAAAATATCCACGGGTGAAACCTTTCCACGGAACTCTCCCGCCCTTTTTTAAGTATGACTTTTTTCATTATTTTTTATACAAAGTGAGAGCCTTGTACATTTCAAGGCATATCCATGCATCTATTGCGGCATATTTGAGCTGCGCCTCTGAAAGGACTGAACTCTCCCAGTTGGAGAGCTGCTGCGATTTTGAAACCCTTTTGTTGAGAATTATCGCCGCCATCTTTCTTACGCTCTTTTCCTCAATGCCGAAATCTCCGGCAAGTTTCTGCAGGTCTACAAAACTGGCGGGATTGAAATCGTAGTACTCTCTCAGTCCGCGAATGTCATCATGTACGGCCGCGCCTATCTTAATGACTCCCGGGTTCGAGAGCAACTGCGCCAGTTTCTTGGGGACTCCCAACTGCTGCAGTCTGAATATGAAAGCCCGGTCTTCGCCGGAAAGCTGGAGTATCGCCATTTTGTTTCTTGGCACCTTGGGTACAAAACAGGGTTTGGTCTCTGTGTCGAACCCTATCATGGGTTGGTGCGAGAGGTATCTTATCGCTTCATGGAACTTCCCGTCGGCCTTGTCTATTACTTGAATCTGCCCGGAAAATGTGGCGAATTCCATCTTTTCTATCTCCTCGGAAGTTATATGCTGCGCGTATGCCATTTCAATTCCAGTTTTCGGTAATCTTTCTGTATGAATTGGGAACCAGTGTCTGAAGCCTTTCCATATTCTCCTTTGTAAGGTATCTGCCCGTGAGCGGCACGAAGACTGTCGACAGCTCCTCCGTACCGGCCTCTCTGCCATATTTGTAGTCGTAAGAGAGATTTCCGTTGGAATCGAGCTTGTCTGCTGAAAGACCGTAGGCCGGAACCGATATGTATGCATCTACCTTGCCCTCTTTTGTCCTTAGGGCCAGATTGTTGTCTGCCCTGAGCGTGTTGTAGCACTCGATGGCGGTAAAGACTGCAGGGTCTATGAATGTGAGTGAATCTGAAATCAGTTCTCTGTATATGGCCCGTCCGTTTACCGTGTAGTCTCTCAACTCCTGCAGCGCAGTCTGGAGTGTGTCGAGCAGAAAAGGGTAGTGGGTGCATCCCAAAATTATGTATTGCATAGGGACGGTGGAGCCGCTCTGCCTGTGCTTTTCCAAAAGGTTTACCAGATGGAAGCGGGCGTAGTTGGCAGCCGAGTTAAGCTGTATTTCGGTAATTTTGCCCTCTTTCGTAGAGACAAGCAGCGCATTGTTTTCAAAACTGAAGTTGTAGAGCCTCATCAGGCCGAGGTTTATATCATCTTCGGTTTCTCCGATTTCAGGACCTCTGTAAGAGGCTCTTGGAGCAGTTGCTGTGGGGTCGTTGAAATCGCGCTCCATATCTACAGCCTCTGCAAATCCGGCGCAGGCGTGATTGACTACGCGTATTCCTCCGGGGTAGCCCAGCTCAGCCTTTACTTCCTTTATTGTCCTGCTGTAGGCGTCAGAGGCAATGGTGCCGACAGTTGCCAGAACTCCCACAGCCACGGAATCTTCTGCCGAGCCCTTTTCCAAAGACTGGAAGAGAGCGTTTACTCCGGCATTTATGACCCCGATAACCTTTACTCCCGTATTGCTCTCTGAAAGCAGTGTGTCTATGGGGTTCAGCCCCCAGGCGGTGGCAGTATTGCATGCTATTACAATGATTTTCGACGGCTGCTTGACTCCATCTGCCTCTTTGTCTATTGCAGAAAGCCAATATTTGTTTCCGAGCAGGAACAGTGCGTCCTTTACTACCAGTTCCTTAAAGAACTCGTTTTTGTTTTCCGCCGCATAGTTTCCATATGGCATGTTGGCCATGTCGCCCATGAAGGTGAAATTCTCGCCGGCGAAATCGGGAATGCCGTCGGAGCCCGGTTTTCCCGTGATATTGTCTATCTGGTCTATGGTCAGCATCACCTCCAGTACCGTAAGGCCGCCCGTGCCTGAATCGAATACGCCTATTGGAAGAGTGCGTTTTTCAACGGGGAATTTTGAAAAATCGGCATAGAAGCGTGACGTTTCATCGTTCAATGCCTTTTCTATGATTGGCGACAGTTTGACTGTCTCTCCCTTTTTGCCTGAGCCGCATGCGGCCAGGAAAGGTATCAGTGCAGCAAGCAGAAATCGTTTCATGATATGGATGTTTGTTTTTTATATTCGAAATTGCCGTAAGGGCCGGATATCTTTACTTCGGCTCCTGTTGCACAGCTCTCCACACGGCCGATGATTCTTGCATCCACTCCCAGTTCTTTTGATATCTTTACAATGTCGGCGGCTATGTCGTGATTCGTGTAGATTTCCATGCGGTGGCCCATGTTGAAGACTTTGTACATCTCTTCCCATGAAGTGCCCGATTCCCGGCGGATAGCCTTGAACAGCGGCGGCGTGTCAAAGAGGTTGTCTTTTATCACAGACAGGTTCTCTATGAAATGGAGCACTTTTGTCTGCGCTCCGCCCGAACAATGGACCATGCCGTTAATCTGTTTTCTGTATTTGTCCAGAACCTTTTTGATTACAGGAGCATAGGTTCTGGTAGGAGAGAGCACCAGCTCCCCGTATGTAAGGCCGCTTTCCGGCTCTTTCTCCAGCAGTTTCCTTGAACCTGAATATACAAGCTCTTCGGGCAGTGAGTGGTCGTAACTTTCAGGATATTTGTCTGCTATATATTTTGCGAATACATCGTGGCGGGCCGATGTGAGACCGTTGCTGCCCATACCGCCGTTATATTTTGACTCATAGTCTGCCTTGCCGTATGAGGCGAGCCCGACTATCACATCTCCGGCCTTGATGTTTGCGTTGTCTATGACATCGTTTCTTTTTATCCTTGCGCATACCGTGCTGTCTACAATCACGGTCCTTACCAGATCTCCCACATCTGCAGTCTCTCCGCCTGTGAGAATCATGTTCACTCCATATTCGGCCATCCTGCGACAGAATTTCTCCGAAGCCTCTATTATCCTGCTTATCACCTGGCCCGGAACAAGCTGCTTGTTGCGCCCGATTGTGGATGAGAGGAGGATGTTGTCAGTTACTCCTACGCAGAGAAGGTCATCTGTATTCATGACGATTGCGTCCTGGGCTATGCCGTCCCATACCGAAAGGTCTCCGCTCTCCTTCCAGTAGACATACGCCAATGAAGACTTTGTCCCGGCCCCGTCTGCATGCATTACAAGGCAGTAATCAGGGTCTCCGGTGAGAAAATCGGGTACTATTTTACAAAAGGCTTTTGGGAACAATCCCTTGTCGAGATTCTTGATGGCTGCATGGACATCCTCTTTTGAGGAAGAGACGCCGCGCAGCGCATATCTGTTGTCTGTGGAATTTTGCATGATGAATCATTTGCGCGTTATCTTGCAAAAGTACTCTTTATTGCGGTAAACAACAAAAAAAATGAGCCCTCGGGAGGCTCATCTTTGAGGTACCAAGCAGATTCGAACTGCTGTAATCGGTTTTGCAGACCGGTGCCTAACCTCTCGGCCATGGTACCATTGACAATGGAAGTGCAAAGTTAAACTTTTTTTTCTGCACCTCCAAATTTCAAAATCCCGCATGGGGAAAATCTTTTCTAAAGCTGGTCGAAATCCACGTCTGAAAATGAGTTAGGCCTTTCCTCGCCCTCACAGGAAACTGTTGCGGGGGCTTTTTCCTTGATGAAGTTTATTACCTCCTGCAGGCTCTCCGTGAATTTGTCGAAATCCTCCTTGTAGAGGAAAATCTTATGCTTGTCGTAAGAAAAACGTCCGTCTTTCTCCACTTTTCTCTTGCTTTCAGTTATGGTGAGATAATAATCGTTTCCCTTAGTTGCCTTTACGTCAAAAAAATAGGTTCTTTTGCCCGCCCTTACCGGCTTTGAAAATACATCATCGCCGTTACGCTCTTGCGCTCCAACGCTGTCGAAATCCTCTGAATACATAATTTTTATAATCGTTTAAAACCTTTATTTGCGTTTTTTCAAAAAAAACTTTACAAAGATAAAATAATTTTTGTGCCTAAAAATCTATATTTGCAAAATATTTTAAACTATATTTTCTATGCTTAGCAGAAGAATGTTAAGAATCAAGGTCTTTAAAATCCTGTTCGGGCGGGTGCTCTCAGAGTCGGATTCTGTGGCGGCGGCAGAGAGGGAACTTGTTCTTTCGTGCGAGAAGACTCTTGAACTTTACGCATTTGTATTGAGCCTGCCGGCAGCCCTGAAAAAGGCGGCGGAGGAGAAGATCCAGCGCGGGCTGCTCAAATTCCAGCCTACGCCTCAGGAGGCCAATCCAAACTATAAATTTGTAAATAACAGATTTATTTCGATACTCGAAAACGATCCCAAATTTTTGAAATTCCTGCAGCAGAAAGGGCTTTCGTGGAACGATTACGGCACTTTCGTGAAAAACCTCTACCTTGCAATTTCGTCGAGAGACTATTTCGCGGAATATATGGAGAGCGGCACGGGCTCTATGGCTGAAGACATAGCCCTTGTCAGGACAATATTTAAAAACGAATTGGAAGACAATCAGGAACTTGCAGATATACTTGAGGATCTCAGCATATACTGGATAGACGACCTGGGCTATGTGCTCGGAACGGCGGTGAAGCAGATGAAGCAGATTGCATCGCAGTCAGGCGTTGCGCTTCCTTCGGTTTTCCAGAATGAAGATGACGAACTTTATGCCAAGAGGCTTCTTACCGCATCCATGCTCAAATACAGGGAGTACGCCGACATGGTTGCAAAGCGGGTTTCGCATTGGGATCTGGAGCGTCTGGTCACTTCAGACCTGCTGCTGATAGTGATGGGAATAGTCGAGGCCGTTACCTTTGAGACCATACCCTTGAAGGTTACGATAAACGAATATGTAGACATATCCAAATTCTACAGTACGCCCAACAGTCGCGTCTTCGTGAACGGCCTGCTGGATAAAATCCTGCAGGAGATGTGCGCAGACGGCACCATAGTCAAGAAAGGCCGGGGGCTGGTTGGTTCGAATGAATAAATGATTATCTTTGTGGCCGAACAAACAAAACAGATTTGAAAATGATACTTAATTTTTTACAGGCAACCGGAACTGCCGCCAGCGGAAACGCTGCAGGAGGAAACTGGAGTTTTCTGATAATGATGCTTCTTATTTTTGTTGTCATGTGGCTTTTCATGATACGCCCGCAGCAGAAAAAGCAGAAGGAACTGGCAAAATTCAGGAATTCCCTCCAGAAGGGAGACAAAATCGTTACCATTGGCGGAATCTACGGCGTGGTTTCGAACGTGAGCGAAAAATACATTGAAATTGAAGTAGACAGCAACGTCAAACTGCGTGTAGACAGAAGCGCCATAGTGAAGGACATGACCGATGTCCCTGCAAAATAATGTCACGGCGCACATCAATAAAGGAATTCTATAAAAAGAGGGGAGGAGATTTGTTTGTACTGGTTTTTTCCCTTCTTTTGGCTTTTTTTATGTGGAGTATGTACAGGCTTTCGCTTGAGTACTCCTCTGTTTTTGAATACAAGGTAAATCTTACCACGAATCTGGTGGGGCGCAGCAAGAGTTCGGTGTCGCGCAATTCGGTAATCATAAGAGGGCGCACTTCGGGTTTCTCAATCATACAGCACAGGATAAAGGGCAGCGGAATAGAGATTAATCTGGATTCCCAATATCTCAGACCGGCCGGCGACGGCGGAGACCTTTTCGGCGTGAGCAGCAGCGATATAAGAAACGAGTTGCAGAACAGTCTCGGTTCGGATTTCAGGGTGGAATCAGTGGTTTCCGATACGCTTTTTTTCAATTTCCCTAAGCAGTCGTATAAAAAAGTGCCGGTAAAACTTGTTTCAAAGGTTACCTGCAAGCCGCAGTTCGCCATTTTTTCAAGAATCTGGGCAACGCCGGATTCTGTCTACATATATGGCAACGACGAGAAGATTGCCTCAATAGACCATGTACTGACAAAGGCGGTGAAAAAGAACATGGCAGATTCTCCGATTCAGGGAGTTGTGAAACTCGAAGAGATAGAGGGCGTGCGAATATCGGATAATGAGGTCTATTACGCGATTGACGTGCAGCGCTATTACGAAAACAGCTGTCAGGTAAGCGTATCCGTGATAAACAATCCTCTCGGCAGTCTTGTTACCGTCTTTCCGCAGGAGGTCACCGTTACATATTGGGCATCGTATCAGAAAAAGTCATTCTCTCCGTCGGATTTCAACGTGGTGGCGGACTGTTCGCAGCTTTTTGCCTCGGCATCGGGCGAATCGGGCAAAAACATCAGGCTGGAACTGCTTTCTGTCCCCGAAGGCCTGTTCAATATAAGAATCACACCGCAGACTGTAGGCTGTCTGGTAAATTAATCTGTCATGAAAGTATTGGGCTGTACAGGTGGCATAGGCAGCGGAAAATCCTATGTCTCGAACATTTTCAACAAGATGGGCGTGCCGCTTTATTGTTCCGATGAAATGGCAAAAAAGCTGTACGACACGGATGAGCCTCTGCGCGAGGCCCTTCTCTCGCTGCTTGGCCGGGATATAATGAAAGATGGTGTAATACAGCGTGAGGCAATGGCAAGGAAAATCTTCTCGTCCGCCGATTTGCTGCAAAAGACCGAAGAACTTGTGCACCCGGCGGTCATGCGTGATTTCGAGCGGTGGAAGGAGAAGTGGAGAGGTTCAGATTTTGTCATAATGGAATCGGCCATTATATTGCAGAAACCTCTGGTAAGGAGAGCGGCAGACAGGATTCTGCTTGTAACCGCACCTGAAGAGTTGAGGATTGAGCGGGTGATAAGACGCGACAACACGACCAGGGAGGCGGTGCTGAAAAGGATGGCTGCGCAGATGACAGATGAAAAAATGAGAGCAATGGCGGATTTTACTATATTTGCAGGCGAAAATCAGGCACTGCTTCCTCAGATAATTGAGGTGTATAACACAATGAGAACCTTGTAAATCACGGCGGTATGGGAGTAGGAAAGTGGATATCCGGAGTATTGGGCTGGGCTTTGGCCGGGCCTATAGGAGCGCTGCTCGGCTTTTCGCTCGGAGCGCTTTTCGAGGGTGTCGGGAATGCCGGCAGGGCAGATGACACCCTTTCCGGCATGCAGGGCCAGCGCAACAGTTTCATGATTTCACTGCTGGTTCTCTCCGCTGCAGTCATGAAGTCCGACGGCAAGGTCATGCGCTCCGAACTTGATTACGTAAAGGGGTTCATAAGGGTGAACTTTGGCGAAGGTGCAGTTGCCCAGGCGCTTCAGATTATGAAGAAACTTCTCGGAAAAGAGATAGACCTGCCTTCCGTATGTGCCCAGATCAAGGCTCACATGGATATCTCGCAGAGGCTTCAACTGATGCACTACCTTATAGGCATAGCACAGGCCGACGGCCATGTCAGCGCCATTGAGGTTGAAACGTTGAAAAACATCGCCCTTTACATGGGTATCTCAAGGCAGGAGAGCGACTCTCTCTTTGCAATGTTCAGCAACAGCCTCGACGATGCCTACAAGGTGCTGGAACTGACTCCCGACGCTTCAGATGAAGAGGTGAAAAGGGCATACAAGCGGCTTGCCTTCAAGCATCATCCAGACAGGGTGGAGTCGCTTGGGGCCGATGTGAGGAAATCAGCCGAAGAGAAGTTCAAGACTATCGTCGCAGCCTATGAGACGATAAAGAAGGAAAGAGGATTCAACTAATTGATAAGAATATGGCTACAGACTTAAAGAAAGTATTTTCAATTAACGGGCAACAGGGCTTGTTCCGTTATTTGTCGCAGGCTCGTGCGGGAGTGATTGTAGAGTCGCTGATAACCGGAAAAAGGTCGTGTGCTCCGCTGACTTCACGCATGACATCTTTGCACGATATTTCGATATATACAGACGAGAGCGAGGTTAAGTTGCAGGATGTTTTCGAAAACATGAAGGCAAAGTTGGGAGAACAGGCTGCTCCTTCGGGAAAGAGCGCACCTGAAACGCTCAAGGCCTTTTTTGAAGAGGTCTTGCCCGATTATGACAGAGACCGCTTCTATGTCTCCCACATGAAGAAGGTTGTGGAGTGGTACAACTGCCTGAAGGAGTATGCTTCGCTCGATTTCGTGAAAGAAGAGGAGGCAGAAGGCGACAAGGAGGCAAAGGAGGCCGAAGTTGAGTAGAATCCAACTCATAACTCTGGGCTGTTCAAAGAACAGGGTGGACTCCGAGCATATCCTGAGCCGGATAAGTGATGCAGGCATGGAGGTTGTAGCCTCCGATGAACTTCCTGCGCGTGATGCCGGGGGAAATATGATTGTTGTGGATGCGCTGGCAATAAATACCTGCGGTTTCATAAACGACGCAAAGGAAGAGTCTGTAAATACCGTTCTGGCGGCGATAGAGGCCAAGAAGGCAGGGTGGGTAAAGGCCGTATATGTGTTCGGCTGCCTTTCGCAGCGATACAGGGCTGAACTAAGAGAAGAGATGCCGGAAGTAGACGGATTTTTCGGCGTTTTCGATTATGAAGACCTGCTGCATGCTCTTGGAGTAAGGAATCTCTCTGCACGGAATACCGGGCGTTATCTTACCACTCCGGGGCATTATGCCTACCTTAAGATTTCGGAAGGGTGCAACCGCCGCTGTTCATACTGTTCCATACCGTACATAAGAGGCGCGCATATCTCTGTTCCGGAAGAGGAGATTATGGAAGAGGCCAGGCTGCTTGCATCACGCGGGGTCAAGGAATTGATTGTAGTGGCGCAGGATACCACCTACTACGGGCTTGACCTCTACGGAAAGCGCAGGATTGCACCTCTTCTTGAAAAGCTCGCAGGAATTGAGGGAATAGAGTGGATAAGGCTGCACTATTCCTATCCGGCGCAGTTCCCCGGAGATTTGCTCAGGGTAATGGCGGAGAATCCTAAAATCTGCAAATATCTGGATATTCCGCTGCAGCATGCCTGTGGCAAGGTGCTCAAATCCATGAAACGCGAAATAGACGGGGTGCAGACACAGAAGATTGTAGACCGGATAAGGGAATCTGTTCCCGGAATTGCGTTAAGGACAACCATGATAGTGGGTTTTCCCACCGAAGGAAGCCGCGAATTTGCAAAACTGCTCTCTTTTGTAAGTAAAAACAGGTTTGAGCGGCTGGGAGCCTTTACCTATTCCGAAGAGGAAGGGACGTGGGGTGCCAGGCATTATCGCGACACCGTAAGGCCCTCTACAAAGCGGAAGCGTTATAATGCTCTCATGGAGTTGCAGTCAGGAATATCGCTTGCATGGAATATGGGCCGTACAGGCTCTTGTGAGCGGGTTATAATAGATTCCTTTTCAGACGGCGTTTTCATTGCCCGTTCGCAATATGAGAGCCCGGAGGTAGACGGAGAAATCCTGGTAAGCGCAGCGAGTTTTTACAAAAGATTCGGAAAAGAGGCGGTTCCTCTCCATTTTATAGGTACATTTGCAAATGTAAGGATAACCGGCGCCGACGAGTATGACCTGTCGGCAGAATTTATTTGATACAGTTTAAATGATTGAGATATGAAATTACTGGAAGGAAAAGTTGCGCTTATCACAGGCGCTGCAAGGGGCATAGGCAAGGCCATTGCCCTCAAGTATGCTCAACAGGGAGCCAATATCGCCTTTACTGATCTTGTAATAGATGAAAGAGGCGAGCAGACAAAAAAAGAGATAGAAGCATACGGTGTAAAGGTGCTGGCAATAGCATCAAATGCCGCCGATTTCCAGCAGGCTCATGACGCCGTTGCAAAGGTTGTGGAGTGCTTTGGAAAGCTTGATATTCTTGTGAACAATGCAGGTATAACAAAAGACGGCCTTATGATGCGTATGTCGGAGCAGCAGTGGGATGCCGTACTTACAGTGAACCTCAAGTCTGCCTATAACTTCATACATGCCGTAACGCCTGTCATGATGCGCCAGAAGAGCGGTTCAATTATCAATATGAGTTCTGTCGTGGGTGTGCACGGCAATGCCGGGCAGTGCAACTACTCTGCTTCCAAGGCAGGTATGATAGGTCTTGCAAAATCCATAGCGCAGGAGCTCGGCTCTCGCGGAATAAGGGCGAATGCAGTGGCCCCCGGCTTTATAATTACCGAGATGACAGACAAACTGCCCGATGAGATAAAGGCCGAGTGGGCCAAGAAGATTCCTCTCAGACGCGGCGGTACGCCGGAAGACATAGCCAATGTCTGCCTCTTTTTGGCAAGCGACCTCTCGTCTTATGTTACCGGCCAGGTAATATCGGTCTGCGGCGGTATGCAGATGTAATTCAGGTGTGCCGGGATGCAGATTCCGGCACATTCTTTTTATATGCATTTCAGGCACAGTCTTTGACGTGAGAACCTGTAACCCTTAATTTTTTCATGTGATGATACGGAGTAGATTTTTTATACCCTTTCTTGCATCCGTTGCATTTTTCTGGCTTGCTTCGTGTGCACCGCAGGCCAGATATGCAGAGTTCGAGGAGCGCATTCCGGCAGAGTTCGATTTGCCGGTAGGCGGACGGGACATTGCAATCTTTGCAGTAAAAGAGCATTTCGACAGTACCTTTACAACAGGTATCATGGGCGGTTTCATGGCAAAGCTGGCGGAAGACAGGGGCATAGGGCTTGACCGGATCAGAAACTATCTCGTTTCAGATCCAGACTATGCGAGAGACAGTGCAATATTGCGCAGGATTCTCGCGGAGCGCGGTTCCGAACTGAATTTTGTAATATCAGACGCTGTAATGGAGAAGCCTGAAAGGAATGCCGACAACTATTATCAAGTCATGGTCATCCCCTACGCCGCAAGGTTGGGGGTGTATGATTCGCTGTCGAACTGCATTTATGAAAATCTCTTTGCAGACAGCATATTCATAAAGTCATTCCGGTATGGCGGAGAAAAGATAGGTGAAGTGGAGGAGTATATGGCGGAAATTTCCTTTGAAATGGGCAGGACACTGGCTTCTGCACTCTCTCCGCAATGGAAGGGCGAAAATCGCATGCTGGCGGTATTTTCAGGCAATGCGTGGACAAAAGCCTGCCGGATGGCACAGGATTTCAAATGGGAGGAAGCCATAGAAATCTGGATGAAACTTGCAGATTCGGCAAATCCGCTGCATTCGGCTTATGCAGCCTACAACGTTGCCGTAGGGTGCGAAGTGCTTGGAAACACCGCTTTGGCCGGAAAATGGATAGACTATTCGCTTGCCCGCATGCAGACAAGGGAGGCTCTGGCACTTAAGGAGGAACTGGGATTATAGAATATTGAGTGACTGCTCCTTTATCTTTTCCAGTTCGTCTTTCATCCTTACAACGAGTTTCTGTATTTGGGCATGGTTGGCCTTTGACCCCATGGTGTTTATCTCGCGTCCCATCTCCTGGGCTATGAATCCCAGTTTTTTCCCGGGGTGCGTTTCTCCGTCGATGGTCTCCATAAAATATCTGCAGTGCTGGCGCAGGCGCACCTTTTCTTCGTTTATGTCGAGTTTTTCAATGTAGAGGATTATCTCCTGCTCGAGACGGTTTTCGTCTGTCTTCACTTTCATCTCTTCAAGTCTTGAGAGAATGCGTTCGCGAATGGAGACGATGCGCTCCTGTTCATATTTTTCAACCTCGTCTACGAATGATTCTATATATCCTACCCTTTTTGTGACATCTGCATGGAGAGTCTCTCCCTCCCTGCTTCTGAACGAGTCGAGATTGGCAACGGCCTGCTTTATGGTGTTGAAGAAGATTTCCCACTGCTCTGCGGAGAGTTCCTGTTTAGGCTGTTCGAGTACGTCGGGTATCTTTATTACAGCGGCAATCATTTCCGGCGCCGTGGCGATTTCTCTCTCTGCGCCGGCTTCAACGGCAGCCTCGGCAATCTGTTTCATATACTCTGAAAACAGCTCCCGGTTCAGGGTCCTTGCCGCGGATTGTGCATTCTGCTCCCAGTTTGCAAAAAGGTCTATGTTGCCCCTTGTAAGTTCTCCGGCAATATATTGCCTTACTTCCATCTCCTTCTCGCGCGGGATGAGCTGGCTCTTGATTCCAATGTCGGCATTCTTACCGTTGAGAGACCTTATTTCTACAATCAGCTTCCCGTTTTCCAAAAGGGTTTCGGCCTTTCCGTAGCCTGTCATGGATTTTATCATAACTTTCAGGTATATGTGCAAAACGGAGCGCAAGTTACATATTTATTCTTGTTTTGTAAAATCTGAAATAAATTGGAGTATATTTGCGAAATCTAAAATATACATATACTTTATACATACTTTACACAGATGGAAGAGGTTAAAAACAACGGCGAGGCTGCAGAAAAGCAGCTTAATTTCATAGAGGAGATTATTGAAAACGACCTTGCTTCGGGGCGCTGCACGAGCGTGCTCACCCGTTTCCCGCCGGAACCTAACGGTTACCTGCATATAGGGCATGCAAAGAGCATCTGCCTGAATTTCGGACTGGCAAAAAAATACGGAGGCAAGACAAATATCCGTTTCGACGATACCAACCCTACAAAAGAGGATGTAGAGTATGTAGATTCAATAAAGGAAGATGTAAAATGGCTTGGTTTTGAATGGGCCAACGAGTTCTATGCATCGGATTATTTCGAGCAGCTTTACGAGTGGGCATGCGTGCTTATCAGGAAAGGGCTGGCATACGTAGATGACCAGACCCAGGAGGAGATAAGGGCAGGCCGCGGCACGGTAAGCACCCCCGGTGTAAACAGTCCCTACAGAGACAGAAGCGTTGAAGAAAACCTTACGCTTTTCAGACAGATGAGAGAGGGCCGTTTCAAGGAAGGGGAGAAGGTGTTGCGGGCAAAGATAGATATGGCGCATCCCAACATGCTTCTCAGAGACCCTCTGATGTACAGGATAAACTATTCGCATCATCACCGCACCGGGAACAAATGGTGTATCTATCCCATGTATGATTTCGCCCATGGACAGTGCGATTCAATAGAGCATATAACCCATTCCATCTGTACGCTTGAATTCGACGTGCACCGTCCTCTTTACGACTGGTTCATCGAGAAGCTGGAGATATACCCGTCGCACCAGTATGAATTTGCCCGTCTGAACCTTACATATACGGTCATGAGCAAGAGAAAACTTCTGGAACTTGTAAAGAACGGTTATGTCATGGGGTGGGACGACCCCCGCATGCCTACCATCTGCGGCATAAGGAGGCGCGGCTATACTCCCGAAAGCATAAGGCTTTTTGCAGAGAAGGTGGGTGTTGCAAAGCGCGACAACACAATAGACCTTTCGCTTCTTGAGTGGTGTGTGAGGGAGGATTTGAACAGACGCTCCAACAGATATATGGCTGTGCTAAATCCGGTAAAACTGGTAATCACCAACTGGGAGAAAGGCAGGGTAGAGGAGTTTGAAGCACCTCTTAATCCGGCTGAACCCGACGGTGCAAAGAGAAAAATCCCCTTTGCCGGAGAACTCTACATTGAGCGCGATGATTTTATGGAAGAGCCTCCCAAAAAGTATTTCCGTCTCAAACCGGGCGGTGAGGTGCGTCTCAAATATACATACATCGTGAAGTGCGAGGAGGTAATCAAGGATTCCGACGGCAATATAACGGAGATAAGATGTACGTATGACCCTGCTTCCAAGCCGGGGGCGGGAGAGTGGCGTTCGGTAAAGGGTACGATTCACTGGGTGAGTGTTGCAGATGCCGAAAAACTGGAAGTCCGCCTGATAGACAAGCTCTTTACGGAACCTTATATGGATTCCATAGAGGAGGGCAGGGATTACAAGGATTATCTTAACCCCGATTCAATGAAGGTTGTCTCTGCATACGCTGAGCCTGCACTTCTGAAAGATGAAAGCGGCATTGCCGTGCAGTTCGAGAGGGTCGGCTATTTTGTAAAGGACAGGGATTCGGTACCCGGCAATCCTGTTTTCAACAAGACGGCTGCGCTGAAAGATACCTTTAAAAAGTAACATTGAGATGCCCCCGGAAGTTAGACAAAATCATAACTTGCGGGCAAGGCAGTAAAACATAATAACTCATGCGCAATCTTCTGACGGTCATATTTTCTCTCTTTTTCCTTGCCTCGTGTGTGGAGGAAATCGTAATGTCGCCAGAAGAAAAAAGGGCTGTAAATGTTGAGTGTGTCCTGGAAAACAGCGAGACGCAGACCCTGCATCTGAACTATACGGCATATATGTCTGAGAATTCATATACTCCGGTTGAAAAAGCGGATGTAAAGGTTATAGAGTATATAAAAGGCAACGTTAGTTATTTGAAAAAAAACGAATATGAATTCTCAAAAGTAAAGGATGGCGAGTGGAGCGCAAATTTCATACCTATTCCTGCGGCCAAGTATGAACTTGAAATATTGATTCCAGGTGAAGATTCCATTACTGCGACAACATATTATGTGGAAGATACCACAATGTTCAGATGGTTTGATTATCTGGACCGTCTCTTTCCAAACGATAATCCTGGGACAAGGGCGCTTCAACCTCTTGAGACGCTGACCGGTTATTCAACTGTTCTCAATACGCCGGAGTATTCATTCAATGATGTGCGGAATGCTGAGTTCCCCCTTTTCCGTTTCTGCAGCGAACACACTTTCCCCTTATGGATATACGGCATGGATTACGATCCTGCAAAGGATGAATACCGTCAGGCGGAACTTATAACCATTCCCTATCCCGACAGTCTGAGGATACTGTCAACCGTTGACCCGTACTACGACTGGATAGACCGGTTCAACGTGGTGGATGTAAAGAGGGAGGATGTGGCCGAGTTCCGGTATCCGGATGATGCGGGAATTGAATTCCCTCTTGTTTTGGAATATGGTTACCCTCAATACCTGCACGGTGAATACAATGCAACAACAACGGATATGCACTACAGGTATCTGAGACTGCAATGTTCTTTCAACCAGCCAAGAGTGGACAAAATATTGGAAAAGGTTGAAAGTGAGGATTTTTATTTGGATGGTTATTTTCCCTGCGAATTCTGCGGCCACATATATGTGGCGGCCAGTTTCCGTCAATACAGATACGGAATCCCCCATCCCAAGGCATATCTGGTCTTCCAGGTTGCAAATGAAGATTACGACCGTTATCTGAAGACGCTTGTTTCGTGGTCTCAGAAGAAGGAGTACGGCGGCAACACCAGCCTTACGGATATATGGGAATACAAGAGCCAGCTGTACTCCAATATCAACAACGGTCTGGGTATTTTCGGGACGAAATATGTAAAGAGAGTGCCCTACATGGATTACAAGTCCATAACCTACAAGGGGACCACATATTACAAGAAATATACGTTGGAATAAATAACTATAAACCTGATATTATGAAAAAAAATTGCGACCCTATTGCTTTTCATGCTTGTCTCATTGGCGGCAGCAGCACAGGAAATAAAAGAACTGCGTGATACGTTGCGCGAGGCAGTTGTAACGGCGGAAGCTCTCAAGGCAAGGCCAGCGGGACTTACAAGGGTTGATTTGCACCAGACACGCCAGATGGTAACTGCAATGGGAGAAAGCGATGTAATAAAATATATCCAGACCCTTCCCGGAATCTCTTCCGGCGTGGAGGGTACTACATCGTTTTACGTACGCGGGGGAAATCTGGGCAACAATGTCGTGACACTGGACGGTGTCAGACTTTACGGTTACGGTCACCTTTTGGGAATAACTACCGTATTCCCGAGCAATATTGTAGACAATGTAGACTTCAATGTGGGGGGCTTTGATGCCGAAAGCAGCAATCTCCTTGCTTCGCATATAAAGGTCAGTACCAAGGAGGGCAATTTCAACAACGTTGAAGCAGAAGGTTCCATAAGCAATTTCATTATAAGCGGATATGCCTCCGCGCCGATAATAAAGGAGAAACTAGCCATTACCGCCTCGGCCAGAATATCGCCTGTAAATCTCGAATATAACATGTTCGAAAGCCTGCTCGAAAAGAACAATGCAATGTTCGAAGATGTGGAAGGCAGTGTATACGATCTCTTTGCGAAAGTGTCGTACAAGCCTGCAAAGAACCATTTCATAAGCGGAAGCGTATTTTACAGCAAGGATGATTTCGGATATGGAGACTATGACAACGGCTCTTTCGACAATCTGGGCTGGAATAACTTTGTGGCCAATCTGCAATGGAAATATTCTCTGTTGAATGACCGGCTGCGTATAAGCGCTTCTGCTTCATATAACGACTATTCAAGCAACCAGAGACAGGAGAAGGAACTGGAAGGAGTCTATAACGAGCTTATCATAAAATCTCTCATAAAGGAGACTGCCGC
This sequence comes from uncultured bacterium, assembly GCA_949300025.1. Taxonomy (GTDB): domain Bacteria; phylum Bacteroidota; class Bacteroidia; order Bacteroidales; family UBA932; genus Egerieousia. The sequence continues at coordinate 16,961 of CASGCS010000005.1, read as the reverse complement.
GACAGTAGTGGCAGACGGCGTACTTACAAACAACGGCCTGCTTACAGCCAAAATAGGGGCAAGATACAACGGTTCGGAATTCAATCCGGGAAGCAGCCGGGTCTATGGAGAGGAGAGTTCGATGGCAGATATAAACAAGACGAAAAATTCTCTTACCACCATATTCGGACAGTTGAGATACGGGCGTGACAGATGGCATCTGATGGCTGCCGCAAGGTACAATATTTTCAGAGGAGACAAAAACGGGGCCGACTACAAAGTGTCGAAGCCGGAGATAAGCGTTTCGGGCGGACTTATGATAACAGACTGGATGAAACTCGAAGCAACATACGACAGGCTGGAGCAGTTTTACCACACTCTGGAGGGTATACCCCTGGGATGGTCTGTAGACATGATTGTCCCCTCGAACGGGAAAGTGGAGCCGGAAAACTCTTCGCAGATATATGCAGGCCTTGCATTCAGCTTCAATAATCATACGTTTTCGATAGGAGGCTATACAAAGGATCTGGACAATATCATATATTTTGAAAAGGCTTCTGAATTTTTCAGTTCGGCGGCATCGCGCTGGAGCGACTTTATCCAGACGGGCAAAGGCTCTTCCTACGGTATAGAGACCCTTTACGAGAAAAGGGGAGAGAGGCTGAACTACAAAATAGCCTATACATATTCAAAGACAGACCGCACATTCGACGGTGTAAACCGCGGCGAGACATTCCTTGCAAAATATGACAGACCGCATGTGCTGAATGTTACGGGCGACTATGTGTTTCGCCGGAACGAAAGGAACGAGATGGGCGTAAACCTTCAGTTTACATACCAGAGCGGCAACATGGAGACAGTAAAGTCCGGAACCTACATAGCGCACCTTCCAGGGTGGGAGTATGACATAGAGGTAGACTGGTACAGCGGTAAGATAAACAACTACAGGATGCCGGCATATACGAGGCTCGACATAGGCTGGTGGGGTACCTTCTATGGAAAGAGACTGACCCACACGGTCAAGGCCGGGATATACAATGTCTTTAACAGACACAACCATTTCAGCCTTTATTATGACAATGACGAGCGCGACTGGAAGCAGGTTTATCTCTTTCCCATTATGCCGAGCCTGAGTTATACCATAAGCTTTTAACTGCAGAAACTGCGCAGCAGCTCCAGTTCCTCTTTCCAGATTTCCGGTTTGGGAGTCTCCATTATGAGCGGGATGCCGTTGAACCTCTCGTCTTTCATTATCATTCTGAAAGGGGTGAGCCCCAGCATGCCCTCTCCCAGAGAACTGTGGCGGTCTACACGGCTGCCGGCACCCTTGAGGGCATCGTTAAGGTGCATGCCTCTGAGGTATCTGAATCCTATTGTCTTGTCAAACTCGTTGAATACCTGTGTAAAACCCGCTTCGGTCGAAATATCGTATCCGGCTGCAAACGCATGGCATGTGTCTATGCAGACCCCGACTCTAGACTTGTCTTCGACCAGTTCTATTATCCGTGCAATGTGTTCAAAGGCAAAACCTACGTTGGAGCCCTGTCCGGCGGTGTTTTCTATAACGGCTGTCACTCCTTTTGTCTTGTCGAGCGCAATATTTATTGATTCTGCCACTATCTCAAGGCAGCGTTCAACGCTGATTTCCTTCAGATGGCTTCCAGGGTGGAAATTGAGCCTGTCGAGCCCCAGTTGGCTGCACCGTCTCATCTCCTCAATGAAGGCGCCACGGGATTTCTGAAGCGACTCTTCGTCCGGGCTTCCGAGGTTTATCAGGTAACTGTCGTGCGGCAGTATCTGCTTTGCGGTATAGCCGTATTTTTCGCAGGCTGCCTTGAATTTTTCTATCTCTTCTGTGGCAAGAGGCTTTGCAACCCACTGCCTCTGGTTTTTTGTAAACAGTGCAAATGCCGTTGCACCTATTGAACTTGCATTCTCGGGGGCCGATTGCAGCCCGCCCGATGCGCTTACGTGTGCTCCTATGTATTTCATGTCATGTGAATTGTTTGGTCTGTTCAACTTATACGTGAATAATCTGCCGCCAGTTTGCCGTCGCGCCTGAGTGCCTGCAACTGTTGCTGCAGCAGACGGTTTCCGGGCTTTTCCAGTAACGGATCCTGCTCGAGTACCTCAAGGGCTGTCTGCCTTGCATCTTCAAGAATCCTGCTGTCTTTGGACAGGTTTGCAATATGCAGGTCTATTGCAAGCCCGCTTTGAACGGTTCCCTCCAGATCTCCAGGACCACGCATCCTCAAGTCTGCCTCCGCCAGCTCGAATCCGTCCTGGGTCGAGCACATGAGTTCTATTCTTTCACGGCTCTCCCTGCTCAACTTGTATCCCGTCATGAGAATGCAGTAAGATTTCTTTTCCCCGCGGCCTACGCGCCCGCGAAGTTGATGCAGCTGGCTGAGGCCGAAACGTTCGGCGCTTTCTATTATCATGACAGAAGCGTTGGGAACATCTACTCCGACCTCTATTACCGAGGTGGCCACCAGTATGTTTGCACGCCCCTCGGCAAAGAGTTTCATATCGTAGGCCTTGTCTTCCGGTTTCTGTTTTCCGTGTACAACTGCGGTTACATATTCCGGGGCCCTGAACTCCTCCGTTATTGCCCTGTACCCCTCTTCAAGATTTTTGTAGTCCATCTTTTCGCTCTCCTTTATAAGCGGATAGACTACGAAAATCTGTCGGCCTTCCCTTATCTGCTCTTTCATAAAGGCGAAAATCTGCCTGCGCTGCCTTTCGGTTGCGTGAATCGTCTCTACGGGTTTTCTGCCGGGAGGCAGTTCATCCAGTACAGAGACATCAAGGTCTCCGTAAAGTGTCATTGCAAGTGTTCGGGGGATGGGGGTTGCAGTCATTACCAGAATATGCGGCAAGACCTCAGACTTGTTCCACAGTCTGGAGCGCTGCTCAACCCCGAAACGGTGCTGTTCATCTACTATTGCGAGCGCCAGGTTTTTGAATGCCACACTCTCTTCAATGAGGGCGTGTGTTCCTATCAGGATATTGACAGTGCCCTCTGCAAGCTCTTTATGGAGCGTCTCCCTCTCTTTTTTTCTGGTGGTGCCGGTCAGAAGCGCGCATTTGACCCCTGTGCCTGCAAGAAATCTGGAGACAGTGTTGTAATGCTGCTGTGCAAGAACCTCGGTGGGGGCCATTATGCAACTCTGGTAGCCATTGTCTGCAACTATAAGCGCAACAAGAAGCGCCACAAGAGTCTTTCCGCTTCCAACGTCTCCCTGAAGCAGGCGGTTCATCTGCTTGCCGCTCCGCATGTCTTCGCGTATCTCCCTTACAACCCTCTTCTGCGCTCCGGTAAGCGGGAACGGAAGCGCTGAGTAGCAGCGGTTGAATGCATCTCCCACCTTGTGCATCACTATCCCGTTCTCTTTTTTCATCCGCACGCTCCGCTGCTTCAACAGGCCGAGCTGCAGGTAGAACAGTTCTTCATATTTCAATCTGTTCCTGGAGAGGGAAAGTGCCGTTTCGTTTTCGGGAAAGTGGATGTTCTTAAGGGCCTTTTTTAACGGGAAAAGACCCTTGCACCTTATCAGGTACTCCGGAAGAGTCTCTTCTATGCAGTCTGCATATTTTTCCAGTATGATGTTTTCCGCCTTTATGACAGCCCTGTTGTTCAGTCCAGAATTTTTAAGTTTTTCGCTTCCGGGGTAGACACCGCTTATGCTGCCTGCCCCTGCCGCACTCTCTTCCGAAGCCGGCGCTATTTCAGGATGTACAAGGTTGCAGGTGCCGTTGAATTCAGAAACCCGTCCGAACACTATATACTCGATCCCGGGCTTTATCTTTTCTGAAATCCACTTTATCCCCTTGAAAAAGACAAGTTCGATACTTCCCGTAGGGTCTTGAAGTGTCATTGAGAGACGTTTCGATTTTGGAGAGGAGCCTATTATCTTCATGTCGGCAATCCGGCCCCTCAACTGTATGTAGGAAGTCGTGGGTGCAATTTCAGATACGGTGTAGATTCTGCTTCTGTCTATATACCTGAACGGGAAAAAGTAAAGCATCTGCCTGAATGTGGTAATTCCAAATTCTTTGCGCAGCAGTTCTCCGCGTCTGGGCCCAATGCCGGGCAGAAATTTTATGTCGGAATCCAGGATGTTTGACATAATGCAAAGGTAGGAAAAATAAGATAATGCTTTTATCTGAGCTCTTTTTTTAGTAACTTGCAAAGTTTTATATAGCGAAAAGATTGATTATGTCCAAAATAGTTGTAGGAATTACTCAGGGAGACACCAACGGCATAGGTTACGAGGTTATAATCAAAACTCTTTCCGACGCCAGAGTGCTCGAGATGTGCACGCCTGTTGTCTACGGTTCTTCAAAGGCATTCGGATTTTACAGAAAACAGATACCCGAGACTGAAAACATAAATACAAATGTGGTGGCTTCGGCCAAAGATGCCCATCCCAAAAGGGTGAATATCGTGAATTGCGTAGATGAAAACGCGCAGATTTCTCCTGGCCATCTTACCAAGAGCGGCTCGCAGGCTGCGATAACGGCTCTGAAATGTGCGGTCGGAGAGATGAAAAAAGGTTATATAGACGTACTTGTAACCGCCCCGTTCAACAAGAGGGCTGTTTCTGACGAAACTTTCAAGTTCCCTGGCCATACGGAATATCTTGTAAACGAATTCGGGGCCAGGGACGGGCTGATGTTTCTCTGCTCAGACAAAATGCGCGTAGGGGTGGCAACCAACCATCTTGCCATCTCAAAGGTGCCTGCCGCAATAACGGAAGAGCGGATATTGAGCAAGCTCAGGCTTATGAACGAATCTCTCAAAAGAGACTTTAACGTGGTAAAGCCAAAACTGGCGGTTCTGGGGCTGAATCCGCACTCGGGAGACAGGGGACTTCTGGGAGATGAAGAGATTAAGGTCATAATTCCTGCCATAGAGCAGGCCAACAAGGAGAACATACTTGCGTTCGGCCCTTTTCCTCCCGACGGCTTTTTCAGCATAAACATGCAGTACAGATTCGATGCCGTTCTGGCAATGTACCACGACCAGGGGCTTATCCCTTTCAAGTCGCTTGCCTTTGATTCGGGTGTGAACTATACGGCCGGGTTGCCCATAGTGAGGACTTCTCCCGACCACGGTACGGCCTTCGACCTTGCAGGCGAGAACAAGGCCAATCCACAATCGATGCTTTCGGCCATATATATGGCCATAGACATATACAGAAACAGGAAACGTTACGACCAGATGAGCGCAGATCCTGTTAAAGAGGAGACGGAGGCGTAGCAGTCATGTCCGAGCCTATATATTTGTATACCGACGGGGCGAGCCGTGGAAACCCGGGGCCCGGCGGATATGGAGTTGTCCTCAAATGCGGCCCGCACTACAAGGAACTTTCCGCCGGCTACAGGCTTACGACAAACAACCGGATGGAGTTGCTGGCTGTCATCGTAGGGCTTGAGGCCATAAAGCGGAAGAATGCACGGGTGATGGTATACAGCGATTCTGCATACGTGGTAAAGGCTGTCAACGAGGGGTGGATAGAAAAATGGCTCAGAAAAGGGCTGCACAAACAGAAAAATCCCGATTTGTGGGAGAGGTTTCTCAAAATTTATAAACAACATAATGTCTCGTTCTTTCAGTTGAAGGGTCATAGCGGACATCCCGAAAACGAGCGGTGCGATGCGTTGGCGGTTGAGGCGGCGCTTTCGGAAAACCTTAACGAAGACGAGGGATATAACATTGTAAACGAGTAAGTCATGAAACAGTTTTTTGAGCGGGAAGGGCTGCGGTATGCCATGATAGGCAGCGGAAGTTGGGCTACGGCTCTTATAAAACTGCTGCTGAACCATCAGCAGAAGATTGCCTGGTACATACGCGATGAAAAGAAGATAGAGCAGATTGTCAAGAGTGCACACAATCCATCTTATCTGCAGTCTGTCTACCTCGACCCGGCGAGGCTTGAGATGAGCAGCGACTTGAATGCAGTTGTGGAGGGGGCGGACGTGATTCTTGTGGCAACCCCGTCGGCCTACTTTATGGATACCTTTTCAAAGTTGAAAGTTTCGCTTGACAACAAGTTCATAATTTCTGCAATAAAGGGGTTCGTGGATGAAAAGAACCTTACGATTGCCGAGTATTTCAACCAGTGCCACAATGTGCCCTTCGACAGGATAGGGGTGATAGGCGGCCCCTGTCATGCGGAGGAGGTCTCCATGGAGAGGCTCTCTTATCTCACTCTTACCAGCAAATATTACGAGGTGGCCTGCGCCCTGTGCGATATTTTCGCATGCGACTATATCAAGGCCTCTCCCGGTACCGACATCTACGGGGTGGAGTATTCCGCCGCGCTTAAGAACGTTTACGCGGTGGCGGCCGGAATCTGCCACGGACTGGGTTACGGAGACAACTTCATGGCCGTGCTCATGACCAATGCCTATCACGAAATAGTGAATTTCCTTAATGCCACACATCCCGACAAGGACAGGAACCTCTCCTCTTCTGTCTATCTGGGAGACCTGCTGGTTACATCTTATTCCAAGTTCAGCCGGAACAGGACTTTCGGGGGCATGATAGGCAAGGGTTATTCTGTGATAAGCGCCCAGATTGAGATGAACATGGTAGCCGAGGGCTATTATGCCTCCAGGTGCATATATGAGATAAACAAGAATTTCAGAATCGACATGCCCATTGCAGATGCGGTTTACATGATACTTTACAAGCAAAAATACCCCGCCTATGTGATGAAGCAGCTGGAAGACAAATTGTATTAACGGTCACTATAAATTTGGAATTATGGTCTCTATTGATTTTAAAGCGGTATCGGGATTTGTCCCGCAGAAAGTTTATGAAAGTGCCCTGAGCGATGCCTTTAAGGCGTTCGATCTGCTGCATGGCGCGACAGGAGCGGGAAACGACTTTTTGGGATGGGTGGATTTGCCTTCCCGTACCGACGAGGCTCTTGTAAGCAGGATAGAAGCTGTTGCCGGGAGGTGGAAAAACGAGGTGGAAGCAGTAGTGGTAATAGGAATAGGCGGCTCCTATCTTGGGGCCAAATGTGTGACGGAAGCCTTGTCGGGAGCCTTTCATTCACATGCGAAGGGAGAGTTTCCGCATATCCTTTTTGCAGGACACAATATTTGCGAGGATTATATGGGCGAGTTGCTAGAATATCTTCAAGAGCGGGAGTTTGCAATAGTGGTAGTCTCAAAGTCGGGTACGACAACCGAACCGGCGATAGCATTCAGGCTGCTTCGCACTCTGCTGGAGCGCAAAATCGGCGTAAAGGCCTCCGCCGGCAGAATCGTCGCCGTTACGGATGCTTCCAAAGGGGCGCTGCGCATGCTCTCCAACGAGAACGGCTATCAGACTTTCACGGTGCCCGACAATGTCGGCGGGCGTTATTCTGTTCTCACTCCTGTGGGGTTGCTTCCCATTGCATTGGCAGGATTCGACATAAGGGCTCTGATTGCCGGCGCTTCGGCCATGGAAAAAAACTGTAGGGAAAGGTCTGAACTCAATCCGGCGCTCAGTTATGCCATGATGCGCAATGCTCTGTACCGCAGTGGAAAAAAGATAGAGATACTGGTTAATTACAACCCCAAGCTGCAATATTTTTCGGAATGGTGGAAACAGCTCTACGGCGAGAGCGAGGGCAAGGAGGGCAAGGGCATTTTCCCTGCATCGGTAAGTTTCACCACAGACCTGCACTCCATGGGGCAGTATATACAGGATGGCGAGCGTACAATCTTTGAGACCTGCATACTTGTGGAAGAGAACAGCCGCCGGGTGACGCTCGGCAGTGAAGAAAACGACGGCGACGGCCTTAACTATCTTGCCGGAAAGAGGATGGGGTGGATTAATTCCATGGCGCAGCTCGGGACAATGCTTGCGCACGTAGAGGGCGGTGTGCCCAATATTCTCTTTAAGATAAAGCGGATAGACGAATGCAACATCGGGGAACTTGTCTACCTGTTCGAAGCAGCCTGCGGTATCAGCGGCTATATGCTGGGAGTGAATCCGTTCGACCAGCCGGGCGTGGAGGCTTACAAGCGGAACATGTTTGCACTTTTGGGAAAACCCGGTTACGAGGAGGCCTCGGCCGAACTTAAAAAGAAAATCTGAATATGGAGTTTCTGAGGGCGGTTGCCAAACTCTTTGCAGATTCTTTCGAGAACCGGCTGTTTGTCTTTCCAAACAGACGTTCCATAAAGTTTTTCCTGAAATATCTGGGAATCGAGCACGGCAACCTCTCCGGCAAACCCATGTTCGCACCGCGGACAGCAACTGTAAACGACCTTTTTCTGGAATTGAGCGGGCTCAGGCAGGCAGACCCTATCGAAGCGCAATATCTGCTCTACAACCATTACATTGAGTTGAAATATGCCGGTGACAGAGACAGAGAGCCGTTCGACGAATTTATAAACTGGGGAAATGTCATTATTTCCGATTTCAACGACATAGACAAATATTTCATAGATGCCAGGCAGCTTTTTTCAAATATCAGGGATTTGAAGAGCCTGGATGAGGATTTCTCCTTTCTCTCTCCGGTGCAGCGCGAAGCAATAAGAAGGTTCTGGGGCAACTTTACAAAGGGCGATGAAAGTTTCAAGAAAGAGAAATTCCTTTCGCTCTGGTCTGTGATGTATGAACTCTATTCGTGCTTCAGAGCCTCGCTTTCAGAAAAGGGCGAAGGGTATGAGGGAATGATTTACCGCAGTGTGGCCGAGCGGATAGATGAATTCAGCCTGGGCAATCTGGTTTTTGTGGGGTTCAATGCTCCAAACGCATGCGAAAAGATTCTTATGAAAAGAAGCCGTGATACGGGCGGCGACTTTTACTGGGATTTTTACGGCGAGATGGTTACAGACCCTGACAACAAGTCTTCCATGTTCATAGAGTCGCTCAGAAGGGAGTTCCCTTCAAGGCATGCCTTGCCGGATGATGCTACCCGCGTTACCGGTCCTTCTGACCTTAACATTGAACTTTACGGCGTGCCGTCGGGTGTGGGCGGTGCTATCCTTGCCTGCGATATTCTAAAAAGGCATATCCATGATGACCCTCTGAAGACCGCCGTACTTCTGCCAGATGAAAAGCTGCTTATACCGCTGCTCTCGTCAATACCGCAGGAGTATGAAAAGGTAAACGTTACAATGGGCTATCCTGTTGCAGCTACGCCGCTTCCTGATTTTATGAACATGCTTTCAGACTTGCAGAGAAACGTTGTGAAACAGGAGGGCAGAACTCTCTTCCATCACGCTTCGGTAAGAGCGCTTCTCTCTCACAGGTATCTGAAAGCCGCGGCAGGCAGCCTGTGCGGCAATATCGAGGAAAACATAATCAGGGAAAACAGAATATACATTCCTTCCGACGACCCGCTGCTTGCCGGCTCTGAATCGGACCTTGTAAGAAAGGTTTTCCGCTGCATGGAGAAGGTCCCTGACATAATAGACTGGCAGAGAGAAATTCTTGAAGAGATAGATTCTGTTGCGGAGCATCCTGACAAGGATTTCATACACTGTTACTACAAAGCTCTCGAAAGGTTGAAAAAACTGGATTTGCCGCTCGGAAAGGCTGCATATTTCAGGCTCTTGAGGCAGATTACCTCGATGTATACGGTACCTTTCAGGGGTGAGCCGCTGGAAGGGCTGCAGATAATGGGGCCTCTTGAAATTCGCTCTCTGGATTTCGACAACATAATAATACTCTCCGCAAACGAAGGCCTCTTCCCGGCAACCGCGGCGGCACCGTCGTTGATACCCTATAATCTGAGACTGGGGTTCGGGCTGCCCACATATCAGCTTCAGGATGCAATTTCGGCCTATCACTTCTACAGAAGCATCTGCAGGGCAACAAACCTGTACATGATATACGACTCAAGAATCGAGGGGCTGAACAGGGGGGAGGAGAGCCGTTATGTAAAGCAGCTCAGATACCATTATGAATGCAGAATCAGCGAACATCCGGTAGTATATCCTATTCTGAACGGTCCGGCGCAGATTGAACCGCTCGCAAAAAACGGTTCCATTATGGAGAAGATGCGCAGCATGTACATGGGTGAAGGCGGCGGATACCTGTCGGCAAGTGCTATAAATTGTTATATAGATTGTCCGTTAAAGTTCTATCATACCTACGTTGAGGGAATAAGGGAGCAAGACGATGTGCTGGAGGAACTCGATGCCGGAAAATTCGGAGAACTCTTCCATGCGGTAATCCAGAATCTGTATGCCCCATATTTGCACGAAGTGCTCTCCGCGGAACTTATATCGAGATTAAGGCTCGACAGGAAAGGACGTATAGGCAGCCTCATAGATGAGTATTTTACCAGAGAGAGACTCGGTAAAATTGCAGGGGAGAACCTTATTGTCAAGGAGGTGATAAAAAGATACATAACCATAACTCTGGATGTGGATGCCGGAATCGCCCCATTTTATCTGCAGGCGGCAGAAAAGAGGATGCTGTGCTCCATGGAACTGCCCGGTGCGGGAGAGGTGCGCCTCAAGGCCATAATAGACAGGATAGACCGCACAGAGACCGGATTGCGGATTGTAGACTATAAGACAGGCAAGGTTGCAAAGCCCGGCAAAAATGATTTCAGCATCGACCGTCTGTTCAAAATAGAAAAGACACATTACAAGGAACTGTTTCAACTCTATTTCTATGCATATATGATCTCCCGTGCCGGCATGTTGCAGGATACTGAGGAGTTCAGGCTGGTCATATACAATATTCCTGATCTGTTGAAAAACTCCTTTATGGAGCATGTTGCAACCAGTGCCTCGCTGGAGACATTCGGGCAGATGCTGGAAGAGTGCATAGGCGAGATATTCAATCCTGAGATTCCGTTTTCTCCGTGCACCTGGAACAGTGAAGGGTGCGGAGAGTGTAAATTCAAACTGCTTTGCAGACACAGATGAAAGGGAAGATAGACATATACAAGGCTTCCGCCGGTTCGGGGAAGACATTCAGGCTTGCCGGGGAGTATATAAAGATGCTCTTTTCAGACGAGTATGAGTACAGGCATATTCTGGCCGTGACCTTTACAAACAAGGCGACCGATCAGATGAAACACCGCATCCTGAGCGAACTCTACCTGCTGTCGAAACATCCGGAAAAATCTGCATATATAGATGAGATAATTTCATATACGCACAAGAGCGCCGCCCTGGTGGCTGAATATGCAGGCTCTGTCCTCAAGAGAATACTGCACGATTATTCAGCTTTCAACATAAGTACGATAGACACATTTTTCCAGAGTGTGATGCGCTCCTTTTCACGGGAACTGGGAAGGATGGCAACATATAACGTTGAGATTGACGACAGACAGATAATCTCCATGGTGATAGACCGCATGTTTCTCTCTCTGGAGAGGAGCGAAAATTCCAGACTTCTGGACTGGCTCATAAAATATTCTCTGGAGAACATAGAGGAGGGCAGGTCGTGGAGAATAAAGAACAATATCCTGGATCTCTCCAAAAATCTCAATTCGGAAAGTTTCAAGATAAAGAACAGGGGAAAGAGCGGTTATTCCAATCCGGAATGTTATATGGAGCAGATTCAGCGTCTGAAAGAGAGAATTGCCGATGTGGAGCGTTCGTATGAGGAAGATATAAAAGATCTTGCCGGGCAGGCAATCAGGATAATAGAAGGAGGAGACCTTACACTTCCAGATTTTAAGTGGGGCTCGAGAAGTCCGTTTGCCAGATTCTGGAAGTTTGCCGACGGCAGCGCCGTATTCGATACAACAAGTTATACAGTCCTTTCCAGAATGCACGGAAATGTGGATGAATGGGTGAAGAAGGAAGATAAGGAGAGCAGGGAGAAGGTTCTCGACATATCTGTGGAGTTGGATGATGTCATTGCTGAAATGATGCAGTGCTACAGAGAGAACTATCGGCTCTACGCTACATGCGGCAAGGTGAAAAAAAATCTCAGTGCGCTTGCCATATTGGGGGAGGTGCATTCAAATCTCACCCTTTACTGCAGGGAGAACAATATCCTGCTTCTTTCCCAGACCAACGAACTTTTGCACGATATAATTGACGGAAGCGATACACCGTTCATATATGAGAAAGTGGGCACGTGGATAAACCACTTCATGATAGACGAGTTCCAGGACACTTCGTCCATGCAGTGGGAGAATTTTAAGCCGCTGCTGCATAACAGCATCGCGGAGGGCAACGGCAATCTTGTCGTGGGCGATGTAAAGCAGAGCATTTACAGGTGGCGCAATTCAGACTGGAATATACTGAACAGCGGCATAATGCAGGAATTCAGGTGCAATGTGAACACCCTTTCCGTAAACTGGCGGAGCAGCAAGGACCTGGTGGAATTCAACAACGGCTTTTTCGGTTATGCAGCCTGGATGCTCGAAGATTTCTACTGCGATTCCACCGGAACCGATGTCGATACCATATCGGGGATATATAACTATGATGTTCCGCTGGCAAGGCATCGCGATAAAGAGTATGCAGACCAGACTGTCTCTGAAAAGGGGGCTAAGACGCCCGGCTATGTGGAACTGAACTTTACGAGTGACAAGCAGATGAGCGGAGAGGTGAATTCCGCCATATTGCTCTCTACGGTGGGCAGGCTGGTAGATAATGGGTACCCCCGGAACAGCATCTGTGTTCTTGTAAGGAGCAACACCGATGCTCAGGCCGCAGCAAGGGTTCTTGCAGATGCAGGGTACCAGGTCTCTTCTGCGGAGGCATTCACTCTCAGCCTTTCCGATGCGGTTCTTGAAGTGGTCTCACATCTCGAAACCCTGGATGAGGGCAATCAGCCGGAAGAAGATGAGAAATTGGGAACGCTCCCGCTCTACAGCCTGTGCGAGGTTCTGATAAGGGAGAAACTTACGGCAGGCCAGAAGGAGGATTTGCTCTTTCTGCAATCGTTTCTTGATACAGTTCTGGAGTTTTCGGTTAAAAACGGCGACAACCGCACTGCATTTCTCAAATGGTGGCATGACTCAGGTTACAAGACAAATGTCCAGCTTTCACAGGAGAGGGATGCAATCAATGTGATGACAATCCATAAATCCAAGGGGCTTGAATTCGAAGCTGTCATTATCCCGTATTTCACGCTGCTGCTTGAGCCTAAGGGGTGGAACCTCCCGCTCCTGTGGAGCGACGTTGCCTCTGAGGCTCTGGATTTTGACGGAGTGCTTTCTGCCGTATACTCTTCCAAACTGAGGGATACGCTGTTTGAAAAGGAGTATCTTGACGAGAGGCTCAACGGCTTTGTAGACAATCTCAATCTGGCCTATGTGGCCTTTACGAGAGCAAAAAGGGAACTTGTTGTAATTGCAGACGGTGTAGATACCCATAACATTGAAAAGATTGCCTCTCCGGTGGGCATATCCAACCTGCTTTACGGATATGCGACAGCGACAATGGCCGACAGCCTGTGCGAAGGAGATTTTGTGCAGACCTTCTCTTCCGGTGCTCCCGCCTGCTATCTGAAAGAGGAGAGAGACATCTGCCCGGAAATGCCGGTGCAGCTCCCTGTGCAGTTTTCGGCCGCTCCAGCCCTTAAACGGTTTGGAACGGCGCTGCAGAGCGATAACTCAGGTGACGGCTCCGATATAAGAAACATGGGCATAGTCATGCATGAATATTTTTCGGAGATAGAAAATGCCGGCGATGTGGAGAAAATTGCAGACCCCCGGATGCGGGAACTTATTGCCGGCAAACTGGCCTTTGCGGAGAAATACGGTTGGTTCTCCAATGAATATAAAGTCTACAGAGAGTGTGAGATTATAGCGGCAGACGGTTCTGTGCATCGCCCCGACCGCGTTGTAGTAAAAGAGGGAGAGGCCGTAGTGATAGATTACAAGTTCGGTGAATACCGCCCTTGCGATTCGCGGTATGTGCGGCAGGTGAAATCTTATATGAGGCTGCTTTCCGGCATGGGGTTCGGCAAGGTGCGCGGTGCTCTGTGGTATGTCGGCCAGGATATGGTGGAGGAGTTCTGAATTTGGGATTCAGGTAGGATGGCAGATGGCAGACTATCTCAGCCTGTAATGGTACTTCAGAGTATCTGAATCCGCCATACGGAGTTCAGGGTGCAGTATTATTGAAAGGTCCTTGAGAATGATATGCGGCTCTACTGCTCCTCTCTCCCAGAAATCGCTGCCTCCTGCCGGAGTGCGCCTTTTGCTGTTGTTGTAGACCTGCCGTTTTGCCATAGACGGGATTTCGGCAAAAAGCGGGTTTGTGCTTTTCAGGGTTTCCAGGCTCATGTCTCCGGGATTGAGCCATATCTCTGCCTCCAGGGCATATCTGTAGACTGTCTCTATTCCGGCAATGCTTGACTTGGTCTCTCCCTTGCGGCTGCCGAGAATGGTGCCGCCGGCATCCTCTATGAGCAGGCTCATGTAGTTGTCTCCGCCGGGAATGTACCATAACCCGTTATAAGGGGAGTTTATCAGAACCTTTATCTTTTCCGCTCCCTTTTCTGCGATTCTGTTTTTCAATGAGAGATATTCATCTCTTACATGGGTGTATATGGAATCTGCCCGTTCCGTTTCGCCTGTGAGCAATCCGAACATTTTTATGCATTCCATTCTTCCGAGAGGGTGATTCTCGAGATAGTCTCCTATTACCATGACCTTCATCCCCAGTTCACGCAATTTGGAAATATATGTGTTGTCTGCTCCGCTTATGCCGTATGCAAAGACGATATCGGGGTTGAGGCTCATGATAAGTTCGTAATTGGGCAGGCTTTCTGTCCCGATGTCTTTAATTTTCTCCTCCCTCGCAAGTGCCCTTGCCGTGGAATCGTAGATGAAGCGGGTCCCTGAGACCCCCTTTATAATCCCGGTTTTTCCCAGGGCGTTGAGGTATGCGACATGCGATGTAGACATACAGACCGCTCGCTCCACCGGGTAGGGCAGGGCGTAAGGGTCGGTTCTGAAACCGCCGTAACTCTCTCTTGGCACAAGTTTGTATGTCTGAGTGCTTTCGCCTCCGCTCCAAAGGTCTGTAATGATTATTTTCTTTATTGTGGAATCTGCATTCTCTATTGTGAAATATCTGGCATACTCTACAGCGCCGCCGTCGTACAGATTCTCCTTTCCTTTCTGCTCGCTGCAGCCTGCAAGCAGGATTGCCGCTGCAACCGCTATTGCAATATATCTTTTCATTTGTCTCTCTTGAGGGCACACTTTCGGGTGCATTTTCAAACAGGCGATAAATGTAACTAAAAAATGGAAAATCCGCCACTTTTAATTTACTTTGCAGAATGGATTGTTTTGATTTGGCGATAGCGGGCGGCGGGGCGGCAGGCCTTTTCGGTGCAGCGGTTGCTGCCGGGCGCGGACTGTCTGTCTTGCTGCTGGAGCGGAACGGGCGCTGCGGAAAAAAAATTGCCATTACCGGCAAAGGACGCTGCAATCTTACCAATACCAGAGAATGGAGCGAGTTTTCGGAGCATATCCATCCTTCTCCAAATTTCTTCAAGAGTGCCTTTTTTGGAATGAGCAACAGGGATACGATGGCATTTTTCGAGCAAATCGGCTTGCCTTTGACAGTTGAGAGAGGGCAGCGGGTATTCCCTGTAAGCATGAGGGCGCAGGATGTTGCAGACGTATTGGTGGCCAGGTTGAGGCAGCTCGGAGTTACAATCTGTACAGGATGCCGTGTGGTTGGAGCATCAAGGGTAGAAAATGGCGTTTGCGGACCGTTTTTCAAGGTGGAGGCAGAATCTGCCGCATGCGGGACTCTTCGGGTGTTTGCTGCAAGGAATCTGCTGATAACTACCGGCGGGCTTTCCTATCCTGCAACAGGCTCTACCGGCGACGGATATGCTCTGGCCGAAAGTTTCGGCCATAAAATAGTTCCATGTTTTCCGTCGCTTACTGCATTGGTCCCGTTTAATTATGACACTTCTTTAAGCGGTATCTCTCTTAAAAATGTGGAACTTTCGCTTTATGTAAACGGTACTTCCGTGCAGACGGAGTTCGGCGAAATGGATTTTACCGGCGACGGGATTGAAGGGGCGGCGGCAATCAGGCTGAGCAGGAGGGCTGTCGCCGCACTTGATGGAAAGCAGAAGGTTGCAGTGTCGTTTGACCTTAAGCCTGCCTTGTCGTGCGAGCAGCTGCGCTTGAGAATCAGGCGTGAGGCTGCAGATGACATCTCTATTGCCAAGGGCGGGGCTGCCGGATTGAAAACTCTTTTGAAGCGGCTTTTGCCAGGGGCTCTCATACCCCCTTTCATGCGTGCAAACAGAGATCTCTCCTGCGAAAACCTGCCTGAACGGCTGAAAGCATGGAGGTTTGCCGTTAATTCATACGTGGGATACCGCAGAAGCGTTGTAACTGCCGGGGGGGTAGATCTGGCGGGTGTCTCTCCCAAGACCATGGGCTCCAAATTGGTTGACGGGCTCTATTTTGCAGGTGAAATTCTCAATTTGGACGGCGATACTGGCGGCTAC
This sequence comes from uncultured bacterium, assembly GCA_949300025.1. GTDB lineage: Bacteria > Bacteroidota > Bacteroidia > Bacteroidales > UBA932 > Egerieousia. The sequence continues at coordinate 568 of CASGCS010000005.1, read as the reverse complement.
AACTTGCAGATTGCCTTTTCTACTGCTGCGCTTGCCGCAAAAAGCATTAAGAAAGGTTGACTCAGGCCGAGAAGGTTGAGTCCGGCCGAGCATCTGAACCTAGGGTATTGCTGCTGAATTTCTTTCAATACGCTTGGTGTGAACGCGTTGGGTGCTTGAATCTGCGTTTTCGCGGAGTTCAGATGCTCCTGTTTTTCACTGCATCTGAACGCCGTGGAGTTCTTGGCAAATCTCTGTAACTAGAAGTTATTCAGTGAGTTGTAGTGGTTTTTATGGTTTTGGTTCAGGTTCAGATGCATGGGGCGTTTTGCAGTGCTGTTCAGTGGAACCCTTTCCGGAGATGCCTGCAGGGCGGGTTTGCACTCGGGCGTGTTTCATTCCCACTGAGCATCTGAACCTCTGGTATTGCTGCTGAAATTCTTGCAATGCGCTTGCAGTTAGCGTGTTGAGTGCTTGAATCCGTTTTTTGTCGGAGTTCAGATGCTCCTGTTTTTCGCTGCATCTGAACGCGGAGAGTTTTTTGGTGAATCTCTGCAACTGAAAGTTATTCAGCGTGTTGTGGTGGCTT
>CASGCS010000004.1 GCA_949300025.1 uncultured bacterium | reverse complement strand
GATATTCCCTGCGCTCTGACACCATCAGGCTCTCGAGCATTATCTCCATCAGGTCCTGTAATCCGTTTTCTTTTTCCGTGTGCTTGCATATTAGCTCGGAAAGTTGTTCCTTTGTGAACTCCATAAAGTCTACTCTTTTTTAGTTTTTGTTTGTTTTGCTTTTACAAATCTAAAAAATCTGTAGACTTTTTTATTATCCTATCTCAGACACACTTTTTGAAACAGTATCCACGAAAACACTTACTTCCATTTGAATACCAGTTACATAATATATGTCACGGCAAATATAGTGATTTATTGGCCATGAGCCTAAACAGAAAAAGGCCGGCAACCTTGGCTGCCAGCCTTAAACCGGATCTGTATATAGTACGGATACCTATTTTTTCATCTCTTTGGCCAGTCTCTCGGTGAGCATGGGAACAATCTTGTTGGCATCGCCAACTATTCCCAAGTCTGCAACCTGGAAAATAGGCGCAAATTTGTCTTTATTTATCGCAATGATGAGTTCAGACTCTTCCATACCTGCAAGGTGCTGGATTGCGCCTGAAATACCGCATGCAAGGTACAAGTCGGGCCTTACGGTCTTTCCGGTCTGGCCTACCTGTCTCTCATGAGGCATTACGCCTGCATCTACCATTGCCCTTGAAGATGAAACCTCGCCTCCAATCTGCTTTGCAAGAGCCTCGAGTTTGGCAAAGTTCTCCTTGCATCCTACACCTCTACCGCCTGAAACAAGGACCTTTGCCTCGGTAATATCGATTTTACCCTTGCCTGCCTTGACGGTTTCAAGCAGTTTGACTGCAAATTTCGATTTGTCGAACTTGGGCTCGAAAGGAATTACTGTTCCTTTTCTGCTATTGTCCTTCTCTTTTTTCTGCATAACTCCGGGGCGCACGGTAGACATCTGGGGACGGTGCTGCGTACACATAATCGTTGCCATGAGGTTTCCGCCAAACGCCGGACGGGTCATCATAAGCTCCTTTGTATCTTCAGAAATCTCGAGTTTTGTACAGTCTGCCGTCAGACCTGTCTCGAGTCTTGCAGAAAGTCTCGGTGCAAGATCACGGCCTATAGTGGTGGCACCAAAGAGTACAATCGAGGGACGGAACGCTATAATCAGCTGATATACGGCCTGAGCATACTGCTCTGTAATATAGTCTTTCAGTTCGGGACTGTCAATGACAACCACGTCGTCTGCGCCATAGGCTATAAGCTCGTCAGCCTTGTCCTTTATATTGTGACCGGGGAAAATAGCCACAACCTTCTCGCCCAAAACATCTGCCAAATCTCTTGCCTTACCCAAGAGTTCAAGAGCAACCGGCTGGATTTGACCATCCCTCTGCTCTATAAAAACATATACGTGTTTGTAATCTGCTTTATTCATATCAATATCTGTTTAGGCGATTAAATAATAAATTTCTCTTTTAGTTTGCTGACAATCAGATTAACAGCCTGCTCCGGATCCACCTCATGCACTTCGCCTGCAGCCTTGACACCCTTTGTAAAGGCTTTGTTGACCCTTGTAGGAGAACCTTTCAGACCGAGTTTTTCGGCAGGAAGATCTACCTTTTCCACACCCCAGACTTCGATTTCCCTGTTATAGGCGTCAACTATACCGGGAACGTTCATATATCTTGCCTTGTATGCACTTGCCAGAACTGTCATGAGGGCGGGAGAGGAAACTTCCAGCATCTGATATCCGTCTTCTGTCTCTTTCTTCACTATATATTTGCCATCCTTGACATCGAATCCCGCAACGTATGAAACCTGGGGAAGTCCGAGATGCTCTGCAATCTGCGGGCCGACCTGTGCCGTATCACCGTCGATAGCCTGGCGGCCGGTCACAATCAGATCATACTCCAGATTTTTAAGAGCAGCGGCGATAGTGTGTGAAGTGGCAAGGGTGTCTGCACCTCCGAACTCTCTGCCGGTAAGCAGGATAGCCCTGTCTGCTCCCATTGCGTAAGCCTCTCTCAAAATAAGTTCTGCCTGTGGAGGACCCATTGTAATGACTGTCACATGAGCTCCATATTTGTCTTTAAGTTCCAAAGCCATCTCCAGACCGCCTTTGTCATCGGGATTCATGATACTAGGAACTCCGTCTCGAATAAGCGTACCGGTTACAGGATTAATCTTTATCTCGGTAGTATCCGGAACTTGTTTTATACAAACTACTATTTTCATTATTGTCAATTCTAATTTATTCCTACTTAAATAATTTGGCTGCAATAACCATTCTCTGAACCTCAGATGTTCCTTCGTAAATTTCGGTAATCTTTGCATCACGCATCATTCTCTCTACCGGATACTCGCGTGTGTAACCGTAACCGCCATGGAACTGCACGGCCTTTGTCGTAACCTCCATTGCGGTCTCCGCAGCAAAGAGCTTGCACATGGCAGCATCTGCGGAATAGGGCTGACCTGCATCCTGTTTCCATGCGGCAGACCTTACCAGCAGTCTTGCTGCCTGAACCTTTGTCTCCAGATCAGCCATCTGGAACTGAGTATTCTGGAATGCTGAAATAGATCGTCCGAACTGTTTTCTCTCCTTTGTATACTTGACAGTCTCGTCCATTGCGCCCTGAGCTATGCCAAGAGCCTGAGAGGCTATTCCTATACGTCCCCCGTCGAGAGTCTTCATTGCAATCTTGAAGCCCTCTCCTGGTTTGCCGAGCATGTTTGCCTTTGGAACACGGCAGTTCTCGAATATAAGCTCGCAGGTGGCAGAACCTCTGATACCCATTTTATGCTCTTTCTTTCCTATTGAGAAGCCGGGAGTGTCGGCTTCCACTATAAATGTTGTAATACCTTTGTTTTTCAAAGACTTGTCTGTCATTGTAGCTATTACATACACATTTGCCTTGCCGGCATTGGTTATAAATATCTTGCTGCCGTTAAGCACATAGCAATCGCCGTCTTCCACAGCCATTGTCTGCTGGGCAGACGCGTCGGTTCCGGCATTGGGTTCCGTAAGTCCGAATGCTCCAAGCCACTCTCCGCTTGCCAGTTTGGGCAAATATTTCTGTTTTTGCTCCTCTGTACCGAATTCCCAGATTGGAGACATGCACAATGAAGTATGGGCAGAAAGTATCACGCCTGTTGTAGCGCAAACCCTTGAGAGCTCCTCTACAGCCATCGAATACATTATGTGGTCTCCACCGGCCCCACCGTAGTTTTTGGGAATATAGATACCGAACAGACCCAGTTTGGCCATCTTCTCTACGGTCTCGTCGGGGAATCTTTCGGTATCGTCTACCTCGGCAGCAAGAGGTTTGACCTCCTTTTCAGCAAATTCTCTTATCATTTGCTGGAACAATTGCTGTGTTTTAGTCAGTTGAAAGTTCATACCTGGTAAGTATTAGTTTAATTTAATTTGTTTTAGATTGTCTGATATTATAAGTGTAGCCTCTGTCGCTGCCTGAACCTGCTCAACGGTAAATTCAGGATTGATTTCGGTAAGCACTATTCCCTTGGGGGTAATCTCCATTACACCCATTTCGGTTATAATCATGTTCACCTGTCCTGCAGCGGTAAGGGGAAGCCTGCACTTCTTCAATATTTTGGGATTTCCCTTTGCAGTATGCTCCATTGTCAGTATCACCTTCTTGGCTCCCACCAGCAGGTCCATTGCCCCGCCCATGCCGGGAGTCTTCTTGCCGGGGATTATCCAATTGGCCAAATCGCCTTTCTCATCTACTTCAAGGGCACCGAGGAAAGTCACATTTACATGCCCTCCTCTGATTATGCCGAACGAAGTTGCAGAATCGAAAGTCGCGGCACCGGGCAGAGAGGTTATGTAACCGCCTCCTGCATTTATCAGGTGCGGATCTTCCTTGCCCTCTGCGGGTGCAGGTCCCATACCGAGCATTCCGTTTTCAGATTGAAGCGTAACAGTTACACCTTCAGGCAAATAGTTGGGAATAAGCGTAGGCAGGCCAATTCCGAGATTAACTACATCGCCGTCCTTGATTTCCAGAGCAGCCCTTTTGGCTATAAACTCTCTGATTTGATTCTTGTCCATAATACTTTTGTTTTATTGTTTGTTTCTTTTGACAATTTCCTGTGCTATATAAGAGGCAACGTCATCTGCATAGGTGTTTGCACCGAATCCTGCATCGAAACCGAGTTCCTTTGCCAGTTCATGGCTTATCCTCGGCCCTCCGCAAACTACAATCATCTTGTCTCTCAAACCTTCTGCCTCCATAAGTTCTATCAGATTGGTAAGATTGTGGATATGAACGTCTTTCTGCGTAACTGTCTGAGATACCAGAATGGCATCTGCCTTAAGTTCAATGGCCTTTGCCAGAAGTTCCTCGTTGGGGACCTGGCTGCCAAGATTGTAGGCGTCGAACATGTCATATCTCTCCAGACCGTAATGGCCTGCATAACCTTTCATATTCATGATGGCATCTATGCCGACAGTATGTGCGTCGGTTCCGGTACTTGCCCCTACAACGACAAGTTTACGGCCGATATTCTCTCTGACATATTCGTCGCATTCGTGCATATCCATCGTAGTGCTCTCCACTTTGGGCACATATATGTTGGAATAATCTACCGTGTGGACCAGATTTCCGTAACAGTTGAAAAAGGTGAAGCCGGGAGTGAGTTCCTTGCTGAAAGCCACAAGCGGATTTTCAAAACCCATCTTCTTCATAAGAAGCTTTGCAGCCTCCACAGCCTCGGGACCTTCCGGAACAGGCAGCGTGAAACTCAACTGGACCTTTCCATCGTTCATGGTATCGCCGTAAGGCTTTACTTTTGTCAAATCGAGCGTCTGATCAAAATCTTTCGCCTGCATTGAATATAAACCGCCTGACATCTTTATTTCCTCCCTTTTAATAAGTTAATAAACGGATTCATATAATTGGCACCCTTCTCCACTACGCCGTCCAATCCTTTTCCACCGACTCTGCTTCTCTTTATATCTGCGAATATGCCCTTTTCCAAGGCGTTGAACAGCCCTTCGGATGTAAGCTGCTCCAGCAGTTCTATTGCCTTGTCCAGAACCAGTCTAGCTCTTGTCCTTACAATTCCGCCCTCCTTAAATTCCATCTCGTCGCCGATATTCTTCATGTTTCCGAAGATATATTTTGCATTTTCGATAGAGAGGAACCTGTCAGACATAAAAGGTGTATGGATGGCTTCAGTAGGCATTCCAAGAAGCTGGATTCCCTGATTTGTCCAGATACCTACCATATTGAAGAGCGCATCCTGAAGATGTCCCCTGAAAATATTTCCCGTCATGAACTTCGTGGGAGGCATGTATTTGAGAGGAGCATTCGGGAATATCTCGCGTGCCATCTGAGCCTGGGCCAGTTCAAGAAGGAAACCGTTCTCCAGCATGGGATCCATTTCAAACGCATGGCCGAGCCCCATCTGCTCCTCGGGCAATCCTGCCAGAAGCGCGAGCTGCTCGTTGATGAGATCCGAAGCGAGCACGGTATGGGCCGCCTCCACAGCATCGGCGGTTGTAAGATAATTGTCTTCACCCGTATTTATTATAACTCCGGCAAAGCCGTTGATGATTCTGGAGAAATACTGGTCTATCAATGTCCTCTGCATGTTTATATCCCTGAAAAGGATACCATAGAGAGCATCATTCAGCATTACGTCCAGACCTTCGAATGCCCCCATAATGGCAATCTCCGGCATACAGAGACCAGAACAATAGTTGCAGACCCTTATGTAGCGGCCGAGCTCCTCTCCTACCTTGTCCATTGCGGAGCGCATTATCTTGAAGTTCTCCTGGGTTGCATATGTTCCGCCGAAACCCTCCGTTGTGGCTCCGTAAGGCACATAGTCGAGCAGACTCTGGCCGGTAGTACGTATAACGGCAATAATATCTGCACCCTGTCTTGCGGCAGCCTCCGCCTGAACGGCATCCTCATAGATGTTGCCGGTTGCCACGATAACGTAGATATATGGCTTCGCACCTTCTCCTATCGTATTGAGATAATGCTCTCTGCGTTCACGGCGTGCACGTATCTTGCTTATGCTTGCATCTATGACAGGCTGCAGTATCTTTTCAAGTTCAGCCTTGTCTGTAACAGCAGCCCTGGTTATATCAAGCCTCCCGTCTGCAACCTTTTCTGCAATCTGCTGGGGTGTAAGGCCTGTCGCAGTCATTGCATTCGCAATATAAAACAGGACACCCTCGCTCAAGACGCCTTTCGACTTCAATTCGTCTACAACCACATTGGGGAGCGGAACTCCGTTCGCATCCACACCGTCAATCCCCATAAGCCTGCACAGGGTACGCTCGACGGCCACTGTCGTGTAAGACTCTACAAAAGATTGAACCTCATCGGCAATCTTCTTTGCCAGGCCTTTGGCCTGTTCAACCTTTTTAAAATCCAATCCTAATTTACTCTGCATATAAAATCAATTTAGATATTTTTTTGTCAACTCTATCCACTCCTTGTTTACGCCAAGCTGCTGCGCTATGGCTATGGCCTCGTGCGGAACATCTCCGCACTCGGTTTCAATCAGGCTGTAATCCATTTTCCCCTCCTTCAGTCCTGCAACCCTGTATCTTTTTACATTTCTGTTGCCAATGTTGTAATGCGTAGCCAGAACCGTCGACCCGGCTGCATCTTGTAGAACATCCAGCAATCCTTCCACAAGAGCCGTTCCCTCAATGGGATTGGTGGCTCTGGCCGGCTCGTCCAGCAGCGCCAGCATATTCTCGCCCCTCCTTACTCCCTCTACTACTTCGTTTACGGCAAGCATCTCAGCCGCAAACGATGAAATGCCCTTTTCTGCATTCTGGTCGTCACCGATACAGAACAATATCCTGTCGACTATGTTTACGCAACAGACCTGCGCTGCGATTCCCAACCCAAACTGGGCCAGAATCTGGTTCAGGGCCAGACTCTTGAGCACAACGCTTTTTCCGCCCATGTTCGCTCCTATTACAGTGACGGGCAGATGGGAAAAGGAGATATCTACCGGCACATAACTCCCGCCTCTCTGCTCAACTGCCTCCTTTACGGCGGGATTGAACATTCCCTTGTAAAAGGTCTCTCCGCCCTCTACTACCGCGGGAAAACAGAGCCCCAACTCCTTCATCTGGGCCACCGAAGCAATCATTATGTCGAGCAGCGAGAGGTTCTTGAGTGTATGGTCGAGTTTTCCTGCCTTGTCTGAGAGTTTGAGCGACAGTTCTCTTCTCACCTTATCCTCCAGTTCGTCGTTTCTCTGTTGCAGCCCGGCCAGTTCCCTTGCCTCCTTTTCGTCAGGCACCCTGTCACCCAGGCCTGTAATCGCCTTCATCCTCTTCCTTACATCTGCCAGTTCAGAGGAATATGAGTCATAAATGTAGAACGACGGGATATTGAGCGAATCAGGGTCCAGAATTTTCATGACATCGCTCAAATCGGGCAGGTTAACCACCGTTATCCTCTTTTTCTGCATCAGCCCGGCCACATCGCGTGAAACGGTTGCCAGGTATTTTATTTCAAACAACTCTATATCGTCCAATACGGCTCCAGCCCCGAGCCTGTCTATCGTATTGGAGATATCTTTCAGACAGGTAAGCCTGGAGGCGATCTCCCTGCAGTCCTTATTGTAAAGCGCATTCAGTTTCCCGTAACGCAAGTCTATCTCCCGTTTCGAGGTCATCGCCCTGCTCTCCAGCAGCATTGTCCTGGCAGACGGAGAACTGAGCGGCAATCTGTCGTACATGAAACGTATTCCGCAATCTATATCCAACAAAGATTTAAAGGTCATACCTGTTTTTCACTATATCATAAACCGCAAAACCTGTGGTTTCGCGCAATTTTTCACATAATAAGTCGCTGTCCAGGACAAATCCGTTAGGTGCTGTCGGATTTACGCAGACAGCCAAAAGTCTGCTTTTTTGAAGAACTTCTATTCTTCCCCCTCTGTGTACAAAATTTCTGTAGAGCAGCATATCTACAAAGATTTTTGTAAAATCCCTCACCACCAATGTTATATTTTCCACCTTCCCGCTGTTTGCAATTTTTTTGACCAGCGTGTCTGTCAATGCACCCGCCGAATAAACATATTCGGTACCGGAAGGTATCTCCATCTGGACAACCCCGGAAGCAAGCGAAGATTTCAACCCGAAATCAAACAGGTTTCCGTAACGGTCCACTCCCCACACACCGCTTTCAATAAGGTCAAGACGCTCAGAGAGACTCTCGCCTACCGCCGGCAGATTTATGAGTTCAACCACATATGCCGTTTTGCCTACAAGCGTACCCAGGTTTGATGAAAACGCGGCGCCGGTAGAGAGAATCATAGCCTTGCTTACCGCAGGAGAGGCCAGACTCAGTCGCGAAATGGCTCCGTCTATTATCGTCAGTCCGGCACCCAGTTCCTTTACGGAAGAGACCCATCTTTTCAACGAAGGGGTGCTCGACGGCCCTGAAAGCATGATCTTCCCCCCTATCTCCACCTTGCCTGTCACCACTCTGCCCAAAGAACTTCTCTCATTCATGATATCCACAACCTCGCTCACCAGTTTTTTCCGCCGGTAAAAGGTTTCGGCCGTGGAGAACAACATTCCTTCCCTCAAATAAATCTCAGGCTTCTTTGTTCCTGTCACCTGATCTTTACTTTCTCCATCTATACCTATCGAGGTTACCGCCACTTTAATCTCATGCAGCGGTAACCTTAACAGGATATAATTCAAACATTCCGTTTTGCCTACATTCTTTTCAAGACCCACGATAGAGAGACTATCGCATTTGAGAATCTCTTTAATGAAAGGCATAACCTGATGTTACTGTTTGTGAGCTCTCTCTTTTCTGCTCAGATGAGCCGGTTCTATTGACATACCCTTGCCTTCAAGCAATGAGGATACCCCCTCTATATGCTCGGAAGCCTTGGCCTGGCAATATTCACAATGGCACTCGTTTGAAGTATAGTCCAGAGGCTCGGTATACGTTGTTATTACGCCTTCGAAGTTCCTAAGGACAACCTTGCCGGGAGCCTGTGAAATGACATAGTTCGGCATGACGGGAGTCTTTCCGCCGCCGCCCGGTGCATCCACCACGAAAGTAGGTACCGCATAGCCGCTTGTGTGGCCGCGCAACCCCTCTATAATCTCAATGCCTTTTGAAACCGGAGTCCTGAAATGCTCAAGCCCCATTGAAAGGTCGCACTGGTATATATAATAAGGTCTTACCCTCATTTTGACCAGTTCATGCACCAGTTTCTTCATTGTATTGACACAGTCGTTCACGCCTCTCAGAAGCACGCTCTGGTTTCCAAGAGGAATACCTGCATCGGCCAGCCTTGCACATGCGGCAGCAGCCTCAGGGGTAACTTCGTGAGGATGGTTGAAATGTGTGTTCAACCATATCGGGTGATACTTCTTGAGCATGTTGACAAGCCCGTCGGTAATCCTCTGTGGACATACGACCGGAGTTCTTGAACCGATTCTTATAATCTCCACATGGGGAATTGCCCTGAGACGTTTGATGATAGACTCAAGTTTTTCATCGCTTACCATGAGAGCATCTCCGCCTGAAAGGAGCACGTCTCTTACCTGGGGAGTCCTTGCCACATAGTCTATTGCCTTCTGGATATTGTCGTCAGACGAATCGCCGTCTTTCTGGCCTGCGAACCTTCTTCTGGTGCAGTGGCGGCAATACATCGAGCACATGTCGGTTATAAGGAGAAGCACCCTGTCCGGATACCTGTGTGTCAGTCCGGGAACCGGAGAGTCCTCGTCTTCGTGAAGCGGGTCCAGCAAATCGGCGGCAGACTGATGTGTCTCCTTACCTGTAGGGATGGCCTGCTTGCGGATAGGACAGTCCGGATTGTCGGGATCTATCAGGCTCAAATAGTACGGTGTGATAGCCATTCTCAATGTCTGGAGTGTCTTTCTCACACCTTCCTCCTCCTCGGGAGTGAGAGGAATGTACTTTTTGAGATCTTCCAGCGTCTCGACTCTGTTCTTTACCTGCCATTTCCAGTCATTCCACTGCTCGTCGGGAACGTTAGGAAACAGCTCTTTTCTTCTATATGCCATAATCAGTTGTTTTTACGTTTAATATAACATTGGGAACTAAGCGTAGAGCTCTGTGAAAATATCCCTGAGCTCCTTGTTCTCTCTCAACTCCTGAAGGGTTATCTCGGCATGTCCCTTTGTATAACCGTTTCCGATTATCATTGTTACGTCGCTGCCCACACCTTCTGCACCGAGCGCAGCCTTTGTAAAGCTGGTTGCCATAGAGAAGAAGTAAACTAGACCTGTGTTCTTTGTACAAAGGATAGATGTCATTTCAGTATTCTCGATATTTACGTTGTTGATTGTAATATCGCACATCTCCCCGTTTGTAAGCTCCTCTATCTTCTGGAGAACGGCAACAGTATCCGTTGCATCTGCAGAGAATACTATGTCGCAGAAGCCGAGCTTTCTGAGCCTCTCTGTACTCTTTTCGCTGTGGCACAGGCCTATCACCTTACCTGTAACGCCGGCTCTCTTCTTTGCCTCGTAGCAGCAGAGCATGCCTGATTTTCCGCCTGCACCGATAATCAATACAGTATCGCCGGGTTTGACCAGTTTTGCAGTCTGCGCGGGAGCACCGGCAACGTCCAATGCAGAAAGGGCAAGTTTCTCGGGAAGGTCTGAAGGTATCTTTGCATAAATGCCGCTTTCAAAGAGAATTGCCTTACCTTTGATATCCACCTGATCCACTTCCGGACGAACCTCAAGAATCTCGTCAATTCTCAAAGGGGTAAGCGAAAGTGAGACCAGGGTTGCAATCTTGTCTCCCACCTTCAGGTCTCTCTTGCCTACAAGTGCATCGCCTATCTTCTCTACGGTTCCGAGCAACATTCCGCCTGAACCTGTCCAGGGATTTCTGTGTTTGCCCTGTGTCTCTACAATCCATTTCATTGTCTCCTTGATCTTCTCCACATCGCCGTTGGCTCTGCGCGAGATCTCTGTAAACGACGCAGAATCTATGTTGAGTGTCTGTACATTTATGAGAATTTCGTTATCGTAAATCTCATCCATGTTGTTGTCGAGCTTGTTTGCCGGCTGGGGAAGCACTCCCTTGGGCTCCAGCACCCTGTGAATACCGTATTTGTTACCTTTTTTCATCATGATTTTTATTATTTAACGTTTTGACAATTAATTTCTCCTATTTAGCCTTAAGGCCAAGAATCTCCCTGGCTTCGGCCGATGTGGCAACCTCGCGGCCCAGTTCCTTTGCAAGGCGTACAACCTTGGCTACAAGTTCGCCGTTTGATTTTGCAAGCACTCCCCTCTCCAGATAGAGGTTGTCTTCAAAGCCTACCCTTACATGGCCGCCCATTACGATGGCGGGAGCCGCAAGCTGGAACGCATATCTGCCTATTCCCGTAGCGGTCCATGTAGAACCGGCAGGAATGTTGTTTACAAGCCATGCAAGATTCTGGACAGTTGCAGGTGTACAGCCAGGTACGCCGAGCACGAAATTAAACTGCATGGGAGCGCCGGGCACCTGCCCTTTCCTTGCCATTGTAAGAATGGTGTCGAGATGCCCCATTTCAAAGCACTCATACTCCGGTTTTATGTTGTTCTCCAGCATTCTTTTTCCGAACGCCCTCATTGTAGGCATGGTATTTTCGAACACGTCATCTCCGAAGTTGCATGTTCCGCAGTCGAGAGTAGCCATTTCAGGGAAGAGTTCGGTAGGTTGGAGACGCTCTTCGGCCGTCATGCCAACGGCACCGCCGGTAGAGGGAATGATGATTACATCAGGACACTCTTTATATATTGCGTCCATACACTCTTTGAAACGCGCCTTGCTCTGGGTTGGAGTACCGTCGTCCTCCCTTACATGCAGGTGTACGATGGCTGCACCTGCATCTACCGCAGACTTGGCTTCACGCACGATCTCCTCTACAGTATAGGGCACGGCAGGATTCTGCTCCTTTGTTACCTCTGCACCGCATATTGCGGCAGTTATAATCAGTTTTGTCATGGCTCTATTTTTTATTTCTTTGACATTTTGCGGGAACTACGCAAGTGCCGCTCGCACGGCAAACCAGTATCGGTTCAGGCAGAACGTCCGCAGCCGAATCGGAAATATCGGGACGCGGTGCAATCACCTTCTTTGCCTCGAACACCATTTTACGGGATGTATTGCCCACGGAAACAATCTCTCCGGTAGCCTCGATATAGTCTCCGGCATATACCGGAGCCATGAATTCAACATTGTCGTAAGCCTTGAACAGGCCCTCGTCGCCGTCATTGATAATAAGCAACTCGGTGGCGACATCCCCAAAAAGATTGAGCATTCTCGCACCGTCTACAAGATTTCCGCCGTAATGAGCATCGTGACAGCTCATTCTGACCCTTATTAATGCCTTCTTTGTCATAGAACAGTTTTATGTTGTTATTGTTATTTTGAATAGATATAGTCTACGAACATTGCAGGGGTGTGAACAGCCTCGGGTGCAATCTCTCCCACCTTCACCACTTTTTCAGCCTCTGCGATGACCAGATCTGCCGCAGTTGCCATAAGAGGGTTGAAGTTCTGCGTAGTACCTACATATACTAGGTTTCCGTTTTCGTCAGCAACGGTTGCGCCTATCAGCGCCACGTCTGCCTTGAGAGGTTTTTCAAGAAGATAGGTCTTGCCGTCGACAGTCACGGTCTCCTTGCCTTCCGCAACAACGGTACCCATTCCGGTTGTAGTAAGCACGCCGCCAAGGCCCGCACCCGCAGCCCTTATTCTCTCTGCAAGCGTACCCTGAGGAGCAAACTCAATCTTGAGCTCGCCGCTGTTCATCTGCTCGCTGGTATTGGGGTTGGTTCCGATATGAGAAACTATCAACTTCTTAACCTGCTTGTTGGTTATGAGTTTTCCATGAGCGACATCCGGATAAGCGGTATCGTTACAAATCAATGTCAGGTCCTTTACTCCTGACTCTGCCAATGCGTCCAAAATGGCTGTCGGGCTGCCTGCACCAAGGAAACCGCCGACCATTACTACCATACCGTCCTTAACTTTAGAAACGGCATCTTGCAAAGAAATTCTCTTGTCCATTATAAAAAGATTTAAATTGTACTCCTCTTTTAGATTTGCGACAGTTTTAAGTCCATCTGTTCGCAAAATTAAAGAATTAAAAAATCATTTCAAATAACAATGTTGTTATATTTTCAAATAAAAATCAACTGAAAAAAACTTGGGTATAAAATTAATAAATTAAACTATTATTAATACATTTGTAAGGCATTTTTATAAACTGCAAACGAAAAGAAGCGATGTTGCCGAATATATTTCAAGCCGATGCCGCACAACCGGCAGACAGTACAGTCAATATTGTAGAAAACTTGGGCGAGACCATAGGAGAACTGGCAGAGATGCCTGTCAAGGACATTCTTATGCTGCTTGCGGAAAACGCCCTCCACATAGGGCTGAAAGTGCTGGCGGCAATTGTCATCTACAGCGCCGGTGCATGGATTATACAGAGAGTCAAGAAACTGCTCAAAAAGATAATGACAAAACGCAGCGTGGAGGCTTCCCTGAGCACGTTCATCCTCAGTTTCGTGAGCATCACCCTGACAGGGCTTCTCCTGCTTGTGACAATACAGACGCTCGGGGTGGACACAAGCTCCATCGTTGCGCTGATAGCAGGATCCGGACTGGCAATAGGTATGGCGCTGAGCGGTACCCTGCAGAACTTTGCCGGCGGTATGATGATTCTCTTCTTCAAGCCGTTCAAGGTGGGAGACTATATTGAGACCCAAGGGTACAGCGGCACTGTAAACTCGATACAGATAACCTCCACCGTAATAAAGACAACAGACAACAAGACCATAGTCCTGCCGAACGGGGGGCTGTCGGGAAGCATAATAAACAACTACTCCACCTCGGAGAAGAGAAGATGCGACTGGGACATCAGCATAGAATACGGTTCAGACATAGACCTGGCAAAGTCTGTCCTGCTGGAGATAGTGAGCGGGAATGAGAAGGTGCTTCAAGAGCCGGAAAAGCCGTTCGTAGCCTTGAAATCACTGGCAGACAGTGCCATAATAGTAACATGCAGAGTATGGGTGAAGCGCGAGGATTATTGGGATACATTCTATGCCGTAAACGAAGAGATTTACAAGGAACTGCCCAAAAGGGGAATCGGCTTCCCGTACCCTCAGCTGGATGTGCATATAAACAACAATTAAGTTATGGAATACAGCAAATTATCAGTCGAAAAGGAAAACGGTATCGCTATTGTAAAAATCAACAACCCTCAATCGCTCAACGCGCTTGACAGCGTTATTCTGGGAGAGCTCGACGCACTTTTCACGGAACTTGAAAACGATTGTTCAGTATCTGCGGTAATACTTACCGGTGAAGGGAAGGCCTTTGTAGCCGGAGCGGACATAACCGAAATGAGCGGCATGGATGCATCGCAGGGCAAGGCCTTTGGAGAAAAAGGGGCAAAGGTCTTCAGGAAGATAGAACTTTTAAGCAAACCTGTCATTGCAGCCGTAAACGGCTACGCGCTTGGAGGAGGATGCGAACTTGCCATGTGCTGCGACATAAGAATCGCATCTGAAAAGGCAAAGTTCGGGCAGCCGGAAGTAGGGCTTGGAATTACACCGGGCTTTTCAGGCACACAGCGCCTTCCGCGGCTCGTTGGAATAGGCAAGGCAAAGGAGCTCATATATACGGCCGATGTGATAAGCGCAGAAGAGGCATGCAGGATTGGATTGGTGAACAAGGTAGTGGAGCCCCAGGAGCTTATGAACGCCGCCGTTGCACTTGCTGGAAAAATAGCAGAAAAGGCTCCGATTGCAGTAAAGAACAGCAAGGAGGCCATAAACCGCGGCATGCAGTGCAGCATGGATGAGGCGATAAACATAGAAGCCAACCTCTTTGGTCTGTGCTTTGCAACCGAAGACCAGAAAGAGGGCATGAAGGCCTTCATGGAAAAGCGTAAGGCAAAATTCAACAACAGATAACAATATTCATTTAATCAAACAAAAGGAGAAATTATCATGAAAGTAGCAGTTGTAGGTACCGGCACAATGGGCAACGGTATCGCCCAGACGTTTGCACAGGCAGGCCACGATGTCATTCTCAAGGGACGTTCCGAGGCTTCTTTGGGCAAAGCCCACAAGGCAATAGAGAAAAGCCTTTCAAAAATGGTGGAGAAGGGCAAGATGGAGGCCGCACAGAAGGAGGCTGCCATAGCAAAGATAAAAGACACAATGGCGTATGAAGATTGCGCAGATGCAGACCTTGTAATTGAGGTTGTTGCAGAAGATATGGCTGTCAAGGAAGAAATATTCAGGACTCTCGACAAGATATGCAAGCCTGATGCAATCCTGGCGACAAACACCTCCTCTCTCTCCATCACGGAGATTGCCTCTTTCACAAGCCGTCCTCAGAATGTAATAGGAATGCACTTCTTCAATCCCGTTCCCATGATGAAGCTTGTAGAGGTGATAAAGGGTCAATTGACCTCAAAAGAGGTGCATGACAAGATTGTAGCCCTTGCCACCGAAATAGGAAAAACTCCGGTAAGCGTAAACGAGGCTCCCGGATTTGTGGTAAACCGCATCCTCATTCCTCTGGTAAACGAGGGTATCGGGATATACGCAGACGGTGTAGCGTCGAAAGAAGAGATAGACGAAGCCATGAAATTAGGCGCCAACCATCCCATGGGACCTCTTGCCCTTGCAGACCTTATAGGGCTTGATGTGTGCCTTGCAATCATGGAAGTGCTTTACAATGAGTTCGGCGACAGCAAATACAGACCCCATCCCCTGCTGAGGAAGATGGTAAGAGCCAACCTGCTCGGACGCAAAACCGGAATAGGTTTCTACGACTACCGCAAATAGTCCTGCCGGGAGGATGCCAGACAAGGGAGACTGTGTCAAGATTGATTTTGGCGCAGCCTCTTTTTTTACTCACAACTATAGAATTTCCTCCTTGCGGAGAATGGGATTGGCGTAAATGCCAAGGAAAATTTCACGCAATTCGTCTGCGTCGCAGTCTGTTCCATGAAGCTTGAACTGCAGGTAATTTTCAAATGCGCTCTTCTGCTGCGGCGTATAGTGCTCGCTGAACCTGTCCGTACCATGCAGAAGGTCATAGGCTATATAGTTATTTCCCCATAACTTGTACGCAGAGACAATGCGCATATCCATATCGGATGCAAGCTGCTTGAATCTCTCGTTTTTGTCCAGCCCGGCGGCATACTGCACCTCCTGTATTGAAACAGGTGTGGTAAACTCAATATGGATATTCCCCTTGAACTGCATTATGCCTGTCAGAATACTGTTCAAATCTTCATTGGCAGACTTCACATACTTGCGCCTCTTGGAAACATAGAGTTCAACAGCCTTAAGCAGATCGCACGGCTCATATTCGTATGATATTGAAGCCGGAAGGATGTTCAACTCCGAAAAGTCTTTCACAAAGTCGCCCGAACCGCTCATTTCCAGCATCTTCAACAATCCCTGCTCGGTAAAGTCCAGCCCGTCCTTTGTTCTGCCGTTACGTTGGGCAATCCATAGAGAACTCTTCTGCGAAGCCACATTGTACCTTATATACTTGGAAAGTTTCTGGGAAGAGGTATAGACCTCTCTGGGCGAAGTGCTTCTTACAACCTTTATCATCTTGTTGGTACGGGCAATATCCTCTATGAAGTCTGAAGTTATCAGATTGTCCCCTACCGCTATCTCGGTTGTCTGGATATTGTGGTTGTGCAGGATTATGTTTATAATGGCGGAATCGAGCACAATATCGCGGTGGTTCGTTATTATCAGGAATTTTTGCCCGCCGTCAAAATTGGAAAGGCCGCCGTATGTAAGACCTTTTGAGGTGTCTGACAGAATCTTGTTTACAACAAAAGCCATCACCCTGTTCTGGAAATCATCCGTGGTTCTGCACGAAAGCAGAATATTTTTGAACTGCCCGTGATTTCCGTCGGGAAGAAGGTATTTCGCTATTTCATCGAGCAGTGGATTTGCCGCAATTCGCTCCATCGCAGCGGGTATTTCCACGTCTATATACGGTCTTATATCATCGAACTCTTTTATATCCATAACTTCCCGAATGAAAATGTGGATGCAAAGATAGGAAAATAATCCCAATTATAAGCCCGACGCAGGGAGCCGATAAAAACAGCAGCACACCAAGCATCCCGACAGTGACTGTCACATACAGCAGGTAGAAAAATGAAATACCTGTCAGTGCAGTCACAAAAAGTGCAGCTGCAAAAACAATCTCCCCGACCCGTCTGGAACAGATATAGACAAGCAAGGCGACAGATGCCGCCGCCAACGGCACCAAATAGATGAAATTCTCCAGAAAAAGCGCCCCTGAAACTGCGGAAAAGAGGGCAAGCAGCAGCATGTGGGCTGCAACCACCTCCAAAGGGTTCATCGCCTTTCTTTTAAGACAGATCAGATAAAGGAAGCCAAAAAGGACAAGGGATACGACAAACAGCAGATTGTCATACCTGAAATATTTAAGGCTTGTAAAACCGAAGGGCTCGCCGGTGGCAAGCGATACGAGACCGGCGGCAAGTTCGCCTGCGGCAAGCAGCAAAAACATGACAAGCAGAAACTTGCCTGCATGCCTGGCTATCCTGGGACCGCTTCCGGAAGCATGCTTTAAAAACAGAAGGAAAAGCACTGCGGCAAAAGCCAGGACGGAAAGAGTCAAAATCACATATTCTCCCTTTGAAAAGACAAACAGCCCAAGCAGCGGCAATGTAAAGAAGACCTTGTCTGATTCAGAGACAAAACTGTTGCACGAGCCATAGGCGGTACCTATCAGGTAGGATTTGACAAGCGGATTAATCTGCTCGCCATAGTGCTGTATAGACTCGAGCGATATGTTTTCATAGCAATCCCTCTCTGTATGGTAGAATTTAAGGTTATCCACAACCGCAAAATTATATCCCGGAATCCTCTCCTTTATAAGCGAAAAATCGGTGTCGTTAGGCAATATGCCATATACCAGCGAAGTAAGCGAATAACCGTACGGCATGGCCGCATTCCTGTAAAAATCTACAAGTCTGCCGTTTCCGGCGGATGTTTCAAAAAGCAGCGCCGGCCCCCGCACGCCTCTCGCCTCAATGTTGATGGCCAGATTCACTCCTTCAAGCAGGAGAGAATCGTGGGCAATCATATTGGCCATACCGTCCATCTGATGCTCTTCTGCATCCGTAAAGAGCACTTTCACACCCTGATTCCACAGGTTATGGTAATTATTGGCCACCCTGACAAGTTCCATCGCCACCCCTACACCATATCCGTCATCTGCAGCGCCATACGAATATACCGTATCCGACAGGACCTCTTGTCTGAACCTTGAATCGTAATGGGCTACAAGAAGCAGATATTTTGTGGAGTCGGTAACTGTCGGGGGGTCGAAACAGGCATAAATGTTCGCAATATCGAAAAAACCGCCAAACTTAGACGCAATTGAGTCATATTCAAATATCCTGACATCGCCTCCGGACTGCCTCAATCTGTAAGACAGATACTCCCTTACAACTTTTCTCTCTTCCGGGTGTTCTATAGAGTGAGGTTTTTTGCTTAAAATCTTTATATCTTCCGCCACATTGTATGCAGAAAAATTGTAGGGATTCCCGTTATCCCGTACCTTTACAAGGTGAATATGCAAAAAGACAACAAGCCCTGCCAGCAGAAGTGCGGAGAGTGTGAAAATCGTATTCAGCGGAGTGCGTTTTTCCATAAGCAAAAAAACCGGGAGGATTACAAATTTAAGACTGTTTGGAATAAATCACAAATCACGATGCACAAAACGCCCTCTCCATATTTGAATATCCTGCAGGAGTGCAATGTCAACTGGGCACCATACTCTGAAAAGAGCCTGAGGGAGGCAGCTATGCAAAACCGCATGATCTTTATCCATATAGGCAGCATCAACAATATCGACGAAAGAGAAAAGACGCTGAAACTCTTTTCAGACAAATGCGTATCTGCATTGCTGAACAGATATTTCATACCCATAGCCATAGACATTGAAGATTTTCCCGAAATAGGACAGATAGGATTCGACTTGCTAAGCATCACCGAGCATTTCATAACCCTGCCAATAAACATATTCATGTTACCCGACACCGTACCGGTCTCATGCTTTCCAAACACAACTGCAGAGAACTTCATAAAACTGGCCGGCAATGCAGTGGAGTCCTACATGAAGAGAAAAAACACACTGGAGCGGGCCGGAGCGCACCTGAAACACCTGCTGGAAAAAACCGGCAGAATACCTGAAAAAATGCCGCCGTTCAAAATAAGGGACAAACTGCTGCATGCTTATGTCAGAAACTGGATAAAAAGGGCTGCCGAGATAGAAAAAAAGCACGGGAATGCTGTCGGCAGCATTCATTCCAGATACTATATCTTTCTTTTGAAATATGCCTATACATACGACAAGACAGATATTCTGGAGCATCTCAAGGAAAGGCTTGACAGGCTCTACTATTCTGCAATGTTCGACCCTGTGGAGGGAGGCTTTTTCACCCAGTACTCAGAAAATGACTACAACAGGCCGCTTTTTGAAAAACAGTTTTCTGAAAATATCCAGGCTGCGACACTCTACGCAATGGCCTATAACTGCTATGGAGAGAAGCGGTACAAGGAGGCCGCCGACAGGACAATGGAACATATTGAAAAGAGGTACGCAAGCGCCTCAGGAGGCTACCATGCATCGGTAAGCCTTAACGTTTCACCGGAAAAATCCACATATTACAAACTCTCCGTCGCAGACCTTAAAAGGAAATTCGCAAATGAATACCGTAAGATTGCCGGACTTCTCGGCCTTGACACCGCCATGCCTGAAGAGTACCCGCAGATTGTGAAAAACAGTGCGGCAGCCTCAGAAATCACACCGCAGACAAGGGCAAAATTACTGGAAATAAGAAAGGAGAGAGAGGCAGAACTGCTTATGGACGAGAGAGTGATAGTTGCAGGAAATGCAATCTACGCCTGCATACTGCCGATTTTCGCAAAAAAGTGCGGGCACAGAATGGCCAAATATGTAAAGAAAGCGGAAGAGATTGTCGAATATGTTACGACACAGCTTGGCGACAATAGTCTTAAATTGCATAGATATCTCTATTCTTCATATAGTTACGGAGATTCTACGCTATTAGACTACGCACTTATTGTCACTGCCTCCATACTTCTTTACACAGTTACAGGGAAAGAAAAATACGAAACCCTTGCAACCCGCTACACTTCGTATGTACTCCAGAACTATCTCTGTCAGGAAAACGGAATGTTCCTAAAACACAACAAAAACGAAAAACAGATAATGCCTTATTCACGCGAGCCCGTAATAGATTACATAAGATACTCGGCAAATTCCCTTATGGCAGGAAATCTCCTGCTCCTGTACAGAATAAAGGGTGAAGAATATTATCTGAAACTGTTCATGCAGCAGATGTACAATGTTTCACCGCAACTGCCGGGAGCAGGGCCCTATCTGGCCGGATGGGCCCTTCAGATACTCAACTATCTGATTTACGAAAACGGAGAGCAGAAAAGCCGACAGGCGTAAGTTTACCGGAACAGGACCGAACTGTCGCCATAACTGAGGAACCTAAAGCCATGCCCCAGAGCATAACTGTAAATGTCACGCCACCTCTCCCCGCCGGTAAATGCAGAAATCAGCAGCAGCAGCGTACTTTGGGGCTGGTGAAAGTTTGTAACCAGTATGTCTATTATCCTGAAACTGTAAGATGGAACAATTATAATAGAAGTTCTTGCCTTGAACTGCTGCAATCCATTGTTTTTCATATAATCAAGCAATGCACCTACGGCTTCCTTTGCATCATGGTTGCGCAGTTCTCCGTACGGCTCCCATTGAGAGACCGAAGATGGGTCTCCGTGTTCCAGACAGTGCACCCCGCAATAATACAGAGACTCCAGCGAACGGGCCGAAGTTGTCCCCACAGCTATGATTTTTTTGTTTCCCAAAGCGTTATACAGCGACTCCACAAATTCAACCGTTACGGAAAACGGCTCTGTATGCATCTTGTGACCGGAAATATACTCGCTTTTTACCGGCATGAAGGTCCCTGCACCGACATGCAGGCAAAGGTTCATTCTTACGATTCCCTTGCTGTCAATCTCCTTCAATACATTGTCGGTAAAATGCAGCCCTGCCGTGGGAGCGGCGACAGACCCTTTTATCCTTGCATAGAGTGTCTGGTAACGCTCAAGGTCTATACTTTCAGTCTCCCTTTTAAGATAGGGAGGTATAGGTATCCGGCCGCATATATCCAGAACCTCTGAAAAAGAGGCATCTGTATCCCACAGAAAGCGCACTATGCTTGCCATGGATTCATTTTTCCGGACAAGTTCCGCCCTCAGGTTCAGTTTTTCTGCATCAGCCATGCCGTTAGAGAAAAAAAAGAGGGGTCCTTCCTTCCATTTTTTCGCATTTCCAATGACAACACTCCACTCACATTCACCCTTTGATGCAAATGAGAGATTATAATCTGAAGGAGAGTGCGGTTCTAGACAGAAAATCTCTATTGCCGCACCGCTGGTCTTACGGAACATCATACGGGCCGGAACGACCTTGGTATTGTTGAACACCATCAGGGAATCCGACGGCAATATCTCCGCCAGATTGTAAAATTTGTCTTCAGAAATTTTTCCGTCCTTAAAAATTAAAAGCTTGGACAAATCGCGCTTTTCCAGCGGATATTTTGCAATCCTCTCCTCGGGGAGAGCATAGTTGAAATCCTCTATCTTGATTTTAGGCTCCACAATCGAATATTTTCCGCAAAGGTATAGAAATGTATGCAGAAGATAAAATCGCTTGAAAACGGAGTTTTGTTTACAGATGTAATTCACATTTATAACTCGGCTGTTTGTTATCTTGTAAATAAATGGAACTCTGTTTGCAAATATTTCTATCTGAACCGTACTACTGGACAATTTTTTTGATTACTTTTTCTTATGTCAGTTATGGTTACAAATATAACTTACTTTTACCCAATGTAATAACCTTTAGATACGGTTGTTTTGCCTCAGGTTTGATTTACACTTTTAAGTAAAAAAGTATAAACACTCTCCTTTTATACTGGGGATTACATTTATTATATTCGTATTATCAGCAGATTATATATTTTATCTATAGCAACTCATGAGAAGATATACTTTGAGCTCCCGTAGAATAGAAAACCTTTCTGCAGATATTCTGAAACAGGAACGAACCCTGAATCTGCATTTTTTGAAAAATTGCACTGTTTACAAAAATAATCACATTTGTAAACCGGATAATCATTACTTTTGTAATCGATACAATTTACAAATATGAATAACCGTTTACAGCAATTTTTAGAACTGGAGAACCTCACTCCTGCCCGTCTTGCAGACATTTTGGGCGTACAACGTTCAGGTCTCTCACATATATTGTCAGGAAGAAACAAGCCAGGTTACGATTTCATATATAAACTGCTCGTCAAATTTCCGGAACTCAGCGCCGACTGGTTTCTCACAGGCAAGGGCAAACCTTACAAACAGAGAGAGCCCTACCCTAACCCTCCCGTAGCCCGGGTCACGGAGAGTTTGCCCAAGCCTGAAAGCGACAGAGAGCAGAGAGACCTTTTCGACACGTCCGGCACGCAGCCCGAAAATCGCCCTTTACTCTTTGAAAAAGAAGACAATAGTACTGTAAATTTCGATTTTCAACCCGATGAGAATGCAGAAAACGCAAAAGCCCTGCCCTCCGCCGGGAAAATACGCAAAATAAAACGGGTTACCATCTTCTACGACGACGGCAGTTTTGAAGAGTTCTTCCATTAAAATATAGTTAATATGGGAGCAATTGATTAATTTTGTATGCCGTAAAATTTGGAATATGTACAAACTGATAAGACCGCTCCTGTTCTGTTTTTCACCGGAATATATTCATACTATAATAATGGGGATGTTGAAAATGATGCACTATGTCCCCTTTGCCGACCGGATAGTAAGACTTGTTTTCAATTACAGGAATCCCAAGCTCGAACGTGAAGTGTTCGGAATCAAGTTCAGAAACCCTGTAGGGCTTGCCGCAGGATTCGACAAGAACGGAGATTCATACAACCTTATATCTAATTTCGGTTTCGGGTTCGTAGAAATAGGTTCAATCACGCCCAAGGCTCAGAAAGGCAACCCTAAACCGCGCTGTTTCAGGCTCCCCCAGGACAAGGCCATAATAAACAGGATGGGAATAAACAACAATGGCGTAAAATATGCCGTAGAGCAGCTCAAAAAGGTAAAGCCTCACTGCATCATAGGCGGAAACCTGAGCAAGAACGCATCCACATCCAATGAAAATGCCGCAAAGGATTATGAAAAATCATTTGCCCTCCTGTACGATTTCGTAGACTACTTTACCATAAATGTCTCCTGCCCGAATGTCAAGGATCTTGACAAACTGCAGGATATAGACAACCTCTCTGAAATTATAGACAGGCTTCTCACTCTGCGCCGGTATTTCGACGACTATCGGCCTATCCTGCTTAAAATTTCACCTGACATCCCTTATAAACTGCTGGATGCCATTATAGATTTGATAATGGCATCAGGGCTTGACGGAGTGATAGCCACCAATACCACCAGAAACAGGGAAAAACTCAAATCTCCCGAACAACTTGTAAACGAGATAGGGGACGGTGGCCTGAGCGGTGCGCCGCTTTTTGAAAAAAGCCTGGAAATAGTAAAGTACATACACAATAACACCAACGGGCAGCTTCCCATAATAGCCGTAGGAGGTATCATGACACCCGAAGATGCGCTCAAAATGCTCAATGCAGGAGCTTCTCTGATTCAGGTTTATACAGGATTCATCTACAACGGACCGGGATTTGCCAAGAAAATCAATAAGTTTCTCGCAAAAAGACTGTAAGACATGGTAACGGCATCTATTTGCACCATCGGAGATGAGATTCTGATAGGTCAGATTGTAGACACAAATTCTTCCATGATTTCCAGGGCGCTGAATGCCATTGGAGTGAAGGTTGCAAGAATGATTTCGGCAGCCGACAGCAGGGAGGATATATTTGCAACCATAAGACATTGCGCACAGCTTTCAGACATAGTCATACTTACCGGAGGGCTCGGTCCAACAAAAGATGACATTACAAAAAATGCTTTGGCCGAATTTACCGGTGCAAAGGGCTTTGTGCGGAGCGAAGAGCAATATGCAATAATAGAAAAGGTGCTTACTGCACGTGGAATCGAGCTCAGCGACATAAACAGGGCCCAGGCCATGGTTCCCGACACCTGCAAGGTTATACTCAATGAATGCGGAACGGCTCCCTGCATGGAATTTGTCATGCGGAGAGAAGACGGAAGGGAGTACCTTCTGTTTTCAATGCCCGGAGTGCCTTTCGAGACCGAAAATGCCCTGCCGAAGGTGATTCAGGAGATAATTTCCCATTTCAGAATGGAGAATATCTTCCACAAGACTGTCTGCACGTTCGGAATACCAGAATCAACCCTGAGCAAAATGATAGAAAAATGGGAAGACAACCTGCCTGAAAACATACACCTGGCATATCTGCCCAACACAATTCTAGGTGTAAGACTCAGGCTCTCAATATATGGCGTAGACAGAGAACGTGGAGAAAATGAAATAGACCTGGAAATTGCAAAGTTGAGAAGCATAATAGGAGAAGCCATATACGGATACGGTGAATCTTCGCTTCAGGAGGCTATTGGAAAACTTTTGACAGACAAGGGAATGACTGTATGCACCGCCGAGTCGTGCACAGGCGGCAAAATTGCATCTCTGATAACAAACGTGGCGGGAGCCTCGAAATATTTCAAAGGCAGCGTCATTGCCTATGACAACAGCATAAAGGAAAATCTGCTGAATGTCTCTTCCGAAACACTTGCGCGATATGGAGCAGTAAGCAGAGAATGCGTGGAACAGATGGCCGAGGGAGTGCGCAAGGCCATGAACTGCGATTTTTCCGTGGCTACATCGGGCGTGGCAGGTCCTGGAGGAGGAAGCGAAATCAACCCGGTCGGCACCGTATGGATTGCTGTCAGTGCAAAAGGAAAAATAAAATCCCAGAAACTGCACTTCAAGGCACCCAGAAATGTCAACATAGAGAGATTTGCATCTCACGCCCTTAACTTTTTAAGAGAAAATATACTGGAACATTACAGAAACAATTGAGTTACAAATACTGATATACAGCGAATAACCAAGAAATATGAAAGAGTTTTTTTATAACTGCACAATGGCACTGACATGCCTGTCTGCACTAACACTGACCCTTATGCAATCATGTAATGAAAAGAAAAATGCAGCGGATCCCGTTGCACAGAGGCTCGATTCTCTCTTTACCGCCCGTTATTCAATAATTGACAATGGAGAAAAGGTTCCCGGAGGCTCGGTATACATATTGAAAGGCGACACCGTCTTATTCGAGAAAAGCTACGGCATTGCAGATTTAAACACAGGTGCTGCAATAGACGGCAATACATTCTTCAACATAGCATCGGTTTCCAAACAGTTCACGGCAATGGCCATTCTTCAGCTCCATGAGGAGGGAAAGCTCAGTCTGGAAGATGATATGAGCAAATATTTTCCTGAATTCAAGGCTGATTTCTTCAAGAGAATCAAGATCAAGCATCTTCTTTCACACTCTTCGGGCCTTCCGGATCTAAGACCGCGTGAAGACAGGAATTTTGTACTGACTGCAACAGACAGGGAGAGCATAGAGTTTTTCAAGGAGCTCGACCACCTGAATTTTGAGCCCGGAACCAACTACGAATATCAGAATCCCACCTTCCAGCTCTGCTTCGCCATCATAGAGAAAGTTTCCGGCCAGACATTTGAACAGTATATGAAAGAGCACATCTTCACCCCCGCAGGTATGGATGAAACCGTCTATTTCGAAGCCGGCAGAGAGATTCCCAGAATGGCCCACGGATATATTACGGAGGACAACGGTGCAACCTGGAAAGAATATGACTACGGCGAGGAATCATTTTTTGCAACCAAGGCAGACGGAGGCATTTATACATCTACCCATGAATTTGCAAAATGGGAAAAGGCGTTGCGCGACAATCTTCTCATATCTGACTCACTCAAACAGGCAGCCCACTCACCGATAACAACGGTTACCGGCAGTACATACAGCAGTTACCAGAACAGGCCCTATACATCTTACGGATACGGCTGGTTTATAGAGCAAAAGCCCGGAATGCCCAAAAAGGTTTACCATACAGGCGACAACGGAGGATTTCAGATATATGCCGGCCGTTTCCCGGAAAAGAATATTCTGGTTCTTGTATTTGAAAACAGGAACGACCAGAGCAGATGGAGCATGGTTGAAAAGATTGACTCGATTCTGAAAGAGGCTGGAATACTCGGCTAAAATGAGAGAAGAGAACCGCATAAAGCCCAATTCATTTAAAGCATGGGTGCTCGCCATCCGCCCAAAGACTTTGAGCGCAGCGGCAGCACCCGTCTTGATTGCAGTATCTCTGGCGTTTTGCGACAGCAGATTCGCATTTGCACCGGCACTGCTTGCCCTGCTCTTTGCATTGGGCATGCAGATTGCCGCCAATTTCATAAACGATCTTCTGGATTATATAAAGGGAACAGACAGTAAAGAAGAAAGGATTGGCCCGAAAAGGGTATGTGTAGAGGGATGGATAGATATAAAGCAGATGAAAACAGGAATTGCTGTTGCTGTAACACTCTCCTCGCTGATTGGTCTCTCGCTGCTTTTCTACGCAGGATACGAACTTGTTTTCATAGGTATCGCCTGCATACTCTTCGCATATCTCTATTCCGGAGGCCCCTGCCCCCTCTCATATATGGGATTGGGAGACCTGCTCGTCCTGCTCTTTTTTGGCATAGTCCCCGTTACGGTTACATACTACATATTAGCGGGCTCCATAACCGCAACTGCGGCAATTACGGCCGTATCCTGCGGCCTTATCGTAGATACCATACTGGTTATGAACAATTACAGAGACTTCTACGGCGACAGGGAGAGCAACAAGAAGACACTGGTGGTGTTATTGGGCAGCCAAAAGGCAGGAAGACGGCTCTTCCTGCTGGCAGGACTTGCAGGCGCACTGCTTCCGCTTTACGGTCTGGGAGCAGGCTACCGCTGTGCAGCGCTCCTTCCCCTGCTCTGTATTCCGCTGCATTTGACCGTATGGAGAAAAATGAAAACAAAAAGCGGGAGGGCGCTCAATCCTATATTCGGAGAGACCTCCCGCAATGTGGTAATTTTTACGCTCCTGCAATGTACAGGCTTTATTCTTGACTTCTATCTGTAGGCCAGATTTTCCACCTCTGAGAAGACTCTCAGGAAGTTCTCGCCAAGAATACCTCTTATATCCTCCTCGCTGTAGCCTCTTGCCACAAGTTCTTTTGTAATGAGTTCCATTCTGCTCACATCTTCCAATCCGACCGGCGCTGTCTCTATGCCGTCGTAATCGGTGCCTAGTCCCACATGTTTTGCTCCGACCAGACCTACTGCATGGTCTATATGGTCTACAAGAAGTTTGTACGAAGGTCTTTTAAGCGCAAACATCTCTTTCTCCGCCTTTTTGAATGCAGCAACAGCCTCTTTGTTCCTGGGATGCGCCCTCATGTAATCCTGTGCCGAATCAAAAGCATCGCAGAGCGGCCAGAATTTTTCTGCATATTCATCGCTAAGGAAGGGAGGATAGAAATTAATCTGCAGGACGCCGCCGGCAGCGGCAAGATCTCTTATCATCTGGTCTGTCAGATTTCTCGGATGCGAGGCCAATGCCCTGCAGCATGAGTGTGTTGCCACGACAGGAGCCTTTGAATATTTTAAAACGTCGTAAAACGAATCATCCGAGATATGTGAAACATCTATAAGCATTCCAAGACGGTTCATTTCTTCAATGACCTTCTTCCCGAACGGGCTTACGCCGCCCCATCTTTTTGTCGTCTGGCCGGAGGAATCGCATATTTCATTGTTTCCGGTATGGGTAAGGGTGATATAACGTATTCCCATTTTATAAAAGAGCCTTAAAAGCGAAAGGTCTTTCTGTATTGGAGAGCCGTTCTCCATTCCCATATAAATAGCGCACAGTCCCTGCTCTTTCAACTCTCTTCCTTCCCTTACAGAAGTTGCCAGCGCCGCCTTGTCTCTGTTTTTCCACACGGCGTCGTTTATTCTGGCTATAAGCTGGAGCGCAACTCTCGTCGCCTCATCGGGAGCAAGTGCATTTGATGTATATACTGCAAAGAATGAGGCGTCCACCCCACCCTCTTTCATTCTTATGAAGTCATAATGGCCTTCCTGGCAACGTACACCAAAGTCTGCACCGTTGCGCAGCAGGCGAAGCGGTGCGTCACAATGTGAATCAAGCACGAAAGCCGATTTGTGAAGTTGTTTTGCTGTCATAATGTTTTAAATTATTTTCCTTATTGCTTTTCAAAGATAAGCATTATATTCAATTTACCGGAGAGGAAGATGTTTTTTAGAAACATTTTTGCAACAAAAAAAGAAAAGCTGCGTCATATATATGAAAAGAGAGAAGAGAACCTTATGAAAGAGGGTGAAATAGAAAAATTGTTTTACAAGTACGGAGAAAAGGCTTATTGCACTGCTTTCAGACTTTTAAACAATGAAAGCGATGCCAAAGATATTGTTCAGGATCTCTTTGTGGGACTGTACCGCATTAAAAGTACAGACGGCATAAAAAACATGGGAGCCTATCTGACTGCCTGCTGCACGAGAAAAGCCATAGACCTCCTCAGGAAGGAAAAGCGAGACTCTCTTTTCAAAGACGAATATAAGGATCCGACGAGAGAATCTCTCATAATTGATGAGGATATTTCCGCAATTCAAGAGGATGAAAACATATTGGCAGAAAAGATCAGGGAAAAGATGAAACTTCTGCCCGACCAGTACAGGATAATAGTCACATTGCATCTGATGGAAGATTACGGGTATCGCGAAATTTCGGAAATGACCGGGCTGAACGAGAATACCGTAAGGAGCATATATATGAGGGGCAAGGCAAAACTTATAAACTCTATAAAGGAGGAACTGTTATGAATTTTGAAGATTTCACAAAAAAAAGGAGAGCGGAACTTGCAAAAGAGAAACTGCCCGACAGATTTTCAGAACAGATGCTCGCAAGAATCAGGGAAGGAATTAAAGCCAGGAAAAAAAAGGAGCGCACAATTGTACTGAAATATGCGACTCTGGCCGCCGCATCGGTTGCAATATTGCTTACTGTCGGGCTGCATGTGAATAACAAGAAAGTTCAAACGCATACAATTGCAGAAATTGAGGAATACTATATACTTATAAAAGAGATAAACCAGCTTAACTCGGCAGAAAGGGATTATGCTATAAGGGAAGAGATCACCCGCTCCGTAAAAAATTTGACAGAAGATGAAAAGCTCATAGAAGAGCAGTTGCCTGAGGAAATTTCAAAGGAAGACAGAGAGAAGATTATAAGAGAGTATTACAGACAGAAAAACGAAGGACTGGAGAAATTGAAGACGTTTCTTGCAGAAAACAGATAACAAATTATAAATAATTAAAACACAGAATTATGAAGAAATTTTTCATGTTTGCCATCGCATTCTGCATGGCACTTGCAGCATCGGCTGCAAATCTGAAAACCGAAAAGTTCAATTTTGGTGAGATTTCTGCTATCAAGGCAGGCTTCAACTATAATGTTGAGGTTACGTACGGCAAAACGGAATCTGTTACGGTTACATATCCTGAAGATTTTGAAAAATATCTGGATATAAGATGCGAAAATGGAAAGCTCATACTCAGCACAAAGGCTCTGCCGAAAAGAGGTTATAGAAGCATCAATGGAGACGAGTTTACAGTAAAGCTGAAAATGCGCAAAATCAATTCACTCGATTTCAGCGGAGCATCCACACTGACAACAGATGGCAACTTTACGGCTGACAATACACTAAGGTGCGATTTCAGCGGAGCGGCAGACCTTAACGGCATCAATATCTCTGCCAGAGTGCTCGAATACGAATTTTCCGGTGCGTCAAATGGTTTAATCAAGGGGGAGTTCGGCAGTGTGAGCGGCAATGTAAGCGGTGCAGCCAATCTGACTTTGAAAATTGCAAAAAACACGGAGAGATTTTACGCAGATTTGAGCGGAGCCGTTGAGTTCAAAGCTTATGCAGAAAATGTTACAGGCGAGACCGTAATTGAAATCTCAGGTGCTGCAGAGGCATTGATAAGCGGTAATACAGACATTATTTCTCTTGAAGCTTCAGGAGCATCGGAAATAAACGCCAAAGATATGACGGCAAACAGGGGAACCGCCGTTGCAAGCGGCAGTTCAAGTATAAGGATATACGGCAAAGAGCATCTTGACTTGGAGGTTTCCGGAGCCGCCGACATAAAATATTACGGTACATGCAGCGAGAGTGAAGTGGTAAAGAGACTTCCGAAATATGCAGCCAGCATAGAATCAGGCAACTGAAAATAAAGGGCAAGATTTTTGCAGTAACAGCGGCCGTATGAGAAAGTACGGCCGCTATATTTTTATTTCAACCGCACTGATGCTTGTCTATCTGGCAGTGCTTTTCTTTTGCTGTCTGTATGATTTTTCAGATACAGACATTAAAATAAGCGAATATTTCCTGGGAATAAGGAGCGACAAATGGGTCCATTTTGCGATGTTCCTCCCCTACCCGTTTGTATGCAGGCTGCTGCTTTACATTCTCAACCCCTTTAAAGGCAAAAGGTATATTACCTCCATGACAATATTGCTCTCGGGCATTCTGCTTGCCGCAATGACAGAACTTTTCCAGTTATGGTTTACCGATTACCGCTCCATGGATTATACAGACGGAATTGCAGATTGCGTGGGGTTGATGGCAGGAACCCTTGTTGCCCATTATATATTCGTGCATCTGCATAAAAAAAATCCGGCCGCAATTGAATGACGACCGGACTTTAAAACAATACAAACCTGAGAATCTGCTCTATTTGAGAATTTCCAGACTTCTGTTGACAAACTCGTTCAGTTCTTTGCCTTTGAGCATATTGTTGGAAAGCAATGCCAGGTCTGTAATCTGCTTTATAAGCACATTGTCTGAAGCGAATTTCTCCATTACCTCTTTTCTCTGATCTGAGAGGGCGTCTATCTCCTTGTTCAGACTCTCTTTTCTATCCTTCTCCGCAGTGGAAATCTCTTCATCCTTCTTATCCTTGGTCTTGTTTGCAAGTTCATCCAAAGCGCTCTTTGCTGCAGTAAGTTTTGCATTTATCTCGTCTATCCTGGACGATGTCTGGCTACGCTTTTCATCGAGAAGTTTCTTTATGAGGGGATTCTCGCAGTTAAGCACGACTGTATACGAATCGGGCATCTGTCCGTAGAAATTCAATCCTCCGCCCAATGCAGACATATCTCTGTACCTTCTCATGAACTCGCTTTGCGTTATAAGAATAGGTGCAGCCGTAACTCCAAGATTGTCTGCCTTTATATGATAATTTGCATCTTTTGGCAGAATTGACGTGAATGCAAACGACAGGTCTGTCTCCTCGTTTTCGGGAAGCTGCGGCTTCTCTCGGTTCTCCTTTTCAATAAGATTGTCTATACTGTCGGCATCCACCCTTGCAAAAGAGGCATTCTCGAACTTGCTCTCCAGCAGATTGACAAAGTGGGCGTCCAGCTGACAGTCGAACAGAAGCACCTGATAGCCCTTGTTCTTTGCCGCCTCTATGTATGAATACTGCGCAACGGGATCTGTTGCATAAAGATAAACCAGTTTCTTGTTTTTATCTGTCTGCTCAGGCTCTATGAGTTTCCTGAAATCATCATATTTGAAGAATTTGCCGTCTGTAGTCTTGAACAGGGCGAATTTAAGCGCCCTTTCATAGAACTTCTCGTCTGAAAGCATTCCGTATTCGATAAAAAGCTTAAGGTTGTCCCACTTCTTCTCGAAAGCTTCACGCTCGTTCTTGGATATTTCCTCCAGCCTGTCGGCAACCTTACGTGTAATGTATGTAGAGATTTTCTTTACATTGGAGTCCTCCTGCAGATAACTTCTCGATACATTCAAAGGTATATCGGGAGAGTCTATCACACCATAAAGCAGGGTAAGGAAATCAGGGACTATGTTCTCTACGGAATCTGTCACAAACATCTGATTGCTGTAGAGCTGAATTTTGTTCTTTGCAATATCCATCCGGTCCTTTATCTTTGGAAAGTAAAGAATACCTGTCAGGTTAAACGGATAGTCTACATTCAGATGAATGTAAAACAAAGGGTCCTCCTGCATGGGGTAAAGTTTCCTGTAGAAATCCAGATACTCCTCATCCTTTATCTCTGAAGGAGCCTTGGCCCAAAGCGGAGCCGTATCATTGATAATCTTGTCTTTATCGGTATCTACATATTTACCGTCTTTCCACTCCTGCTCCTTTCCGCATGCAACCGGAACAGGCATAAACTTGCAATACTTGCCAAGCAGTTCCTGAACCTTGGATTTTGAGGCAAATTCTTTGGATTCGTCATCTATGTACAAGGTAATTGCAGTACCTCTGTCACTGCGCTCGATTTCTTCCATTTTATACTCGGGAGAGCCGTCACAAACCCATTCAACACCCTTGGTTCCCTCTTTCCATGACAGAGTTTCAATCTTTACGCTCTTTGATACCATGAATGACGAATAAAAGCCCAGTCCAAAATGTCCAATAATATTGTTAAGCTGGTCTTTATATTTTTCAAGGAATTCACCGGCACTTGAAAAGGCTATCTGGTTGATATACTTGTCTACCTCCTCGGCAGTCATACCTATGCCACGGTCTGTAATCCTTATGGTTTTTGCACTTTCATCAACATCTACATGGATTGTCAAGTCTCCGAGTTCTCCCTTGAAATCGCCTTTTCCTGCAATTGCCTTCATCTTTTGGGTGGCATCGACAGCATTGGCAATCAACTCTCTGAGAAAAATCTCATGGTTTGAATAAAGAAACTTTTTTATTACGGGGAAAATATTTTCTGTAGTAACCCCTATCTTACCGTTTGTCATATCTTAAAATTTTTAACAATATTCATATTATGTTCCGACAGTTTGTTTGAGAAACCTATCGGCATTGAGCAAATGATATACCACCGCAATTTTATGACAAAATGGCGTGCGTACCATAACGGCTGCACACCTCTTCCGTTCGGAGTCTATGTAACATCAATCTGCACATATGCGGTGATTATGAGGCAAAACTATTGCCAGGCTTTCCGTTTCTTTATATATTTGCACATGCAAGGATTTGAGGATGAAGACAAAGGATTATATCAAAAAACGATTCAGCAAACTGTTCCAGCCAAAAATCTACCTTAGGGGAATTGACACACCGCTGGGAAACATGCTGGCTGCCTCCACACGCAATGGAATATGCATGCTGCTTTTCGACGAGTGCAGGCTTCAGGGCAGAAATTTCGGAAAGAACGTAGATGTAAAGAGTTATAAAATTGTCAACGGCGAAAACCGCCATATAAGAAGGCTGATAAGGGAACTTGACGAGTATTTTGCAAAGGAAAGGAAGAGTTTCAGCGTAAAGCTCGACCTTCACGGCACAGATTTCCAGATAAAAGTCTGGAAAAAACTCATGGAAATTCCTTACGGAAACACCATAAGTTACAGGGAAGAAGCACTTATGCTCAACAGACCCAAGGGATTCAAGGCTGTAGCATACGCCAATGGAAAAAATCCTGTTCTTATTCTGATACCCTGCCACAGAGTAATAAACTCCGACGGCACTTTGGGAAGATATTCGATGGGAGACTTGAGGAAAGAGGCCATTCTAAGATTCGAGAATCCTGAGCTTTGCGAGAAAATCATGAAAGCCACCAAAGAACATGAAGAACTTTTCGGCCCGCAATACAAACTTCCGTCGATATAACTGATTTTCAGTATTCATCAAGCACCCCGACAGTCAAACCTCATTTCCAGGTTCAGATGATATACTTTTCCACTGTATCTGAACGTGGTGGTCCTCCTTGAAAATCCTTGCAATATAGAGTGTCTCAGTAAGTTGCAGTAATATTACTGCTTTCGTTCCGGGTTCAGATGCTCCTGTTTTTCACTGCATCTGAACGCGGAGGAATTCCCGGCAAATCTACGCAAATGAAAGTTATTCAGTGAGTTGCAACAGTCTATGCAGTTTTCGTCCAGGTTCAGATGCATCGGGCTTTTTGCAGTGCCTTTCGGGGAGACCCTTTCCAGAGGTACCTGCAGGGCAGGTTTGCACTCGGGCGTGTTTCATTCCCACTGAGCATCTGAACCTAGGGCATTGCTGCTGAAATTCCTGCAATACGCTTGCTATGAGCATATTGAGCGCTTGAATCTGCATTTTGGCAGAGTTCAGATGCTCCTGTTTTTCACTGCATCTGAACGCAGATGGTTTCTTGGTGAATCTCTGCAACTGAAAGTTACTCAGTGAGTTTTGGCGATATTTGCGGTTTCCGTTCATGTTCAGATGCATGGGGTGGTTTGTGGTGCCTTTCGGTGAGATCCTTTCCGGAAGTGCCTACGGGGCAGGTTTGCACTCGGGCGTGTTTCACTCCCACTTAGCATCTGAACCTAGGGCATTGCTGCTGAAATTCTTGCAATACGCTTGCTATGAGCATATTGAGCACTTGAATCTGCATTTTGGCAGAGTTCAGATGCTACTGTTTTTCACTGCATCTGAACGCGGTGGCCCTCTTTGGAAATACTTGCAAATAAAAGTTATTCAGTGAGTTGCGACAATCTTTGCAGTTTCCGTCCAGGTTCAGATGCCGCGCCCTATAAAACAAAAGAGTGCTGTCGGCAGGGACTTTTTGACAATTTAGCAAGTCCCGTCAGGGACCGCGACTGAAAGGAGCGTGTGCCCCCTGGGGGGCTTACGGGGGGAAAAATATAAGTTTTATCAGGCATAGCCTGATAAAACAAAAGAGTGTTGTCGACAGGTTTACCTGCTGACAACACTCTTTACAAATTGGCGGCTACCTACTCTCCCACTTGGTATAGCAGTACCATCGGCACTAATGGGCTTAACTTCTCTGTTCGGTATGGATAGAGGTGGATCACCATCGTTATTGCCACCATTGTATTGCTCGGGAAAAAAACAGATCAGATAAAGCATTCTTTCTTGTCAGCAAAAACTCTCTACAGAAAAGCTTTCGGGCTATTAGTACTGCTCGGCTTTGACATTGCTGCCTTTACACCTACAGCCTATCTACGTAGTAGTCTACTACGACCCT
>CASGCS010000003.1 GCA_949300025.1 uncultured bacterium | reverse complement strand
CTGTAATCGTATTTGATTTCATCAGGACTACCATATTTTTCAATGGCTTGTTTTATGATTGCAACCTGTTCATCTGTCACGTTATCTTTCCCTAATTCTTTCATGGCAGCGACTATAAGTGGGAACAAGTCTGTCTTGTAGGCAAAATTGCGAGGTACGCTACGCTTGAATATGATTTTACGGTTTCCGATAGTAAGTTCCCTTGCTGTGGCATCTGTCAGATAGACTGCATTCATCGTGACCTGTGTGGAAAGTCCCAATTTGTTCAATGCTGTCAATCCACTAGGTATAATACGAGCCTTATCCTTTTCCGCTATAGCGTATGCAATATCTTCTATAGAGGGACGAAGTACACCGAACTTATTCCGTAATGGATATAGATATAGACCTTGAGAAAGACGAATGAGCACACCCTCTTTCTCTAATCGGGAAAGCGCACGAGTAACTAGTCCGTCATTATTCAGATGGGCAAAATCACTCACCATATAAAGCCTGTTCGGCCCGTTTCGGTCTATGATGTTTCGTATTTCCTTCGTCAGTATTGTCTTCATATCCACAATGATTCCACTTGCAAAGATACGATATTACTCTTGATGTAGCAATAAAATGTCCGAAATTCTTAAAGAAAATCGGACATTATAGAATGCTTTGCGGCTTAATACCCCAATCATAGACCGAATACATTAAGTTAGGATTATCATAGTCCGCCAAGGGGTTGTTCTAACCGACCCATTGTGGAACATTAACACCATACCTCAAAATGAAGAGCTTTTATTAGACAGTAGGCAAAATAGTAATAACCTTTGGGAAACCGACAGAATATGGGAACTATACGGTACCAAATAAAAGATAAAGCCTAATATATAAATTGATTATCAGATTAGTATATAATCATTCTCGGTTCAAGTGTGGAACTGATTTCGTTTATCTAACAGAAGGTTGTGGTAGAACCTGAAGAAAACAAACGATGTCCAATACTCCACACTCAGATAGATATGGGAATAGAGAACATCGTATTCTCTTGCCGCATAGTCTAAATGAATGAATGAGTGTTGTCCGTTGCCCTTTCTTCGTTGAAAACTACCACATTTTCTGTTAAGGACAGTGCGAAAACACTTTCTCAATATGTAGTGCCGGTTGCCCGACAGCAACAAAGATAGAAAATATTTTCAACAAACGGACAACACTCAAGGAGTATTGAATGTTAAATTTCGTTTTTAATTTTCATTTGTCCAATTTATTCTTTGACAGATGTATAGAGAAAAGAACCACACGGGGCCCCAGTGTGGATAAACCGTCATTGTGACGGTTTTGATGCTCCGAATTATAAATCTTCAGGCATGGGAATGAAAAGGATGGATTCACTGCACCTGATTCCGTAGAATATGTCACGGACCCGCCCCGGCTGCGGTATCAGAATACCTTTTGCTACCAGGTCTTTTATATCGCGTGCTGCTGTATCGGGTGATACCTTTACATGTTTTGCCCAGTTCTTGGCCGTCAACTTGCCCGGATAACCGTCTAAATACAGATTCAAGACTCCGCGTTGTCGTTCTGACATGACAATTCCGGCATGTGTTTGCCAGAATATGGCTTTGTTAAGAACCTTCGACAAGGTCTCGTCGGATTGCCCTATGGAACGGAGCAGACAGTCAAGATACCAGATTATCCATTCCGTAATCTCGCAATCTCCCTTTTGTATTTTCTCCAATATACTGTAATACTGTTTTTTATCCTTGTTAATCTGATGGGAGATGCTGAAGAAACGCATCTTTGAGTTTTCGGCCTGTGAGAGTGCCATATCGGCAATGGCTCGTCCGATTCGTCCGTTTCCGTCATCGAAAGGATGGATGCAGACAAACCACAAATGGGCTATCGCCGATTTTACATAGCCGTTAGGTGTATCTGAATTGAACCACTCCAGAAACCGATTCATTTCTTCGTCTATTTTTTCAGGAGCAGGCGCTACATAATGTATCTTTTCCCGACCGAACATTCCGGATATAACTTTCATCTCTCCACTGCGGTATCTGGCCACATCTATTTTTGTTGAACCGCTCCATCCGGTAGGAAACAGGCAGTTGTGCCAGCCGAAGAGCCTTTCACTGGTGAGCGGAGTGTTGAAATTGACGGTTGCGTCAAGTGCCATTTCCACAACCCCGTCTATATAACGTGAGGATTCGGCCTGATTCAGCAATTGCACTCCGAGTTTGCGGGCGACCGATGAACGAACCTGTTCACTGTTCAGTTCCACTCCTTCAATTTCTGATGATGCAATGATGTCATGGGAGATGGATTCGACTACGGCAGACATCTTGTCGTTAAAGCCGATTATACTGAGACGCCCCATCAGATAGCCGACAGCCTTGTTTACCTTATTCAGTTTTTTGCCGACAAGTTCCTTGTCCCACGAAAAGGAAGGCCATTCTTTATGTTCATGTATATACATGGGCATTACTGTTTTCTGCAAATATACAGTTTTGCGGACAATAAACCGCAAATTTTGCGGCTTATTGTCGGCGAGAAATAATAAAATATGTATTTATAAGTGTTTTAGATATGATTTATGGCATTCCCCATTTGATTACATCCAGCGACCCGCATTCCGGATAACGCTGGCGTCTTCTTATTTTTTGATTATCACTCATTAGATGAAACGCGTTTCATCTAATTTCTATATATTGCAGAATTTTAACAAATTATAAAGATTTTGCCAACCAAAAATGGCAATTATACCCCCTTTTACACAACAAAAAAGAGAGCCGCATTTCTGCAACTCTCTGTCTTCTTGGTGGTGCCACCGGGAATCGAACCAGGGACACAAGGATTTTCAGTCCTTTGCTCTACCAACTGAGCTATGACACCATTTTTTATTTTTACAAACGCTGTTTTCCGTTTGGGATTGCAAAGATAGGTATTTTTTTTAATCCGACAAATTTAAATTCAATTTAGGATAAAATTTAAAGGCAGTGCCGCGACTTAAAATTTTAGAATGAAAATATTATCTTTACGGCCTGTTTGAAAATCAGGTAATGGATAGCGCACCGGAGTTGAAATATGCAGATGTGTTGTTGCCTCTAAGATTGAGCGGAGAGGTGACATATCTTGTCCCTCGGGAGGCTGAATTCGAAAACTGTCGGGAGGGCAGCAGAGTTTGGGTAGAATTTTCTTCAAAGCGCTATTGCGGTGTGGTGACAGCCGTTTATACCCATCCTCCGCATCAGGAGAAGGAGGTTGCATATAAGAGTCTGCTCTCTGTGGAGCGGGGTTTTGTAAGACCATGGGAGTTGCATTTCTGGAAGAATCTGGCAGATTATTATCTCTGTACCACAGGTGAGGTCTACAGGGCGGCCTGCCCGTCTGCCCTGATAAAGCAGCAGGAGGTGAAATCCAGAAAAAGCCCGGAGCAGTTTTTTGAAGCAGTAAGGCAAGAGGAGGCAGATTCCGCAACGCTTATGCGTACGCCTGAACTTTCTGGCGCCCAGCGCGAAGCCTTTGAAAAAATAGGAGAGTTAATGGAGGCCGGCAGCAAGCCTGTCCTTCTTCATGGCGTTGCAGGCAGCGGAAAGACAGAAGTATATGTATCTCTTGCACTGGAAGAGTTGAAAAAGGGGAAGAATGTGCTTTACATGGTGCCGGAGATAGCATTGAGCCGACAATTGCAGACAAGGCTCAGAAATGTTTTCGGAGAAAGGCTGCTGACATTTCATTCAGGCCGCACCGTTGCAGAGAAAAAAAGAGTGCATGACATTCTTTCATGCAATTATGAGTATCCCGCGGTAGTGCTTGGCACAAGGTCTGCTCTTTTCTTGCCATATTGCACTCTTGGACTTGTCATAATTGACGAGGAGCACGACAACAGTTACAAGCAGAGCGAACCTGCACCCAGATACCATGCCCGTGACGCAGCTGTTATTCTGGCAAAAGAGTTGGGCTCTAAAATTATCATGGGATCTGCAACCCCCTCTCTGGAGAGTGAGTACAACTGTTCTGTGGGCAGGTTTGCAAAGGTTTCCCTTCTGGAAAAGTATTATGGCTCGCAAACTTCGCAACTGGTTGTAGTAGATACCTCTGCCGCAAGGAGGCTCGGACAGATGAAAGGATCTTTTTCGCAGCAACTCATAAATGAAATACGCCGTACATTGGAGAGGAAAAAACAGGTGCTCGTATTCAAGAACAGGCGTTCATACTCTCCGTTGGTAGAGTGTGCTGATTGCGGGGATATTCCCAAATGCCCCAGATGCAACGTTGTTTTGAGTTACCACAAGTATGACAACACTCTCCGTTGCCATTACTGCGATTATCAGATGAAATTTACCGGTGTATGCCACAGGTGCGGCGGCACTTCATTCACTTTCACAGGGGCGGGCACGGAGAAAATTGAGGAAGAGCTCAAGGCTCTTTTTCCGGAAGCCTCGGTCTCCCGCTTCGATGCAGACATTACCAAAAGCAGGCGCGAAAGCGAAAATATCATAAAACTTTTTTCCCAAGGTGCCACAGATATACTCGTGGGAACTCAAATGATAGGTAAAGGGTTTGATTTTGAGAATCTTGAACTTGTAGCGGTCTTGGATGCCCAACAGCTCTTCGGCATTCAGGATTTCCGTGCAGACGAAAGGGCCATGCAGCAGCTTTCCCAACTTATAGGCAGGACCGGAAGGCGCAGCGACAGAGGCAAGGTTCTTATCCAGACTGCAAACAGAGACCATCCCGTCATCTCCTTTCTCAAATCATTGCAAAGCGGAGCCTCTTTTGAAAACAACTTTATCCACACTCTTTTCAAGGAGCGTGTTGAATTCAGATTCGCCCCTTATGTGCGCATGATAAAGTTTACAGTAAAGAGCAAGACCCTGAAAAAACTGGATTCCCTTTCCGAAGCACTTTCACTCCAACTCGCCTCCTCCCATGTCGGAGAGATTTCCGGTCCTTTTGCGCCTCCAATAGAGAGAGTGCGCGGTGAATGGCTCAAATGCTTTTACCTTAAGTTGAAGCGAGACAAGGCTCTGCTTGAAAACAAAAAAAAGATAAGGGAGATAGTTGAAGGGTTGAGGGTGGGGAATTCTATAATTATAGATGTAGACCCATACTAATATGCGTTATAATCCGCAATCTGCTGCATTGTCTTCGAATTATGACTCAGTCACGTATGGAAATACGCTCCTTCGTCAAATTCTTTGACGGCTTTGCATATTACGAATTCTAACGCATATTATGTGTATCAGGAGTATATAATCCGCAATCTGCTGTATTGTCTTCGAGTTATGACTCAGTTCCGTATGGAAATACGCTCCTTCGTCAAATTCTTTGACGGCTTTGCATATTACGAATTCTAACGCATATTACGTGTATCAGAGTATATAATCCGCATCTGCTGCATTGTCTTCGAATTATGACTCAGTCTCGTATGGCTGCATGTTGCCGTTTCCGGCAGGATTGCGACTGTGACACAGGAGGCAGAGCCTTTAAGTAAGGATGTGCTAGTGTAATATTCTGGAAACAAGTTCGATGAGCAAATCGCCCTCGTTCGCGACTCCTGCAGCGGAACTCTTGCTCTTGAAATCGCACTCTTTTATGTAGGCTATGGCAGCCATGACTCTGTTGTATGAATAGTTTCTTATTGCAGCAAGATATTGCTTCTCCTGAGACGGGTAGATTCCAGACTTCTTTACGGCACTTGCCGCTGCAAGATTCTCCTGTCTCATTACCGCATGTATTTTCAAAAGTTTTGAAAAATAGAAAAACAGGGCCCCCAATGTGAGCAGCAGAGGATATTTTCTGGGGTTTTCGCCAAAATGGTGCGCAATCTTGAAGGCATTGTCACCGTTCTTGAACGAGAGCGCATTGCAGAGTTCAAAGGCGGAAAATTCGCGGCTTATGCCTATGTTCTCTTCTATCTCCTTGACTGTTATCTGTATGCACCCCTCGGGAATAACCTTCAGGAGTTTGTCTATTTCCAGTGCTATTTTTCTGAGGCTGTTGCCGGTATGTTCCGCCATGAGGGCGGCGGCATCGGGGAGGACCGTTATCCCTTTCCGGCCTGCATACGAGATTATCCACTGTGCCACTTTCCATTCCGGAACAGGTACAGATTCAAAGATTTCCGCAGTGGCCTTTGCCTTTTTGTAGAAACCGCTTCTCTTGTCTACCGATTTTCCGGTATATACCAGAACCAGCACGGTTTCAGGTGCGGGTGCCTGCAGATAAATCTCCAGCGGCTCCAGTTTGGTCAGAGACTGCGCCTCCTTGACAATTATCAGTTGTCTGGGGGCGAATACCGGATAGCGTCTTGCCATAGATGCTATCTCGGCGGCATTGGTGTCTGAGCCATAGACAATCATCTGGTTGAAATCACGCTCATGAGGTTGCAGCGCCTTGTCGATGAGATGCTCGATTATGATGTCGTTGTAGTACGGCTCTTCGCCCATAAGAAGATATACGGGCTTGAATTTTCCGCTGTCGATTTCCTTTATAAGGTCTGAATATTCCATCAATGGCTGCTTTGAAGCAAACAAAGTTGATAAATTTATAAATAATGACAAAAATTTTTTACTTTTGGCTCACCGTCACGTTGCAGATGAAAGAGAGAGAACAGGTATTTGACCCGTTGAGGAAAAAATATGTTGCGCTTACTCCGGAAGAGAGGGTGAGGCAGAGTTTCATACGGTGGCTGAACGATGCCAGAGGCTATCCGCTTTCACTTATGGCCAGTGAGTATTCCATACAGTTTGGAAAAAAGGATTACAGGTGCGACATAGTCTGTTTTTCCAGCAACTTGCAGCCTTTGCTGGCGGTAGAGTGCAAGGCCCCGCATGTGAAGTTGGAATGCGAGGCGGCAGAGCAGATTTGCCGGTATAACATGGTTTTGAAGGTAAGGTATCTGGTGATTACAAACGGTGTCACCACATTTGCCTTTGAACTTGAGCCGGAATCGGGCAGTTACAGATATATATCAGATATTCCCAGTTATGCAGAATGTAGAGTTTCTAAGTAACGGCATATTCAGGATAGTTTCGCAAATTGCGAAAGAGGCAGGAGTCAGGGCTTATGTCATAGGCGGGTATGTGCGGGACTGTTTTTTGCAGCGCCACTGCAAGGATATAGATATAGTTGTCGAGGGCAGCGGAATAGAGATTGCCGCAAAGGTTGCCGAACGTGTAAAGAGCAAGGTTACCGTATTCAAGAGGTTCGGGACGGCCATGTTCAGATACAAGGGAATGGAGATTGAGTTTGTAGGGGCGAGAAAGGAATCGTACCGTGCGGATTCCAGAAATCCGATAGTAGAGAACGGTACTCTGGAAGATGATCAGAAACGGCGGGATTTTACAATTAATGCATTGGCGTTCAGTCTTCAGGAGGAAGATTTTGGAAACCTTGTAGACCCGTTCGACGGGGTGAAGGACCTGCAGGCCGGACTTATCCGTACGCCGTTGGACCCGGATACGACCTATAGCGACGATCCCTTGCGTATGATACGGGCCATAAGGTTTGCTTCGCAGCTCTCGTTTTCCATAGTGCCCGAATCGCTGGAGTCGATCAGACGGAACAGGAAAAGGCTGGAGATTCTTTCA
The DNA here is from genome assembly GCA_949300025.1 of uncultured bacterium. Lineage (GTDB taxonomy): Bacteria > Bacteroidota > Bacteroidia > Bacteroidales > UBA932 > Egerieousia. Next base: position 81,606 of record CASGCS010000003.1, on the reverse strand, counting down.
AGGGAGCGTATAAGCGACGAACTGAACAAGATCCTGCTCTCCCCGAAACCTTCGGTCGGGCTCAGGCTCCTGGAGGAGACGGAATTGCTGCCGGAAATATTGCCGCAGATTTCAAGACTCAAAGGAGTGGAGATGGTAGACGGGAAAGGGCATAAGGATAATTTCGCACATACTCTGCAGGTTGTAGACAATGTAGCTGAAAAATCCGACAATCTGTGGCTCAGGTGGGCCGCTCTCCTGCATGATATAGGCAAGCCGCAGACAAAACGGTTCGAGCCCTCTGTAGGCTGGACTTTCCACAGTCATGATTTCATAGGGGCCAAGATGGTTCCCGGCATATTCAAGCAGTTGAAGATGCCTCTCAACGAAAAGATGAAATATGTGCAGAAACTGGTTCAGCTTCATCTGCGTCCCATAGCCCTGGTGCAGGATGAAGTTACCGATTCCGCCGTCAGACGTCTGCTTTTCGATGCCGGAGATGACATAGACGATCTTATGACGCTTTGCGAGGCTGACATCACTTCTAAAAACGACCGGGTTGTAATGAAACACAGGCATAATTTTGCCATGGTCAAGCAGAAGCTCATAGAGGTGGAACAGAAAGATGCCATACGGAATTTCAAGAATCCCGTAACCGGCGAGATGATAATGGAACGATACAACATTCCGCCGTGCAGGGAAATAGGCGAGTTGAAGGAATATGTAAAAAATGCCATTCTCGACGGTAAAATCGAAAATGACATAACTCAAGCATATGCTCTTATGGAGCAGCGCGCCGCAGAAATGGGGCTGGGGAAAAAGGCTGGTGAATCAGACTCTTAGAAACAATATCTTACACCGACAGCTATCCCTCTGAAATCGAATCTGCCTTCAGGCAGAAAGTAGAATCCCGGACGGTAATCCAGCGAGAGAAGCAGGGGAATGTTGGAGAACGTATATTCTACACCTACCTGGACAAGTGCTCCCAGACTGAATCCCTTGTCATATTTTTGCCTGTCCCATGAGCCTATTCCTCCGCCTGCGCCGGCATACCATTGCCAGATGCCTTCCGTATCTATGGGGAGTTCAAAGGTCCATTGGTGCATTGCGGCCATGCTGAATCCGTAGTAGTCGAATCCTATCGTGCCCTCAATTCTGGTCTGTGCTGTAATATAACGTTGGTATGAAACGTCAATATTGAGCAGTCCTCTTACTCCGATGGCATTTTTGTAGCCGTTCTGTGCACTTGCACCGATAGCCATTGTGCAGAACAGTGCGATAAACAACAGTCTTTTTTTCATATTTTCAACATTTGGTTTATTCTTGACAAACAACACAACTCTCTATTTGTTCATGAGGTATTCTCCATATATTCTTGACGCAGACCGCACGGTCTTGATGCACGGGCGCTTTTTATAATACTCTTCGCTTCTCTCTTCTGCCTGATATCCGGGTTTTATCGCTTTTGCGTCCTTCATTGCCGCCAGCATGTCTGCACATCTGAGGTATCCGTTCTCTTCCTTGAATTTTCCTGCAAGATACTGCACTGTTTTGTAGTTTGCACTTTTCCCTTCACGGTCGGAGGAGTCCGTACAGCCGGTCTCCAGGCCGGCGAGCAGGAACATTCCGCAGGCAGCCCCGCACGTTTCGCGCATTCTGCCTATCCCGGCGCCGAACGAAGCCGATATTTTCACGGCCAGGTTGAAATCAAGCCCGTAATAGTCTGCCCATGCACCTGCAACGCTCTGGGCGCAGTTATATCCCATTCTGAAAAGTTCTTCAGCTCTATCCTCTCTTTTTTTTATTTCTATTTCATCCATTTTATCAGGTTTTCAGTTTTCACAAATCTTGCGGCAGTGGCTTTCGCGGCTCTCGATTTCAATGGTGGCATGCGATATGCCGATATCTGCAAGCCTTGCCTTAATCTCTTCCTTTATGGGTTCCATGGCCTCTATGTCATCCACCACGACATGGGCGGTAAGGGCGTTTTCGGTAGTGCTGATAGCCCATATATGCAGATGGTGGCACTCCACGGCTCCGCTTACAGAGAGAATCGCGGCTTTCACCTTGTCTATGTCTACATTGCCCGGGACACCGTCTATTGCAAGCCGGATGCTTTTTGACAGCAGGTTCCAGGTAGAGACAACTATTGCTATCGCTATCAGCAGGCCTATGAGAGGGTCTATGACACTCCATCCGGTAATCTTGATTATTATGCCAGATACAACCACGCTTGCAGAAACAAGCGTGTCGGCAGCCATGTGCAGGAAAGCCCCCTTTATATTGAGGTCTTTTTCCTTGTCCTTTAAGAAGAGCCATGCCGTAATGCCGTTTACGACTATTCCGGCGGCGGCCACCCATATTATGGTCTGCCCGAGCGCGGCGGAGTCTACAGGGTGGATTATTTTGTATATGCTCTCTTTTATGATGAAAATCACTGCAATGACAAGCAGAATTGCATTGGTTAGGCTGACAAGAACAGTTCCCTTTTTATAGCCGTATGTATAGTTTCTCGTTGCCTTTGCCCGTGCCAGGCGGAATGCCATCATGGCCAGGATGAGCGAGGCCACGTCGCTCAGGTTGTGTCCTGCGTCGGAGAGCAGCCCGACCGAACCGGTAATAAGGCCAAACAGACATTCTACGGCCACAAACAGCAGGTTCAGTATGATTCCCGCCACGAATGCGGCATTGAGCGATTTTATCTCGACGCTGTGCCCGTGGTGATGCCCTTCGGGGTTATGTCCATGTTTGCAATCCATAAGCGGCAGATGTTCTTTACGCCCTTAAAGGTAGTGAAAAATGGTATATAAATGGTGAAAAAAAGGAATAGCCTGTCGGAATTCTTGATGTATAGTGCGATTTGATTTAAATTTGCCCCCTGTTTTTTTATTTTTTTTGATATGACGGCGCTGATAGCAGGTATATTTATAGTCGGGTATCTTCTGATAGCCCTCGAGAGTGTAATAAAGATAAACAAGGCGGCTGTTGCCATGCTCATGTGTGTAGCATGCTGGACTCTTTACAGTTTCGGATTCGGGACAGACAGCGAAAGTTTTACAAGTTCGCTGGGGCAGACAAGCGAAATCCTCTTTTTCCTGATGGGGGCAATGGTGATAGTGGAAGTTGTAGATACTTACGGAGGATTCAATTTTGTAAGACGTCGTCTGCATACCAAAAGCAAAAGGGGGCTTCTCTGGAAGGTGAGCCTCTTTACATTCTTCCTTTCAGCCGTACTGGATAATCTGACCACTGCAATAGTGATGATAATGGTGCTCAGGAAACTGATAGAAAGCCGGCATGAGAGGCTCTATTATGCCTCCATGGTGATTCTGGCCGCAAACAGCGGCGGAGCCTTTTCTCCCATAGGTGACGTTACCACCATAATGCTGTGGGTAAAGGGTAACATAACTTCGGTCGGTGTCATAACAGGTCTCTTTCTGCCGTCGATAATATCAGTGATCATTCCTGCGCTTCTGATAGGGTCAAGGCTGAAGGGAGATATAATGACAATACAGGAAAACGAGCCGGAGCCAGTCTCACGTGAAGCGCTTGTTACGCGCAAGGAGAAGAAGGTGGTATTCGCAATAGGTGTCGGAGGCCTGCTTTTTGTGCCGGTATTCAGAATGATTACTGGTCTGGCTCCGTTTATGGGCATATTGCTGGTGCTCTCACTTCTCTGGATAGTTACCGAGATTATCTTTTACAGGAAGGGGGACAAGAACCATTCAAGGATAGATGACGTGGCCAATCTGCTTCACAAGATAGACATGAATACGATTCTCTTCTTTCTTGGAATCCTTACGGCAGTGTCGGCATTGGAGGCGACCGGCATACTCCGCTCTTTCGGAGACAGTCTGGATACGGCGTTCAACAGCAATCCCTATATAGTGACAGGCATTATAGGCCTTTTGTCTGCCGTTGTAGACAACGTTCCGCTGGTGGCCAGCTGCATGGGAATGTATGAACTTATACCAGAATCGCTTGCAACCGCAGGGCAGATGATATATACAGTAGACGGGACATTCTGGGAAATGCTGGCTTATTGTGCCGGAACAGGAGGCAGTATTCTTATAATCGGCTCTGCAGCCGGCGTGGTGGTCATGGGGCTGGAGAAGATAACGTTCGGATGGTATCTCAAGCATGTGAGCTGGGTTGCACTTACGGGCTATTTTGCAGGAATCGCCTTTTACTGGCTGCAATCTCTCATTTAAACGGTGTATCTGCAGGATATGAGGATGCAGACAGAAACAGCAGGTAAATTTTTTGGCAAATAGAAAAAAATATGTACCTTTGCAGTCCCAAACGGACGATTCGCTAGCTCAGTAGGTAGAGCACAACACTTTTAATGTTGGGGTCTTGGGTTCGAGCCCCAAGCGGATCACAAAAAGTCCGCGCCGGAAATGGTGCGGACTTTTTGCATTATCAGCGTTCTCTTTCTCAATTGGAGGTGTCGGAAAACTATAGTTCGTTTTTATAGAGTTCCGCCAATGCGTTATGGTATGCCCTTTCCACGTCGAGGTAGGAGTGGAGGTTCTCATAGATGCTGTCGGCCTCCCCGTAATAGTCTATTATTGAAAGTTCTCCTGCCTCTACGGCCTTCTGCAGCATTTCAAGTGTACTGTACATAAGTTCGGTGTCGTATATTTCCATGCTCTCGCGCAGCTGGCGGGCCTGGTATATGAGTGCATAGATCTGATTTTCCGCTGCAATTTTCGCATTGTCAAGCTCCAGCCTGGCGCTTGCCTGCCTTGCCTTTGCAATCTTTACGTTTCTTGCATTGGAGAAGATGGGCAGTGATGCACCTACCATGAAACCGTTGCTGCTTGCCTCAACGTCTGTATTTCTTCTGTAACCCACTTCAAGTTTGGGTATCCAGTTCTGTTTTACAACCTTGACCTCCTGTTCGCTGGCCCGGCTCGCGGCTTCACCCTGCTGCAACATATAGTCTGATTCCATGATTTTTTCGGCAATTTCCTCAGGAGTGCCATCCATTACAGCCAGTCCATACTCTGTCGCATTGAATGGGACAGGATGATTGCCGTTGAGAGCGGCAAGAGACTGAAAGGCGGCGGCCGTCCCGGCCTCAATCTCCGCAGCCTCCTTTTCTATGTTCATGCGGTCCATTTTGATCTTGTTCACCTCAATAATGGTTGCATCTCCCTCTTCCAGCCTTTGATTGTAAAGTGCAAGCAGCGCCTCTGCATTTTTCCTGCGCTGCTCGAGCAGCCCTTCAACCTTGCTGAAATAGATCAGGTCATGGCATCTGAGTTTGGCTTCCAGCAAAATGTCGCGGCGCGATGTCTGGTATTGCAAATCGAGCACCTGCTGCTGTAACTTGCCCGATTTGCCGCGTGCGGCGTAAAGCGTGGGAAAATCAAAACCCTGTTTTACGACAAGTTCAGATGAGGCCACTCCGTCTACGCCGCGTCTGAAAAAGGGGCTGTATTCAACGGAGGTGCTCTCCAGCGCATTCTGTGACTTTACTTCCAGCACGGCTGCTTCATTTTCTTTTCTGAGTGCCTGCAACTCTATGTTGTTCTCCTCTACCGCCCTCAGAACATCTTCTGTCTGTTGCGCCCCGAGCTGAAACGGGAGCAGAAGTAGCAGTATGTATATCCTTTTCATATTTTCAGTTATTTTTCTTGTCCAACTTTATTTTTTTTGTTCAGAAGTTCATAAACGATAGGTATTATGAAGGCATTCAGGAATGTAGATGTTAGCAGTCCGCCCAATATTACCTTTGCCATGGGGCTTTGTATCTCATTTCCCGGCAAATCGCCTCTCAATGCCAGCGGAATCAGTGCAAAGGCAGAGGTGAGCGCTGTCATCAATATGGGGTTCAGACGGTCTAACGAGCCTGTAATGATGCTTTCATGCAATGAACGCCCCTCTTCTTTATAAAGCATGTTGTATCTGTTTATCAGCAGCATTCCGTTGCGGGTCGCAATGCCGAACAGCGATATGAAGCCGATTATGGCCGGAATGCTTACTTCTCCCGTGGTCAGGAGCAGGGCAAAGACACCGCCAATCAGGGCGAGAGGCAGGTTGAGCAATATGACTCCGCTCTCCACTGCGTTCTTAAACTGCATATACAGCAGAAGGAATATTATGACAATGCTTATGATAGAGGCAAGAAGCAGAATGCGGCTTGCGCTCTGTTCGCTTTCGAACTGCCCGCCGTACTCTATGTGATAACCTTCCGGCAGTTCGATTTCGGCATCGACTCTTTTCTGTATGTCATTTACCACGCTGCGCAAATCGCGTCCGCTGGTATTGGCGGAGATTACGATCTTACGTTTTACGTTTTCCCGGTTTATGGTATTGGGACCGGTTGATGAAACCACCTCGGCAATATCTGAAAGCGGAACTTTGGTTCCGTCCTGACAATCTACCATCAGGTCTTTTATCCTCTCCATTATTCCGCGGTTCTCTTCATCGGCACGTACCACAAGGTTGAAGTTCTTTCTCTCCTCATAAACCTGTGAAACAACGGTTCCTGCCATGTTCACATTTACGAACTCATTGAAATCTGCAAGAGGAATACCGTATCTTGCAAGCATTTCCCGCTTGGGGATGATTTTAAGTTCCGGCCTCTCTATCTGCTGTTCGACATTCAGGTCAGCAATGCCTTCGACAGAACTTATCGCATCCTTTATTTTGTTGCCTATTGAGAACATCCTGTTGAGGTCGTCTCCGAACAACTTGATGGCTATGCTTGCCTGCGTACCGCTTAGCATGGCATCTATGCGGTGGCTTATGGGCTGTCCTATCTCTATGTTGGCGCCGGTAATTGTTGAGAGTTTGTGTCTCACCTCTTCGAGCAGTTCGGCATGAGACCTCTCCTTGAGTTCAAACGGAGCCTCTATCTCGGATACGTTTACTCCCAATGCATGTTCGTCAAGTTCCGCACGTCCGGTCTTGCGGGCAACGGTCTGGATTTCGGGAATGGTAAGCAGCAGCTCCTCTGCATGTCTGCCTATCCTGTCAGACTCTTCAAGCGAGATTCCCGGAAGCGAACTTACGTTTATAGTGAACGAGCCTTCGTTGAACGGCGGCAGGAAACTGCGCCCCAAGGTGAAGAAGAGCCCCAACGCTACAATGAAAAGCGCTATGGTAGTGCCCAGAACGACTTTCTTGTGTTTCAATGCCCATTCGAGCCCGTTTCTGTAATGTTTCTTTAACCATACTGCCACAAAGGCCTCTTTGGGTATGCTGTCTCCCTTGACCTTTTTGCCCAGCAGATAGCTGCAAAGTACAGGCGTAAGGGTCAGAGCCACAACGGTTGAGGCGAAAAGTGCTACGATAAATGCGATTCCAAGTGGAACAAGCATCCTTCCCTCCATGCCGCTGAGGTAGAAAAGGGGCATGAAACTTACGATGATAATGATTGTAGAGTAGAGGATGGGCATGCGCACCTCCCGTGATGCGTTGAACACGACTTCAAGAACAGGTTTCCGTTCCTTTTCGGGCAGCAGCCTGTTTTCCCGCAGATGCTTCCATACGTTTTCCACATCTACGATGGCGTCGTCGACCAGAGAGCCTATGGCTATGGCCATTCCTCCCAGGCTCATCGTATTTATGCTCAGTCCCATGTAGTGCAGCACAAGCAGCGACACCAGCAGGGAAATAGGCAGCGTTACAAGCGAGATTACCGTAGTGCGCACATTGGCAAGAAACATGAAAAGCACGATGATTACGAATATCGCCCCTTCGTACAGCGAACTTTTGACATTGTCTATCGAAGCGTCTATAAAGCGCGACTGACGGAAAATGTCGGTCGAAACGTTTATGTCTTCAGGCATGTTTTTCTGCAGATCTTCCAATGCCGCCTCAAGACGTTCGGTAAGTTCAATGGTTCCGGTGTTGGGCTGTTTGGTGACGGTAAGAATCACGGCCGGCTTGCCCTTTTCCGAGGCAACGCCGAGTTTGGGCTGTTGCCCGCCTATCCTTACATCTGCAATCTCTCCGAGTGTGACAGGGTATCCGTTTTCATTTTTTACGACAGCCTTTGCTATCTCTTCAACATTGTTGGTGGAGACCACTCCGCGCACGATATATTCGTTGCCGTATTCGTATATTACACCCCCGTTCACATTCTGGTTCATGTTCTCGGTAACGGCAAGCACTTCGGAGAGGGATACATTGTAATATTTCATCTTCTCCGGATGCAGAAGCACCTGGTACTCTTTTATGTCTCCTCCCAGAACGGCAACCTGTGCAACTCCGCCAGTAGAGAGCAGTCTGGGACGGATTGTCCAGTCTGCAATGGTGCGCAAGTCGAGCATCGATGTGCTGTCTGAGGTAAGGCTTACTATGAGCACTTCACCGAGAATGGAGGACTGCGGGCCCAACGTAGGCTGGCCTACATTGTCGGGAAGGTCGTCGCCGACAGTGGCAAGTTTCTCGGAAACGATTTGTCTTGCAAGGTATATGTCTGTATCCCAATCGAATTCCACCCATACTACGGAAAATCCGGTTGTAGAGGATGAGCGTACCCTGCGTACGTGGGTGGCACCGTTCACGGCCGTCTCTATCGGGAATGTAACCAACTGTTCAACCTCTTCAGCCGCCATTCCGTTGGCTTCCGTCATGACAACCACCGTAGGGGCGTTGAGGTCTGGAAATACGTCTACTTCGGTATGGAACGCCGTATAGGTTCCGCCTATCACAAGCAGCACGGATGCTACCAGTATGAGCAGGCGGTTATGAAGCGAAAATTGTATTATCTTGTTAAGCATGGCGTATATCTTTTAATGTTGGTGTGTATGCGCGGGAATTGCATTTCCGGCAGAGGCCAGTTTTACATGAATCGCTCCGTGAGTGACCACCTGCTCTCCTCCGTTGAGGCCGCTCAGGATTTCAACTCTGCTGCCGTCGCTTTCACCGAGTTTCACCTCATTTTTCCTGTAACAGGTCTCATCTATCTGTATGTAAACGAAATTTACACCCTGCTCTTCGGTAATGGCGTCTACGGGGAGGCTTATTACATTATCGCGTTTTTGTGTGAGCAGATATATTTCGGCAAAGGTTCCCGATATTATCTCACGGTTTCCGTTGAATTCAAAGGTTACCGGAATATATGGAGAGTTGTCTGCCGGATTCTTTCCGTATGCAAGCAGACGGCCGCCCATCTCCTTGATGTCGTATACGGTGTCATCATACGGCGTCTTGAACTTTGCAGATGTTATTTGCGGTGCAAGCCTGAAATATCTTTCCGGCAAATCTGCCTTGAGATAGAGCCTGCTGTTTTCAGCTATTGTCGCAACAGGCTGCCCGACAGTTACATAATCACCCTCTTCTACAAGGAGGTCTTTTATATATCCGTTTGTCCGACAGGCTATTTCCACTCCATCCTTGCCGTTTCCGGCTATTGCGTCATAGGCCAGTTTTGCATTTTCATACTCGGCCTTTACAGCGTTGAAATCCTTTTCGGAAACTATTTTGTCCTTTACCAGGGCTGCCGCTCTCAGGTAATCTCTCTTTGCAGTCTCGTATGCGATTCTTGCACGTTCAGACTGGTCTCCGTCTTGCAGATGCTCTCCAGATATTATAAAAATGGGGTCGCCTTCAGAAACGTAAGCGCCCTCTGCAACGGGGCCGAGAAAAGATATTGTGCCCGATACGCCCGCAACAAGTCTGGTCTGGTCGGAAGGGGCTCCTGTCACTTTGCCTCCGACAGGAATTACTCCGTAAAATTCCCCAGGGGCAATCTTTTCAGATACCACGCCTGCGGCTTCCGCCTTTTCAGGTGTGAGGATTATTTCATCTGAGTGTCCTTCAGCTTCATGCTCATGATCGTGAATTTCGCCCTCATGAGTATGCTCCGCTTCCATTTCGTGATTGTGGCCCTCCTCTTCGTGCAGGCCGTCTCTGTGACCGCCGTTGTGGCATGAGACAATAAGCAGCAGGCTTGCAAAGCCGGCAATGAATCTGTTGCTCTTCATGATATGTAGTTTTTTATGGTTTTTTCAAAAAGCGCGGTAAAAGTAGGAATAAAACGGTGCAACCGGGTTGCATTTATTCAGATTAAAATTGTTACCTTAGCACGGTTTTTTACGCGATATGAACAGCATGTTCCTCCTATGAAAGAGAAAAATATTCTGGAAATAAAAGGGGTGAAGCCTACTTCCAATCGTATTCTGGTTGCCAGGGCGATGCTTTCCGCGTCCCGTCCGGTATCGGCACCGGAGTTGGAGACAATGCTGTCGCCTATGGACAAGTCAAGCATATTCAGAGTGTTGAGCCTCTTTGTGGAGCACCATATCGTGCATGTGATAGAGGATGGCAGCGGTACGGTAAAATATGAAGTGTGCAGCAGCGAAAGATGCACCGTTTCAGACATGCATACTCATTTTTACTGTGAAAAATGTCACAGGACCTATTGCTTCAAGGCAATCAGGATTCCGGAAATAGAGCTGCCGGAGGGCTTCTCCATGAGTTCTGTCAATTATGTCGTAAAGGGGGTTTGCCCGGAATGTGCAGCCAGAGAGCGGCGCTGTCCTGTTTTTTGATAGTTTCTGTCTTGTTTTTTGACATTCTTTAAATATTCTCTTTAAATATATTGCTGTTAATCTTATAGTTGCGAATCTGGCATCTTCGTGGTATACAGGTAGTGGCAAAAATGAAACGGCAATGAAGAAAAGCAACAAGAGAGTGTTTGCACTCATCTTCCTGCTGCACTTTTTCCTCCCGCTGGGGGCGCAGCACATGGCATGGACAATGGATGACTGCATGCGGTATGCAGTGGAGCACAATTTCGACGTACAGGAGGGAGAGATTGAGTACAGCAATGTGAGGAGCGATTATAAAAGTTCGATAGCCTCATTTTTCCCCACGTTGAACGCATCGGTGGGGGCGGATTACAATTTCGGCCGTTCCATAGATCCGGCAACCAACACCTACGACAATCTTAAAACATTCAACAATTCTTACGGAGTGTCGGCTTCATGGACGCTCTTTTCAGGGGGCCGCATAGTCAACTCTTTCAGGGAGGCAAAAATGCGCATGCGGCAGCAGGCTCACAATCTTCAGAATGTCAAAGACGAGACAGCACTGGCCGTAATGGAGGCGTATGTAAATCTCCAATATTACAGAGCCCTCTCCAAAATAACGGCCTCGAAACTGGAAGAGAGCTTCAGACTGCTGGAAAAATCGCTCCGCATGAAGGAGCTTGGCCTGAACAGCGCGGTGGAGGTGAGCCAGGCCAGAGCCCAGTATGCAGACGACGACCATGTTCATACCGTTACCACAGGTGAGATGCAGAAAGCCTGGCTCTCGCTTAAGAATGCCATGAACTACCCTCTTTCCGATACTCTTGTACTGCCGGAACCTGCTGCTGTTGAGGAAAGCGGTGCATTGCTTGGTGGAATCGGGGCTGCCGACACCATACTGGACTTCGCATCCAGAAACAATCCCGTAATGTTGCAGGCGCAGCTGAACCTGGATGCGTCGCGATATGCGGTACGTCAGGCAAGAGGTGCCTTTATTCCGACTGTTTCGCTGCAGGCGGGTCTGTCGGACTACTATTACCGTCATTTCGGCTCTATAAATGAAAATTTCATGGAACAGATGAACGGGAACTTCGGACAGTATGTAGGCGTGAGCATGAGCATTCCGCTCTTCAACGGACTCTCGCGCACCAACTCGCTCAAAAGGGCAAGAAATGCAGAGGCGGGCGCCCGTTCCGATTACCGGAGGACTCTGTATGAACTAGAGATGGCCATAAGGCAGGCCGTAGCAGATTACGACAATCTTGTAAAGGAATGCGGCAAAATGGAGAAGAAGACAGAATCGGATTCCGTTGCATATCACCTTGCAGGCAGAAAATATGAGGAGGGGCTTATGAGTTTTACCGACATGCAGCAGGCTTACAATACCTGGTACGAGTCTCGGGCTGAACTGGTGAGGGTCTCTCTGATGCTTGGCGTAAAACGCCGCCTGTTGGAATATTACAGGACAAACATGTTGATTTTAGGATAAATGGAAATATAAAAGATTTAGATATGGATATTCAGTTGGAAAAGAAAAAGTTTCCGGAGAGGAAAAAGAGAATTTACATTGCAGCCGCACTGCTTGCCGTTGCACTTCTTGCATGGGCTCTTGCGGGAAGAGGTTCTTCAGTAACCAGAATCAACCGTTCGGCTGTAACGTTCGGTACAGTCCAAAGCGGGGAGTTCAGCGACTATATAAGGATAATAGGCATAGTCCAGCCTTCGCTCTCCATACAGTTGAGTGCCGAAGAGGGCGGCATTGTCGAGAAGAAGTATGCAGAAGAGGGGGCTCTTCTGCGCGAGGGAGAGCCGATATTGCAACTGCGCAACTCTACGCTCGATCTGGAAATCATGAATGCCGAGGCAAACCTTGCGGAAAAGCAGAATTTTTTGCGCAACACTCAGGTTGCGATGGAGCAGGACCGCCTGAATAACATGATTGAAAAGAGCAAACTGGAGACCGACGTACGCCAGAAGGAGCGTACATACCTTCAGTACAGAAGACTCTATGGAGAGGACCTCATTTCAAAAGAGGATTTTCTGAAAGCTGAGGAAGATTATATGCTGGCGGTGGAACAGAACTCCCTTGTAGCGGAGAGGCTGCGGCAGGATTCCATTTACCGTTCGCTCCAGATGAAGCAGCTGGAGAGCGACCTTGAGAATATGCGGCGGAGTCTGGACCTTATCCGTGAGAGGAGGGAGAAGCTTACCGTTTCGGCTCCTGTTGCAGGAGAACTCGGCTTTCTTGACGTGGAGCAGGGGCAGAGCATCTCTGCAGGGGAGATGATAGGCAGAATAAACGTGCTTTCCGGCCACAAGATAGAGGCGGAGATAGATGAACACTATATAGACAGGGTGGTCACAGGGCTCGAAGGCGAGTTTGACCGCCAGGATACAACATTCAGGCTTTCCGTGAAAAAAGTCTATCCGGATGTGCGCGAAAGCAAGTTCCAGGCGGATTTGGAGTTTGTGGGCAGGAAACCGGCAAATATAAGAAACGGGCAGTCGTATTATATCAACCTGCGGTTGGGCGAATCTGCCGAGAGTCTGATATTGCCGCGCGGTTCTTTCTTTTCGCAGACAGGCGGTACATGGATTTTCGTTGTGGACGAGAGCGGAAACAGGGCCTTCAGGCGTGAAATAAGGCTTGGCCGTCAGAATCCTCAGTATTACGAAGTTCTCGAAGGACTCAATCCCGGGGAAAAGGTGGTGGTCTCCGGATACGACCAGTTTGGAAAAAGCGATGAACTGATTTTCAAATAGAATTAATGTAAAATCAAACATAATTAATGTAAAATCAAACATAATAGACATGTGCGTAATTAAAACGGAAAATCTCGTAAAATCCTTCCGTACCGTGGAGGTTGAGACAATAGCGGTAGACAACCTCAATCTGGAGGTTGACAAAGGTGAATTCGTGGCCATAATGGGCCCGTCGGGATGCGGCAAAACCACGCTCCTCAATATACTGGGGCTGCTCGACAATCCCACATCGGGCAAATACTTCCTGAACGGTGAGGATGTCTCTACGCTGAACGAGAGAGACAGAACATTTCTCAGAAGAGGAAAGATCGGTTTTATTTTTCAGAGTTTCAATCTTATAGACGAACTGACAGTTTATGAGAACATAGAACTTCCCATAACTTACCTGAAGATGGCTCCGGCACTGAGAAAGAAAATGGTGAATGAAATCATGGAGAGAATGGCCATAAGCCATCGGGCAAAGCATTTTCCGCATCAGCTTTCCGGCGGGCAGCAGCAGAGAGTGGCAATAGCGAGGGCGGTGGTTCTTAGCCCCGAACTGATTCTGGCAGACGAACCTACAGGAAATCTGGACTCCAAAAACGGAACCGAGGTCATGAAGATTCTCACTGAACTCAACAATGCGGGGACAACGGTTGTAATGGTTACCCACAGCAGGCGCGATGCCGAGTATGCCCGAAGAACCATAGAGATGTTCGACGGCAAAATTTCATCTGTTACAATGAACCATAATATACGATAGAGATGAATACACTGTTTAGAAATCTGCGCTTTATACTCAAAAGGTTCAAGCTGTCGACAGTGCTCAACCTGCTCGGGCTTTCGGTTGCCTTCACCGCTTTCATGATGATTGTGATGCAGGTGTGGTGCGATGCCACCTTCAACACCTCAATCAGTGATGCGGAAAACATATACATGGTCTACAGCAAGGACAAAGATGGAGTGGATTTTACATACATAAGTTATCCGTGGGCGGAGACCATCGCCTCCATGTCGCATCCCGAGGCTCAGTATGTCCTGTATGGCGATTACGGAAACAATGCCCGGACCTTTTATGTGGAGGGAAATTATATAAAGGAGGACAACATAGGTGTCTCGGCAAACTTTCCCGAGTTCTTTGGTTTCAGGATGATTGCAGGAGGGGAAAACTGCCTTGAACAGGAAAATGCGGTGATTGTTCCGGAAAGTTTTGCACTCAGATATTTCGGTACGGCCGACGTGGTGGGCAAGACCGTAGACAGAGCGGGAGAGATTTTCATAAGCGGCGTCTACAAGGATTTTCCCGCAAACTGTTTCATAAGGAACATACTCTATTCCAAAATTTTCATTTCCAACGACCAGATGAAGAACTGGGGATATAACAGTTTTACGATGTTTATCAGGGCCGGGAATTCTCTGGCGGAGATAGAGAGGGGAACGAATCTGCATCTGCAGCAGTTGAACCGGAAGGCCGGAAAGCAGGCGTTCCGCACCTCGTTTGAATTTGCGGGTATAACGGAACTGCGTTATCTGGAGGGGGTGGAGGGCTCTCCGGTTGCCCCGGTCAGCACCTCAATGCAGTTGATGCTTGTTTCCATAGCCATAGCCATTATACTGATAGCCTCAATCAACTATGTGAATTTCGCAAATTCCCTTATTCCGGTCAGATTGCAGAGCATCAATACGCAAAAGATACTTGGCGCCACGGTGCGTTCGCTGCGCGGAGCGATAATTACAGAGTCGCTGCTTATCTGCCTCGTGTCGTTTTTTGCGGCTCTCGGGCTTTTGGCTCTGTTTGCGGAGAGCCCGATTGCCAAACTTACTGAAGCAGGAACGGCGCCGGCGGAAAATATGCCGGCCGTGGCGTTGTCATTTGCTGTCGTAATTGCCGTTGCCCTGATTGCGGGAGCAATACCGGCGATAAGAACTACTTCCTACTCTCCGGCCGTAGCCCTGAAGGGAAATTTCGGACTCTCGCCCGCCGGTAAATCAATCAGGACATTTGTGATAGGAGTCCAGTTCTTTACCTCTGCCGCACTCATGATAGCGGCACTGTTCATGCTTCTGCAAAGAAATTACCTTACACGTTCGGCCGATTACGGTTTTGCGAAGGATGAACTGATTGTATGCGATATAGGTTATCCTGCCCAGATGCCCGAAGATAAGAATACGGTTGCAGAAGCGGTGCGCAGGCTGCCTTATGTCTGCTCCGCGGCACTTTCATGGAGTACTCTCGGAGAATCGGACAATACCCAGGGGTGGGTTTTCCAGGATATAAACGGAGACAATGTAGACCCGCGCACTCTCTTTGCGGAGCAGGATTATCTGAAGACTATGGGCATTGAACTGATAGAAGGACGCGACATCTCGCCGCGTGACACCAATGTCATTATTGTAAACCAGCTCACACGCGACAAATTTCCCGAGACCGTGGATGTGGGCAGGAAACTGAAGTTTGGAGACTGGTATGAAGTCATAGGAATATGTGAGAATTCCAAATTTTCATCGCTCAGATCGGAGGCGGAGCCGGTGCTCATCGTCAAGATGAAGGACTATCCCTGTTCTGTTCTGAATGTGAGGGTGGATGCCGGTACGAACATGTTTGACGCCATGTCCGGCATAAGAGAGGTACTGAATTCATTCGACCCGGAATATGCCTTTGAACTGAGATTCTATGACCAGATTCTGGATGAGACATATCAGAAGGAGAGCAAGCTCTCTTCCCAAATAACTATTTTTTCGCTGCTTGCGGTCTTTATAAGCATTATCGGAGTGTTCGGCCTAGTAATGTTCGACAGCCAGTACAGAAGGCGTGAAATAGCGGTGCGCAAGGTATTCGGTGCCACTACGGGAGGAATTTTAAAAATGTTCAACAAACGCTATCTTTTGATTCTTGCCGTAAGTTTTGTCTTTGCAGCGGTTGTGGCATGGATTGTCGTCGGGCGCTGGCTTGAAAACTTTGCCTACAGGATTTCCCTCAATCCTCTGGTCTGTCTTGCAGTCTTTGCAGCCCTTGCCGCAATTACGGCCGTAACCGTAAGTTGCCAGTGTCTGAGAATAGCCCGTTCCAATCCTGTGGAGAGTTTGAGAAACGAATAAAATCGAACTATATTTGCGGCAGTGAAAAGAGAGGGAAACATATTGGTTGTAGATGACAACAGAAATATTCTGGTTTCTGTGAAGATGCTTCTGTCTGACATTTTCGCCAGTGTAACGACCCTCTCGTCTCCGGCAGGCATGATAACTGCCATCAGAGACCGTTCGGCGGATGTCGTTCTGCTAGACATGAACTTTGCGGCAGGTATAAACAACGGTAATGAAGGATTCTATTGGCTCAAGGAGATAAAGAGACGCTATCCTGATGTGGCGGTGGTTCTTTTTACCGCTTATGCAGAGATTGAGCTTGCCGTGAGGGCGATAAAGGAAGGTGCTTACGATTTTGTAGAGAAACCGTGGGATAACGCCAGACTTGTGGAGGTGCTCCGCAATGCGTATGCGTTCAGCAGGGGCGGTCGCAGCGTTCCCGGGAACGATACCGGAGAGGAGCAGATGTATTGGGGGCAAACCTCTGTAATGAAGCGCCTGAAGGATACGGTTGAGAAAGTGGCCGTTACAGATGCAAACATACTCATTACCGGAGAAAACGGAACCGGAAAGGATTTGCTGGCCCGGGAAATACACAGGCTCTCCCGCAGGGCGGGCCGCAAACTGGTATGTGTGGATATGGGTGCCATAGCCGAAACTCTTTTTGAAAGTGAACTTTTCGGACATGTGAAGGGTGCCTTTACAGATGCCCGCACCGAGCGGACCGGCTATATAGAAGAGGCTCATGGAGGAACGCTTTTCCTTGACGAGATAGGGAATCTTCCGCTGCACCAGCAGTCCAAACTGCTCAATGTGCTTCAGAAGCGCTGTGTGACCAAAGTGGGCAGCAGCAAAAGCGTCCCCGTGGACATAAGGCTGCTCTGTGCAACCAACAGAAATCTGTATGAGGCGGTTGCAAACGGAAGTTTCAGAGAGGATTTGTTTTACAGGATAAATACAATTCATCTGGAACTGCCTCCGCTTCGCGAAAGGAGTGCCGATATTCTTCCTCTTTCGGAGATGTTTCTCGACTGTTTTGCAAAAAAATACGACAAGTCTCTCTCGCTTGGTGAAAGCGCGGGAAAGGCGTTGCTTTCATGCAGTTGGCGCGGAAACATAAGAGAACTGCGCCATGTGATAGAAAAGGCGGTTATAGTGTGCAGTTCGAGTGAAGTTACAAAAAGGGATTTGCAGATAGAGGAGAGTGCCGTCGCTCCCGCGGGCATGGCAGGTACGCTGGAAGAGGTGGAGAGAAAGGCAATCTGCGAAGCATTGCAAAAGAGCGGGGGTAATCTCTCTCTTACCGCGCAGAGGCTTGGCATATCCAGACAGACTCTCTATAATAAGATGAAACGGTATTCGATAGAACTGTTATGAGAAACAATCTGGCAATATCCGCTGCGGTTGCCGTTGCTGCGGCCACGGTTTCGTCTGCCGCTCTTTTTTGCTCGGAGAGAGGTGCGGTTTATGCTGCCGTAATTTGTTTTGCGGCGCTTGTTGCGGTGCTTGTTCTCTCTTTCAGAAATGCGGCAAATGCCTCGTCAAAAATCAACCTTATGCTGGAAGCAATCAGAAACAACGATTTCTCAATGCGCTTCCACGACCGCAACAACAAGGCTGTAGCCAGGGCGTTGGAGAAAATCTCGGCCATTATACGGGAAGAGAAGCAGAATGCCCGCCGGAACGAACGCTACTACGGGCTTATCATGGATAAGGTGAATGCCGGTATTTTTGCCGCCGACCAGGAGGGGCGTGTGGAAATCTGCAATGACAAGATGCTTGAATTGTTGGGGGTGAGTGTTTTTACCCACCTGGAGCAGCTGGAGAAAATAGACGGGAGACTCAAGGATGAACTCTTTGAAATGCAGCCTGGAGAGGTGAAGATGCTTTCGTACAAACTGGAAAACGGCGGGGGCGAAATATCGGCGAGCCGCTCCAGAATTTCTTTTGAAAAGAAGGTTCTGGATATTTTTGTACTTAACAATATCTACCATGTAATTGACAGTAACGAAGTTGAGGCATGGGTGAAGCTCACACGCGTTTTGACGCATGAGATAATGAACAGTATTGCGCCTATAAATTCGCTGTGCGGGCAGCTGCAGGGGTGTACCGACAGAGAGAAGTTGCGCGAAGGTCTGGAAACCATACAGAGCACTTCGTCCTCCCTTATGAAGTTTACAGAAGATTACAGGAAGTTTGCCGCGATTCCCGCACCTGTATGCAGGCTCTTTTCGGTCGGAGAGTTTATAGAGAGAATGATGCTGCTGTTCAAGGGCTGCGGAGCCGAATTTACGGTAGAGGTGCTTCCTGCTGAATTGATTGTAAATGCAGACGAGGCTTTGATTGAAAGGGTAGTGGTAAATCTGCTTAAAAACAGTGTGGAAGCGGGAGCGTCCCGTATCGGGATAAGGGCCGGTTGTATAAACGAGCAGGAGCAGGTTGCGATAGATGTCAGCGACGACGGGCAGCCTGTCGGCGACAATATCAGGGAGCAGATTTTTGTCCCTTTTTTCACTACGAAAAAGGATGGCTCGGGAATAGGTCTTCCGGTATCGCGCAGAATAATGAGCCTGCACAACGGTTCCCTGCAGCTTATCCGTCCTTCAACAAGACAGTACGGTTATTCAGACAGTGTGCGACGGCCTGTCTATACCAAAACTTTCAGACTGATTTTTCCATAAGACGGCGTTTTCTTAATTTTGTCCCGTTATGACACTCCATTCATCGGGAAATTTCAAAAGGGAATTTCTGCTGTTTCTGCGGCAGAACGGTCTCCGCTGCATGGAGAGCGGGGAACTGCTGCTTTTTCCCGATTATCGTCTTGCCGTAACTCTGGTCTGTATGGATGAGTTCGGAACCGACGGGAAAAACCCTAAGATTGATTCGCCTGAATTTGCCGCGGTGCTGGAAAATCTTGCCGCATCCGGCGGATATGACGATTTTATGTATCTCTATGAAGACAGGTGGTTTCATGACAGGTGGATAAGAGAGCGTATCCTTGCGCGTCTGGGCCGTTTCAGGCCTGTTTTTGCAAGAAAGTGCAGGCTGCTTTCAAACAGCAGGATCATTTCCGAAGGCAAATCAGGAGAGTTGCAGGATTTTCTTGAAAAGTATCATTCCTATGGCAGCGCCAGGTGCAAGTACCGTTATGCCCTGGAGTATGGAGAGACAACAGTTGCCGCTGCAACCTTTTCGTTCGGGCGCAAGATTGTACGTCAGGGTGCAAATGGAGAGGTGGAGTATAACTCATACGAGTGGATACGGTATGCATCATTGCCGGATTGCAGGGTCATTGGGGGTATGGGCAGGCTTCTGAAGGCTTTCGTGACCGATTTGCAGAGTGAAGGGGTGCATCCCATAGAGATAATGAGCTATTCAGACAACGAATGGTCGCGCGGAGCCGTCTATTCCTCTCTGGGTTTCGGACGGGTGTCGGAACGCGTGGCCGTGGAGTATTATGTGGACAGGGAAAGTTTTGAACGGGTCTCGGAGCGGAAACTGCTCAAAAAGAAGCCTTCGCTCGAAGGCTCCCTGATTTTGGGCGATCTTCCGCCGGGTTACTTCAAAATCAGAAACAGAGGCAGCACCAAATACCTTCTGCAACTGGCGTAAGCCTGCGGTTCGCTTGATGTTGTGCGCTATACTGTCGTGTCGTTTTTCTTTCCATTCAGTTTTACGGTTATGGATTCGCCCGGTTTGGCCTTCTTTGCAATTATGGCCTCTGCCACAGGGTCTTCGATATAACGTCTTATGGCCCTTTTGAGCGGTCTTGCCCCGTATTGCCTGTCGTATCCGGCCTCGGCCACGAACTTTTTCGCAGATGCCGTTATCCTGAGGCTGTATCCTGCCTCCCTGACTCTTTCATACAGCCCCTTGAGTTCAATCTCTATTATCTTTTCCAGATCTTCTCTTGTAAGGGAGTTGAAGAGAATCTGTTCGTCGAGCCTGTTGAGCAACTCCGGCGTAAAGGTGTTGCGTATCGCCTTGCCGATTATCTCCTTTTCGTAGTTGTCCCTCTCTCTGGCCTTTGAGTAGCCGAGCCCGTTGCCGAACTCCTTCAACTCTTTGGTGCCGATGTTTGACGTAAGGATAATGACTGTGTTTCTGAAGTCTATGTGGCGGCCGTTGCTGTCTGTAAGCCGGCCTTCATCCAATATCTGAAGCAGAATGTTGAATATGTCCGGATGGGCCTTTTCAATTTCGTCAAGCAGCACTACGGCGTACGGCTTGCGCCTTACCCTTTCCGAGAGCTGTCCGCCCTCGTCGTATCCTACATATCCCGGAGGGGCTCCTATAAGCCTGCTTACCGCATGTTTTTCCATATACTCGCTCATGTCTACCCTTATGAGTGCATCCTGAGTGTCGAACATGCATTGCGCCAGTTTCTTGGCTAACTGTGTCTTGCCTACGCCGGTGGGGCCGAGAAAGAGGAAGGTCCCTATCGGTTTGTCGGGGTCTTTCAGTCCGGCTCTGTTGCGCAGGATAGCCCTTGTCACCTTGTCTATGGCCTCGCTCTGTCCGATAATCTCTTTTTCCAGTTCGGCGCGCATGCCGAGCAGTTTGTTGCTTTCGCTCTCGGCAATCCTGTTTACAGGAATGGATGTGGCCATGCTTACCGCCTCGGCAATGTCTTCTCCGTCTACCTTATCGGGATGTTTCTCCATTCTTGTCTCCCAGAGCCTGCGCAATCTGTCCAGCTCTTCCGTATGGCTCTTCTCCAAATCTCTGTACATTGCCGCCTTGCGGAAATCCATCTCCTTTACGGCAAGCTCTTTCTGCTCTCTGAACTTTTCAACGGCAGCTTCCTTTTCATAGATTCTTTTGGGAGTTTTCAGGTTTTTCAGGTGGACACGGCTTCCGGCCTCATCCATGATGTCTATTGCCTTGTCGGGCAGATAGCGGTCTGTGATATATCTTTCGCTCAGAGAGATGCAAAGTTTCAGGGCCTGGTCTGTATAGACCACGTTATGGTGTTTCTGGTAACGCTCCTTTATGTTCTGCAAAATAAGCAGGGTCTGTTCGCGGGTGGTTGGTTCCACCATTATTTTCTGGAAACGCCTCTCAAGCGCCCCGTCCTTTTCTATGAACTGCCTGAATTCATCCAGTGTAGTGGCTCCTATGCACTGTATTTCTCCGCGTGCAAGAGCGGGCTTCAGCATGTTTGCCGCATCGAGCGAACCTGCGGCGCCTCCTGCTCCTACAAGCGTGTGTATCTCATCTATAAACAGTATGATATCCGGATTTTTCGACAGTTCGTTGAGCACAGCCTTCATTCTCTCCTCAAACTGTCCGCGATATTTGGTGCCTGCAACGACAGAACCGATGTCGAGCGATATTATTCTTTTGTTTCTCAAGGTCCTGGAAACTTCTCTTTTTGCAATTTTTATTGCCAGCCCTTCTGCAATCGCAGATTTTCCCACCCCCGGTTCGCCTATCAGTACAGGGTTGTTCTTTTTTCTCCTGCCAAGAATCTGGGCCAATCTTTCAATCTCCTTGTCGCGCCCCACCACCGGGTCGAGTTTCTCTTCCGCGGCGGCACGTGTAAGGTCGTAGCCGAAATTGTCGAGTACGGGAGATGAACTTTTTTTCTGGCCTTTGCGCTGCAGGGGCTGCGGCTCCTGCTGCGGCTGCATCTGCTCTGCACCCTCTTCCTTGAAATCATATTCTGCCCGCGCTCCTTCGGCCTGCTCGGGCTCCCTGCCTTTGGAAAGGGTCTCCCTGAACCTGTTGTAGTTTATTTTGTTCTCTTCGAAAAAGTCGAGCGCATAAGACCACGCCCCGCCTCTGAATATGGCAAGCATGAGATGTTCGGGTCCGGGGACGAGTTCTCCCATCGACCTTGCTTCCAGAAACATTACCTTGAGTGCGTTCTCTCCGGCTTTTGAAAGTACAATCTTGTCTGAAAGTTCGAGCGGCACGGTTTCTGTTTTCCGCAACTTCTGTTCTATGTTGTTCTTGAGTGAAAATATGTTCACTTCAAGTGCCTTGAGAGTGTCGACAGCCTTGTTTTCTTCGTGCCGCAGAACGGCAAGTACAAGATGGTCTGTGGTAATTGTAAAGTTGCCGAGTCTGACAGCCTCTTCCTTGGCAAAGGTGATAATATCGTTGAGCTCGTTCGAGAGTTGAATGTGCATAATATTTTTATTTGCGAAAATAGTAATAAACCTCGATAATTTTATTATTAATCCAAAAAAAAGTCCTATTTTTGTTTGATTTTTTCGAGTATAATTTAATAGTTTTTTGATGGAATTAGAAGAAACAACAGGAAGGATACAAAGAATCAACATTGAGGATCAGATGAAGAGTGCTTACATAGATTACTCGATGTCTGTAATTGTGTCCAGAGCCCTTCCAGATGTGCGTGACGGTCTGAAACCTGTTCAGAGAAGAGTGTTGTTCGGAATGAGCGAGTTGGGATTGACCTCTACGGGGCAGACAAAAAAATCGGCGCGTATCGTGGGAGAAGTCATGGGTAAGTATCATCCGCACGGTGATTCGAGCATATATGAGACCATGGTCCGCATGGCGCAGGACTGGAGCCTGAGGTATAAACTTGTGGACGGACAGGGCAACTTCGGTTCAATCGACGGTTACTCTGCAGCGGCCATGCGTTACACGGAAGCGAGAGTCAGCGCGCTTACAGAGGAAATTCTTCTTGATCTTGACAAGGATACCGTAGATTTCGTAAACAATTTCGACGATACTTTGCGCGAGCCTGTGGTGCTGCCGGCAAAGGCCCCGCTGCTTCTGCTTAACGGAGCGTCGGGCATTGCCGTAGGTATGGCTACGAACATGGCTCCGCATAACCTGAACGAGATTTGCGATGCCATAATCGCTTATATAAGGAATCCTGAAATATCGGTGGCTGAACTTCTCAAATATGTCAAGGGGCCTGATTTCCCGACCGGAGGTACGATTCTCGGAACACAAGGCATAAGGGAGGCGTTTGAAACCGGTCGCGGCAGAATAGTGATAAGGGCCAGGAGCGAGATAGAAGTGAGCCCCAAGAGTGGCCGCGAATCGATTGTGGTTCACGAGATTCCTTATATGGTCAACAAGAAGGAACTGATTGAGAATATCGCAAGGTTGGTAGAAAGCAAGAAGATAGACGGCATCGCCTTTGTCAATGACGAGAGCGACCGCAACGGAATGCGCATTGTCATCAAACTGAAAATGGGGGCAGTTGCAAACGTGGTGCTTAACATGCTTTACAAGTATACCCAGCTCCAGTCTACGTTTTCGGTAAACAATATCGCGCTTGTAGACGGACGCCCGCGTCTTCTGAATCTTATACAGCTTATCAAATATTTTGTAAGGCACCGTCACAACGTAATAGTGAGAAGGGCAGAGTTCGAACTCAAGAAGGCCGAGGCACGTGCCCATATTCTGGAGGGTCTGCTCAAGGCTCTGGATTTCATAGACGAGGTTATATCCATAATCAGAAATTCACAATCTGTAGAGGAGGCCAAATCCACGCTTGCCGGCAGGTTCGGCTTCACTGACGCACAGGCTTCCGCAATAGTGGAGATGAGGCTCAGGCAGCTGGCGGGACTCGAGAGAGTAAAGCTCAGGAACGAGTACGATGAACTTATGGCAAGAATCAAAAGGTTGAAGGACATACTCGGAAGCCAGGAACTTCAGATGGATATTATCTGCGAGGAGATGGAGCAGCTCAAATCCAAGTTCGGCGATGAGAGAAGAACGAATATCGAACTTTCTGCGGATGAATTCAATCCGGAAGATTTCTATCCCAACGAAGATGTGGTCATAACCATTTCCCATATGGGCTACATAAAGAGAACCCCGCTTTCAGAATACAGACTGCAGAACAGGGGCGGAGTGGGAGCGAAAGGCTCCACCACAAGGGACGAGGATTTTATCGAGCATATATATGTTGCAAACATGCACAGCACAATGCTCTTCTTTACAAAGAACGGCAAGTGTTACTGGCTGAAGGTCTATGAAATTCCGGAAGGGGCGAAGGCTTCCAAGGGGCGTGCAATACAGAACGTCATAAACATAGAGCCCGAAGACAAGGTGTGTGCCTATCTGAATGTGAAGAATCTGAAAGATGAGGAGTATATAAACAACAATTTCATTGTGCTTGGCACAAAGAGGGGCATAGTGAAGAAAACGACCCTCGAGGCCTATTCACGCCCTCGTGTAAACGGCGTGAATGCAATTACCGTCAAGGAGGGTGACGAGCTGCTGGAGGCAATCCTTACAGACGGCAATTGTCAGATACTCATGGCGGGCAAAAACGGTAAATGCGTAAGATTCAATGAGAAGGACTGCCGTCCGATAGGCAGGACCGCTGCCGGGGTAAGAGGCATATCCCTTGAAGACGACGATGAAGTTGTTGGCATGATTTCTGTCGGACAGAATGATGCTGACAATATGGAAAACGGACGTACAGTCCTGGTTGTAAGCGAACATGGATACGGTAAAAAATCTCCGCTGGAAGATTACAGGATAACAAGCAGGGGAGGCAAGGGAGTCAAGACCATCAACATTACCGAGAAGACCGGAAAACTTGTTGCCCTCAAGTCTGTCAGCAATGAGAATGACCTGATGATTATAAACAAGTCCGGCATAACAATACGTCTTGCCGTGTCGGACATCAGGGAAGCCGGCCGTGCGACACAGGGTGTGAAGCTCATCAACATAAGGGAGGGCGACAGTATTGCGGCAGTGTGTGCTGTAAACAAGAGTGAAGAGAAAAGTGAAGAAAATGAAAGTTAAAAATTAATAATCCCTAATATCAATATTATGAGAAAAATTTTTATCACATTGGTAATGTCGCTGTTTGTTGCATCGTCGTATGCGCAGAGCGAGGCGGCACTCAAAGCTTTAGATAAGGCAAAGAGTGAAACGCAGAATCCCAAAAAGGCTTCCAATCCTGCAAGCTGGGTTAAATTGGGTACTGCTTACACTGAATGTTTCGATGTTCCTATCTCCGGAGTATGGCAGGGCGCAAGCCAGATGGAGGTGCATCTTATGCTGAAAGGCCAGCAGGTGCTCTCTACAAATATCGTAGAGGCAGCAGGAAGGACCTTCAACGTGGAGAGCTACAATGACAAGGATCTCTATTTTGATGAAAACGGAACACTTGTGGCATGGGATGTCAAGAAGCCCGTTCTTGACGAAGATATGCTGGTTCTCTCATACGATGCTTTCAACAAGGCATACGAGCTCGACGAGAAAGGTTCTCAGGCAAAAGTTATCGCAGAATCTCTCAAGGGTATCCAGAACCGTTATGTAAACGAGGGCATGTCTTTCTATACACGGGGCGACAATGCCGAGGCGTCTGAAATGTTCGGCAAGTCAGTCGAGATAGCATCTCATCCCCTTATCAACATGGTAGACAGCGTGATGATCTACTATACTGCAGTGACAGCCTCATTGGCAGGTGATGATGCCAGGGCTATCGAGTACCTTACAAAATGTATAGAAATCGGATATGATGAAAACGGTGACGTTTATGCCGCCCTTGCGGAAAACTACAAGAAGGGAAAAGATACTGTAAAGGCTATGGAACTCCTGAATGCCGGTTTTGCAAAATATCCTGTAAACCAAGGTATCCTCGTGGCGCTTATCAACATGTACATGGAGACAGGCGACGAGCCCACCAAACTGTTTGAACTGCTCAAGACTGCGCAGGAGAATGAGCCTGAAAATGCAAGTCTCTATTACGCAGAGGGCAACGTTTACGTAAAACTCAACGATTATGAGAAAGCCATTGCTTCATACAACAAAGCAAGCGAAGTAGACCCTACATACTTCTGGGGCCCTTTCAGCGCAGGCAAGACATATTATGATATGGCTGTGGATATTCAGGAAGAGGCAAACATGGAGATGGATGATGCTAAATACAATGCACTTCTCGAACAGCTCGACGCTGCATTGATGAGTGCAATCGCTCCGTTGGAGAAATCATTCACCCTTACAGAGGATCCTGAACTGCAGGCCTATGTTGCAGAAGTTTTGAAGAATATCTATTTCCGCTTCCGTGACAAGAGTGAAGAGTACAGGGCTAATTACGAGAAATACAACAGTTTCCTGGGAAACTAGAAGATTCTCTGTTTAAACCGTAAATGACAGCGGGCGGCGCAAGAGTTGTGCCGCCCGATTTTGTCTGTTGTCGTTTCATGTTGAACTCCCTGCTCCTGCTCGGGAGGAATCAGGAGGTTGTCATTTTATCTGTGAGTTTCTGCACCACCTTGAAATTGGAGAAGAACTCCTTTGCAAAGACTCGCAGTACAGTATATGCGGGAATCGCCACGAGCATTCCCAGAATTCCGGCAATGTTTCCTGCAAGAAGTATAACTATGAAAATCTCCAGTGGATGTGCCTTTACGCTGTTGGAATAGATGTACGGCTGGAAAAGGAAGACATCTATCATGTGGGTTACAAAGAATATCAGTACGAGTTTTATGAAGAGCGAGCCTATCACAGGGTCGGAAACTCCTCCCAGGTGTGAGATTATGCCTATGATTGTCCCTATTGCACCGGCCAGTATGGGGCCTATGTATGGGATTACGTTGAGTACGCCTGAAAGGAAGGCCAGCACTAGTGCAAGCTGCAGGGAGACGCCTCCTATAAAGTGAAGCCCAAGCGTGTTAAGCACCGTAATGAAGAACGCCTCTATGCATATTCCGGTAAAGTATCTGACCAGCAGGTTGTAGATGCTCTCAAGCGCTCTCTTAGTGTTCTCTTCGTATCTGGTGGGTACAACAGCCAGAATCATGTTCGTGAAGGTGTTGTTGTCTTTAAGGAAGAAAAAGGTGACAAATATTATCGTAAACGCAGATACCACGAAGTGGGCCAGGAAAGTCGTGACCGAACTGAATGCGTCTGTGAAAAGGTCGAAACTCAATATGCCCTTGAGTTGCTCCATAAGCATGGATTCCAATGTAACGGAAGGATCCATTGTGGGAAAGAGGTTGTGGAGCATTATGTTGTACTTCATGAGCGGAATGGAGAGCTTCTGATGTATTTCGTCGAAATTGATGTTGCTCATTTCCGTTATAATCCTGCCAATGAGCGGAATTATGAATATGATGAGCATGGAGAAGAGGCCTCCTATGAAAATAAGCGTAATGAGTGCAGAGAGAGAGTTCCCGAGGTGGAACTTCCATATTCTCACCCTTGAGAGAAAATTCATGAGAGGTTTCCCTATGAGAGAAAGCACGGCTGCTACGAGTATGGAGGTTAGAATGGAACTGAAATACCACACCAGAAAAATGACTATGGCGCAGACTGCACAGATGATAATATATCTTGCCAGTTTATTCATACGCCAAAAATAATAAAACTTTTTTGTACATTTGTTATATAAAAGTGAAGATTATGAATATTAAAAGAGTATTGTTTTTCTTAATTTCCGTTATGATGCTCCATCCTCTACGCGCCGATGAAGGAATGTGGGTGCCGAGTTATATACAGCAGAAGATAGAAGAGATGCGAAGCAAGGGGTTCCGTCTTTCGGCGGAAGATCTTTACAGCATGAATTCCTCTTCGCTCAAGGATGCGATAGTCCATTTCAACGGCGGATGTACGGGAGAGATGATTTCCGGCGAGGGGCTGCTCATTACCAACCACCATTGCGGATATGACCAGATACAATATCACAGTTCGGTGGAGCACGACTATCTGAAAGATGGCTTCTGGGCCATGAAAAGGGATGAGGAACTGCCTAATCCCGACCTTTACGTTGCATTTCTGGAGTATATGGAAGATGTGACAAAGAAGGTGCTCTCCGGATATTCCGAAAGCATGAGCGAGGAGCAGAGAGAAAAACTTATAGCAGACAACAGCAGGCGCATAGTCTCCAGAATCGAAAGGAAAGGCAAGGGGATAAAGGCCAGAGTGGCTCCGCTCTATTATGGGAATCAATACTTTGTATATGTATATAAGGTGTTTACAGATGTAAGGCTGGTAGGTGCACCTCCCTCTTCAATAGGCAAGTTCGGAGGTGATACGGACAACTGGATGTGGCCCCGCCATACCGGAGACTTTTCGCTGTTCAGGGTCTATGCAGACCGTAACAACGAGCCTGCGCCATATTCTCCCGACAATGTGCCCTACAGGCCTAAACGCTTTTTCAAAATAAATGCGGCTGGCATTGCGGAAGGCGACTTTACCCTTGTATACGGTTATCCGGGCAGAACGTCTGAATATGTAACCTCGCAGGCTGTAGATTACATTGCAAATGTCTCCAATCCGAAAAAGATAAAACTCAGGACAATTCGCCTTGACATAATGGAGAGTCAGATGGACAGAAGCGACGCTGTCAGGATACAGTACTCGTCAAAAAATGCAGACGTTGCAAATTCATGGAAGAAGTGGCAGGGAGAGATGAAGGGAATATTGAAGATGAATACTGTTGCAAACAAGCGCAATTATGAAAAGGAGTTTGCAGAGTGGGCAAAAGGGAAGCCCGAATATGACGGAATAACCGGACGGTTTGCAGACCTCTATTCGCAGGCGGAGGAACTCTCCCTGGTCAGGGATTATCAGTACGAGGCGCTGAATGCTCCGGAGTTTCTCTTTTTTGCAGCGGGTGACGGCAGTGATTCAGCCCTTTTCTATAAAAATTACTACAAACCTATCGACAAGGCTACGTTCATAGCCCTGATGAACGAATATGACAAGGATATAGATGAGAGTTACAAATCTCCCTATTTCAAGGAGAAGGTCGCCACGGCAGGTTCCATTGAAAAACTGGCCGATGCAATTTACGACAACGATTCGCTTTCGCTGGCCAGGGAATTCTACATGGCCACGAACGCATTCTACAACAGTACGGTAAGGCCCCGATTGGATTCATTGAACAGAGAGATAAACATGCTGTACAGAAAATATATGCGCGGGCAGATGGAATTCGCAAGGGAGAGGGGAACAGGCAAGGTGTTTTATCCAGATGCAAACTCCACCCTTAGAATCGCTTACGGCTGTATTAAAGGTTATGCCCCTGCGGATGCTGTCTACTACAGACCTTTCTCAACGCTTGACGGCATTATGGAGAAGGACAATCCGGAGATATTCGATTACAACGTGCCTCAAAAACTCAGAGAGATATATGCCGCCAAGGATTTCGGCCGCTGGGAAGAGAACGGCACCGTACCGGTCTGCTTTATCGCGACAAACCATACCACTGGCGGCAATTCAGGCAGCCCTGTACTTGATGCGGAAGGAAACCTCATTGGAGTCAACTTCGACAGGGTATGGGAGGGGACCATGAGCGATATTGTCTTCGACCCTGATTTGTGCAGGAACATAGCACTCGATATCCGTTATGCACTCTTTATCATAGACAAGGTGGCGGATGCCGGATATCTGCTCGATGAAATGGTTATTTTAGAGTAGGGTTCGCTGCTTCAAAATATTTGACATAGGCCATGTTTGCAATCCGGGTGCCGCCCGGGGTGGGATAGTTTCCGGAGAAATACCAGTCCCCGCTGTTTCTGCCGCAGGCCTTGTGCAGATTTTCCACACTTTGATAAATTATGCCGATTTGGCACTCCAGACCTTCAGGAGTGACCATTTCGGCAATTTTTTCAGAAATTTCGCTCTCGCTGAATGGTTCGTAAATCTCCTTTACGTAATTTACGCTCTCCTGATGTGAGGTTACCGCTCTTTTACACTTTCTGTATGTTTCGACGGCAATATCCCACATCTTGCGCTCTTCAAGCAGTTTCATGGCTGCATTGAAGGCTATGAACTCTTCCATGCGGCTCATGTCTATGCCGTAACAGTCCGGATATCTGATCTGGGGAGAAGATGATACCACTACGATTCTTTTGGGATGCAGTCTGCCCAATATCTTTATTATACTCTGTCTCAGGGTTGTCCCGCGCACTATGCTGTCATCTATTACGACAATGGTGTCTTTGTGGGGCCTTATGCTGCCATAAGTTATATCGTATACATGTGCGGCAAGGTCATTCCTGTTTGCACTCTCGGTGATGAACGTTCTCAGTTTTATATCCTTTATGGCTAGCTTTTCACTGCGCACCTTGTGTGCAAGAATTTCACTGACAGCGCTTTCACGGGCGGTTTTGCTGCAATTTTCATCAAGCGAGAGAATTCTCTCGAGCTTTTTCCTGTCGAGATATTCGTTCAGCCCGTCCATCATGCCCAGGTATGCAACTTCTGCCGTGTTGGGAATGAATGAGAATACGCTGTTGTCAAGGTCGTACGATATTTTATCAAGAATTTGGGGTACCAGCGCCTTTCCAAGTTCTTTACGTTCACGGTAGATGTCTGCGTCGCTTCCGCGCGAAAAATAGATTCTTTCGAATGAACAGGGGGTGATGTTCCCGGTTTTGGCTATGGTGTGGAACGAAACCTTGCCCTCTTTCCCTATAATCAGAGCCTCTGCCGGCTGCAGCTCCTTCACCGACTCATATTCTACATTCATCACAGTCTGAATGACAGCACGTTCAGAGGCGACTACCGCAATTTCT
This sequence comes from uncultured bacterium, assembly GCA_949300025.1. Lineage (GTDB taxonomy): Bacteria > Bacteroidota > Bacteroidia > Bacteroidales > UBA932 > Egerieousia. Next base: position 50,843 of record CASGCS010000003.1, on the reverse strand, counting down.
CCATCGAGATAGTAAAAGCAAGGTCTTATACCCCATTTGTCTCTGAATACAAAGCAGTCACCGCTGCCAGTAGCTCCGATTATGCAGAATCCGCCGTCCCACAGACGGGAGGCATCCTCTATGATTTGTTCCATTTTAAGGTTTTCCTCTATCTTGTCGTTGAGTTCCTTTCCTGAATAGCCCTTTCCCGTGAACTCGTTGTAGAGGCTTGTATGGTGGGCGTCCAGCAGGTATCCCATCTGTTCCAGCATTATGAACATGTCGGCATCGCTGCGCGGATGCTGTCCCTCCCTTACCACATGCTCCATCAACTCCTCTACATTGGTTAGGTTGAAATTTCCCGCTATGCAGAGGTTCCTGCATCTCCAGTTGTTCCGCCTCAGAAATGGATGCACATATGATATTCCGGAACGGCCGGTAGTGCTGTACCTTAGATGTCCGAGATATATTTCGCCAGTGTATGGCATCTTCCGTGACTGTGCATGTGAATCTTCTTCAATGGCTCTGTTTACGGCATCGAAACACTCGGTTATGGCATTTGTCCCGAGATGCCTCTCTCTGAAAATATACTCCTCTCCGGGTGCGGCATCTATTTTTACGCATGCGAGTCCTGCAGCCTCCTGTCCTCTGTTATGCTGTTTTTCCATAAGCAGATAGAGTTTGCCCAGCCCGTAATGTGAATCGTTGTATTTTTCCTTGTAGTAACTCTGGGGTTTAAGAAGGCGGACCAGAGCTATGCCGCATTCATGCTTGATAGAATCGCTCATAAGGCATGTGGATTTTGCCGCAAATATATATAACTTTATTTTCCGATATACAGGATGGCTTCATTAAGTATCTTTAACACGAATTCCAATATGGCGGCCGGATAGTTGTCGATGCGGTTGAAATATGTAAAGATGAAGGCAAAAGGGTAGATGTAGATGGCAGCAGTAACCAGCGGGACCGCCACAAGGTTGGCTATGAGAAAAAGTTCCGGAGAGCTCCTGAAGTAGAACCACGTGAACGGTGTGGTGGTTATTTGGCAGGCGGTAGACATGCAGAGCATGTTTACAACGGGAGAGATGATTCTATAGGTCCTGTGTCTTGTGAAGAGCCTTTCGAAACTTTTGTACATCGGAGGGTAGATTGCTATTATTCCCACGACGGCGGCAAACGAGAGCTGGAAACTTACTGTCGCAAGCATTTTGGGATTGATGATTATGATGACGGATGCCGCAAAGGCCAGCGCACTCCACCTTCCCCTGAAGCGTCCCGACATCTCTACGGCCTTGTATATGAAAATCATTACGGCCGCTCTCTGTATGGAGGCCGAAAAGCCTGTCATCATGGAGTAGAATATGATCAGCAGAAAGGCGAGGATGAGTTTTATCCATCTTCCGCGGTAACTTATGTTCAGAATTATCAGCATGCTGCTTATCATATTGTAAATAATGCTTATATGCATGCCTGACAAGGCAAGTGCGTGGAGCGTGCCGCTTTCGCTGTAGGCCTTTTTCAGCTGGAACGGAATCTCTTTCTGTTCACCGATTGTAAGTGCTACGGCCACGCTTCCCTGTTGTGAAGATGAAATCATGCCCCTTGTGCGTTCAATTGCCTTTTCCCTTATTGCCGAGACCATCCTTCCGGTTTTTCCCTCCCCGCCGGTTTCGCTCATGAAATGGCTTCTGGAGTCGTTCAAGAGCCCGCAAATGAAGAAAAAGAGGATGACCGCGCCAAAGAATGCCCTTCTTTGAACCTTTGATGTGACTATCGGGATTTTCAAGCAGAAGCAGAATACGGCCGTAAAGAGCGCAACTGCAACAGCGAACAGCAAAGAAGGGGGGATTTCAATGTTGCAGAATGATTTGAGAAGTTTTGCAGTTATGGCTCCTGCAAGAAATCCGTATAACAAATTCTCCCCTCCCCGTATCATGCCGCACAATGTTAAATATGAGCGAAGATAACTATTTTTCCATGGTTTGGAAAATCAGTGAAATAAATTCTTTAAAGCGCAGATAATCCTTTATCTTTGCAACGATGAAAAGAATAGCCTTCATAGTAAATCCGATTTCGGGCGTATCAGACAAAGACGTGATAATTAACTGCCTCTATTCCATGTTTTCACATGATAGCGGTTATGATGCACTTTTCCATAAAACCGAATGTGCCGGAGACGCTTATGCCACTGCCTTGAAATTCACTCAAGAGGGCTATGACATTGTTGTGGCTGTAGGTGGTGACGGCACTGTAAATGAGGTGGCCCGAGCTCTTGTTGGCAGCAATACGAAACTTGGCATAATTCCGGTCGGTTCAGGAAACGGGCTGGCGCGCCATCTGAGAATACCGGTCTCATATCAGAAGGCGGCCGAAATCATACGGCACGAACAGGTGCAGAGCATAGATGCCGGCAAGGTGAACGATCAGATTTTTTTCTGTACGGCAGGCCTGGGGTTCGAGGCTGTCATAGGAGACAGGTTCAATAACTCCCCCACACGCGGGCTGATAACTTACATGGAGTTCTGTGCAAAGGAGTATGTCAAATACAAGCCGGAGGTCTATGATATTGAGATTGCAGGCAACAGGTATCGTTACAGGGCCTTTCTTATAACCCTGGCCAACAGTTCGCAATGGGGTAACAACGCTTTCATAGCACCGGATGCCAATATATCCGACGGCATGATTGACGTAGTCGTGTGGAAGCGCGCTCCGATAGTCTCCATGCCGCTGCTTACTGCTGGGCTGTTTCTCAAAACCATAAGGTATTCTGAATTCATAGACCGCTTCAGATGCAAGGAACTCCAGATTACGCGCGCTTCGGAAGGGTTGATACAGTTCGACGGCGAGAGCCGGATGATGGGAAGCAGGATAAACGCAAGCGTATTGCCGCATGTGGTAAATGCCATTGTTCCCTCTCTGTCCGGCGGGGAAATGCTTCTGTAATTTTAAGGGAAAAACAGTACAGATTCTCGTAAATTTTGTTTAAGTTTGTATGATGTAAACAAAATTTGAATAAGATGATAATATTGGTTTTGAATTGCGGAAGTTCCTCGCTCAAATATCAGGTTCTGGATATGCAGAGCGAGCAGGAGTATAATTTGCTGGCAAAAGGGCTTGTCGAACGTATCGGAATGGAGATGGGGGATATTACCCATACGGTAACCGGGCGTGAAAAATACAAGTTGCACAAACCTGTGGCCAACCATACAGAAGGAATCAAGAGTGTTCTGGAACTACTGGTAAGCGGTGAGCACGGTGTCCTCAAATCCCTTTCAGACATAAACGCTGTCGGCCACAGAGTGGCTCATGGCGGAGAGTATTTCAGCGAGAGCAAGAAGATAGATGCTTCAGTGATAGACAAGATTGAAAAGTGCTGTGAACTGGCTCCATTGCACAATCCTGCCAACCTGTTGGGTATAAAGGCAGTTGCCGAGCTTATGCCTCAGACTCCCCAGGTTGCGGTATTCGACACATCGTTTCATCAGACGATTCCCGATTATGCCTACATGTATGCAATTCCCTACGAATATTATTCAAAATACAAGATTCGCCGTTATGGATTTCACGGTACAAGCCACCAGTTCGTGGCCCGCAAGGCGGCAAAACTCGCCGGGCTGGATTTTGAAAAATCCAGAATCATTACATGTCACCTTGGCAACGGCAGTTCGGTGACAGCCATCTGCAACGGAAAGTCGGTAGATACATCGATGGGCTTCACTCCTGTTGAAGGCGTTGTCATGGGAACGCGTTGCGGAAATGTAGATGCAGGTGTAGTCACTTATATACAGGATAAGGAACAACTGGATTCCAAAGGGATAAATGCAGTGTTGAACAAGATGAGCGGTTTTCTCGGAGTTTCCGGAGTCTCTTCCGATGCGCGCGACGTAGAGGCGGCCTCACAGACAAACAGGAGGGCGGCTCTTACACTGGAGATGTTCAAGTACAGCGTCTTGAAGTATGTAGGCGCCTATGCCGCTGTCATGAACGGAGTAGACCTGATTGTATTTACCGGAGGAATAGGCGAGAACGATCCTGCAGTACGCGAGTATATCTCTGCGAAATGCGCCTACCTCGGAGTGGATTTCGACGCATCTGTAAACGACGGTCTCAGAGGCAAGGACATGATTCTTACAAAGCCCTCTTCAAAGGTTGCAGTTGCTGCTGTCACCACCAATGAGGAACTTGTGATTGCCCAGGATACCATGAGACTTGCAAAATAAGCAGTGACAATTATAAAACTGATATTATGATAAGGAATTTTGATGAACTTTTTGACCAGCTTCGTGCAAAACCCAAAAAAAGGCTGGTCGCAGCATGGGCCATTGATGACCATACCATCAATGCCGTGGCTTTGGCCGTAAAGGCCGGAATTGTGGACGGAACGCTTGTCGGAGACCAGAAAGCCATTCTGGAGGTATGCAAGAACGAGAATATAGACAGTTCTCTCTTTAAAATCGTAAATAACGAGAATGAACTCAAGTCGATTGCACAGGCTGTTGATATGGTGAATGCCGGCGAGGCCGATATCCTCATGAAAGGCCTTTGCAGCACCGACAAATATATGCGTGGTATCCTGAACAAGGAGAGAGGTCTGCTTCCTCCGAAAGCGGTTCTGAGTCATGTGTGCCTGATTCAGAATCCGAACTACCATAAATTTATCGTAATTGCAGACATTGCGGTAATCCCTGCTCCCGATTTCAAGCAGAAACTTGCAATGGTCAATTATGTAAAGGAGACGGCCCAGGCTCTCGGAGTGGAAAAACCAAAGATAGCCATGGTGGCCGCTACCGAGCAGATGCTTTCAGGAATGCCGGCATGTGTAGAGGCTGCCATGATTGCCAAGATGAGTGACAGAGGACAGATCCCGGGCTGTTATGTCGACGGGCCTTTGGCTATCGACGTGGCGCTTTCTGCGGAGGCCGTTAAAATCAAGAGACTTGAAAGCAAGGTTGCAGGTGATGCCGATTGCCTTGTATTCCCGAGCATAGAGGCGGCAAACGTATTCTATAAGACAAATACACAACTTGTAAGCGGAATAAGAGTCGCAGCAATGGTTACAGGAGCAAAGGCTCCGTGCGTATTGTCGAGCCGTGCAGACAGCATTGACACCAAACTTAATTCAATTGCATTGGCAGCGATTACGGCCAAGTAACGGAGGTGTCAGGAGTATGGCAAAAATGATATTGGCAATAAATCCGGGTTCAACTTCAACCAAGATAGCCGTATATAAAGATGGCGACGAACTTTTCACCAAGACACTGCGCCATTCCAACGAGGAACTGGCTCCTTTCAGCCATGTGGCAGATCAGTTGGATTTCAGAAAGGAAGCCATAAAACGTGCTTTGAAGGAGAACGGAATTGCACTTTCAGATTTGAGCATAATAGTGGGCAGGGGAGGGTTGGTAAGACCTATCCCTTCCGGAGTCTACAAGGTAAATGACCGTATGATTGCCGATATTGCGAGCGGTGAACTCGGTGAGCATGCAAGCAATCTCGGAGCTATGATTGCAAAGGAACTTGCAAATGAGACCGGCGGCATAATGGCTATCATCGCAGATCCCGTGGTTGTGGACGAACTGGAACCGTTAGCGAGAGTTACAGGCCACCCCGCATTCAGGAAGATTTCCATTTTTCACGCTCTCAACCAGAAAGCCATTGCCAAGCTTTATGCAGCGGAACATGGCAGAAAATATGACGAACTTAATCTTATAGTGGCTCATCTGGGAGGCGGCATATCGGTAGGAATTCATAAGAGGGGAAAGGTGGTGGATGTTAATGACGCCTTGAGCGGCGAAGGTCCCTTTTCTCCCGAACGTTCAGGCTCTCTCCCCGCAGCGCAGCTGGTAGATGCCTGCTTTTCCGGAAAATATTCGAAAGATGAACTTAAAAAGATGATTTCCGGCAAGGGAGGCGTAGTGGCATATCTCGGAACCAACTCTTTCCAGGAGGTTGAAAAGCGGGCTGCCGAGGGTGATGAGCAGGCACGGCTTATTTCCGATGCCTTTGCATACCGGTTGGCAAAGGAGATTGGCGCTATGGCTACTGTCGTATACGGCAAGGTCGACGCCATAATTCTCACCGGAGGCATAGCTTACAACAAGGAACTGATGGAGGCCGTGAAAAGAAGAGTCTCCTTTATAGCTCCGGTTTCCGTCTACCCGGGCGAGGATGAGATGGGAGCTCTGGCCAAGAACGGGCTGAATGTACTTGAAGGTGTTGAAGAGGCCAAAGAGTATTAGTTTGTCTTTTTTTTAAATTTTTTCTGTAAAAAAGGGGGAACAATTCTCCCTTTTTTATTTTTTTACATCTTTCTTACCGGTGACAGCCTCTACTTTCGCTCAAAAATGAAGTACGAGGTATGAATCCATTTAAAAAATCAAAGGTTTTAAAGTATCTGCTTCCGTTTGCAATACTGTTTTTTCCCGGTGCGGAACTGCGTGCCCAAAAGGTGGCGCTCTCTACCAATATAGCAGATTATGTGAATCTCTTTACATTGAACGGGACAGTATCCTGTGCCGCATCACAAAAGATGACCCTTGAACTGTCGGCCCGCTACAATCCTTTTGTATATGAGCGTTCAGCGTCTGACAGGCAGTTTCAGAACAAGCGGATTTCCGTATATGCAGGTACAAGGTACTGGCCGTGGCATGTCTATTCGGGCTGGTTCGTTTCGGGGTATGTCAACTTTACAAGGTTTAATACGGGCGGTCTGTTTTCACAGAAAACCTATGAAGGAGATGCATACGGCCTCTCGTTCGGAGGCGGATATGCGCTCATGCTTTCTCCGAGATTCAATATGGATTTCGCATTCTCCCTTATGGCCGGATATGGAAAATACCGGCGTTATTCCTGCCCTTCGTGCGGCAGCGTGGAGGCTGTAAAAAAGCAGGTGTTCATAGCAGCAGACAATATAATTGTACAACTGTCATATCTTTTTTAACGGAATTTGAATTATGAAGAATTTTTTGGAAAAACGGCCGGCCGCCGTGTGGCCGGCGGCAACGGCAGTCTGGCTCCTCATTTTGTGCGGATGTTCCATGCAGGGCAGTATACGGGAGCTGGCGGAAGAGCATGTGGCGGCCAGTGTCTCGATTGCGGATTATGTGTTGCCTGTATATACTGCAGATTCAAGTTATACGCTTGCGAAAGACACTCTCCAGCGTGTCAGTTTCAGGGGCAGGGAGGTTTTGCTCATGTCTGCGGTGAAAGATGAACAGACCGGCGAGATGGTGGTTTCAGACAGAATAGACCCTGTCGTAGTCGAGGCCAGGTTCCGGAACATTGCAGAGCGGAACGGCTATGTGAACATAGCTTTCGATATAAGCATTCCTTCAAGGATGCTCTATTCTGAGTGCCAGCTGAGGCTTTATCCCCAGTTGTCGTTTCTTTCCGATACGCTTAATCTTGACAAGGTCTATATTACCGGAGACAAATACAGAAGGGAGCAGCTGCGCGGTTATGAACTCTATGACCGATTCCTGAATTCCATAATACCTGATACGTCGGATTTTGTAGATGCATTTACCCGCAAGGCGCTGTTGGAAAGATTTGTGGAGAGAAATTTCAAGGAGGTGGCACTCTTGAAGCACGACACTTCGTATGTAGATATGAATAGTGTTTCTAGACTTTTTGGAGTGACTCTCGGCGAGGCGGTAGAACATTACAGTAAAAAATGGCTTGTCAGACGCAACGGACGCCTGGAGAACAAAAAGGAGAAGATGTTTGAAAAATATGTGAAGAATCCTTTCGAGAATACCGGTGTCATGCTTGATTCTGTGGTGAGAGGAGATCAGGGGCTGAGGTATTGCTACAGATATGAACTCAAGACAGTTCCCGGGCTTAAAAAGGTAGAACTCAGAATAGGAGGGGAGTTGTTTGATTCGCAGAAAAGGCTCTATACAATGCCGGAAGCAGGACCTGTTACATATTATGTGAGTTCGCTCAGCACTTTGGCAGTGGAAGGTACCAGATATAGGCAGGAGATTGTAACCCGTGACATGGAACTCAATGCCAGTGCCTACATAACGTTCAACGTGGGCGATTACCGTTATTGCGACACTTTGGCTTCCAACGCCTCCCAGATGCAACGCGTACAGGCTATTCTGCAAACAGTCCTTTCCGACAGCAGTTATGTCGCCGATTCTCTGATTATATCCTCTTCATCATCGCCGGAAGGCGGTTTTCTCTACAACAGAATTCTTTCGGAAAAAAGGGCCGGCTCGATAAAGGAATATCTGCTCAAATATATGAACAGGGTGAATGACAGTATAAATGGAGGTGTATGGGAGGTGAATCTGATGGCAGGACCAGGCGGCGCTTCTGAAGAAGAGAGGTTTGTACAGGGCAGGAAATTGAGATATGGTGCGGATTTTATCAGGGTTTGCGAGGCAGACCCGTGGCCAAGGCTTGAAAGAATGATATTTTCAGATTCTCTGTTGAGAGAAGACAGGATTCTGACAGATGCCTTATCTCTTCCCGATTCCGATGCTAGGGAAAAGGCCCTTTCAAAGAGCAGGCATTACGGTTATATAAAGGAGGTCCTTTATCCTGAATTGCGAAGAGTGGATTTTACGCTGAAACTGCACAGGCCGGGAATGATAAAGGATACTCTCTGTACCTATCAGGTCGATTCTGTGTATATGAGAGGTCTCGAAGCTCTCGACGGCCAGAATTACCGTGAGGCGGTTGCCCTTTTGCAGCCCTATGCAGACATGAATTCGGCTCTTGCATATCTGTGTCTTGGGTATAACCATTCCGCAAAAGCCGTATTGGAGAATTTGCCGAAAGATGCCAGACGCGATTACCTGCTGGCCGTAGCCTCTGCAAGGATGAGGGACGAGGGAAGTGCCGCGGAGTATTTTCTGAGTTCGGTAGAGCAGGACGCCTCTATGCGCCACCGTGGAAACCTTGATCCGGAAATATCGGCGATAATTAAAAAATACTCTCTGGAAGACATTTATAATCAATAAAATCTTTAGTTATGAAAAAATCAATCTTGATTGCATTTGCATTACTCCCCTCTGTCTGGGGATTTGTCTCATGTTCGAAAACAGAAAATGTAAGCGACACCGGAAGCGAAAGCGTGCTTCATCTTTCGATACTTCCCCAGACAAGGGCGTCTGGCGCGGGCCATGGCGTACAAAGCGATGACAATATTGTCAAGACGCTTGAAATCTTTATATTCAGGGCCGAGGGCAACGACGCGGGAGTGTTGGATACATATAAGAAGTTTGAGGCGGAGGAACTGACTTCGCTTTCGAATCTGTCTGTAAATACGACCACTGGCCTGAAGCATATTTATGCTGTGGCAAATTCGCATAGAGAAAACTGGGACGGAGTGCAGAGCCTGTCGCAGTTCAAAGAGACTTGTGCAAGGCTGCAGTCTGAAAATCTGAAGGATTTTACAATGACAGGCAGTGTGGAGGCTATGCTGCAGAGTTCAACCTCGGTTACGTTTGCCGTATCCAGGCTTGTAGCCCGTGTTGAACTCTCCTCTGTAAAGACTTCATTTTCCGGAACTCCATACCAGGGCATCCGGCTGGAAAATGTAAAGGTATATCTTACCAATGTGGTATCTGAACGGTTTTATGCAGACGGGACTCTTCCGGAGAATGCAGTGATACTTAACAGTAAAATGGCGGTGGCCGGGGATATAAACAACTGTGCCATGTCAGGGATGCTTTACGAGCAGATAATGCAGGAGATTGGAGCAAGCGCTTATGAAACACCGCACTATTTTTATTGTTATCCCAATGAAACAGAGAATGAAACAGATGAGGCCCGTTTTACGAAACTTGTCATACAGGCAGACTTGAACGGCAATACATATTATTATCCGATTCCCATAGAGAATATTGAAAGAAACAGCGCCTATTCTTTGAGTGTGAACATAATGCGTCCCGGGACCCTTGATCCTGAACAGCCTTTGGAAAAGGGGACGCTGGATGTTACCCTCAATGTGCTGGACTGGGAACTGCAACCTCAGGTAGATGTGGAATTTTAAAATTGAGAAATGGACAGGTTATTATTGTCGGCGGCGGCCATTTTGTCTTTGTTGATTCTCTTTTCATGCGATACCATAAAGGAGAAGAGAGACGGTTGTCCTTCCATCGTGACTCTGGATCTGAGCAGCACCGACCCTTCGATAGATTATCTGACAATCTGGTTTTTCGGGCAGGACGGCGCTTTGTTGGAGAGAGACACGGTAATGAAGGAGAATTACCGGAATCTGTATAATGTAAAAATGGAGAGAGAGGTGGTTGCATGCCATGTATGGGGGAATCAGGATACCGATTCTCTGTATTATTGCAGGACAGATATAGATGCAACCGGTGAAACGGCCACGGCGGAAATCAAGGTTTGCAGAGAGCACGCAGACATATTTCTTCTTTTGGACGGATATGCGGAAGGAGGAGCGCTCTCTTCGAGTATTGCATGCACTACAAAAGGACGTATGGCAAATGGAGACTATGTTGAGAATGAAAACATAATTGAGGGTGTTGCCGGAAAGGGTACGGATGGAAAACTGCTTTTCAGACATCGTATAATAAGGCAGAAAGATATTTCGGCAATGAAACTGACAATAACCTCCTTTTCTCCCGACGGGCTGAGGCACGAACATGTCTACAGTTTGGGAGAGTGGCTGCGTTCGCTGGATTACGACATGAACGCCAGAAATCTTGAAGATGTGGTCATAGAGGCTGATTTTTCGTTTTCATATTTCAATATCACTGTCGAGCCGTGGAATATAAAAGGAAAGATTGAAGTAACTGTTTAACAGATATGGTTATGAGGAATATTACAATATTGTTTTCTTTGCTTCTGTGCATTGTCTCCTGTTCTGTTCATGAGGCAGGAGACAGAGGTGAACTGTTTTATGGCAAGCGTGATTCAGTATCGTTTTCGGTGAGCTATGCTCTGCTGCCGGAATCTACGAAGGCGGCCGAAGTAAACGAAACTCTGGTGGAAGATGTAAATCTTTATCTGTTCAATGAGCTGGGCGACCTGGTCTACTATTCATACTCGGAAGGCAGTTCGGAAGTGGAGACGAGTGTATATGAAAATATGAATTATACGCTTTATGCGCTTGCCAATGCGCATGAGAGGATATATGTCAGGCGCGTGGAAGAACTTCTGGCATTAAACTGTTCAATAGCAGATTATCAGGAGATGGTTTCTGCAGAAGGCAGTGTGCTGATGTCGGGTTCCCTTGATGCCGTAAGGCTCTCCGGCAGGGCCGAGGTTACAGTCAATCTGACCCGTTGTGTGGCTAAAATCATACTGAAGTGCGATTTTTCCGGTTTGAATCCCGATGTGGAAATTGTAATTGATGAGGTTTCGCTCAAGAATCTGCCCCTTTCTGTCAAACCATTTGCGCAGAGCAAGGTTGCTGAGCATGACGATGTCTCTTCTTCTACTATTGTGGAGAATCCCTCTGTTGAGGCAATTCAGCAGGGAATAGTCTTTTATCAATATGAAAACATGCAGGGGCTTCTGCAGGAAGGCAATCTTGACCAGACAAAGAAATGGTGGCCTGATGAGAGCCCGTATTCGGAGATTTGCAGTTATGTGGAGATAAAGGGGCATTATACCTCTTCGCGTAAAACCGGTGACATTACATACAGGTTTTATCTTGGCAAGGATATGGTGGCGGATTACAGTGTAGAGAGAAACAGGCAGTATACCGTTCTACTCTGCTTTAATGGCGACGGTGCAGTGGAAGAGAACACCTGGAGAGTGGACAACAGCGAGATAGTGGATCTTGTCACTTCTGTGGAACTCTCGCCCGAATCGCACAAGTTCACCGAACTGGGGGCTGTGCTCCAACTCTCCGCAACGGTGCAGCCACTTACCGCGGCCAACAAGACACTGCAATGGAGCAGTTCAGATGAGAAGGTGGCAACGGTAGACCAGAGCGGCAAAGTGACAGCTGTAGGAGACGGGACCTGTACCATTACCGCTACCTCCACAGACGGAACGAATATCTCGGCTGAGTGCGCGATAACGGTAGACAGCAAGATTTATGTTGCAGGTATTGCTGTAGAACCCAAGGCACTTTCTCTCTTTACAGGTGAAACGGGAGAGTTGAAGGCAACGATAGAGCCGGCCGATGCCACGGTGCCGGATGTGCTCTGGAGCAGTTCCAATGAGAAGGTGGCAACCGTAGACCAGAGCGGCAAGGTAACCGCCGTGGCTCCTGGTGAAGCAGTTATAACGGCAGCGTCAAAGGATGACAGTTCCAAGAAAGCCACATGCACGGTAACCGTTCAGGCAAAGGATTTCTCAATAGACCCTACATCAAAGACACTTTACGTAGGTGAGAGCTTTACGATAGGTTATAAGGTAAAACCTCCGGTGTCGCCTGTTTTCGAGTCACAGTCGCCCGGCATAGCGACCGTAGACCAGAGCGGCAAGGTTACTGCCGTGGCCGGCGGAGAGGCTAGGATAAAGGTGTCTGCCCATGGCATAAACCTTTACTGTACCGTAACGGTGGTGAATCCGCAAATCGGCTTTCCTTCTTCCGGAAGAGTCATGTACAATGGCGAGACGGTTACCATACCCTATTCTGTGCTGGTCCCCTCCGATGCAGATGTAAAGATAAGACTGAGCAATTCAAATGCGCAGATAGTCTCTTCGACTCCGGCTGGTATTACCGTCAAGGCCGTAACTCCAGGCTCATGCCGCATGACCGCATCGATTGGGTCTGTATCCGCCACGTACGATTTGGATATACAGCAGCTGCGGATAGTGCCGAAAGAGACCTCCTTTACCCTGTTCAACCATTATGATTACCGGATAGGGTATGACATATATCCCGAACATGCCTCGTCGCTGGGCGCAACCGTAACACTGAACGGAAACGCTTCACAGTATGTATCGTTTCCGTATCCCAACAGGACCAAGATACGGGTCTCCATGAATGATGCTTCACTGCCCGGCAATACGCAGCAGTTCTCTCTCACCCTTGCGGTAAACGGCAGGAGCGATGCCTCTGCTATCGTGAATTTCAATATTGACAAGGTAAGCATCAATCAGGATATAAAGCTGCCGGTGAATCTGAAATACGGCATGTGGCAGTCTGTAGATTTGGGATTGCGGGCCCCTGCAAAGGCAAGGGAGCAGTTTTCAGAAAATGACCCCAATACACCTACAATTGGCTATGACTGGGGAGGCAACGCTCCAGATCTGGACTGCGATTTCAACTTCATGGATGGCGGAGGAAATATAAGCGCATATTCTTCGTCAAGCAACGGTGCCTTCACCCTGCGCCTTGCAGGCCTTGGAGATGACGGAATTTCTGTTGTCCTCACCACTACAGTCACCCTCTATGAGGCATTGTATATGGTAGGCATGGCACAGAGTTTCCAGCCCAGCGAGGATTATGCGCAGCCAGGTGTCTGGGATTTCCTCTGCTATGTTTACGGCCGCTGGTATACATCTCCGGAATCACCGTTTATTGCAGGTAATCCGAGTTTAAGAACGTTGTTAGGCAAGGAAGTCACCACGACCATACCGTACAGGTACAACAACAGGCAGTATACAGCGTCATTTACGGGAATGCCGTATGATGTGACAGGAATACAATATTCCCCGGGAGACTACCTGCTTTCCGTTGAGAGCGGACAGCGGCAGCAGTTCAACTGCATGGGACATGAGCTGAATCTGTATGAGGGGATAGCCATGCAGCCGGCCTCCAACAGCGAAGCCGGGCGCTATTACCATACTGCTGTAAGCGGTATACAGATGTATGTCTATACGGTGTTCGTGGCAAATTTCGGAACGGAGCCGTATTACTCCACATCCAATGTATTTCCTTGGGAAAACGTCTATTACAGGGCATTCAGAATACTCGACTGAGAGGATTAACAAAACGGGAATGGCGGCCACACGGTCGCCATTATTTGTTTTATTCTATTTGAATGATTATTTCTCATTAAATATAAAATCCAATCCTTGCGTCCGATAAAACTCAAAGCGTTTGTCGCTTGAAATCAAAGGCAACCGTTCGGTTATAGCATGAGCTATGATCACATGGTCTGAGGGATCTTTATGTCCTTGGATATCGTTAATTATCATATTTGCATATGTTTTCATATGTTCTTCCTTTAACGGAAGTATTTTTACATAAAATTCCTCTTCTATGGCATTAACCATTTCTTCCGCCGTTTTCCATTTGTTAGAACACAAACCTTTATTGCGATAACCGATTATAAGTTCGCGTACAGATTCTATACTGATGTAAAGGACCGTTTCTGGAGCCTCCATGATTGCTTTTACATCATTGCTTAATGATTCTCTATCAGTAGATGCGTAAATAAAAATATTTGTATCGATTAAATATCTCATATTTACAGCATAAATTTAGGGTCATTAATAATAAAACACCCCTTCGATTTGCCGAATGCCTCCCAGGTCTTGTTTACTTTTTTTTTCGATTTCTTAGATTCTTTGACCTCTTCCTTTTCAATCTCTCTCTTCTTCTCTTCCATATTCTTCTTCGTTTTGTTCCACAAAGATACATAATTAAATCTATTCCTTTACCCAATAAACAAACACTCCATTACCCTTCCGGGCCATGAGGGCTGCGTAATCTGCGCCATATTTTTCTTTTACTATAGGGTAGTCAGGACCATCAGGCGGGAGCAGAAGAAACCCTATGATTCCTATATTAAGTGTATCCTTGGTTTTTAATTCTTCCATTAAACCACACCCATAGTCTGCCGTACCGTATTCTCCCGATTCTATCCCTTCATATATATCATCCAATGAAAAACCTGCGTCCAACGAAAGTATTCCCTCTTCCGATAATTGTAACTTTCCACGACTTAGATTGCTGTCGTTTATTCCATAACTATATGTATGTTCAAGCCCTCGTGGAACAAATGGTTTGATTGTAAGTTCATCTTCTATTCTTTTTGACTGACCGCTCTTAAGGTATATTCCAGCACTGAATATCTGGTTTGTACCTAAAATCTCCAGACTCTTTTCGCCTGTAATATCGTATATATTCGGCTCTGAATACTCAAAACAAAGTAGCTTGTTTGCATTGCAATATTCCACTTCGCTTTCCAGGCTTCTGTATGTTGCCGAAAGCTGTTCTATATCATACGCAGTAGGCTGCAAATCCGGTGGAAACTGATACATATAATATACAAATGAAAATTCATCACGATTATCCCCTGAACCTGTCATGAAAAAATTCTCAGGCATAACTGTAAAGTTTTCCAGACTTTTCAAATATCCCTTTCCGGCTCCTTCTATTTCTTCGGTACTTGTATCCACTCCTCCGCCAATTTTTGACAAAACAGGGCACGAAGCATTTTCCGGTTCGTAGCCTATAAATCTAACTTCCAATTTCTCTCCTCTCGGTATCCGGGGAGCATTTTCAGGGAATGTACAAAGAGGCCACTTCCATTCCCCTGTTGTCTGATTGAATCCATATTCAAACGGTTTTCCAACCGACGGCCCTGTATTTTCATCATTCACACTCTCCACTCTCTGGCCGTTCAATTCCCATATCAGTTTTTCCACAGGGATATACTCTTCTGTTGTAACCGTCACCTTTATCGCCGCAGACTCTCCGTTATATGAAGCCACAACGGTGGCCTCTCCCTTTCTGCGGCCTATAACTACGTTACCCTTAAGCGTGATTATCTCATCTCCACCCTCTGCTATGTTCCACTCTACATTCTCCGCTTCCACTCCGGGAACATTGATTGTGTCGCGCTCCAGATAGCACAGTGAAATATCGGTCTTGTCTACATCCAGTGTATTTTCCCCCGGTACAGGAGGTGTTACAGGATCCGGATTCTCCGGCCCAGACTTCTCGCAAGAGAGCGCCGCCGCTGCAAGAAGAATCATCAGAATTTTGTTTAAAGTTTTCATTGTCATTGTATTCAGTTATTATATTCTTGCCGGGTTCCGTTTTTGTCTTTTACCTTTTACAGAACATACATTCAGCACCTTGGCAATATCTTATTTTCTGCAGCAAGATATATGTAAAAATGTAAAATTTACCCTTTTGTCAGAGCAATTTTATACTTTTGGAGCAAGTCGTATGGCGGAACGTATCCTTATCTTATGAAATTTGTCATTACAGGCATTTATCCCTCCGGTCTTTGAAGGCCTCCGTCTTTCAGATTTTTGAGAATCCAGACCATGTTGCCGTCAAGAATACTTCATCGTTCGAGAAGCAGGCCGGGAATATAGCGCAACTTTTTGCCTATTTCTCCTCTTTAGGTGTAAACGTTACACCAAGAATGTAGTAATGCGGAAGGTTTTTGAGGATATCTGCCTTTAGTTGCGGATCTATGCGGCTCTCTCCGCAGAAGCGTACAATATTGTACCTTTCATCATACCATCCCGAGCCGTAGAGGACAAGGGGAATCTCTACAGCGCCGGTATCTGGCACTGCTTCCAGGGTGAACGGGCGGGAACTGTAGAAATAGACGCTGTCGGGCCCGGCGGGGTATTGTTTCAGGCTTACTCCCATTCTTCCTGCATCTGGACTGGCAAAAGTCGCCATGGCGGTGGTGTCTGAATCTTTGCGTACTATAATTGAGATAGTCTTTATACGTACAAAATTATCTTCGTCTGGTCCAAGACCATGTTGTTTTCTTGCCGCATCCCATTGTTCCTGCGGATAGATCTTTACAGACTGTATATTGGCACCCATGTGAAGGGTATTTGTGCGCTCCTTTTTCACTCCATCCCTATATTCGTCTACAAAGAAGGAGACATTGTATTTATGTTTTAGAAACTCCTCTGCATTGAATCTGTACATGTAGATGTCCATTGCATCCAGCAGTGTGAGCACATCTTCCATTTGCGGCTCTTCAGAGCCGATTTTCAGGCTGTCCTGAGCCCATGACGCCAGTGAAATGACAAGTGCGGCGACGGTAGTGAAAATTCTTTTCATGATATTACGGTTTATATTGTCGTTATCTCTCTTTCCCTTTCTGCTGCGGCCAGAAATTTCCTGCCCAGTCCGGTTATTTTGTTTCCTTTGAAAAACAGTACTTTACCGTTTTCTCCAGTGCCTGTAAACTCAATGGCATTGATTATCGGGCGCGCTCCACGGGCAGGGCTTTTTATGAAGGGCCTGAAGAATATGTCGGCCAGCGGATCATACCAGCGGTGCATTGTAATTATTCCGGTATTTACAATTCCAGGGTCAGCCGCACATACTGTTATCTCCTTATGGGCCTGCGCAAAATTCACGGTGTAAAGCGCCATCATGTATTTTGCGTCGCTGTAATGTTTCAGGCTGGAGATTGTACTTTCCCTGATGCTCTGCCCTGGAGGATGTTTCTCTATCTGAACAAAGTTCCCGCTGTTGATGGTGCAAGAAAGGGTGTTTATGACCTTTCCGCCCGGAGCTATATGCGGTGCAAGCCTTTCGGTTATAAGTTTGGGGGCGATGTAGTTTACCTGAAGAGAGCGTTCATAGCCGTCCGCGGTACTCTCCACAACAGGCGCAATCATTCCTGCATTGTTTATGAGCATGTCTATACGGCATCCCGACAGTTTTTCTATTACCTCGGAGCAGAATTTTCCGACGCAGGCAAGGGACTCCATGTCGAGTATTATGGGATGCAGGGACGCCGGCATATAATCCGAAAACTCTTTCAGTCTGGAAGAGTCCCTGCAGGCGGCATAGACTGTATACCCGTTTTCGAGAAGATGCTTTAGTACCACCTTGCCGATTCCTCCGCTCGCTCCGGTTATTACGACATGCCTTTCCATGATACCTCTATTTTTTGAACGATGCGGTCTTTTTTCTCATCCACAGCCTTACGCTTTCCGGAAGAAGAGCGTATAACGGTTTGAAAAAACGGTTTACAAAGCCCGGAACAAATTCTCTCCTTCCCTTGAAGAGTTTTTCTAAAGCCTTTTGGGCAAGTTTTTCCGGCCTGTATATGACTTTTATCCTTACGCCCAGCCTCTGCAGGTTTCGCGGCAGGGAATAGAGGTCTGTGGCCACGGCCCCGGGTGAAACTGTGAGTACATTGACCCCTTTTTCCTTAAGTTCCAGCCTCAGGGCCATGCTCATGTTCCTGAGATAGCTTTTCGTTGCAGAGTAGAGTGAAATTCCGGGAAAGGGTGTGTGTGCGGCAAGGGATGACATGTTGAGGATATAGCCGTGGCCTCTTTCGGCCATCTTTTCACCGAACAGCCTGCAGAGCATGGTGGCCGTATAGACATGCAACTTGAGAATCAGGTCTATACGTTGCGGGCTGCAATCTGCAATGTCGTTGAAAATAAAGATGCCCGCATTGTTTACCAATATCTCCACATCCAGCCCCTCACTGTTGCAGAAATCGAAGAGTTCTTGAGCCGCCTCTTGCCTGGAGAGGTCTGCACAATGCGTTGAAACCCACTTCTCATTTCCCGTGAAGTTTCCTAAAGCATCGGGCTCAAGATAAATCGCACCGGTATTCTGGGATATTACCATGGCCTTCTCGGAGAGCTCTTTTTTCTGGTTGCTTACCATAAGCACGCTGTATCCTCTTTTGGAAAGTTCCTGGGCATAATGGAATCCTATGCCGGAACTTGCTCCGGTAACGAGTGCGACAGCCATTTTCCCTCTCTTGAGATCCATGTTATCTATTCCACCTTTTTTCAAGTCTGTCAATCTCCTTTTCCAATCTGCGTGGCAGCTTTTCAGTCAGATTTCTGTGGCAAGCCATTTCAACGGTGTACATGCGGCCTATGCAGTAGTTGGAGTGGCCGCAGTTGCATCTTTCGCACTCGCCGTTTTTCAGTTTGTTCACAAAAGAGGGGTCGTTGAGAAGCGCCCTGCCCATCTGCACGAATTCGAAGCCGCTGTCGAGCACCATATCTATCTTATCTCTTGCAACAAGCCCTCCGACATAGATTAACGGCAGGTCGGGAATCGCCTCCCTGAACTTGAGTGCATCTTCCAGAAAGTAGGCCTCCTTGAACGGAACAGTAGGAATCATATATTTTCCCACCATCTTCACTCCATACTTCAGCCACCAGGTGGTCATATAGTGAGTCAGCGTTTTTATAGGCATCGCCCCTCTCATTACATACATCGGAGCCTTGCTTACAAAGCCTCCGCTGAGCACCAGCCCGTGGACTCCACACTTTTTAAGTTCTTTGGCAATGACAAGCCCTTCTTCTATACCGTTGCCTCCCTTGAACCCGTCGCTCATGTTGGTCTTTGCCACGACTGCCATGTCGTCCCCGGCGGCTTCCATGACCTGCTCCATGCAGAGCCGCATGAAATTCATCCTGTTTTCAAGGGGGCCGCCATATCTGTCTTTCCTTCTGTTTGTGTACGGCGAAAGGAACTGGCTTATCAGATAGCCGTGGCCGGCATGCACCTCCACACAGTCGAATCCGGCCTCCCTTGCAAGCCTTACCCCGTTGCCGAACTCTTTGGCCATCTCCAGAATTTCCGGTTCAGTAAGTCCTCTGTGGAAAGTGGGGGAGTAGAGGTTGAATCCGGTGGAGGCAGATACGGGGGTACACTTGGTTATGCCTCTGTGGCTCATGTTGCCGCAGTGGCCTATCTGGATTGAGGCTGCCGCTCCCTCTTTATGGATTGCATCCGTGAGTCTTCTCAATTCCGGTATAATCTCGGGCCTGAGCCATAGCTGGTTTGCAAACGAAAGTCCGCTTTGCGTTACGGAAGCGTATGCAACGGTTGTCATTCCCACTCCTCCGGCAGCAACACTCGTATGGTATTTGAAGAGCGTTTCGGAAGGGCTGTTTCCGTACGCCATGTTTTCAAACGCAGCAGAGCGTATTGTCCTGTTCCTTATGGTAAGCGGGCCTATCTTGCCCGGTGTGAAAAGTTTTGATTCCATGGTCAATATATGTACGGGAAGATGCGTTTGAGTTTTTTATTCTGCATCTGCTCCTTGAATTCGGTTTTATATCTTTTATATATGGTGTCGCTGCGCGGGACGAGGTTGGCAAAGGTCCAGAGTGCAAAGACCGCGCCTGCCCAACTCCATGTCAGCAGTGCGAATCCGCACCACTCCATGAATTCCCCAAAGTAGTTCGCAGAGGTCACATACCTGTACAGCCCCTTGGCGGGAAGATAATGTCCGGTATCGGCCGGATCTTTTCTGAGATGCCTTATGACGCTGTCGGAATGGATGTTTATGGCCATCCCGGCGAGAAATATTATTGTTCCGCAGATAAATTGCGGCGTGCAGAGCCACTGTACGCCATACCTGTCGGGTTCTGAAATATAGAAGAGCCAGCCTCCCTGCATTGCTGCATTGAGCATGTTGAAAAGGGCTCCCATTGCCACTATCGTTACAGGCATTCTGCTTTTTCCCTTTAAAATCAGGGGAAAGATAAATGAACGCTGGAAGTAGTGCAGTTGGAAAAGTATGAAAATTACAAGTATGGCAGGCTGGAGAGCCCTGTCGCTGCATATCCAGAGTATGGTCATGAGTATGAATACCGGAGATTCCATCAATATCCATCCCAGTTTATTGTTGATGGTGATTCCCCACTTTCCCGTGACGAATTTGCCGTATCCGGCCGTTATATGGTATAGCGTGAAGAATACGATTACCGCTATGCCGGCCATTATTGCAAGGAATATGTTAAAACCGCTCATTTTTCAAAAACAATCCGTAAAAATACAATTTATTTGTAATTTTGGCCATCGTTTGAAAGAATAAATGGAGCAAAAATGAAACGCGTATATGATTTTCTGTACAGACTGAAAGAGAATAACAACAGGGAATGGTTCAACGCACATAAGGCTGAATATTTGCATGTTCAGGCTGTATTCAACGATTTTGCGGCAGCTCTGATAAAAGAAATCGGGCAGTGGGACAGCGACATAAGCGATTCTGCCCTTGCATTGAAGGATTGCACATACAGGATATACAGGGACATACGTTTTTCAAAGGACAAATCGCCCTATAAAACTCATATGGGAGCCTATATCTGCAAAGGCGGCAAAAAATCGCAGTATGCAGGCTACTATTTTCATATAGAGCCGGTCTGGAAAGATGACAATGGCTTTCTCGGCGGTTCGCTTTTGGCCGCAGGGCTTTACCGCCCCGACCCGAAAATCGTAAAAAGCATACGGGACGAGATATATGTGAACGGAGATACATTTCTCGACGCCGTGGCTATGGCAAAAGGTTTTAAACTGGACGGCGATGTGTTGAAAAAACTGCCTCAGGGTTTCAACGACATCAGGCAGGAGTGGAACGAACTGATCAGGCAGAAAGAGTTCGGACTCTTTATGCCGATAGGGGAGAAGTTTCTGTTCGGTGGCAATGACAGGCTGTTGGAGTATGTGAATGAGCGCTTTAAAAGTTGCTGTAGGTATAATAAGTTGATAAACATGGCTGTAGATTATGCACTGGAGGAGTATTGACGTTATGAAAAGGATTTTGGCATTTCTGTTTATGGCAATCGCCGCTCTCCCTCTCCGGGCGCAGTTGGAGTTTTTCGCGCCGTCCATGGGGAAAAAACTCTTTTATGAAGTGGAATATACCTCGCCAATGGGGAACGGTGAATTTTATGTGGTTATGGTTTCAAGAGAAGAAGATGGCAAGATTGTGTGTGACATTACATTCCATACAGACTCCCTCTTTTTGGAAAAGTATTCCGTTTCATCTGTAACTTACAGAGACAGTGCAGATTTATATATTGTAAATACAAAAGACATAATGGCTTTCCTTATGCCAAACCTTTCAGCTCTCAAGCAGGTTGGAACGGGAGGCGAGGTTATGTTTCCCAAAATAACCGAACCCGGAGAGAGATACAAAGGCTCGTCTGTAAAGCTTCAGGGAATGATGGACAACATGGCTGTGACAATGGATGTCAACCTCGGGGAGATTGTTGTTCATCCTTCAGAGCCTGTAGAAGTTCCATACGGAAAGTTCAATGCCATGAAGGTTACAAATGAATCTGAGATCAGCCTGCTCAACTCTCCTCAGAAACTCTATTTTACAATATGGTATAAAAGAGGACTCGGCCCTTTGCGTTTCAGCGTAAGCAGCATGGAAGGCCTGATGAAAATAGATATCGCTCTCCTCGGCGTGGCTTAATATCCGAGATTTTCGCCTTTCAATATCTTGCTGAACAGAAATAGGTGCTCTTCAAGTGCAAAGCCCCAGTATGCCCATGAATGGACTCCTGGAGAAAGCATCAGAATATGGGGTACCGACAGTTCCCTGCACTTGTCTGAAAATTCTTCCGAACAAATGGAGTAGACATCACCGTATCCGCAGGTCACTATAATGGGCTTGTTTTCCTTTTTCAGTTTTTCCGCAACCGAAGCTATTCTGACAACCGCGCTTTCACTGTCGTATCGCTCTGTCTTGTCTCCTACAATCTTTTTAACTTCCTTGTCTTTCAGGCTTGTAAGCTGGAGATTCAGCACGCCGCTCATGCTGCCGCATGCCCTGAATTTGTCTGGATTGTCTATGAATATGTTGACCGCTCCGTGTCCTCCCATGCTGAGTCCTGTTATAAATGTGCTTTCCGGCCTTATGTCATACTTTTCCTGCATCAGCGGGTAAAGTTCTTTGTGGAAAAAGTCGCGCCATTGCATCTGTGACGAGTCGCTGTTGTTCAGATACCAACTGTTGTAGAAACCGTCCGGACAGATTATTCTGAAACCTGTCCTGTCGCTTATCTGCTGCAGGTCATGCTTGTCGCTCCAGTTGCTGTAGCACCCTCCCCAGCCATGAAGCAGAAAAAGGTTTGCAACTGGTTCAATCTCAAGCCCGTTTTCGGCTCTTGGTGTGAACACCAATACCGAATCATTACATTTCAGATTTTCAGATTCTATGACTATCAATTCTCTGGCGTGGCCCTCGTATGAAAAGAGTACCGTGGAAATTGTCAGAACTGCAAGCAGTCTGCCGAATGAAGCGTGTCTCATAATTATCATTGTTTTATCTGCAAAATTAGTATTTTTCTCCTATTTTTGTCTATTTTTAAAACTGTCGGAAATTAAATTATGAACTGGGTGATTCTGATTGTCGCAGGCTGTTTTGAATCCGGATTCGCCTTTTGTCTGGGCAAGATGAAGGAGTGCAGCGGAAGTGAATATTATTTGTGGGGGGCAGGATTTGTCGTGTGTCTTATAATCAGTATGGTGCTGCTGGCAAAGGCTGTCCAGACCCTGCCCATAAGCACGGCTTATCCTGTATGGACGGGCATAGGAGCCGTAGGGACAGTGCTGCTCGGCATTTTCTTTTTTCACGAACCGGTCTCGTTTGCAAGAATCTTTTTTATTGTCATGCTTATAATTTCCGTCGCAGGTCTTAAAATGGTTTGACAAATAGTTCCTATTTTTGCGCTATGGAGAAACAAGAACTTCTGAAAACTAAGAAAATATTGACAAGCAAGGCCGTATGCCTGGGACTTGTCATCGCTTTTGCAATAATGATGTTCATCTTTCCGAACGAGGGAAAGTTCAAATACGATTACCAGCGCGGAAGAGCCTGGCTTTATGAGACTCTTATCGCACCAATGGATTTTCCTCTGCTGAAGACCCAGGCGGAACTTACATCGGAAAGAGACATGGTGGCCTCAAAGGTCATTCCATATTATACTTATGACGAGTCTGTCGTAAACAGGGTCCTGCACAGGCTTTCCATGATTGCCGTACGCAACAGTCTGGAAGATAGCGTACTTTCCGTAATCAATGAGGATATAAAGCAGATATACCAGAAGGGCGTGATGCCAGTAAGGTCCATGGCTGAAAACGACACATCAGTTGCAGCAGGCGGGACTAATCTTATCTTTTTGCAGCGCCCCGACAGCAATTCAGAACTTTTGGAATCGTATGTCTACGATCAGTCCAAGGCTTACAGATACATAGAGTCGAGCCTCCGTGCCGTTTTCCCTGACATGAATGCAGATTCTCTTTTGCAGAGACTCTACATAGGGAGCATTATAGAGCCAAACCTCTTTTATGACAAAGTAACTACCGACAGGCTTCACAAAGATGCGGTAGATTTTATCTCGCCTACAAAAGGGATGATTTACACGGGCCAGCTGATAGTCTCCAACGGCGAGATTGTCACTGCGGAAATAGAGCAGATACTTGATTCCTACAAGGCGGAATATCTCTCCAGCATGGGCTATTCGGGCAGCAGGTGGGAGCTGGTTCTGGCGCATGCGCTCTTCCTGCTGGCAATTTTCATGGCGCTCTACATAGCGGTATACCTTATAGACATGTCGCTTTTCGAACGGCTGAACGAGTTGTATTTCATACTTTTTCTGATAGTTTTCTCCTTTGCGGTTACTTCTGTCGTACACAACGTGTCATCTGTCTATATGTTTTTCATACCATATTCGGTATTTGCACTCTATATGATGGCATTTTTCAGGTCGAAAATTATCTTTCCCATCTACACACTGATGCTCCTGCCGTTGCTCATCATAGATGAAAATGGTCTGAAATTATTTTGGCTCAATCTGTTTGCGGGATGGATAGCAATAGTCTCCTTCAAATTCCTTAACAGAGGGTGGCTGCAGTTCATGAATGCTCTGATGATTTATATTGCGATGGTTGCAGTCGAAGTGGCTTTCAGGCTTATCGAATCTGAAGGAATAGACGGGTTCGACATAACGGCCCTTTATCTTCTGCTGAACGCACTTTTGATAGTTGCCACATATCCGCTGGTATATCTTCTGGAAAAGATATTCATGCTGGTTTCCATCTCTACGTTGAGGGATCTTTCCGACACCAACAATCCTTTGCTACAGGAGCTGGCGAAAAAGGCTCCCGGGACTTTCCAGCATTCGCTCCAGGTTGCGAATATGGCTGAAAGGGCCGTGGCCGCAATCAACGGAAATGCAACTCTGGTAAAGGTCGGCGCGCTCTATCACGATGTAGGAAAATTGAACAATCCGCAATGTTTTGTAGAGAACGAAGCCCCGGGAATCCACTACCATGCCTCTCTCTCTCCCATGGAGAGTGCGCAACTTATAATCAAGCATGTGCCCGACGGTGCGGAACTGGCAAGAAAATACCATTTGCCGCAGATGGTCATAGATTTCATAACGTCGCATCACGGACAGTCGCAGACACTCTATTTCTATAACAGGTACTGCAACAACGGAGGCGACTCATCCCAGAAAGACAAATTCACATATAAGGGAACGCTGCCCACTACAAAGGAGCAGGTGGTGGTCATGATGGCGGATGCGGTGGAGGCGGCTTCAAGATCGCTGAAAGATTACTCAAAGGAGAGCATTTCAGATCTGGTGGACAATATACTCAGCCAGCGTATATCTGATTCGCAACTGGCTCTTGCAGACATTTCCATCAAGGAGATAAACATAATCAAGGATGTCTTTAAAAAACATTTGGGGGAGATTTACCATGCAAGGATAGCCTATCCTAAAAAAGAGGAACTGGATGCCTTGCATTCGGTAAAGGTCGATGTGGAGATGGAATAGTGCTGGCAATGGCAGCGGGGGTTTAAAGGGAGTGTATCTCCACAATAAAAAAGGTCGCGAGTGCGACCGTTAATAAGGCCGTAAGGCCCGCGACGGATGTCGCGTATTACCCCGATGGGGTGCTGGCAATGACAGCGGGGGTTTAAAGGGAGTGTATCTCCACAATAAAAAAGGTCGCGAGTGCGACCGTTTATTGTGGAGATGGGCGGACTCGAACCGCCGTCCAAACGAACCACTGCAGAGCTTTCTACATGCTTAGCCTGTTCTTGATTGTCGGGAGAGGGCTGCTTGCAGGCAAGCCACCCGGACCGTATCCTCTTAATCTTGGCGCGTCTTAGAGGAGTGAACGCGTGCAACCCGTTTGAATGATACCCTGTTTACTGCACATAACAGGTATAAAGTGCAGAAGGATACTCGTCCCTGACGCAACCTTGGCGTAGTGGATTAAGGTAATAAACTTGGTTTATTACGCAGCGAGTGCATAGTTGTTTTCGCCATTTATAGGCTTGAAAGTTAGGATTAGCGAGCCATACTCACAACGCTCGGCATGCTTACCCGGCAATTAATCCGATGTCAAAACCAAAACATCCCCGGTTAACTTTGGCAAAGATACGACTTTTATTTTTACCTTTGTCCGCTGCATCGGCATAAAAGGGCGGCACGGCATTTGTTTTCATGCTTTCTGCCGCTGTTTGCAGCCGGATGCGGAATCAAGATGCAAATATCGGCCGTTTTGTTGCATTAGTAAGATAAAGATATGAATATAGCGATAGTAGGTACCGGATATGTGGGGCTCGTTTCGGGCTCATGTTTCTCTGAAATGGGAATCAACGTTACATGCATAGATATAGATTCTAAAAAGATAGAGAGCCTGTGCAACGGCATAATTCCGATTTATGAACCCGGGCTGGAAGAGATTGTAAAGAAAAACAGGGCCAACGGACGCCTTTCGTTTTCAACCTCGCTCGCAAGTTGCATAGACAGTTGCGATGCGGTATTCATAGCGGTGGGAACTCCTCCGGGAGAAGACGGCAGCGCTGATTTGCAATATGTGCTGGAGGTGGCCCGCACGTTCGGCAGACTTATAAGGAAATATACGCTGCTGGTTACCAAAAGCACGGTTCCAATCGGCACGGCCAACAGAGTCACGGAGGCGGTAAGGGAGGAACTTGAAAAAAGAGGGGAGGATATTCCGTTCGATGTCGCTTCCAATCCCGAATTTCTGAAGGAGGGCTCTGCCATAAAAGACTTCATGAGCCCCGACAGAATAGTGATAGGTGTAGACTCTCTCCGCGCCAAAGAGTTGATGGAGAGAATGTACCGCCCGTTCCAGCTTAACAATTACAGAGTCATAATGATGGATATTCTCTCTGCCGAGATGACCAAATATGCCGCTAACGCCATGCTGGCCACCCGTATAAGTTTTATGAACGAGATGGCGCGCCTTTGTGAGGCGACAGGGGCGAACATAGACAAGGTCAGAGCAGGCATAGCATCCGACAGCAGGATAGGCAGCAAGTTTCTCTATCCGGGTTGCGGTTACGGAGGGTCGTGTTTTCCCAAAGATGTAAAGGCCCTGGTGAAGACTGGCGAGGAGCATGGAGTGAAGATGGAGGTGATAGCCTCTGTGGAGCATGTAAACCAGCTTCAGAAGAGGGTGGTCTTTGAAAAGTTGCTTAAGGCCTTCGATGGAAATCTCAAAGGAAAAAGGATTGCAGTATGGGGGCTGTCATTCAAACCTGAGACGGATGATATGCGCGAGGCTCCTTCGGTGGTCATTATCAGGCTGCTGCTGGAGGCGGGGGCTGAAGTTACCGCATATGACCCTGTTGCAATGGATGAATCGAGAAACAGGTATCTTGGCGATTCAATCAAATACGCGGCATCTCAGTATGAGGCAGTTGAAGGTGCAGATGCATTGGCACTTGTCACAGAGTGGAAACTTTTCAGGGTGATAGACTGGAACAGGCTGAAAAAGGCGATGAAAGGCCGTATTGTAGTGGACGGAAGAAATATCTATTCGGCAGACGAGATGCGCGACAACGGATTCCGGTACTATTCAATAGGGAAAAAGGCGTACTGACCTGCGGGGGGAGGCGCTGTCAGACAACCATTTTTATAATTCCGTCGAAAACCGAGACTATTCCTAGCGTGGCTATTGCAACGCCTGCTATCCTGTTTATGAACATCAGTTGTCTGAGGCGGAATCTTTTTCTGAATCTGTTGATTGTCGTAGTAAGGAAAAACCACCATGCTACCGTTCCCAGGAACACCCCCCACAATATCGTTATGGCTGAACTTTCCTGGCCGCCGGATGGGGAACGCAGCCCTACTACAGCAAACAGGCCTAGTATGAGGAACATGGCCCCTGGATTGGATATGGTCATGACCAGTGCTTCGATAAAGTCCTCCAGATGTTTTTTGTTGGTGTTTTTCTGCTTTATCTGCTTTATGGGGTTGGTCAGATAGACCTTCAGACCTATCAGAACAATTATAATACCGCCGATAAGCATTATTACAGCCCTGTGTTCGGCTATGAAATTGTCTACAAATGCAAAACTTAGCAGGGCTATTCCGGCATAGAAAGTATCTGAAACAGAGGCGCCAAGCCCGGTAAAAAAACCGGAGTTGCGCCCTTTGCTTATAGTTTTCTGCACACACAGGACCCCGAGCGGCCCCAGTGGTATGGAGGCCCCGAGCCCTACAATGAATCCCTTTATTAAAGCTATAAGCATAATGCGAAACTTATAATTTTTATCTTTGCAGTGCAGCGCATTTGCAGCGCAGAGACAAAAGTAATAAAATAAAGCGGTTTAAGAAAAGAGAAGGTAATGATGCGGCAAAAAAATGGATTTATATCGGGAAATGTCTCCCTTCTGACCTGGATTCTGATATTTTTATCATCCGTAATGCTGTCGATGCCGTTTCTGCTGCCCGGTACCGGATGGGTCTCGCTCGTGGCTTTCATACCGCTTTTTGCAGCGGAGCATATTGCAACCGACAGGAAAATGAAACATTTCTGGGTCAGGTACTATATCTGTTTCCTGCTGTGGAATATCTTTACAACCTTCTGGATATATAAGGCCACTCTTTACGGAGCGATAGCGGCCGTAACCCTCAATGCCCTGCAGATGGCTCTCATCTTTGCCCTTTTCAGGTGGTTCAAGAGGCTGACAAGAGGTTACCTGCCGTATCTCTATTTCACAATAGTATGGCTGGCATGGGAGCATGCCTATTTCAACTGGGATGTTTCATGGCCATGGCTTGTGCTCGGCAATTCCTTTGCAACTTCACTTAAATCCATTCAGTGGTACGAATATACCGGAGTGCTCGGCGGCTCGTTATGGATATTGCTGGTAAATACACTTCTTTTTAGAATCATACTGCTCTATATCTCGGGCGAGAAGGTTAAAAAATCGGTAATTTCACTTTTTCTGCTCTATGCAGTGCCAATGGCGTTTTCGCATCTGATTTACTATAATTACAAGGTAGAGCCATATGAGCCTTCCGGTGGAGACGGATACCGGACATTTGCTCTCCTGCAGCCCAACATAGACCCTTACAACAGAAAGTTTTCACAGTCTCAGTATGACCAGGACAAAATATTGACCGGACTTATGGAGGGTTGCACGGCGGATTTTCTAATCGCTCCGGAGACATTCATTTCTCCGCGTACGGCTGCAGCGGCCCTGATTGAAAACAACCCGAGGACAAACAGTTCTTTCAGCAGATTCCGCAGCTATGCAATGGAGCACGGTACAAATATTATAATAGGCGCGGTGACAGACACCTTTTACAATTCTGCATCATCTCCTACGCCGACAGCCCGCCATATTCATGGCGAGAGGTGGTATGACAGATCCAATACCGCCCTGTTTTTAGGCAGGAACGGTGAATATGAGTTCTATCATAAATCCAAACTGGTAGTGTTGGTGGAGAGCACTCCGTACAGGAAACTTTTCGGCTTTATGAAAAAACTCAATATAGACCTGGGCGGAGCCATGGGAGATTTTGCACCGCAGCCCCGGCGCGAGGTCTTTATGACAGATGATTCTGTAAAGATTGGAACTGCAATTTGTTATGAATCTGTTTACGGAGATTTTTACAGAGAGTATGTTCTTGAGGGGGCAAATGTAATGAGTGTCATAACAAATGACGGATGGTGGGGAGATACCCCGGGATACCGGCAGCATCTGTCATATTCGAGCCTGAGGGCCATAGAGACGCGCAGAGCCATTGCAAGAAGCGCAAATACCGGAATTTCAGCCTTTATTGACGAGCGTGGAGAAATAGTATCATCTACGGAGTGGTGGCAGAAGGATAGGCTCTCTGCCCGTCTTCCGCTCAATGACAGGCAGACTGTTTTTGTCACCTACGGCGATATTACCGGACGTGTTTCCGTTTTCCTCTTTTATCTTTTTACAGTAATGGCTGTGGTAAGGCGCCTGAGTCGAAAATATATTACAAGGTAACGGATGGATGCAGCGTGTCGCCGCTGTATGTCGGGCGGCTCATCGGCCCCTCTTCATCGCTGAGCAGTTTGTAAAGCAGCGGGTCCTTGAGAGCCTGCTTAATGTCGCATTCGACTCCGTCGATTTTTATTGTTCTGTATATCAATCTTATTCCATGGCTGTAATCTACATAATAATTCACATGCACATTGTTTGACGGCTGTATTCTGCTTCCGTCAGGATAGTGCCATCCGTAGATGGTTACATGGTTGGAGCGCGAGGTGTCATCGGCAATTTTGTTGGTTATGATGACATCTTTCTTCAACCCGCTTATAAGTTGTCCGGGACTGTACCCCTTTGCCTTGTAGAGGGCGTTTATGGCGTTGTTGCTGTCTTCAAAGGTGACGGGTCTTGTATTCCTGTCGCCGAGCGGCCTGAATGGGAAAGGTTCTATCGCTCCCTCTGACGCTGCCGCTATCTTGTCCACAATCATTGCGGTAGGCATTGAGCAGTAGAGCGAATCGGCAATTCTCTGTGCTGTCAAGGGCCCCATGGGCATCCTTACAAAATCGCTGTCGGAGCCTATTGCAAGGTAATCGGGCAGGATATTGAGCTCTACTTTGTGCAGTGTGCCCTCTGCATCCGGAGCATCGTATTCTATAGTGCGGAATGTGCGCAACATGCCTGGAATGTTTCCGGATAATATCTCATCGGCAATAAGCTCTTCCCTCTGCTCGAAACCGAGAGTGTCTGTCAGTTTTATGAAATCGCTGCCGGATATTGCATCGGCGCTGCGCTCTGCAAGCCTTATCTCTATACGGGACGTATCGGTTTTGTTGCATCCAATCATGAAAAAAACAGTAATGACAGGTGCAATAATTTGAAAAACAGTTCTTTTTGTCATAATATAAATAAATGTAAAAGCATGTGTGGCAAATAGGTAACCCGATATGCAAAAATATGTTATTTTTGCCTAAATTTTAACTGACTGTCATGCGAAAAGCGATTTTTCCCGGGTCGTTCGACCCGTTTACCATAGGCCATTACGATGTGTTGGAATCGGCTTTAAAACTGTTCGACAAGATTTATATCGCGATAGGATACAATTCTACAAAAGAGCGTAACGGTTATTTTACTTTGCAACAGAGAATTGAAATAATCAAAGCCGCAACGGCGCATCTCTCCGGCATAGAGATATGCACATATCCCGATCTGACCATAGATTTGTGCCGAAGGCTCGGCGTGCAATGTATAATAAGAGGATTGAGAACCACTACGGATTTTGAACTGGAGAGCGTAATTGCCCAGGCAAACAAAAAGATGTATCCAGATGTAGTCTCCCTTTTCATCCCTGCAAGTCAGGAGTACTCCTTTATATCGTCAACCGTAGTGCGCGACGTGCTGATTCACGGTGGAGACGCTTCGCTGTTTCTGCCACGGGGTGTAGATCTCTCCATTCTCAAATAGGCCGTATATCAAACAGAGACAATGGGTGTCCTTAAATATTTTTTCACTCTGTTGCTGGTTGCAATATCCTGTTCCGCCTATTCCAGAACAGGATACAGGATTGCAGTAGATGCCGGTGAGAGCGGTGGAAAAGCGTACCTGCAACTTTTGCAATGGGACAGGAAGGTTGACATAGATTCTGTAATGGCAGATAAGGAGGGAGTGTTTCTCTTCAAGGGAAAATCGCCGCTGCTTCCCGGAGAGTATTCTGTCAGGTACAGTGGAGGGATATTTGAATTTTTCGTTTCGCGGACAGGTTATGTAAAGGAGGAATTCAGAATGTCATCCGGCAAACTGCTTCATGAACGCGGAAGTGAAGAGAACAGATACTTTGCCCGGTTCCAGAATTTTCTGAAAGAGGGCTGGAAGAGTCTTTCCTCTGCCGGACAGATGCAGAAAATAATTGACAGCCTCTATCTGGAGGTTTCAGAAAAGGCAGGAGGTTCTCTTCTGGAGAGTTTTTTGAAGATGAGTTCCAGCAGCAGTGACATATATGCCCTGGTTTGCGACAGCAAGGTTGAGCACAGCCGGTTTGCAAGAAACTACATTGTAGAATATCTGAAAAAAGTGGAGATGAACAGCTGCAGCGTTGCGATTGCAAAGGTAGACAGCCTTATTGCAATGTCTGCCGAAAATCTCAGGCCCCTTGTGGCGGAAGAGGCATTTGACCTGTTCTATAACAGTAAGATCATGGGGCATGAAGGTGTTGCCTGCCATATTGCGGAAAATTATTTTCTGAACGGTGAAATAGAGTTGGAAGATAGCGACAAGCTCTTTCTGATAAAGAGTTTCGTTATGTTTAATACATCTTCGCTGGTAGGAAAGAGAGCGGCGGAACTCTCTCTAGAAGATACCTCCGGCCGTGTCGTAAGTCTGATAGAGACTGTTCACGGCGGTGAATTCACGATTCTCTATTTTTATACCGACGATTGCGTGAATTGCACCGCACAGACTCCTGAAATCGTGAATGTGATTGACAATTATCAGAGAGGGGTGCTCAATTTTTATTCCGTATATACAGGTACGGATTCTTCACGCTGGAAAGGTTATGTAGACAAACATTTTTTCAGTTACAACCCCTTTGTGAACTGGGTTAATGTATGGGATCCGGAAGCGGAAAGTTCTTACCATCTTCTTTACGGCGTTCTCTCCACACCAAAGCTTTTTCTGATAGACAGACATGGAGTAATTGTGGGGCGCAATCTCGATGCCGGAAGCCTGAGGCAGCTGTTGGACAGTTTCTCGGCGGAGCGCGACCAAATGCACCGTCTTTTTGATGGCTGCTTTGCCGGAGGAGAGACAGACAGGCAGTTTGTGGAGCGGACTATAGATACGGTTTGCAGCAGAGTCTCCCGCAACGGGGATTTGTATAAAAGAGTGGCGGATGAACTTTACCTCTATCTGGCCTCGGCCGACAGTTACGCCATGCAGCAGGGCAGTGTATATCTTGCGGAAAAATATATTGTGCCGCAGGCTTCACTCTGGAATGACGAATATTATATCATGCAGTTGAAAGAGGCTGTGGAGGCATTCAATATGAACCGGCTCGGAGAACGGGCGGCAAACCTGCATCTCGTCAATGAAGGAGGAGCCTCTCTCTCCCTGTGGGACATCGGCGGCAAATACAAGCTGCTCTATTTTTTCAAACCTGATTGCGGAGTCTGCAGCCAGACGACAGTTCTTCTAAAGGATTTGAAGAAGAGGTATGCAGATGCTCTCGATTGCAGGATAATTGCAGTCAATACTGCGCGCGACCGTAACAAATGGCTCAAGTATATTATTGAAAATGACCTGGACTGGATAAATTTGTGGGATGATACGAAAAGTAGTGTTATCTTTGAAAATTATTTCCTGAAAGAGGTCCCGCAGATATACCTGCTCGATGCAAACAATGTGGTGTTGGCAAAGAATGTCGCGCCGCAGGATTTGGAGTATTTGTTTAAAATGCTTGAAAACAGAGAAAAGGAACAATAACAGATACATTATGATAAGTGGCAAATATAAAAGTTTCTATGAAAGACTCAACAAGGTGATACCCCGTGAGAGGTTGTTGCATGATGCTCTCAGCACACTTGCTTTCGGGACGGATGCCTCGTTTTACAGACTGATTCCAAAACTGGTTGTGCGTGCGGTAAGCGAAGAAGAGATACAGTATATTGCAAAGTGCGCATACGAGATGAACATCCCTGTAACCTACAGGGCGGCCGGAACGTCTTTGAGCGGTCAGGCAATTTCAGACTCTGTTCTGGTAATTGCCACGCACGGATTCAAGAACTATGAGATATTGGACGGAGGTCTTAAAATCAAATTGCAGCCCGGTATAAGGGGCGGTATGGCGAACCGTTATCTGGCTTCGTATGGCAGGAAGATAGGTCCTGACCCGGCATCAATAGATTCAGCCATGATCGGCGGTATCGCGGCTAACAACGCCAGCGGAATGTGCTGCGGCACTACGGACAACTCTTATAAGACCATAGCCGAAATCAAAGTAATCCTTTCAGACGGAACCGTGCTCGATACATCCGACGAACAGTCACGCAATGAGTTTGTCAAGACCCATGGCCAGATGCTGGAGAAGTTGGAGAAGATGGCCGAAAGGATAGACTCGGATGAGGAGCTCCGGGAGAGGATAAGGAAAAAATACAAGATAAAGAATACCACCGGATACAGCCTCAATGCCTTTGTAGATTACAAAAACGGCTTCGATATTCTCAAACATCTTATAATAGGTTCGGAAGGTACGCTGGCATTTATAGCCTCCATTACCTATAATACAATAATAGACCATAAGCATAAAGGGCTCGCCCTTGCAGTCTATCCTACCATAAAGGAGGCGTGCAGGGCTGTACAGGTGCTCAGAGACCAGCCTGTTTCCGCAGTGGAACTGATGGACAGGGCTGCCCTGCGTTCGGTGGAGAATGCAGACGGTGTCCCCTCTCTGCTCAAGAGCCTCTCCGAGGGGGCCTGCGGGTTGCTTATAGAGACCACAGCGGAAGATGATGTGCTGCTCAACGGCAAAATCGAACAGATTTCCGCTGCGATAAAGGAGTTTGAGACAGAGGTGCCCTATTCATTTACAAAGGATGCAAAGGAGCAGGCGGCCCTGTGGAAAATCAGGAAGGAGACATTGCCGACAGTTGCAGGCATGCGCAGAAGCGGCACTACTGCAATCATAGAGGATATATGTTTCCCGGTTCACCGTCTTGCGGAGGCAACCACTGATTTGAGAGAGGTTTTCCATGACAACGGATACGATGATGCCGTGATATTCGGTCACGCGCTGGCCGGCAACCTGCATTTCATGTTCAATCAGGATTTTACTACTCCGTCGGAGGTGGAGAGATATAAAAAGTTCATGGATGACATTGCAAATCTCGTGGTTGCAAAATATGACGGTTCATTGAAGGCTGAGCATGGCACCGGAAGGAACATGGCTCCGTTCGTGGAACTCGAATGGGGAGAGCAGGCTTACGCGCTGATGAAAGAGGTGAAGGAGATTTTCGACCCCAAGGGAATCCTGAATCCGGGGGTGATACTCAACAGCGACAAAAACGTGCATGTCGAGAATCTCAAGCCCTGTCCTCAGACCAATGAAATTGTGGACAAGTGCATGGAGTGCGGCTTTTGCGAAGGAACTTGCGTTGCAGAGGGGCTGACGCTCTCGCCGAGGCAGAGAGTGGCAAGTTTCAGGGAGATGGAGCGTTTGCGCAGGAGCGGGGAGGAGCCTCATATTGCTGCCGAGATGCAGAAGCAGTACCGTTACTGGGGTGATGAAACATGTGCGACAGACAGCCTCTGCGCAATGAAATGTCCTGTCAAGGTAGACACGGGCAAACTTATAAAAAGTATCAGACATGCAAAGCACTCGCCGAAAAGCGAAGCAAGAGCTGTCAGGATTGCCTCAAACATGGACAAGGTTACAAGCGGAATGCGTGCCTCTCTCAATGCGGTTTATGGAATGCGCATGCTCTTTGGAAAGGCCCTCTTTGGCGCAATGGCTACCGGAGTGCGTAAAATCAGCGGCAATCTCGTTCCAATGTGGAATGAATATTTTCCAAAGGGAGCCCATAAGATAGATTTCTCCGCCTCAAGGGAGAGCAGGCCGGATGCAGAAAAGATTGTCTATTTCCCTTCATGTATAACCAGAAGCATGGGAGTCAGCAAGAGCTACTCTAAAG
Source organism: uncultured bacterium (assembly GCA_949300025.1). GTDB lineage: Bacteria > Bacteroidota > Bacteroidia > Bacteroidales > UBA932 > Egerieousia. The sequence goes on along the minus strand of CASGCS010000003.1, from coordinate 15,307 downwards.
AGTTGGAAATTACAAGGCTCACAGCCAAACTCATAAGAAAGGCCGGGTATGAGATAGTCTATCCGGAGAATCTTGACAGGCTCTGCTGCGGCATGGCCTTTTCAAGCAAAGGCTATGTGGAGGCCGGCAAAAAAGCTTCTGACGAGTTGGAGAATGCATTGGTGAAGGCCTCCGAAAATGGAAAGTACCCGATACTGTGCGACATGTCGCCATGCCTTTATACCATGCATGTGAACATGGACTCAAAACTGAAACTTTACGAGCCTGCTGAATTCATTACGAAATATCTCTTGCCCAGACTCAAAATTACACCCAAACACGAGAAAATTGCAGTATTTGCAGTCTGCTCTACAAAAAAACTGGGTGTGGACAACATGCTTTACGATTTGGCAAAACTTTGTTCAGACCAGGTTGTAGTGCTGGAGAGCAACTGTTGCGGTTTTGCAGGAGACAGAGGTTTTACATACCCTGAACTGAACACTCATGGCCTGCGCCATCTTAAGGAGCAGATAGACGGCAGAGCAGATGGCAGCGGGAAGCCCTGCGTTGCCGGATATGCAACGAGCCGTACGTGCGAAATAGGCCTTTCACGCAATAGCGGCGTAACGTTCCGCTCTATTCTTTACCTTCTGGACGAAGTGAGCGAAAGAAAATAGACAGACAGAATTTTCAAAACAATTGCAGTTATGATGAAAAATTTAGTAAAAGTATCTCTTATGGCAGTGGCTGCACTCTTGTTCGTGCAGTGTGCCAACAACACCAAAACAACTGAAACAGATTCACCCATGCAAAAGTTGCAGAGCGAAACCACTTGGATTTTGAAATCCATGAATGTAGACAGCGTGGAACTTGCCGTGCCTACAGACCAGGATGTTACAATCTCTTTCCTCGACAGTTGCCAAATGGCCGGAAATGGCGGATGCAACTATTATTTCGGCAGTTATGAACTGGCTGCAGATACCAACTCCTTGAAGCTTATGCCCTCTGGAATGACCAGAATGGCAGGTCCCAACATGGAGTTCGAGCAGCAGTTTATCGCCAATATGATGAATGTCGCTTCCTACTCTCTTAGCGACAGCACCCTGACACTTTGCGACTCGCTTGGCAGAGAGATTATGATACTCAGCCAGAGTGCCGAGAACCCTGTTGAGGAGCAGAACGGTTCAGTGGAGGTTAAATAACCGGAATCTTTCAGCTGCCGGATAAAAGAATTGCGGGCCGTTCGGTCCGCAATTCCTGTTTATTTAGTCCAGTCTATCGGAGTTTCTCCGTGCTCCTGCAAGTATCTGTTGCATTTTGAAAAGTGACGGCATCCGAAAAATGCCCCGCGGGCAAGAGGGGAGGGGTGAGCCGCTTCCAGGACAAGATGCCTGCTGCCGTCTATCAGGCTCTTTTTGCTTCTTGCATAATTGCCCCACAACATAAAGACCAGATGCTCCCTTTTGTCTGAAAGCGCCTTGATAACAGCGTCTGTAAAGGTACTCCAGCCTATTGCGCTGTGCGATGTAGGCGACGATGCCCTTACAGTGAGAACTGCATTGAGCAGAAATACGCCTTGTCTGGCCCACTGGACCAACGACCCGTTCTTGTTTATTCTTACCGAGAGATCCTCTTCTATCTCTTTGTATATATTCTTCAGTGAAGGAGGAACGGGAATGCCGTCGGGAACGGAAAATGAGAGCCCGTGTGCCTGTCCGGCTCCGTGATATGGATCCTGCCCGAGTATCACTACCTTTACCTTGCTGAATGGAGTCGTGTCGAATGCATTGAATATAAGAGACCCCGGAGGATATATCGTCTTTCCCTCGCGCTTTTCACGGTGAAGGAATGAAACAATGTTCCTGAAATACTCTTTGTCGAACTCTTCCTTAAGAATCTCTCTCCATTCGGAGTCTATCTTTACATCCATGGCAAAAACGGTTAGAAAATGAATTTCAGGACATCTTCCATGGTGTCTACATATTTAAAGGTCAATCCCTTTATGTATATGTCCTTTATTTCTTTTATATCTCTCTCGTTTTCAGATGAAAGCACAATAGTCTTTATGCCGGCCCTCTTTGCTGCAAGAATTTTCTCCTTGATGCCTCCCACAGGAAGCACCTTGCCCCTTAATGTCATCTCTCCGGTCATTGCAATGGAGTGTTTTACCTTCTTTTTCTTGAAGGCAGACGCTATGGCGCTCACCATTGTTATGCCGGCCGAAGGTCCGTCTTTTGGAATTGCTCCTTCCGGAACATGTACATGAAGGTCGTATTTTCCGAATATTTCAGGCTTTACACCAAGCAGAGAGGGGTGTGCCTTCACATACTGGTAAGCAATCATTGCAGACTCCTTCATTACGTCTCCGAGATTTCCGGTAAGCGTGAGATTGCCCTTGCCCTTGCTGAGGCTGCACTCTACAAAGAGAATCTCTCCTCCCATTTCAGTCCATGCAAGGCCGGTCACAACTCCTGTGGCTTCGTTTCCTTTCTGCATGTCGTGCATGTTTACGGGAAGGCCCAATATCTTTTTGACATCTTCGCTTTCCAGAACGGCGGGAACCTCCTCCTCCAATGCAATTCTCTTTGCAATGTTTCTGGCAACCTTGGCAATCTGCCTGTCGAGGTTCCTGACACCTGATTCCCGTGTATATTCGTTTATAATCGTATTGACAGCGCTTTTACTCAACTTGAAACTCTCCAGTCCATGCTGCTCCTTTTGCTTGGGTATGAGGTAATCCTTTGCAATATGATACTTCTCCTCTGCCAGATACCCGCTTACGGGAATCATTTCCATTCTGTCGCGAAGTGCAGGGTGGATTGAGCTTATGTTGTTCGCAGTTGTTATGAACAGGACATGCGACAGGTTATAGTCTATGTCGAGGTAATTGTCGTGGAATGTAGTATTTTGTTCCGGATCAAGTACTTCGAGCAATGCAGACGCCGGGTCGCCCCTGAAGTCGGAACTAACCTTGTCTATCTCATCCAGAACGAGTACCGGATTCGATGTGCCTGCCTTGCGAATGGCATCCAGTATCCTGCCCGGCAAGGCGCCTATGTAGGTTCTCCTGTGGCCTCTTATTTCGGATTCGTCATGCATGCCTCCGAGCGAGATTCTGCCATATTTCCTGCCGAGCGCCCTGGCGACCGATTTGCCCAGGGAGGTTTTTCCTACTCCCGGAGGGCCGTAAAGGCATATTATGGGAGACTTCATATCCCCTTTAAGCTTGAGAACGGCCAAATATTCTATTATTCTGTCTTTTACTGTCTCCAGACCGTAGTGGTCCCTGTCCAATACCTTCTGTGCGTTCTTTAAATCCAGATTGTCTGTAGACACTTCATCCCAAGGCAAGTCTACCATGAACTCTGCATAGTTGAGTTCTATGGCATATTCCGGAGCGTTGGGGTTTATCTTCTCCAGTCTTTGCAGTTCCTTTTCAAAAGCCTTTGCCGCATAGTCCGGCCATTTCTTTTTTGCAGCCCTTGCCCTGAGTTCTGCAATATCTTCTCCGTTTCCATCCATACCCAACTCTTCCTGGATGGTCTTGAGCTGATTGTTCAGATAGTACTCTCTCTGCTGCTGGTCGATTTCGCTTTTTACCTTCTGCTGTATGTCATCCTTTATTTTAAGGATTTCAATCTGCTTGTTAAGCAGTTCAAGCAGCTTGTATGCCCTTTCCTTTATCGAGTTTATCTTAAGAAGCTCAATCTTTTTTCCAATATCCTCCAAATCCATCGAAGAGGCTATGAAGTTGGTGATGAACTCGCATCCGTCGATGTTCCTTATTGCAAAGCCTGCCTCCTGCGGGATATGCGGCGAGAGCTTTATTATATGCATGGCCGCATCTTTTATAGCGTCGCACACAGGTTCCACATCGGCATCGTTCCCGGGATATATTTCCGGAATATATGTGACGTTTCCAAGCAGATACGGTTCATCGGCAATAATGTCGTCCAACTGGAACTTTTTCAGCCCCCTCAGCAGGACTGTCAGCCCTCCGTCGGGCAATTCTATTGTTTTCAATATCCTGCATGAAGTTCCTACATCGAACAGGTCGCTCTTTGCGGGTTCTTCCACTCTGGCATCCTTTTGAGTTACGGTACCTATGATTTTTGTAGACTTGTACAGCGCCTTGACCAGTTTCAAAGATTTCTCCCTGCTGACTGTGATAGGGGTTATCGTTCCCGGAAAAATCACGACATTGCGCAATGCCAGAACAGGCAGGGTCCTCGGAAGGTCCGCCTCTTCCAGATTTGCTCCGGCGTCTATGCTCATCACAGGCAATACACTCATTCCTCCGCTCTCCATTTGATTTAAAAATAACTCTGGTAACTTCATCTATGTATTATTTATGTCAATTTGTCAGTAAGCACTCCTATATTCAATATATAGTGATGCCTGCTGCTATTTGTCAATCTCTATGCCAAACTTGGTACGGCAGATTTTCCTTAACAGCAAGATATTTAATCAGATATAAAATATTGGCTACATAAATTCCTTATTGTCTTGCATTTAATTTGGTCCCAAATGCGAAAAGTCTTGTTTTTTTTTCGTTATTGTTGGTATTATTTAGAAAAAATGCTTTATTTTTGCCCTCCAGAAATAACTAACCTTTTAATATTTTATTATTATGACTAAAGCTGATATTGTCAACGAGGTTGCAAAAGCAACCGGTCTTGAGAAGATTGCTGTTCAAAGTGTAATAGAATCTTTCATGGATAACGTTAAAGATTCTTTGGCAAAGAATAAAAATGTATATTTGCGCGGTTTCGGTAGCTTCATAGTAAAGAAACGTGCAAAGAAGACTGCTAGAAATATATCTAAGAATACTACTTTAATAATCCCTGCTCACAATATTCCCGCATTCAAACCTGCAAAAGTATTTATGAGCAAGGTTAAATCTAACGTTAAATAATTTGGATTATGCCAAGCGGAAAGAAGAGAAAGAGACATAAAATGGCTACCCACAAACGCAAAAAACGTCTTCGCAAGAATAGACATAAGAAGCGTAAGTAGTTATTGTCTTGAAATTTAAGAGAGCGGTAATGTTATTGCCGTTCTCTTGTTTTGTAATGCTGTTTAATTTTGACTGAATGGAGAGAGATCTGATAATTGATGTCCGTACCGAAGCGGTGTCCTTTGCGTTGCTTGAAAATCACAGGCTGGTGGAACTTAACAAGGAGCAGAACAATGTGTCGTTTTCGGTCGGGGACGTCTATCTTGGGCGGGTCAAGAAGGTTATGCCTGCGCTTAACGCCGCCTTTGTGGACATAGGCGACGACAAGGACGCCTTTATCCATTATCTTGATCTCGGCCTGAATTTCATCTCTTTCGACAAGTTCGCAAAACAGATTAATCCCAATCGCGATTTCCGTTCATTCTATTCAGGAATAGAGATTGGCTCTATCCTTGACAAGGAGGGAAAGATTGCAGATGTGCTGGAGGTGGGTCAGCCTATCATCGTACAGATTGTCAAGGAGCCTATCTCTACGAAGGGGTCGAGACTTACGGCTGAAATCTCCATTGCAGGCAGGAATCTGGTGCTTCTGCCCTTTGCAGACAAGGTAAGCGTTTCACAGAAAATTACGCTGAAAGAGGAGAAGCGCAGGCTTGAAAGGTTGGTCTACAGTATCTTGCCTAAAAATTACGGTGTCATAATAAGAACTGCGGCCGAAGGAAAGGGAGCAGCCATCCTTGATGCAGAGCTCAAGATGCTGATAAAAAAATGGGAAGATTCATGGCCAAAACTGGCAAAATCCAAGCCTCCTCATCTGCTTTTCACCGAGAACAGCAAGACTACCACGATACTGAGGGATTTGCTGAACGACACCTTCTCCAACATCTATGTCAACGACCAGACTGTATGTGCGGAGATAGAGGATTATATTGCCACTATTGCTCCGGAGCAAAAGCGTATTGTAAAATTATACAAAGGCGGCACTCCGATATTCGACCATTTCGACGTCACCAAACAGATAAAAGGTTCTTTCGGAAGAATAGTCCCGCTCAAGCAGGGAGCCTACATAATCATAGAGCATACTGAAGCGATGCATGTGGTTGACGTAAACAGCGGCATACGTGCCAAAAACGGTATGGAACAGGAGCAGAACACCTTTCAGGTAAATGTAAATGCTGCGGAAGAGATTGCCCGTCAGCTCAGACTGAGAGATATGGGCGGGATAATAATCGTGGACTTCATAGATATGGAGTCTGCCGAGAACAGGAACTTGCTTTACAAGCATATGCAGGAACTGCTGTCGGGAGACAGGGCCAAGCACAATATTCTTCCGCTTACAAAGTTCGGGCTGATGCAGATTACCCGTCAGAGGGTAAGGCCTGCCATTGAGATAAAAGTGAACGAACAGTGCCCGATGTGTCACGGCACCGGCGAGATTGCCCCTACAATCCTTATCGACGAAAAACTTGAGAGGCAGTTGGCCTACTATGTTAAAGAGCGGAATATCAAATCTTTTATTTTAGAGTTGAACCCAATTCTGGAGGGGTATCTCAACAGAGGTCTCTTTAACAGCATAAGAAAGCAATGGTGCAAGAAATTCGCATGCAGGCTGAAGACAAAAGTCAATACGAATTTCTCGATATTCGATGCTGTCTGGTACGATGGCAACGGAGTTAAAATAGATTAGAAAAGCGCTTTTTCCATCTTTTCCCTGATTTTTTCTGTGCACAGGTTGCCTATGCTTCCGCTGTGAGTATGGCCCAATGCCTCGACCGACGGCTTTTTCATCTCTCCGAATCCGCTGTAATGGAATTTTTTGCCGTTCACCTCTTCTCCAACGCTTTTGTATGCTTCTCTGAAGGGGACACCTTTTAAAACCCGTCTGTTTACCTCCTCTACGGTAAAGAGGTATTCATATTTTGAATCCTCGAGAATATGCTTGTTTACTCTCATGTTTTCCAGCATGTAACCGGCCATGGCTACAGACTTGTGCATAAGTTCCAATGCCGGGAACAGTATGTCTTTAAGCAGTTGATAATCTCTGTGATATCCATGTATCAGATTTGTAGTGAGCAGGGCTATTTCGTTTTGCGTACTCTCGATTCTGTTGCAGTTGCCGCGGATTATCTCCCATACGTCGGGGTTCTTTTTATGAGGCATGATGCTGGAGCCTGTTGTAAGTTCATCAGGGAAAGAGATGAATCCGAAATTCGGACACATGTAAAGGATACAGTCTGATGCCAGTTTGTTAAGAGTAAAGGCCAGACAGCCCATTGCAGAGGCTACCGCCCTTTCGCTTTTTCCGCGGCTCATCTGTGCAGCGATAGAATTGTAATTGAGTGTTTCGAATTTTAGAATCCTGGTGGTGAGTTCTCTGTCCAGAGGGAATGAACTTCCATATCCGGCTGCAGAGCCCAACGGATTCTGATTTACTATCCTGTATGCCCCCCTGAGCATCTGCATGTCGTCTGTCAGGCTTTCTGCGTATGCCCCGAGCCATAGTCCGAAAGAGGAGGGCATCGCTATCTGGGTGTGGGTGTAGCCCGGAAGGAGTACATCCTTGTATTTTTCGCTCAGATTTTGCAATGTATCGAACAGGGAGACCACAGAATCGCGCAGTTTTTCCAGTTCCTCTCTGAGAAAGAGTTTGATGTCTACCAAGACCTGATCGTTTCTGGAGCGTCCGGAGTGGATTTTCTTGCCTATTTCCCCCAGTTTCCCTGTAAGATTGAGTTCTACCTGGGAATGTATATCTTCAATGTCGTCATCCAGCCTGAAGTTCCCTTCCTCAATCTCTTTCAGAATCTGGTCCAATCCATTTTGCAGTACCTTCTCCTCCTCTTCTTCAAGCAGACCTATTTGGGCAAGCATCCTTATGTGGGCTTTCGAGCCTATGACATCATATTTTGCCAGCCTCATGTCCAAGACCCTGTCGTTTCCTACTGTAAAATCTTCAACTGCCTGAGTCGCAGATACTCCTTTGTTCCAAAGTGTTCCCATCTCTTATTTTTCCCTTTCGTTTATAAAATCTATGATTTCAATATATTTTTCCATGCCGCCTTTCAGTTCGCCGACAGTGATGAATTCATCGGCCTTATGGCTCCGTTCAGATTTCCCGGGGCCTATTTTCATGGCCGGAAAACTTATTTTCCCCCAGTCCGACGTGGTTGGAGAGACAACTTTAGCAACGCCTGAAACTTCTGCCCACTCTGCAAGCAGACAGCCTTGCGGTGTAGCTGAACTTTTGTTTTTCAGATTCCTGGCTTTAAGTTCGCTTTTGACGGCGCGGCTGAGCAACTCTACAATTTCTGCGTTGTCATACTGTTCGGTGGGGCGTATGTCTATGGTAAAGGTGCATTTGTCCGGAATTACATTGTGAGCTGTTCCGCAGTTTATCTGCGTTACAGAGAGTTTGACATTTCCCATCATGGGCGATGTCTTTCCAAATCTGTAGCCGCGAAGTATGGCAATATCATCCAGTGCAATGTAGAGTGCGTTGACTCCCTCTTCTCTTGCGGCATGTCCGCTTATACCGGTGGCAGTGGCATCTATGACCAGAAGTCCCCTTTCTGCAACGGCCGCTTCAAGATTTGTAGGTTCGCAGACTACAGCCCAATCGGGTTTGATTCCATATTTGTCCAGATTCCCGACCACTGCGGTTATGCCGTTCTCACCACCCCTCTCTTCTTCGGCGCAAAGCGCCAATACCACATTGATTTTCATTTTGCCGTGCATTTCCATATAATACAGGAAAGCAAATATTGCGGCAGTGGCAGCCCCTTTGTCATCATTGCTTCCAAGCCCGAGGATGCGGCCGTCTGAAAGCGCTCCGCAAAAAGGGTCGAAAGTATAGTTTTCAGATTCCTTTACTGTATCTATGTGGGCACAGAAGAGCAAGGTTCTTCTTTCTGAAGAATATCCGCGGCTGTAGAGCAGCAGGTTGTTTTTTATCCGCTCAACATTGTAGCCGGGAGAAAGAGTGCTGCTCCTCTCCAGCAGGAAGCTTTCCAGAAAATCGGCAATCTCCTCTTCGTTGAATGTGTAAGAAGGAATTCTGACAAGGCTTTGCAAAAGCCCGGTTGCAGCATCCAGTTTTTTCTCAGTGTATTCCATTTTAGAGGCGGCCTGTTACGGTTTTAGAGTTTCAGCAGTGTCTCCCTGTCGTTCAGCAGATTGTCTGCATGTTTTATTATGACTTCGGCAACACCTTCCCTCAAGGCGAGAAATGCATTGTCCAACTTAGGTATCATTCCGTCTACGACCTTGCCTTCGTCCAGCAACTGGCTGTAACTGTTCTGGGTTATGAGCGGAATGAGAGAGTCGTTGTCGTTCGGGTCGCTCAGGACGCCGTCTTTTTCAAAGCAATAGATAAGCCTTACATAATATTCCGAGGCAAGGGCGACAGCTATGCTTGAAGCCATCGTGTCTGCATTGGTATTGAGCAGAGAACCGTTGCCGTCATGTGTGATTGCACAAAATACGGGGGTGATTCCCTTTGCAAGAAGCGAGTGTAGAAGCGATACGTTTATCTTTTTTGGATCTACGTCTCCTACGAATCCCCAGTCAATGGAGGACGCTTTCCTTTTAGTCGCCGGTACGCAGTCCCCGTCTGCACCGCAGAGTCCCAGGGCATTGCATCCTATTTTTTGCAGTGATGCAACTATCTGTTTGTTTATCAGTCCGGCATAAACCATCGTGACCAGTTTCAGAGTGGCTTCGTCTGTTATCCTGCGCCCCTTGTGCATCTTTACCTCGATGCCAAGATCCTTTGAGAGCTGGGTGGCAATTGCTCCGCCTCCGTGTATGAGCACTTTCGGACCTTCATATTTCTGGAAATTGTTTAGAAAATATTGCAGCGCATCAGGTTTGTCTACAATGTTGCCGCCGATTTTTACTATGGTTACACTTTTCATTTTCCGGTTTTTACAGATTCAACAATATCTCCTTGAGTACGGTCTGGGCAGATACGACCCTGTTTGCCGCTTCCGGTATTACAATGGAGTTCGGACTGTCTATGACTTCATCGGTGACAATCATGTTTCTCCTGACAGGCAGACAATGCATGAAATAGGCGTTGTCTGTCAAATCCATCTTGGCTTTGTCTACTGTCCAGCTTTTATCCATTGAGATAACCTTGCCGTAGTTCGGGTCTGCAAATGCGCTCCAGTTTTTGGCGTATATGAAATCAGCTCCTTCAAAAGCCTTTTTCTGGTCATACTCTATTGTGCAGCCCTCTGTAAATGCCGGGCTCAGTTCATAGCCGTGCGGATGGGTTATTACAAATTCATAATCTGCTGCCTTCATCCACTCCACAAATGAGTTGGGAACGGCTTGGGGCAGAGATTTCGGATGCGGGGCCCATGTGAGCACGACCTTTGGCCTTTCGCGTCTTTTGTATTCCTCTATTGTAATGAGGTCTGCAAAACTCTGCAGCGGATGGCGCGTGGCCGCTTCCATGCTGACAACAGGCCGTCCGGAATATTCGATGAACTGTGTAAGGATCTTTTCGGAATAGTCGTCATTCTTGCTTTCGAAGCGGGCAAAAGAGCGTACCCCGATTATATCGCAGTAAGAACCCATTACAGGAATGGCTTCGAGCAGATGTTCGGGCTTGTCGGAGTCCATAACAACCCCGAGTTCTGTCTCCAGTTTCCATGCTCCCTGGTTGATGTCGAGCACTATGGCGTTCATTCCCAGATTGAGCGCCGCCTTTTGTGTGCTCAGTCTGGTTCTGAGGCTTGAATTGAAGAAAATCAGCAGCATTGTCTTGTTTTTCCCGAGTGCAGAATCTGCATAGGGATTATGCTTGACATATTGTGCTTTTTTAATTGCCTCCTTAAGGTCTCCTATGTCGTTTACGCAGGTAAAATGTCTCATTTCTATTTGCTTAAATCGTTAAATGCTTCTATGAACCTGTCGGCCTGCTCCATTGTGATGCAGAGCGGCGGCAGCAGTCTTATTACGCCCTTTCCTGCAGCTCCGGTGAAGATTTTCTTTTTGGAGAGCAGTTCGTTTCTCATTTCCAAGTAATTGTCGTGCAACTCTATTCCAATCATAAGACCAATGCCCCTAAGTTCCTTTATGGCCTTGTTGCCTTGCAGCTTTTCCATCAGGTAGGCTCCGGTCTTCGCGGCATTTTCAATGCAGTTTTCACTTTTCATTACATCCAGTACGGCGACAGCTGCCGCGCATCCGAGGTGGTTGCCTCCGAATGTTGTGCCGAGCATTCCGTATTTTGCCTTAATCTGCGGCGTTATTATTACTCCGCCCATAGGAAAGCCGTTGGCGATTCCCTTGGCTACGGTTATTATATCGGCCCTTATGCCTGCATGCTGGTGGGCGAAAAATTTGCCTGTTCTGCCATATCCGGACTGTATCTCGTCCAAAATCAGCACAGTGCCGCACTTTTCAGTGAGTTCCCTTATCTTCTGCATGTAAGATGCTTCAGGTACGAATATGCCGGCAACTCCCTGGACACCTTCTATTATCAGTGCCGCATACTCTTTGGTCTCCAGTTCCCGCTCCGCCTCTGCAATGTCGTTCATCCTTATGAAGGTAACATTGTTGTTGCGGTTGAACTCAGACTGAATGGCCGGGTTGTCGGTAGCCTCCACCGCTCCGGATGTCCTGCCGTGAAAGGCTTTTGAAATGGCTAGTATTTTTTTACGCCCGGTATGAAAGGAGGCCAGTTTCAATGCATTTTCATTTGCCTCTGCACCGCTGTTGCACAGAAACAGAGAGTATTCGGGATAGCCGCACATCCGGCCGAGTTTTGATGCAAGTTCTTTCTGCAGGGAGTTTTTTACCGAATTGGAGTAGAATCCGAGTTTTTCGACCTGTCTTTTTACCGCCTCCACATAGGTGGGGTGGGAGTGGCCGATGCTTATGACGGCGTGGCCTCCGTACAGATCAAGATATTCAATTCCATCCTTGTCCCAGAGCCTGCATCCTTCTCCCCTGACAGGCTCTATATCCCATACGGGATAAACGTCAAACATATCCATATATCAGAGATATTTTATTCTTTTTTAAAAAGCGCTTGGCTTGAGTTTCAGTCCGGTGCTCTGTTCAAGGCCGAACATGAGGTTCATGTTTTCGACAGCCTGTCCGCTCGCCCCCTTGATGAGATTGTCTATCACAGATGAGATGTGGATATAACCGTCGATTACCTCTACATGCAATAAAACCTTGTTGGTGTTTACAACCTCTTTCAGGCTGACTTCCTTGTCTGAAACATGTACAAACGGAGATTTTTCATAATATTCCCGGTATATTCCTGCCGCATCAGCACCGCCATGCCACTTGGTATATACGCTGGCAAAAATCCCTCGGGTGAAATCTCCCCTGAACGGAACAAAGTTTATTCTTGGAGGGGTGGCGCCCATGACTCTTTCCAGTGTCCTTTTTATCTCTCCCAGATGCTGGTGAGTAAAAAGTTTATAGATGGAGAGATTGTTGTCTCTGTAACTGAAGTGTCCTGTCTGGCTCAGTTTCTTTCCGGCTCCAGTTGCTCCGGTAATGGCCGTAACTTCAACCGTGTCATTCAACAGCCCGTTTTTGGCCAGCGGAGTTATCGCACTCTGTATGGCTGTTGCAAAACATCCCGGGTTTGCAACGCACTCTGCTCCTGTAATTTCATCCCGAAATGTATCTGTAAGGCCATAAACGAACCTTTTTTCTCCAAAATCGGGGTCCAGCCTGAAGTCGTTGCCCAGATCTATAATCCTGCACCTTTCAGGAAGTTCTGTCGTTGAGAGAAATTCTCTTGAAAGTCCGTGTCCCAGACACAGGAATATTACATCGGGGTCTGACGGTTTGTCGGAGAACTTCAGTGAAGTGTCTCCAATAAGGTCTCTGTGAATCTCGGCCACATCTGTTCCAACCGACGTAGTGCTCAATACCGACTCTATCTCGACTTCCGGATGGTTGAGCAATATCCTTATCAGTTCCCCGGCCGTATATCCGGTGCCTCCCGCTATCGACGCCTTTATCATTTTTCTGGCAGATTAGTTGTTTTCTTCCTTTTTCTTCTCGTCCGGGTGCAGAGAGTAGTATATTTTCAGAGGGTTTGCCAACACTTTTGTAAAGCCTACCACATCTGCGGCCGTGTATGATTTGTTTATTTCTCCGTACTCGCCGAATTTCGAACTCATCATGTCGTATTGGCTCTTGCATCCGAGAACAAAGAAATTGTAGGGGCGCAGCAATACCTCCACGCTTCCGCATACGCTCTTTTGCGTGCTCTCCATGAAGGCCTCCATGTCTCTCATTGTGGGGTCGAGATACTGGGCTTCATGCATAAGCTGCCCATAGAAGTTGGCAATCTGCTCTTTCCAGTAGAGCTGATTTTTTGTCAGCACATGTTTCTCCAGCAGATGGTGCGCCTTTACGATAATGAGCGGTGCAGCGGCTTCAAAACCCACTCTTCCCTTGATTCCGATAATAGTATCGCCTACATGCATGTCTCTGCCCACCCCGTATGCGTTTGCAATTCGGGCAAGCTCCCTTATCACCTGCACAGGCGAAGACTTTTTACCGTTCAATCCTACAGGTTCTCCATTTTCAAACTCTATCGTAACCTTTTCCTCCCCATCTTTATCTGCATGGTGAGGATATGCCTCTTCAGGCAGGTACCCGCTTGAATTCAGAGTCTCCACTCCGCCTATGCTGGTTCCCCAGATTCCCTGATTAATCGAGTATTTTGATTTTTCCCAACTGAAGTTGAACCCGTGCTTTACAAGGAAGTCTATCTCCTCCTTTCTTGTAAGGGCTAGCTCCCTAATGGGAGCCAGAATTTTCACTTCCGGTGCAAGCACCTCAAAAACGAGGTCAAATCTTACCTGGTCGTTGCCAGCCCCTGTACTTCCGTGAGCGACATGGTCTGCTCCGATTTTCTTTACATGTTTCAATACCTCCAATGCCTGAAATGCCCTTTCGGAACTTACAGAGAGCGGGTATGTGGAATTCTTGAGGATATTTCCGAAAATAAGGTATTTTATTCCCTTATTATAATAAGTGTCTACCGCATCTATCGTGGTATGTGAGGCTGCGCCAAGCTGAAGGGCCCTTTTCTCTATCCTGTCGGCCTCTTCTGCAGAAAAGCCTCCGGTATTTACGGTTATTGTGTGAACTTCCATCCCCTTTTCCTTAAGATAGGGAACGCAAAACGAGGTGTCCAGACCTCCGCTGAAAGCGAGAACAACTTTTGAATTCATTGTATTTTAAGTTTTAATGATTATCTCTTTTTGTTTTTCTTTATCGATGGCAGCAATGTCTTTCCAATTGTCTTGAACGGCAGGGCGATTCCCTTGCCCACTTTGGTGGCAATCGAACTTTTGTGCTTTTCATTCGCAGGGTCGTAAAGCAATGCCGTGCAGAGGCACATTTTATAATCGTTGCGTGCAAGAATGTCGAAGTTGCGGCATCCCTGACATCCGTTCCAGAATTCCATGTCAGATGTGAGTTCAGAGAAGGGAACCGGCCTGTATCCCAAGTCTGAATTGATTTTCATGACAGCCAGTCCGGTCGTAATGCTGAATATCTTGGCATAGGGGTACATGGTGCGTGAAAGTTCGAATATCTTCTGTTTTATCCTGCGCGCCAGCCCGGTTTTCCTGAACTGATGTGCCACTATAAGTCCTGAGTTGGCTACGAACTTCGTATGGCTCCATGTCTCTATATAGGAAAACCCGGCAAATGTTCCGTCTTCGGCAATCGCTATTACGGCCTTGCCATCTATCATCTTCTCCTTTATATATTCAGGAGAGCGTTTTGCAATGCCCGTTCCCCTTTCCTGGGCGGAAACATAAACTAAATTGCAAATCTCCTCTGCATAAACTGTATGGGACTCATTGGCCACATATACATTTATTTTCATCTTTTACAGCAAAAAGTTAATTTGTAGATAGGCCCACACTGCGGGCTTGTCTTATGTATAAAATATGTATCGAGAATAAAATTGATGCGATATGCAACAATCCTTATGGATGTACAATGAAAATCCGGCTTTTATCGTCGGACATGCCAATATTCGGTATCTGATTGCGATATGTATCTGTATGCTTTCATTGTCGGAGGCAAAGATAAAACTTTTATTTGAAAAGCAGGCGATTTTTTTTGAAAAAGTGACATCTGAAATAAAAATGAAAAATCTTGAAAAATTTTATTGCTATAATGAATAGTTTATCAATTTATTATAAAAACCTACAGCGATTGCTGAAAAAATCGGAGCAAAAAATATTTGCAAAGGCGAAAAAAGTGCGTATCTTTGCGCTCCCGTTTGGGGAAGTTCATTGAAGAGATGCAATACAAGACAAGCAGCAGGCCCGCGAGAGTGCGGGTCATGCTAGAGCGCAATTCCAAGAGTCAAAT
>CASGCS010000002.1 GCA_949300025.1 uncultured bacterium | reverse complement strand
CATCAGCATGACACAGAGCGGAGATCCGCTGGAGAATGCCATAGCAGAGAGAGCAAACGGTATCCTGAAGACAGAATGGCTGTATAAGATGTCCATCGCCACACGCGAGGAATGCAGGAGTGTCCTGGAGAGAATAATCGGCTTCTATAACACCGAGCGGTCGCACATGAGCATCGGGATGCAGACACCAGAAGCCGCTCATATCCAGGACGGAGCGCAGAAACGATGTTGGAAAAACTACTATGCCATGGGATAGAATGAAAAAATAAGACTATATTTGACAGTGCGCCGATGCCGGGGCCGGCCCCGGCATCACAACTCACGGCAAGTCTGAAATTATGCTGTCAAGAAAATCAGAGATGGCGTAAAGACTTTTAGAGATAAAAAACACCGACTGTAAACCCAGTCAGTGAATATGTAAAATATATTAGTTTAACCGCTCTAAAAGTGTCAACTAAATTCAGGGAAGGTCAATACCTAATCAGGAAAATCAAAATATGCACTATTTTAAGTGCAGATTTTTACAATATTGCACTTAATATAATGCAATATTTACTACATTTGTAAAAAAGTAAAAATTAGTTATGGATACCTTACTGCAGACATATCGGATAAGGCTGGGGCTGACTCCTGTCAATTATGTCAGATCGTTTCATGAAACCATCAACTGGAAAAACAGGATGATAGGCATCCTTGGACAGAAAGGCGTCGGGAAATCAACGATGATTCTCCAGCATATCAAGCTGTATGACAACATAGATGAATCTCTGTACGTACAGGCGGATGATTTTTATTTTGCCGGCCACAGAATCTATGACCTGGCTCTTACATTCTTCCAACACGGTGGAAAAAAACTGTACATTGATGAAATACACAAATATAGCGGATGGGCTACTGAAATCAAGATGATATATGATCAGTTGCCGCTTCTGCAAATCGTATATTCAGGCAGTTCTATCCTTGATTTGAAAAAAGGAGGAAAGGCAGATCTCAGCAGAAGAACGATCGAATATACAATGCCTGTCCTTTCGTTCAGGGAATATCTTAACATTTCTCAGGGATGGAGCCTCAAACCTTCATCATTGGAAGAGATACTGAATGGGAAAGTGGATTTTCCATACGGAGAATACAGACCTATCAAATATTACCAGGAGTATTTGCGGTGCGGTTGCTATCCGTATTTTTCAGAAGAAGATTTTTTGATAAAGCTAAAGCAGGCCATAAATGCTACCGTAGAGGATGACATCCCCAAATATGCAGAGATGACAGTAGCCGCTGCTGTAAAACTGAAGAAACTCATGTATATGCTTGCTCAGTCCGTACCATATAAACCGAACCACACAATGCTGGCCAGAGATCTGGATATAAGCAGGAATATCCTTCCGGATTATATAGAATATCTGGAAAAATCCGGGCTGTTCAATGTACTGCGTGAAAAATCCACTGGGGACGGCATATTGCAGAAAGTGGAAAAACTATATCTCGACAATTCGAATATTATCTATGCACTCGGCCTTGACAAGGCAGACGAAGGCACAATACGGGAAACCATGTTTCTGACATGGATGAAGAAAAAATATTCAGTGAGTTCATCCAAAATATCAGACTTTGAAATAGAAGGCATAACATTCGAAGTCGGAGGGAAGAACAAGAAAGGAAAGCAGTTGAAGGAAGCAGCCACAGGATATATCGTGAAGGACAACATAGAGTATGTAACCAGCAAGAGCATCCCCATCTGGATGTTCGGATTTGTTTATTGATTCTGCTCCAATGTTTGTCCACCCATTCCTCCCATCGCCTCAGCCCGTCTAAAATGGTGTGGTTTGTTTGGATGAAATACGGTTTTCTTCCCGAAACCGGAGTTTGGTTATGCAAAACCCGTTACAGGAACGAGTGGGCAGTTTTATATCAAAACAGGTATAAAACAATCTCAATATTATTATTTATACCCAATATGGTATAATTTAAAATAATTCATTAAATTTGTACCCGAACTGACATAATTAAAATATGAACGAGTTGTCTGCAACTGTAAAATCATTACGTAAGCAATTCAATATGACACAGGAGGACCTTTCTGTCAAATCCGGTGTCGGGCTACGGTTTGTCCGCGATCTAGAACAAGGAAAATCTACATTACGCCTTGACAAAGTAAATCAATTGCTTGATTTCTTCAATTATGAAATGGTTCCACAACCGAAACAAAATAAACAGCGATGAAACGGGCAAATATATATTATAAGAATGTATTGGCAGGAGTCCTTACAGAAGGAGATGGCGGTTATGAATTCTATTATCTTCCTGAATATCTTACATCGGATGAAGCGAAACCTGTCACCCTGACTATGCCTTTGCGAAAAGAGGTTTACAAAAGCAATGTACTCTTCCCTTTCTTTGATGGTCTTATACCTGAGGGATGGCTGCTGGACGTAGCATTGCGTAATACAGATATCAGTATGCTTGACAGAATGTCCCTGTTGCTGCTTTGCTGTAAGGACTGTATAGGAGCCGTGAGCGTTGAACCTGTAGTTGAGGAGGAAAGTACAAATGGATAAATGCTTGTATTGTTACCGTCCGCTTGAAAAGGGAGAGAAGGATTTTCATGCCAAGTGTGCAAAGAAATTCTTTGGCACTGAAAAAGTCCCGACTCTGAATTACAGTTGTGAGGAATTGGAAGAACTGGCCGTACAGGTCATCAAAGACCAGACTTCCCTAACCGGAGTACAGCCCAAGTTGTCCTTACATCTTAATGAACATGAAGGAAGCCAGCGGTTGACTATCGTTGGTTTATGGGGAGGCTTTATATGTAAACCTCAAACAATACAATTTGACCAGATGCCGGAAACTGAAGATTTGACAATGCATTTGGCTGAGTTGGCTAAAATAGACGTAGTGCCGCATACGCTGATGCGTATGGCTGACAATAGTCTGTGTTATCTGACAAGGAGGATCGACCGCTCAAGTACCGGTGAAAAGTTGGCGATGGAAGATATGTGCCAGTTGACCGAAAGGCAGACCGAGCATAAATATAAAAGCAGTTATGAACGTATAGCCAAAGCGATAGTACAATATTCTTCAATGCCCAAAATGGATGTCACCAATTTTTTTGAAGTAATATTGTTTTCATGGATTACCGGAAACAACGATATGCATCTTAAGAATTTTTCATTGTTTGAACCGCATGATGGCAATATACGTCTGACCCCGGCATACGATATGCTGAATGCCGTAATCTTGAATCTGAAAGACGATGAGGAGTTTGCCTTGACCTTGAATGGAAAAAAGAAAAAACTGAAACGGTCCGACTTTATATTATCAGGTATGATGATGGGGGTTGAACAGAAGACTATTGAACGCCTTATAGGCAAATATGTGAAGCTTTTACCTGAAATGAAAAAGTTTATCGGCAATTCATTTCTGAATAGTAAACTTAGAGACAAATATGCCCAGCTGATTACCGAGCGTATAGATAGAATCATGGAATAGAGCCTCTATCTGTTACCACCGTCAGTTCCATCACCCCAGCCCGCCTCAGACAGCGCGGTTTCTTTACCCAAAAGACTGCAGGATTATATACACAAGTTCCGCTTCATATCTCTTTTTTTCATAACTTCGCGATGGTTATTGCAATTTGCCGCCGGTGCAGCACCGGAATTCATCTGATGCCATGCCGGGCGCAGCTTGATTGCAAGCCGGAACTAAAATGAAAGACATCATGTACCTGCACCCTGAATTTGAAAAACTCACACGGTCGGAGATAGAAGTTCTGCAACTGGAACGCCTGAAAAAGACGGTAAACCGCTGCATGAATACCGAATTTTACAGAAAGCGTTTTGCCGAAAACAATATCACCCCTGACGATATACGCTCACTGTCGGACCTCTATAAAATCCCGTTTACGACAAAACAGGATTTACGCGAGAGCTACCCGTTCAAAATGTCCACAGTCCCCTTGAGTCAGGTAGTGCGCCTGCACTCTTCAAGCGGAACGACAGGCACTCCTACAGTCATACTGCATACGCAAAAAGATCTGGATGAATGGGCAAATGCCGTAGCCAGATGCCTCTATATGGTAGGCCTGCGCCCAGGCGACATTTTCCAGAACTCGTCTGGATACGGCATGTTCACCGGCGGGCTCGGATTCCAGTACGGTGCGGAACGTCTCGGGATGCTCACGGTACCGGCCGCAGCCGGAAACACAAAACGGCAGATAAAATTCATTACCGATTTCGGGACAACCGCCCTACATGCCATTCCCAGTTATGCAGGAAGGCTCTACGAAGTAATGGAGGAGATGGGAATAGACCCGCGCCGCGACACCAGGCTGCACACGCTGATTATCGGAGCCGAACCTCATTCTGAAGAGCAGAGACGGCGTATAGAGAAGATGCTTGGCGTAAAGGCATACAACTCGTTCGGAATGTCAGAGATGTGCGGGCCCGGCGTAGCCTTTGAATGCCGGGAGCAGAACGGCCTGCATATCTGGGAAGACTACTACATAGTCGAGATTGTAAATCCGGATACGCTCGAACCGGTCAAGGATGGCGAGATTGGAGAACTTGTGCTTACGACCATCAACCGTGAAGCCATGCCTCTGCTGCGCTACCGCACACGGGACCTTACCCGTATTCTCCCTGGCCCATGCCCGTGCGGACGGCACCACAAGCGTCTCGACAGGATGAAGGGCAGAAGCGACGACATGATGATTCTCAAAGGGGTGAATATCTTCCCTATCCAGATAGAGACAATATTGATGCAGTTCCCCGAACTTGGGAACGATTACCTCATTACGCTCACCAACGAAGAGGCCAACGACCTTATGACCGTAGAAGTGGAACTGAAAGAGTTCTCCGACAACTACCACCATCTTCAGGCGCTGACCAAAGAGATTACACGGCAACTGAAAGACGAGATACTCATTACACCGATTGTCCGCCTCGTTTCAAAGGGCTCGCTCCCCAAACAGGAGGGAAAGGCAATACGTGTAAAGGATTTACGCAAAACATTAATATAAAAGCCATGACGGTACAGCAAATATCAATTTTCGTGGAGAACAAATCCGGCACGCTTCTCAAAGTCCTGGATTTGTTCAAGGAGGCAGGAATCCAGCTTATTGCCTCCACCATCTCAGACACCGTGGAATACGGAATCTACCGCATCATCTGCTCTGAGCCTTCGCGTGCCCTTGAGAGATTGAAACAGGCCGGTATCTCCGCAAACGTTTCAGATGTTTTTGCAATAGAACTGGACAATATACCGGGCAGGGCTGCCGATGCCGTCCGTCTGCTCAGCAAAGCCGGCATAAGCATATCATACCTCTACTCCTTTATGCTCTCCGGAAAAGGGATACTGATATTCAGGACAGACAATCCGCAAAAGACAGAAGAGGTCATAACGGAAAAGGGACTCCAGACACTCGACGACCATTCGCTGCTCTCCATGGTTTAGGGAGTGCAAGGAACGTCTCATCTGCCCGTGGGCAATGCGGCAAATCAGATAAACCTGCCCGTTATACTGTCGGGAGAACTCCTTATCTGCTCAGGCGTACCGGAGGCCACTATCCGGCCGCCTTCGTCACCGCCGCCCGGCCCCATGTCTATTATGTAGTCTGCATTGCGTATGACATCGAGGTCGTGCTCGATAACCACGACCGTGGCGCCATGCTCCACAAGACTCTGGAATACACGCAGCAGCGTTTGCACATCCAGAGGATGGAGACCTATGGTGGGTTCATCAAACACAAAGAGGGTTCCGTCCTGGCCGCGCCCCATTTCGCTGGCAAGTTTCAGGCGCTGCGCCTCTCCTCCCGAAAGTCCGGGAGTCTCCTCCCCCAGAGTCAGATAACCCAATCCCAAATCATGCAGCACCTGCAATCGCTGCCGCACGTTTTTCAAATCGCTGCATGCCTCCAGAGCGCTGTTTACATCCATATCCATAAGTTCCGGCAGCGAATAGCCTCTCCCCTCCCTGTCTGCCCTGCGAACGAGCGAAGCCGCCTTTGCATATCTTGAACCGCGACATTCCGGACACGGAATGACCACATCGGGCAAAAACTGCACATCCAGGCTTATAACACCGGTTCCGTCGCAATTCGGGCAGCGCAGCCGGCCGGTATTGTAAGAAAAATCACCCTCCTTGTAGCCGGCAGCCTTTGCATCGGGCGTCTTAGCATAGACTTTGCGCAGTTCGTCATGCACATTCGCATAAGTTGCCACAGTAGAACGCACGTTTATTCCTATGGGTGATGCATCTATCAATTTCACCTGAGAAATTCCCCCCGGATCCGCCGCCTTTACATGAGACGGCAGCCTGTCGCCCGAAACGGCAGCCTTCAGCCCGGGAATGAGACTCTCCAGAACCAACGTTGTCTTTCCTGAACCAGAAACTCCCGTAACCACAGTAAGCCGCCCCTTGGGAATATCCACTTCAAGAGGTTTTACCGTATGTACCGCGTCTGTGGAGAGATGGATTTTCCCCTTTTCATACAGCGGCCCGACAGTCTCCCTCTCTTGCTTCACGCCTGCCTTGCCGGCAAGGAACGGCCCTATTGCGGAGAGCGGATTGGCCGCCACCTCCGCCACCGTCCCTTCAGCTACTATACGTCCGCCTGAAGCGCCTGCCCCGGGCCCCATCTCTATCAGATAGTCTGATTCCGACAATATCTGCGTATCATGGTCAACCAGCACCACGGAATTTCCGTCCGCTATCAGATCCTTCATAACTCCGGAGAGTCCCGCTATGTTTGCCGGATGAAGTCCTATCGAAGGCTCATCCAAGACATAAAGCACACCGGTCGTACGATTTCGAACGGCACGGGCCAGCTGCATGCGCTGTCTCTCTCCGGTTGAAAGCGTTGAAGCGGCACGGTCGAGACTCAGATAACCCACTCCCAAATCCAGCAGCCGGCGCGACAGGTCAAAGAAAGATTCGCATATGTTTACAGCCATGGGCCTCATCTGTTCAGGCAATGAATCCGGAATCTTCCCCACCCACTCTACAAGTTCGTTCAACGTCATTTTACAGGCCTCCGCCAAAGATATGCCCTGCACCAAAGGCGCTCTGGCTGCATCTGACAGACGCGTACCGCCGCAATCGGGGCAATCCTCCATCTTCAGAAACTTCTCCACCCGTTTCATGCCCTTTTCATCCTTTACCTTGGCAAGCGCATTTTCAACCGTATAGACTGCATTATAATAGGTAAAGTCCAGTTCTCCAGCCTGATTCGAATTTTTGGCCTTATAGAAGATATGCTTCTTTACAGCTGGTCCATGAAAGACAATCTCCCTCTCCTGCGACGTAAGGGTGTTGAACGGAACATTTGTACGCACTCCCATTTCACGGCAGACATCAACCATAAGAGACCACATGAGAGTATTCCACGGAGCGACTGCACCCTCCTCTATCGTAAGGCTTTCGTCAGGCACCAGGGTAGACTCGTCCACCCTGCGCACCGTTCCCGTTCCGTCGCACGTATGGCATGCACCCTGACTGTTGAAGGAGAGTTCCTCCGCAGAGGGGGCAAAAAAACGGGCGCCGCACTCAGGACATACAAGTTCCCGTCCTGCGGCCACACTAAGCGACGGTTGAAGGTAATGGCCGTTCGGGCAGCGATGAGAGGCAAGACGCGAATAGACAAGACGAAGAATGTTCAGCAGTTCCGTTCCTGTTCCAAAAGTGCTGCGTATGCCGGGAATGCCCGGACGCTGGTGCATGGCCAGCGCGGCAGGCACATACAGCACCTCCTCTACGTCTGCCCTTGCCGCCTGAGTCATCCTCCGTCTGGTATAGGTGGAGAGCGACTCGAGATAGCGCCTCGACCCTTCCGCATACAGGACACCCAAAGCCAGCGAAGACTTTCCTGAGCCGGAAACTCCCGCAATTCCCACAATCCTGCCAAGCGGCACCTCCACATCTATGTTTTTAAGATTGTGCACTCTTGCCCCGTGCACTATGATTTTTTCGGGTCTGTGTTCCAAATTTGCCATACTCGTTCCGTTTAGCCTGCGACACTGCAAATTTACTCAGTTTTCACCTCTGTGGATGCAAATATTGGATTTGAAACATTACCTTTGTATCGGATAAAGAGAGAACCCTATGAAAATTATTATTGCAGGTGCAGGAGAGGTGGGCAGCCATTTGGCAAAAATGCTCGGCAACGATTCCTCCAACGACCTTACAATTATAGACAGCAGCGAGGAGCACCTCAACAACCTTTCCCAGATAGCAGATGTGATAACCGTCCTTGGAGACCCCACTTCAATCGAGACACTGCATCAGGCCGGGGCTGCAGATGCAGACCTTTTCATAGCGGTAAGTCCGGCACAGAAGCAGGATGTAAACATAATAAGCGCCCTTCTGGCAAAGCAGATGGGAAGCAAGAAAGTGACTGCCCGAATAAACAACGACGAATACATGCAGTACGAAAACAAGCTCCTGTTCACCGAACTGGGAATAGACCTGCTGTTCTACCCCGAAAAAAGCGCGGCCTTTGAGATATCGGAACTACTGAAAAAGAGCGGCACCACGGAATTTATGGAATTTACCAGAGGCAAGTTGCAGATGGTTGTATTCAGGCTCGACGACGGCGCCCCTCTCATAGACAAAAAGGTGGAGGATATGCTTACCGGAGAGAGTTACACCCCGTACAAGGCGGTAGCGATAGCAAGAAACGATGTAACCATCATTCCCGACAAGGAGACCCGCTTCATGGAGAAGGATCTGGTCTTTGTCATCTGCACGAAAGAGGGGGTGAACCAGGCCATGAAGTTTTCCGGCAAAATGGATATAGAAATAAGGAAACTCATGATTATGGGAGGCGGCAGGATAGGTCAAATGCTTGCCGCGCGCATGGAAAACTCGGTTGAACTCATAAAAATCATAGAAAAGAAGAGAGAAAGGTGCGAATATCTGGCGGAAGTGCTCTCCAAATCCCTCATAGTAAACGGAGACTGTACCAATACAGACCTGCTGCTTGAAGAAGATGTAAAGGATTTCGATGCATTTGTATCGGTTACCGGAAGTTCAGAGGCAAACATCCTTTCATGCGTCATTGCAAAGAGGATGGGCGTTCCAAAGACAATCGCGGAGGTGGAAAACATAGAATATATAAAACTTGCGGAGGAGATGGGCGTAGATGCGGTAATAAACAAGAAACTGATTACGGCAAGCCGCATATTCCGCTTCACGCTCAGCAACAAGGTACGTTCAATCAAGTGCCTCAACGGTTCCGACGCCGAAGTCCTGGAATTCATAGTAAACCCCGACAGTCTGATAACAAAGGGGGCCATCAAGGATCTCAAATTCCCGAAAGAAGCGATAATAGGGGGAATAATCAGGGGGAACGAAAGTTTTATAGCCAACCCCTACAACATTATAAAGCCCTACGACAGAGTCGTGGTATTCGCCCTGCCGCAGGTACTTTCAAAGGTAAACAAATTCTTTATTTAAGTTTTTTATATTTAAAGCGTTTAGGCTCAACATCGCCCAGACGCATCTTCTTGTTTTCTTCATATTCGGAGTAGGTTCCCTCATAGAAATAGACCCTGGAGTCTCCCTCGAAAGCAAGAATGTGCGTGCATATCCTGTCGAGAAACCACCTGTCATGCGATATGACAACCGCACATCCGGCAAAGTTTTCAAGACCCTCCTCCAACGCTCTTATCGTGTTTACATCTACATCGTTGGTAGGCTCGTCGAGCAGCAGCACATTGGCCTCCTCCTTTAAGGTCAAGGCCAGATGCAGCCTGTTGCGCTCGCCTCCGCTCAACACACCGCACTTCTTCTCCTGGTCTGCCCCGGAAAAGTTAAAGCGCGAAACATACGCCCTTGCATTCACCTCCCTGTTGCCCAGTTTTATAAATTCAGAATTTTCCGCTATTGTCTGATAAACGGTCTTTTCTGGATCTATCTGCTTGTGCTGCTGATCTATATAGGCAATCTTCACTGTCGGGCCAATGGTAAACTCTCCCTTGTCTGGCTTCTCGTACCCCATTATAAGTCTGAAAAGAGTTGTCTTGCCGGCACCGTTGGGCCCAATCACACCCACTATGCCTGCAGGAGGCAGCTTGAAATTCAGATCTTCGAACAAAACCCTGTCGCCATAGCTCTTGGCCACGCCTGAAGACTCTATAACCTTGTCTCCAAGACGCGGACCGTTAGGAATGAATATCTCCAGGCGCTCCTCTTTCTGCCTGCCGTCTTCGTTCATCATCTTTTCGTATGCAGAGAGCCTTGCCTTTGATTTAGCATGACGGGCCTTGGGGGCCATCCTAACCCATTCCAACTCCCTTTCAAGAGTCTTGCGGCGCTTGCTCTCCTGCTTCTCCTCGGTTTCGAGTCTCTTTGCCTTCTGTTCCAGCCATGAAGAGTAGTTCCCCTTCCATGGAATACCCTCTCCCCTGTCGAGTTCCAGAATCCAGCCGGCCACATTGTCCAGGAAATAACGGTCGTGCGTTACGGCTATCACCGTCCCTTTATACTGCTTCAAATGGGCTTCCAGCCATTGGATACTCTCCGTGTCGAGATGGTTTGTAGGCTCGTCGAGCAGCAACACGTCTGGCTCCTGCAGAAGCAGCCTGCACAACGCCACCCTGCGCCGCTCTCCTCCGCTGAGATTCTTTACAAGCGCATCCGGTTCCGGACACATGAGCGCATCCATGGCCCGCTCCAGTTTGGAGTCCAGCTCCCAGCCGTTCACACTCTCTATCTTGTCTGTCAATTCTCCCTGGTACTCTATAAGCTTGTTCATCTGCTCATCGCTCATGGGTTCCATAAAACGGGCATTGACCTGCTCATATTCGTTCATCAGATCCACCACATCCTGGACTCCCTCCTGTACGACCTCCTTGACGGTCTTGTTATCGTCGAGTCTGGGTTCCTGCTCCAGATAGCCCACGCTGTAGCCCGGTGAAAAGACCACCTCGCCGTCATATGCGGTATCAATGCCCGCAATAATCTTCATAAGGGTGGATTTGCCTGAACCGTTAAGACCTATTATCCCTATTTTTGCTCCGTAAAAGAATGAGAGATAGATATCTTTCAATATAACCTTGTTGCTTGAGGGGAGTATCTTCTTCACCCCGTTCATCGAAAATATGATCTTCTCGTCTGCCATATCGCTGTTTTTTCTGTAAAGATACCGTTTTTTTACAGACTTCCATGACTTGTCACCGGATTGCACCATCGCATTGTAGAATGTCTTCTCATTTCTGAAACCCGAAATGAGTGCAATGTCGAGCAGGGAGTAATTCTTATGGGAAAGAAGTTCCTTGGCGTACTTTATCCTGTAATCGTTCAGATAGTTTCTGTAGTTTGTCCTCTTCTTCTGCGCAAGAGCCTTTGAAAGGTATGTCCTGTTGCATCCTATCTCACGCGCCAGTTTGTCGAGAGTCAGGGCCGGGTTCAAAAAGAGTCTCTTCCGGCTCATTGCCATGTCGGCATTATCTGCAATCCGCTGCAACACGTCGCCGTAGGTTACGGTTATCCTGCATTCGCACCGAAGGGCATTCACCGGATTGAGATAACCGTCGCAGGGCAGGCCTCTCTTCTCCTCCCTTCTAACTATCCAGAGCGCCCCTCTGTATAAAATACTCCTCAACCACGACATTTTCACCATTTGACAACCTCCTTTTCACCTCTTTGCACCACTCTGCCGGAGTATAACCGGTATTGAGATTGAACGCTGCACAAAACGAAGATATGTTCTTGAATCCCGCCATATCGCACAGTTCGTTCACACCTGTCGCAGGATTTTCCAGATATATGCTGCAAGCCTCGGCAATCCTGTATCTGTTTACAAACTGATTGAAATTCTTGTACATCTTCTGGTTGAGCGCCTTTGAAAGATAGGTCTTGTTAGTATAGAGAATACGCGAGACCGTATCGAGTTTGAGATTCTTGTCCAGATAGGGTTTTTCGCTTTCGAAATATGAAATCAGTCTCTGGATGATTACATATTCTCCGGAGGGGAGATCGCCCACCAGCCCGGAAAACCTGTCATCTTCGCCCTTGAGCCTGTATGGCTTCACATTCCGAGCACTCCGGCTTTTTCCGGTCCTGTACCTGCAGCCATGGAAAAAATAACAGGCATGCAGCAGAAACAGAAGCGCCACGAATATGAAATGCCATATCCGGCAAGAATACCAGACAAACGAGACAAAAAGCAAGAGCGAGAGAAACATTATCAGTTCGACAAGTACAATGGCCGACACCATGTTCTTCTTCTGCATTGTCTTCACTATCGAGTCATATCTGCGCAAAATTACGGACGAGACAAAAACCAGAGTCGCCACGACAAGCGCAACATAAAATATTGCCGAGAATGCCATATATACGGCAGCCCCGCATCCAAAGAGATGGAGCGCCAGCATATCGAACAGAAGCAGGAAAAGATATAACGCAGAGGCACAGGCCATTCTCCATGAGCGGCGCCACCCCGCAAGCCCCGATGAATAGAAGTAATCTATCAGAAAAACCGTAGAATAGAGCAGCAGTTTGGCAAACAGATGGCACGGACGATAGCAGATTGAGCCATGGAGTGCATCATAGAGCACCATACTTGCCATGTCAAGAAAGAGCCCGGCAGACAAAAAGGCGAAACAGAAAAACTTCCCCTCCGGAGAACAGAGCCGGCCTTTTCCGGACTTTGTCTGATACCACGATACCGCGGCAGCCGAAAAATAAAAAAGAAACAGAGTGAAAATGGCAACACCCACAGAATTGCCGAACAAAACATCCATGCCTTCCCTTGCTTTTACGAAGGCAAAAGTATACACCAACTCTCTATTTCATAGCAAGATAAACAGGCAAAAAAGTATAAAATACAGAATTATAAAAATCTCTATTTCTTTATCTTGTCAAACCCGTTGCCGTAGACTCCCATGACACTGCCCACAGACATGAACGCATCTTTGTCTATCGCCTTCACAAGTCTGTAAATTAGATTCATGTCGGTTTTTCTTATCACAACCATAATGATTTTACTGTTATGCTTGGTGTACCATCCCTGTCCGTCCATAAGGGTCACACCGCGCTTCACATCCTTGATTATGGCATCTGCAATTTCGGAATACTTCTGAGAGAAGATGAATATCTGAAACGACTGTTTTGAACCGGATATTACCAGGTCTATCGTATAACTGCATGCGCCTATCAGAATATAGCCGTAGAGTACAGTCGCAACCTTTGTTCCGATACTCTCACCGGGTTTTGTCGGGAGCAGCAGTGAAGATGCAATGATGAATATGTCTATCAGCAGGATTATTTTGCCGGGAGAGATATTCCTGTATTTGTTTATGATAAGCGCTATTATATCTGTTCCTCCGGTGCTGCCGCCCTGCGAGAAGCAGACTCCTATTCCGAATCCGGCAAACACGCCGCCGAAGATTGAACAGAGCAGTTTCCCGTTGCTTATCGCTATCTCCTGGATAAAGGCATCAGGAAGGAACCGCGGAACGATGTCAAAGAAGACCGAAGTTATGATTATTGCATAGACTGTCTTTACGCCAAAACTTTTTCCCAGAATTTTCAGCGCTATCAACAACAGTATGAGATTTATAACAAAAAATGAAATACTTATCGGAATATTGAAGGCATAGAGCAGGATTGCAGATATACCGGAAACTCCGCCTCCGACCAGATTGTTTGGAATGAGGAAAAGGTCCCATCCGACAACATAGCATAAAAGCCCCGCAGTGATAACTATATAGGCCTTTATCTCCTTGAAAATTGATTTTGCGTCCATATTGCAACAATTATTTATCTTCTATAAAACTCCTTAGCGACAAAGATTTCTTCTCCTTCCTGGGTTTGCTCTTGACCTGTTCAAAGCCCTCCCCATAAACGCTCATCGCCGAACTTACAGAAATGAAGGCATTGTTGTCGACCTCCTTTATGGCCGAAGCAATGGCCGAAAGCTGATATTTTCTTGCGACAACGACAAGCAGTTTCCCCTCTTTCTTTGAATACCAGCCTACGGAACTTATGGCCGTCACACCCCGGTTCATCTCGTTTATAAGCATGTCGGCAACCTTGTCGTACTTGTCTGAAAATACCAGAATCTGCACAGACTGCTTTGAGCCGGTAAGCAGAAAATCGAGCATGAACGAAAACGAAACCATCTGGATATAACCGTATACTACATCCTGCAGCCCCTTGCCGGGCAGGAAGATAATAGAGCCTATGATTACAAGGTCGCAATACATGAAAACCTTTCCGGGAGACTTGTCGCGGTATTTGGCTATCACGATTGCTATTATGTCCGTACCGCCCGTACTTCCGCCCTGAATGAATATGGCGGAGATTCCGAATGCGCTTATCGTGCCGCCGATTATGGAGTTCAGGAACTTGTCGGGAATGTCGGAAAGATTTACTATCCAGTCTATCTGTGGCAGAAGTTCAAACATTATCGAGGCGCATATTATGCTGTAGACAGTCTTTGCTCCGAACCCCTTGCCAAGAATTATCGTTCCGCTCACAAGCAGCACGATATTTATCACAAAATAAGTGACAGAAATAGGTATCCCCGTTCCGTAAAACACGATTGAAGAGATACCCGTCACACCTCCGCCGGATATGCCTTTGGGAATGATGAAGGCCACCCAGCTGAAACAGTAGAGAAACACCCCTACAGTTATTATAAAGTATGATTTAAAGAATTTTAAAAGTTTTCTGTTATCCATAGTCAAGTCTGAATAGGTTTAAAATTCCTCCGCCCTGCCGGTAATGTAGACACGGCCGTCCTCAATGCGGCATCTGAGTTCGCCTCTGTTTGCCGAGAGCTGCACCGCGTTCAGTTCTTCTCTCCCGAGCCTTTCAGCCCAATACGGAGCCAGCGTACAGTGGGCAGAGCCTGTGACAGGATCTTCGAGTATCGTGGCCTGCGGGGTAAAAAAACGCGAGACGAAATCGTACTTCCCGTAACCGGGTGCGGAGACTATTACGCCTCCCTCACCGAGATTGACAGTATCAAATAGCTTCCTGTCGCACACCTCTATCTGTTCCACCGCCTTGCAGTCATCGTATATCAAAAGGTAGTCTCTTGAAAGGTAAACCTCCGAAGGCCTGATGCTCAACGAGCCGCATATTGCATCGGGCAGTTCCGCCGGCTCTCCCTTCCTTACCGGAAAATTCAAAGTGTAAAGGTTTTCACCTTCGCGCCTCACCTCTATAGCTCCTTCCCGTGTCTGAAAACAGACAGAATTTCCGCAAAATGCGGGATTTTCCGAATCGCCCTTCCGCAAATGAGCAAACGCTACATGGGCGGAGGCAAGTGTTGCATGTCCGCAAAGGTCCATTTCCAAATCCGGTGTAAACCAGCGAAGGTTGTATCCTCCATCCTGCCTTAGAATAAATGCCGTCTCGGGTACGCCGTTTTCAGATGCAATCTGTAACATCCTCTCATCGGGAATCTTCTCGCGAAGCACCGCAACGCAGGCCGGGCTGCCCTTGCACCCTTCCGCCACGAAGGCATTTACATTATAAAGCAGGCAATCCATCAGCAGACCACGTTTATAATTTTGCCCGGAACAACGACAATCTTCTTTATGGCATTGCCGGCCAGGTATTTTGCCGTATTCTCATTTTCCCTTACAATCTTCTCTATCTCCTGCGCCGAAAGACTCTTTGACAACTCCAGCTTGTACCTGAGTTTTCCGTTGAATGAGATAGGACATGTAAATGTCTGTTCTACGGTATACTCCTCCTTATATTCCGGCATGGAGGCAAAGGTTATGCTCTCCCTGTGCCCGAGCAGGCTCCACAGTTCCTCGCAAATATGCGGGGCGAAGGGCGAAAGCAGGATTGTCATATTCTCCAATATGCTGCGGTTGCAACACTTTATCTCCTGCAGTTCGTTCAACGCTATCATGAATGCGCTCACAGAGGTGTTGAACGAGAAGTTCTCTATGTCCTCCCCGACCTTTCCTATAAGCCTGTGCAGAACTTTCAGTTCCCTGGCAGAGGGCTCGGCATCTGAAAGACGCAGGTCGCCTTCCTTGTCGAAAAACATCTTCCAGAAGCGTTTCAGGAATCTGTTTACACCGTCTATACCCTTGGTATCCCACGGTTTTGCCTGCTCCAGAGGGCCGAGGAACATTTCATACAGTCTGAGAGTGTCGGCACCGTATATGTTGCAGATATTGTCGGGATTCACCACGTTGAACATACTCTTGCTCATCTTCTCCACTGCATATCCGCAAATGTACTCCCCGTTCTCGAGAATGAACTCGGCATCGGCAAAATCGGGCATCCACTTCCTGAAAGCCTCTATGTCGAGCCTGTCGTTGTTCACTATGTTCACATCTACATGTATCTCCGTAGTCTCATATTTGTCTTTCAGCCCAACGGAGACAAATGTATTGGTATTCTTTATCCTGTATACGAAATTAGAGCGACCCTGAATCATGCCCTGGTTTACCAGTTTCTTGAAAGGCTCCTGCTCCACAACATATCCCAGATCGTACAGGAACTTGTTCCAGAAACGGGAGTATATCAGGTGGCCTGTGGCATGTTCGGTTCCTCCTATATAGAGATCCACATTTCTCCAGTACTCGTCATTCTCGCGGCTTACGAGCGCGCTGCCGTTATGCGGGTCCATATATCTGAGATAATAGGCGCTGCTGCCTGCAAACCCCGGCATCGTACTGGTCTCCAGCGGATAGCCGTTATAGGTCCACTCTTTTGCCCTTGCCAGCGGCGGCTCGCCGCTCTCGGTAGGGAGGAAACTGTCTACTTTCGGAAGCTGCAACGGCAACTCTTCCTCAGGCAGAGGAGTAGCTATACCGTCTTTATAATAGATAGGGAAAGGTTCGCCCCAATATCTCTGACGCGAGAAGATTGCATCCCTCAATCTGTAATTTATCTTTCTGTGGCCTATCTTCATCCTCTCCACGGCATCTATGGCTGCGGGAATCGCCTCCTTTACGCTCATGCCGTTCAGGAAACCCGAGTTGCACATTATCCCCTCCTTGGCATCGAAACTCTCCTGCGAAACGTCGCACCCCTCTATCAGCGGCACTATGGGCAGGTTGAAATGTTTTGCAAAGGCATAGTCGCGGCTGTCGTGTGCAGGCACGGCCATGATTGCGCCCGTACCATATCCGGCAAGGACATACTCGCTTATCCAGACGGGAACCTTTTCTCCTGTAAAGGGGTTGGTTGCATACGAACCCGAAAAGACACCGGTAACCTTTCTTGTCTCCGCGATTCTCTCCCTTTCCGTCTTTTTCTTCACCTGTGCAAGATACTCCTCTACCGCGCTTCTCTGCTCGTCGGTAGTAAGTTTTTCAACCCATTCACTCTCAGGGGCAAGAACCATGAAGGTAACTCCGAATACCGTATCTGCACGGGTGGTGAATATCTTCATGTCGTAACCGTTCACCTTGAAGATAAGTTCGGCTCCTTGAGAACGGCCTATCCAGTTGCGCTGCATCTCTTTAAGAGAGTCGCTCCATTCAAGCCCGTCCAAATCGTTCAGCAGACGCTCCGCATAGGCGGAAACCCTGAGCTGCCACTGCTTCATTTTTTTCTGCTCCACAGGATAACCGCCTCTGACCGAAAGCCCCTCCTTTACCTCGTCATTGGCGAGCACGGTTCCAAGTTTCGGACACCAGTTTACAGAAGTCTCACCCTGATAGGCTATTCTGTACTGCATGAGAATCTCGCTCTTCTTCCTCTCATCGAATCCGTTCCACTCTCCGGCGGTAAAAGTCTGTACATCGGCACATGCCGCGTTCACATTGGCATTGCCCTCCTTTTCGAAGCGGGCGACAAGCTGCTCTATAGGCTCAGCCTTGTCTGTATCATTATTGTAATAATGGCCGAACATCTTGAGAAAGGCCCATTGTGTCCATTTGTAATACTCGGGGTCACATGTGCGCACCTCGCGGCTCCAGTCGTATGAAAAGCCTATCCTGTCGAGCTGCTCCCTGTAGCGGTTGATATTCTTCTCCGTAGTTATTGCAGGATGCTGCCCGGTCTGGATGGCATATTGCTCGGCAGGAAGCCCGAACGCATCGTACCCCATGGGATGCAGCACATTATACCCTTGCAGCCTTTTGTATCTGCTGTATATGTCGCTGGCGATATAGCCCAGCGGATGTCCCACATGCAATCCCGCTCCCGAAGGATAGGGAAACATGTCCAATACGTAATATTTTGGTTTAGACGGGTCTCTGTCTACTTGAAATGTTTTATTTTTAGACCAGAATTGTTGCCACTTTCTCTCGATTTCAATAAAATTGTACTCCATTTGCAAGCCTTTTACAACAAATGGCAAAGTTAGAAAAAATATCTATTTCTTTATTCCGAATTCGTATGTTTTGGAAAGCCTGAATTCTACGGCAACAGAGGTCTTTACCCGCACGTTCCGGCCCTGCAGCCTTGCAGGTTTCCACCTGGGCGAAGCGGATATAACTTTTATCACTTCATTGTCAATATCCTCTGTAACTCCTCTGGTTATGGTTACACTGGACACCGAGCCATCTTCCTCTATTATGAATTCCGCAATCACCTTGCCCTGTTCACCGGCGGCCACAGCGCTGTCGGGATATTTCACATAAGGATAAACCCATCTGGAAAGGAACTGTGCTTCAGTCCCGTGAAGAAACTGCGCAGGCCGGTCCACATCGCTCTGGCTGTAATATCCTTCCTGCATGTCTGAAGACGAATGAATACCCGAAGAGACGCGCTTGTCTGAATTGGCAACAGACATGGCCAGGGCGTAGGCATAATTTGAAATCTGGTAAATCTGCCCGTAGTCCAGTTTGTCGGGTGTGTCGCGCAAGGTGTGATAGTCTCTGTGCAGCCCGCTTGTCAGCAGGGCCACCGGTATCCCCTTATGATAAAACGACCTGTGGTCAGATGCGAAGCAGTCTGTAGGATAGACTTTCGGCGTCAGCCCCGGAAACGAAGCCGAAACATCGTCTATAACGGCGGCAAGTTCGAGATTCCTCACTCCGGTATAGATTCTGAAATCATTTTCACCGCCGCTTCGTCCGACCATGTCGAGATTTATCATCATGACTATGTCTGAAGTATCCTTGAAAAGGCGGTTCAGAAAATACCAGCTTCCGGCCATTCCGCGCTCCTCCGCTCCGAAAAAGGCGAAAATAACCGAACGTCTGAAAAGGAAGGCGTCGTTTGCCACTTTTTCCGCCATCTCCAGAAGCGCCGCCACTCCGGAGGCGTTGTCATCGGCGCCTCTGTAGACCTGCCTCCGGCTGATGCCGTCTACCGTAAGGGTATTTACCCCCAGATGGTCCATGTGGGCTCCTACCACGACATACTCGTTTTTCAGATTGGCGTCATACCCTTCGACTATTCCTATTATGTTCCTTGAGTGGAGCGTATCGTTCCCGCCTACCGCCATGTAGAAATCATCTCCGCCCGGAGGGGAGAGGAGCGTGACACCGCTCTCCTGCAGGCAGGCATATATATAGTCTGCCGCCGCCAGCTCTCCTGCACTTCCGGCAGCGCGTCCGGCCAGAGAATCCGACGTAAGAAACGCCACATGCTCCTCAACACTTCTCCGGGCAGACATTTGCCACGGCGTAACGAGAAGGAGAGAGATCAGGCAGATTACATAAAGGTGAAGCCTGCTCTTCATTTTGCCTGCTCTTTCCTTACAGGTAAAACTTCAGACCAGTAACCGTCGGGGTCGCTTATGAAATAAATCCCCATTTTGGGATTCTCATAGCAGATACATCCCATCTGCTCATGGAGTTTGTGCGCCGCCTCGAAATCCTCGACCCGGAAAGCCATGTGGAACTCGTTGTCTCCAAGGTTGTAGGCTCTGTCCCAGTCTCTGAGCCACGTAAGTTCCAGAAGATGGCCGCTCCTGCCGTCTGAAAGATAAACGATTATAAAGGAGCCGTCTTCAGGGACAATTCTCCTTACCTCCTTCAAATCAAGAGCCTCAGCGTAAAACTTGAGGCTCTTTTCCAAATCCCGCACATTGATGTTGTTGTGCTCGAATGTAAATTTACCCATTGTCAGACATTTTTATAAAACGGGGTCTTTACCACCGCGGCCCTCAAAAGTTTGCCCCTTATCCTTATGAATATCTCGGACGAAACCTTGTAGAGAGGTGCCGCAACATATGCCAGCCCGATTGCCTTTCCAAGCGAAGGAGACATAGTTCCGGAGGTGACAAAACCTATTACTTCTCCGCTCTCGTTGCAAACTTCGTACCCGTGTCGCGCAATACCCTTGTCAACCATCTCGAAACCGCATAATCTGCGGGTCAGACCGTTCGCCTTCTGCTTGAGCATGTAGTCCCTGTCTATAAAGTCGCCTTTGCTGTCTATGAACTTGGTAATCCACCCCAATCCCGCCTCCAGCGGAGATGTGGTGTCATCTATGTCGTTACCGTACAGGCAAAAACCCATTTCCAGACGGAGCGTGTCCCTTGCTCCTAGCCCTACAGGGCGTATCCCTTCCGGAGCGCCCGCCTCAAAGACTCCCTTCCACAGCCTCTCCGCATCCTCATTGGCCACATATATTTCACATCCTCCCGCACCGGTATAGCCTGTCGTAGAGAAAATTGCATTTTCAATGCCCGCAACCGTCATCTTTCTGAACGTATAATATTCCATCTCCTCTACCGGATAGTCACAGATTCTGCGCATTATCTTGAGCGCATTTGGCCCCTGGACTGCCAGCTGGCATATTTCATCCGAAGCGTTGTAGAGTTCCTTGCCCGGGGTGATGCCGTACGACGGGGCATATTTGCAGAGATGCTCCCAGTCCTTTGCTATATTGGCCGCATTTACAACCAGCAGGTAAGTCTGGGAATCTATGCAGTACACCAGCAAATCGTCAACGATTCCACCGTTGCCGTTGGGCAGGCACGTATACTGCACCTTGCCGGGAATGAGCACCGAAGCGTCGTTCGATGTCACATACTGTATAAAACTCAAGGCGTCGGGGCCCTTTACCCAGAACTCGCCCATGTGTGAGACGTCAAAGACACCGACATTGCTGCGCACGGCAAGATGTTCCTCCTTTATGCCCATATACTCCACAGGCATGTTGTAACCTGCAAAGGGGACCATTTTGGCCCCCAGTTCAATATGTTTTTGCGTGAAAGGCGTATTTTTCAATTCCATAGCCGTCTATTGTTTATTTGTGTAGATTCTGCTCCGTTGAATATATCCAGACATCGTAAGGGCAGAGGTCGTTGTCCTCGATCTTCGTTATCTCGCCCCATGCCTCGCCATAAGAATCGCAGCCGGCGGCAGCAACCATGTCAAAGCCGTTCTTCAGAGCAATCCTTACAGGCGAATAGCCGGCCTTTTTGAGATTGGCGACCATGTTGTCTGCATTGAAATCCTTTTTGAAACTGCCCAATATGACATAATACTTGTGGGTCAATTCCGTTTCATAAGGGAGTTTGGCCTGCTCCGCCAGCCTTATGGAATCCATAACGGCAACCTGCCTTAGAGAATCTGCTGTCCGCTGCTCCCTGGCACGCTCCAGCTCCGCCTGCATGGCCTCAAGTTCGGCAGAGGTAGGTTTGCCCATTTGTTTTCTCACCCAATCGCATCCGGTCAGAGAAAATATCGCGACCGCCGCCAAAAGTAAAATTTTAGATTTCATACTCATTGTCTCCCTGATTATTAGTAAACCATTCCTTACAAAGATAGACATAATGGGCGAATATCGAAAAAAAATGTATATTTACGCTATGAAATCTGTATTGAGATATTTACGCAGCATAGTCAATTTTTCCAACGACATAGACATTGAGGCAGCCAGGCGCCAGATAACCGCGGCAACCGAGTTCAGGGGCAGCAACGTCTGGATTCTGATTTTCGCAGTGGCGGTCGTAAGCGTCGGTCTTAACATAAATTCAATACCGGTGGTGATAGGCGCAATGCTTATCTCCCCCCTGATGGGTCCGGTAATGGGAATCGGCCTTTCGCTCGGAGTAAACGACATGGAGCTGCTGCGCAAGTCATTCAAGAATCTCATTGTAATGACCTGCATAAGCATCTTTACCGCAACACTCTACTTCCTCATAACCCCGCTTGCGATGGACCGCCCGTCGGAACTGCTGGCCAGGACATACCCCACGGTTTACGATGTGCTCATAGCCTTTTTCAGCGGACTTGCCGTAATTGTAGAGGTCTGCAGAAAGGAGAAGGGGACAGTCTTTGCCGGAGTAGCCATTGCAACCGCGCTCATGCCGCCGCTCGGGACAGCCGGATTCGGGATTGCCAACGGTAACATAGAGTATTTCATGGGCGCTGTCTACCTCTATTTCATCAACTCTGCATTCATAGCCCTCGCGGTATTCCTCATGGTAAGATACATGAAGTTTCCCCTTGTAAGGATTTCAAATCCGCATAAGGCGAAAAAGGTGCATCGCGCAATAACCATATTTACGGTTATTCTGGTACTTCCCAGCATCTATACGGCCATTGTGGTAATAAAGGAGAACCGCTTTGAGACAAACGCCAGAAAATTTGTGGAAGAGAACCGCACGCTGGGCGGCAGTTACATATACGACTATTCCATTTCACACAGGGCTGGAAAATCGCTGCTCACCGTTTCGATTGCAGGCGAAAGCATGGCTGAGAACTCTCTGGACGAATTCATGCAGCGGGCTGCCGACAGGGGAATTGATGAAGATGAACTGACAATAAACCAGAACAGCACATATGAGCCTGAAAGCGACAGCGAAGTGGTAAAAAGCATCTTCCAGCAAAGCGAAGACGAAATCCGCCGCCGCGAAAAGCTGATAAGCGAAATGGAGAACGAGCTGAGCCTTTACAGGGCAAAGGAGTTGCCGAGCAGCCAGATAGCAAAAGAACTCTATGTTGAATATCCTCAGATAAAATCTCTTACCCTGGCACGCGGAATAAGGAGCGAACCGCAGGGAGGAGAAAATGGGGAAAAGGAGCAGATTGTGGCCTTCATAGAACTCAATGAGAGGATTACGCCGGAACAGACCTTGAAAATAAGGCAATGGCTATCCATTAGGCTGAAAAGCACGGAGATAAAGGTAATAACAGACCTCTTATGAAACTTCTGCCCGTTTTTATCTCTCTTCTCTTCATCCTGCCCCGAACGGGGTACGGGCAACTGATGCCTGAAAGGATAAGACCCCGGCTGCCGCAGCCCGTTCCGCTGCTTCATAAAAAAAACGACACGGTCAGAATCTCCTTTATCGGAGATGTAATGCAGCATGGGAAACAGATAAGAAGTGCGCTCATTCCGGGAAAGGACCCGTCGGATCCGCACTCATACGACTATTCCGCCGCATTCCGCCATATCAGGAAGTATATCTCGGACTCAGACCTCACGGTGGCAAACATGGAATTTCCCGTCGGCGTTCCGCCATATACGGGATACCCTGAATTTTCCGCCCCCCTCTCCATAGCCATGGAAGCATCTGAAAGCGGGATAGGGCTATTTCTGACAGCCAACAACCATCTGCTCGACAAGTCAGAGGCAGGAATAGAGAGGACTCTCCACCTCTACGACTCTTTGGGATTCCGCCATACCGGAGCATACAGAAGCCGGGAAGAAGAGATTGCCGAAAATCCGAAGATACTGGTTATAAACGGCATCAAAACAGCCTTCCTGAACTTTACATACGGGACCAACGGTTTTGCCGTTCCGCCTCCATATATAGTGAACCAGATGGACAGCATCGCAGTAAAGGCTGCGATAAGAAGAGGGTTTGAAAGGGGAGCGGAACTCGTTGTAGCGCTTCCCCACTGGGGCGAGGAGTATCAGCTCCACCCCAACGGGGTGCAGAAAGAATGGGCGGAGATGCTCAGGCGGGAGGGGGTGAGGGTCATAATAGGAGGACACCCGCACGTTCCGCAAAGCGCCGAGATTGAACTCTGCAGCCAGACAATGCCGCTAATGCAAAAGATAAAAAGCATCACTTTCTACTCTTTGGGAAATTACATTTCCAACCAGAGCGTTCCAGACTACACACAGTTGGAACTGCTTGTAACCATAACGGCTGTAAGGGACAATACAGACGGCTCGATAGAACTTCTCCCCCCGGAATACCACTTTCTGTGGTGCTTCAAGGCAGGAGAGTTTGAGAAAGACTACACTGTCGTGCCGATAGACTATTTCCTGAATGACCCATCTGCGCGTGAGCGGGTAAAAGGGAAAGAGTATGAAAGAATGATGAATACATACAGATATGTCGATAGTTTGAACCTTTTTGAAAATATAGGTTATGAGCGAGAAAAAAATTGAACTGCACAACATGGACCCTGTTGAAATTTTTGGTGTAAACGACAGGCTTATAATAAGATTGAGCGGATATTTTCCCAAACTGAAAATAATAGCGAGAGGCAATGCCGTTGCACTTAAGGGGAGTGACAAGGATATAGCAGGCTTTGAAAGGGCGCTGGAGAGGCTGATTGAACTGCGCCACAGGAAGAGAAGCCTGAGTATAGACGATGTCGACTCCATTTTTGAAACACAGCAGCAGGAGACACCGGCGCCAGGAAAAGAGAGCGACATAATAGTCTACGGCAACGACGGGAAGGTTGTAAGGGCGAGGACCAAAAACCAGAAGAAACTGGTTGCCGAATATTACAGGCACGATTTGATATTCGCGCTCGGCCCTGCCGGAACAGGAAAGACATATACGGCAATAGCGCTTGCAGTGAGAGCCCTGAAAAACAGAGAGGTAAAAAAACTCATACTCACACGTCCCGCCGTAGAAGCCGGCGAAAGGCTGGGATTTCTCCCCGGCGACCTTAAGGATAAGCTGGACCCCTACCTGCAGCCGCTGTACGATGCCCTGATGGATATGATTCCCTCCCAGAAACTTAAACAGTACATGGAGGAGGGGGTTATCCAAATTGCACCTCTGGCCTACATGAGAGGCCGCACGCTCGAAAGCGCCTTTGTCATCCTGGACGAGGCCCAGAATACCAGTCTCGGACAGTTGAAGATGTTCCTGACCCGTATGGGAGAGAATGCGAAGTTCATTGTAACCGGAGATGCCACCCAGATAGACTTGCCCAACAAAGAAGATTCGGGGCTGATAAAAGGCATTTCAATGCTCAAGTCGATAAGGGGAATAAGCATAATAAACTTCACCAAAGAGGATATAGTGCGCCACCCTCTCGTATGCAAGATTGTAAAGGCTTTTGAGAAAGAAGAAGAGAGCGCCCTACCAGGAGCCTCCGGCGCCGCCGCCTCCAAAACTGCCTCCGCCGAAACCTCCGAAACCGCCGCCTCCAAAACCGCCTCCGAATCCTGAGGATCTGCCTGAGCGCCCCATGCCGGAAAGCATTCCGAGCATTATAAAATCGGCAGTGGAAAGACCGCCGCCATGACCGCCTCTTCCGCCCCCGCCTATGTTTTTCGTGCCTTTCGATTTGCCGGTAAGGAAAGCGAAAAGAACTACGAATATCAGGAAAAATATTATTATGGCCGTGCTGCCCGAACCTCCCGAGATTTCCTTATGTGAAATCTCTCCCGAAGCAAGAGAGAAGAGAATGTCAAGAGCCGCATTCACCGCAGAATAATAATCGTTCTGCTGCAGGAAGGGAATCATGTATCTGTTTACTATCTCGCCGGCTGCGGCATCGGGGATGGCACCTTCCAACCCGTAACCTGTAGCAATGAAAACCTCTCCGCGCGAATCTCGGCTCTTCGGCTTTATCAGGAGCACCACTCCGTTGTCGAACTCCTTTTTCCCTACGCCCCACTCCTCTCCTATTCTGAATGCAAGTTCAGCCTTGTCCATTCCATAAAGTTCAGGTACCGTAACCACGGCTATCTGGTTGGATGTACTGTCTGCAAAGGCCACAAGCCTGCGTTCCATATTGCCGGCCTGAGATGGAGAGAAGACTCCTGCCAGATCGTTGAGCAGACGCGGCGGAACCGGACGCGAAGGAATATCCGCCGCAGCCGCGCCTGAACAGAAAACAAGGAGCGCCGCAACGGAGAGCATAAGTCCGGACACCAGACTTCTCATGCTAACTGCCGAAGGATATTTCATCTGGCTGTTCATTTACATCATCACTTTTATATGGAAAATATGCCTTGAGCGACTCTCCGGCTTCCCTTACAGCATTGCATATCCCCTCGGTAAAAGCCCCTTTTGAGAAAGAGTCACCCATCCGCTCCCTTATCTTGTCCCAGAATCCGGTGGGGACCTTTTCATTTATGCCTGTATCGCCTATGATTGCAAACTTTCTGCTTTTATACGCCACATAAATCAGGACTCCGTTACGCTCCCCGGTCTTGTACATTTTCAGATAGTTGAAAATATGGACAGCCCGTTCCACCGGATTGCCGCCGCATCTGGACTCAATGTGCACGCGAATCTCTCCGGAGGTGTTGAGCTCGGCCTCCACAATGGCCCCGACAATCTTGCCCTGTTCCTCTTTGGAGATGAAAACGCTCATCAGAACTCTACTTTTGGAGCGACCGCCGCGGAACTGTCGGCCTCGAAATAGGGTTTTGTCTCAAAGCCGAACATGCCTGCGACAATATTGCCCGGGAACCTTCTGATTTTAGTATTGTAGGCCCTTGCCGCTTCATTGAACTTGCGGCGCTCCACAGCTATTCTGTTCTCGCTTCCCTCCAGCTGCTGCTGCAAGGCAAGGAAATTTTCATTTGCCTTCAAGTCGGGATAGTTCTCCTGAATAAGCAGAAGTCTGCCCAAGGCTGCGCCCAGTTCACCCTGCGCCTGCTGGAATTCAGCCAGTTTCTCAGGTGTGAGATTTTCGGGGTCTACAGTTATTCCCGTAGCCTTTGAACGGGCCTCTACAACACTCTCCAGCGTAGAAGACTCATGCTCCGCATAACCTTTTACCGTTGCCACAAGGTTTGGAATCAGATCCGCCCTGCGCTGGTAGACATTCTCAACCTGGCTCCATGCGGTCTTCACGCCTTCGTCCATTGTCACCATA
The DNA here is from genome assembly GCA_949300025.1 of uncultured bacterium. GTDB lineage: Bacteria > Bacteroidota > Bacteroidia > Bacteroidales > UBA932 > Egerieousia. The sequence goes on along the minus strand of CASGCS010000002.1, from coordinate 9,950 downwards.
CCGTTATATGTACCTTTCACCCAAAAGAACAACAGGATGAGAACGGCTGCAACAACCGCTATAACAATAGAAGATTTTTTCATATTCATTCTGATTTTACTGTTTTAACCTTACACATCTTACAGATGCACCGAAATCATCCTTGCCTGCGGCATTTCTCATGAAATCGGGATTGTCCATATAGATATACCGATAACTTGCCTTTCCGCCTGCATATTCGGTGCTCGACCACCAGAAGCCATAAGAGAAGAGGCCTGAATGGTAGTTATAGTCGTTTACACAATATCCGGAAGGAAAGGCAGCCCAGCCGAACTTGTTCTCCGGAGTGCAGTCCGGAGTGTAAGGCCACATCCTCTCTCCGTTGAAGCGGGCCGCCACCATGACCATTTCACCGAGCCCCTCCCAGTTTGAATCGTACGGAAGAGCCGCTCCGTCGTTCAGATTCAGGGCCAGGTCTTCCCAATCTTCGTTTGTGGGAATGCTCCAGCCGGGAGGGCACACACCCTGCGGACCTCCGCCAAGTCCCGATGCCGAAACTCCTCCCGTGGCGTCGTTCCACGTATAGAGACGCCCCATTATCTCGCCCAGGTCGTCGGCCTTGCTGTAGGCCGCACCGACATCGCACCAGTTGAGGCTCTCCACGAACCAGTCCAGATTTCCCACGGTAGTAATGTAATACCACTGCCCGTCGCGTGGGTCCTGAATGGAATCGGTAGGGCGCGGCATGTCAGTCACAGTCTTGCCGAACTCCGTATCTATTGATGTAACATTCTTTGAGTTGACTCTGTCGTAATAACCTGGAGAAGAGGCCGTGAGAATCATGGCGAATGTTCCTATAGAATCCGGAACTGTTATCTCGCACACCTTCTCCCTGACAGTGTCCTTAAGCAGGTATTCCGATGTCCAGGTATACTTGATGAGCGACTCGTCGGGCTCGGTTAGACCGTACGCAGTAAGTTCTACCGTGGAGCCTGTCTTTACATAAAGAGGTACATCGTAAAGCAGATCCCCCACCATCATGTCGGAAACCTCTTCATCTTCATCCTTGTTGCAAGAAGCAAAAGCAAGCGAAAAAAAAGCCAGCAGAACAATGACCGGCATATCGCTTGAAAACCTTGAAAATCTCATCCGTCCTGTTTTTGAAAAACACCTGCAAATGTGCATAATTTTTATGCTTAAAACAATTATTTTAATCTATTTTTTCTACTTTTGTACTAAAATCATGCCATGAAAAAAGCCCTTACAATCATATCTGCGCCGCTTTTGCTGCTCATTTTCGGGTGTTCTTCACACAAAGGCGAGTATGTTACATCAGACGGATTCGGGCAAGGCTCCACCTATCATATTGTCTACAAGATTGAAGGCGATTCTGCGCAAATCACAAGGGAGAAAATCGAGGCCTCGATTCCCCTATGGTTCGAGCAGATAAACAAATCTGTTTCGGGTTACGACAGTTCTTCTGCAATATCCGGGATAAACCGCAACGAAGCAATCGTGCCGGACTCCATATTCATAGACATATTCACTTTTGCCAAGGAGTTCTACGTTACGAGCGGAGGGATGCTCGATGCCGCATCCGCCCCGCTGTTCGATTTGTGGGGCTTCGGCTTTACAGAGAGAGAGGCAGTCACCCGTGCCGGGATAGACAGCATAAAGCAGTTTACAGGCATGGAGATGTTCGAGTTGCGCCACGACAGCACCGGATATGCCATAATAAAGAAAGACCCCAGGGCAAAACTCAATTTCAACGCCGTAGCCCAGGGCTACTCATGCGACTATTTTGCAGAGCGGATGGAGAGAATGGGCATTACCGACTACATGATTGAAATAGGCGGGGAAATATTCTGCAAAGGGGTGAATGCCAAAGGAAAGAAGTGGAGAATAGGGATAGACAGGCCCGTGGACGGGAACTTGATTCCGGGAGAATCCCTGCAGTCCGTACTGGAGGTCTCCGGCAAGGGAGTGGTCACATCAGGAAACTATCGGAAGTTCTATATTGAAAATGGAAAGAAATACTCCCATACCATAGACCCCGTGGCCGGCATTCCGGTAGAGCACAACCTGCTTTCGGCAACTGTCATAGCGGAGAATGCCATGCTTGCAGATGCCTATGCAACATACTTCATGGTTCTTGGCGTTGAAAAGAGCAGAGAGGTTCTGGAAAAGACACCGGAGATAGAGGCCATGCTTATTTATGGAGACAATGAAAACATGGAAGTCTATATGACCGACGGGTTCCGCGATGCCACCTCCGAGGGCAACTGAACACAGCCGGGAGAGCCATAGGGCCGGAAAGTGGAAAACAGACTCAGACAACTGAAATACAAACAAAACAAATAACAGTAACCGCATTATGGAAAACGACAGAAAGATGTCAAGAAGAGGGTTTCTGAAAACCTCTGTAAGTGCAGGGGCGCTGGCCGGCGCCGCCTCGCTTCTGGGCGGCGGCTTTATAGCAGGCTGCACCACCAGGGAACAGTTCGACACAATCATAACCAACGGCATAGTCTATTGCGGAGACGGCAAGGCTCCTGTCAAGGGAGACATAGGAATAAAGGATGGCAGGATAGCGGCAATAGGCAAGATAGGCAAGAGCTGCGACAAGCTGATAGATGCCAAAGGGCTCGCCGTGTCGCCCGGATTCATAGACATACATACCCACACAGACACGAACCTTTTACAGGCTCCGCTCGGTGACAGCCGTATATACCAGGGTGTCACAACAGACATAGGAGGTAACTGCGGAGAATCTCCCTTCCCCTATTCAGACACCTATTTTGAATCCAAAAAAGGCGACATGCGCTACGGATTTCCATTCTGGCAAGATATAGACGGCTTCTACAACGCGCTGAGAGAAAAGAAAATAGGAATCAACTACAAGAGTTACACAGGCCAGGGCCAACTGCGCTCGGCAGTTGTGGGAGACAAGAACGTAAAGGCTACAAAAGAGGATATTGCAAAGATGTGCGCAATTCTCGACAAGGAACTTGAAATGGGCAGCCTCGGTCTCTCATGCGGTCTGGAATATGCTCCCGGCTCTTATGCAAGCGACGAAGAGATTATAGAACTCTGCAAGGTTGTTGCAAAACACAACGGTCTGTTTGCAATCCACATGAGAAACGAAGACGACCGTGTGGAGGAGGCCATACAGGAGGCTCTGGAGATAGCGCGCAAATCCGGGGCAAGGCTGGAAATCTCTCACCTGAAGGCCCAGAACGAGCCCAACTGGCACAAGGGGCCGAACATGATAAAACTCATTGAGGATGCACGTAACAGCGGTGTAGACGTAACGTTCGACCGCTACCCCTACATAGCCTTTTCTACAGGTCTGACCACCTTCATTCCTCTGGAACTCAGAGACGGTTCAAATGCAGACATTCTAAAGAGGCTCAACAACAAGGCAACAAGCGACAAGATTGGCGCATACGCCGAGAGCCGTGTAAAAAGGCTCGGCGGGGCGCAGAACGTTCTGATTGCGGCCTGCTACAACCCTGAAAACAGCGCCTATTCAGGCAAGAACATTGCACAATGCTGCGAAATTTCAGGCATGGAGGTATGGCCAATGATAAGACATCTGCTCATAAGCGAGAACCTCGGTGTCCAGATGGCTGGGTTCGCCATGACAGAAGACAACGTGAGAATGTTCCTCTCCCACAAACTTGGCATGCCTGCATCCGACGGCAGCGTCTACTCGCCGCAAGGGCCTCTCTCCACTGAAATACCGCACCCCCGTTCATACGGGACGTTCCAGAGATTCTTTGGAAAGTATGTCAGGGAAGACAAGATTTGCGACCTTGCAACCGGCATCTACAAATGCACTGCTCTTCCGGCATCGAGGATAGGTCTCAAAGACCGCGGGCTGATTGCCGTAAACTATGCTGCCGACATTGTCATCTTCAACCCCGACACCATAATAGACACTGCCGACTACAGCAACCCGCACCAGTTTGGCAAAGGCATAGAGCATGTGATTGTAAACGGGCAGCATACTATTGAGAATGGGGTTTACAATGGGTGCGAACTCAAGGGTTGTGTATTATAATGGCAAACTGCTGTATTATCTGCGGTATTGCAGCTCAGTCATGTAACGAGGTACACTCCTTCGCTTCAAACCTTGATGGCTTTGCATTTTATCCATTATAATACACAACCGGAACAGACTTAAAGGATTATGGTATTATAATGGCAAACTGCTGTATCTCTGCGGTATTGCAGCTCTGTCATGCAGCGAACATATAAAGAGAGGGGAGCCCATGCGAGCCCCCTCTCTTCATTTATCAACTTTCCGTTATTCTCCAGGCATTGTCACGGCCGGTTCAGGAAGGTGCATTCCCGCCATAATTAGATTGTTCTCCTTCACATACTGCAATATCTCCTTGCGTACCTGTGCAGCCTTTACGGGGTCCATATCGTACGATGCGCATATATCGGGATATTTCATCTGTATTGCGGCTCCGTGCATGAGGTCCGCTATTATGAGAACATTGCCCTTCTGATAGAGCGTATGCCCGGGAGTATGCCCGTATGCAGGAATCGCCCTTATTCCTCCTGGAAGCGCATCTCCGATATTGAACAGGTGCAGGCTGTCCTTGTAGATATCCATTGTCTGTACAACCTGCGCATTGCTCCCTTCCATCGCCATCCATGCATCATACTCGACACGGGGAGCCCAAAGTGCGGCATTGGGGAAAACTGCCTTGCCATCCTTTACCAGACCACCTATATGGTCGCCGTGAAAATGGGTAAGCACTATACATTTTATATCCTCCGGAGAGAGCTGCAATGCTGCAAGCCCCTTGAGAAGCCCGCTGTCTGCATCTCCCATTCCGGCATCGAAGAGAATGCCTGCACCCTCTGTCTCCATGTAGAAAACACTTATGGTGGCAGGAGCCCCCTCTTTTACGCCGAGGGTATCGGCCATTACCGAATCTACCGCTGCAAAGAGCGAGAGAGGCATTACATGCGCACCTGCATTATCCTTAATCCAGGTAAGTTTCAAAGAGTCCAGAGCCAGTGTCTGCACGCCGTCCGCGACAACCGTCAGTTGCCTTTCAGGGGCGGCAGCATGCCCGCCTTTCTTGTTGGAGCCGCATGAAACCAAAACTGCGGCAAAGATTGAAATTGACAAAACAAACAGAATTCTTTTCATACAGGATATTGTTTAAAGGTTCATAAGATGCAGACTAAAAGGGAATCGTGTAAAAATACCAATAATTTTCAAAATATCTATCTTTGCCCTGCACAAGTTTTAAACAGTACAAAAGGAATCTCCATGTTCATAGCCATAATTACACTTTATCTGATTGCAAACGGCTGGATATTCTATTCTGCATGGCCGCTCATACGGCCGCTGCCGCCGATATTGAAAATAGCCGCAACCGTACTCTTTGCAGCGGTTGTCCTGCTCTTTCCCTCGCTTATGTTCTTTAGAGATGAACTGGGAAGCGGACGGTTCGGAAATTTTCTCTATTCTGCAAGTTCCGTATGGCTTGCAATAACGCTCTATCTTACGTTATTGCTCATTGCCGCCGCACTGCTCAGGCTCCTTGGAATCATTGTTCCCCACTCCTTCGGCATCTGCTGCGCCATAACTGCGGTTCTGCTCGTATACGGATACCTCAATTTCAGCAGACCCGTAGTAAGGGATCTGAAAATCGAGTTTGCAGATAACACCGCTGCAGAAGGGGAGCTCAGGCAATTGAGAATTGCAGCCGTAAGCGATATCCACCTCGGCCACGGCATTGCAAAAAAGAGACTTGAAAAGTATGTCTCACTGATAAACAGCCGGAAGCCCGACCTTATCCTGATTTGCGGAGATCTGGTGGATTCATCCGTCGAACCGCTGTATGAGGATAAAATGGAAGAGGAACTCGGGCAGCTGAAGGCAAGATACGGAATCTATATGGTACCCGGCAACCATGAATATATAAGCGGAATAGAGAAGTGCTGGGCATTCATAAGGCAGACTCCGATAGTATTGCTAAGAGACAGCGTTGTAACGATAGAGGGAATGGTGAACATTGCCGGACGCGACGACCGCAGCAACCGCCGCAGGAAAAGCGTTGAAGAACTCATGGCAGACACAGAGAACAGGCTGCCGACAATAATACTCGACCACCAGCCTGCCGACACGGAGGTTGAGAGCGCAGTAAAGGAAAAGGCCGCACTTGCACTCTACGGGCATACCCATAAAGGACAAATATGGCCTTTCTCTCTATTGACAGGAGCTATCTACGCCCACGATTACGGATACGAAAAGAGAGGACAGACCCATATCTATGTCTCATCCGGATTGGGGCTGTGGGGCCCGCCCCTGCGCATAGGCAGCAGGAGCGAGATAGCCGTCATCGAACTTACTTTGCGCAATTAGGTTTCAGTTGGGTAAAGAAGTCGTTGCCCTTGTCATCCACGAGAATGAATGCAGGGAAGTTCTCTACCTCTATCTTCCAGATTGCCTCCATGCCGAGTTCCGGATACTCCAGACACTCCACACTCTTGATATTCTCCTTTGCCAGAATTGCCGCAGGGCCTCCAATGCTGCCCAGGTAGAAGCCGCCGTGCTTCTTGCAGGCATCTGTAACCTGCTGGCTGCGGTTGCCCTTTGCAATCATGATCATGCTTCCGCCATGAGACTGGAAGAGATCTACATAACTGTCCATACGGCCTGCCGTAGTAGGGCCGAACGAACCGCTCGGCATCCCCTTCGGGGTCTTTGCAGGACCGGCATAGTATATAGGATGTTTCTTCATGTAATCCGGAAGACCCTCACCCCTGTCTATTCTCTCCTTGAGTTTTGCATGGGCGATATCCCTTCCCACGATAATTGTTCCGTTCAAAAGCAGCGGGGTTGAAACCGGATATTTGCTGAGGTCTGCAAGAACTTCGTTCATAGGACGGTTAAGGTCTATTACCACACCGTGGTTGTGTTTTGCCCCGAGATACTTTTCGGGAATGAGCCTTGCGGGGTTGCTGTCGAGCGTCTCGAGCCAGATGCCATCCTTGTTTATCTTGCCCTTTATGTTTCTGTCTGCGCTGCAGCTTACTCCCATTCCCACAGGGCATGAAGCGCCGTGACGCGGCAGACGTATAACCCTTATATCGTGTGCGAAATACTTTCCGCCGAACTGGGCGCCAAGACCTATGTTCTGTGCAGCCTTTAGAAGTTTCTGCTCCAGTTCAAGGTCTCTGAAAGCATGGCCCGCATCGCTGCCGTGGGTAGGAAGCGCATCGTAATATTTTGCAGAGGCGAGTTTGACGGTCTTAAGGTTCATCTCCGCAGAGGTTCCGCCAATGACAAATGCTATATGGTAAGGGGGGCATGCCGCCGTACCCAATGTCTTCATCTTCTCTACGAGGAAGCTCTCCAGTTTTTCAGGCGTAAGCAGCGCCTTTGTCTCCTGGAAAAGATAGGTCTTGTTTGCAGAGCCGCCTCCCTTTGCAACAAAGAGGAACTTGTACTCATCGCCGTCTATGGCATAAATATCTATCTGTGCAGGCAAGTTGTTACCTGAATTCTTCTCCTTGTACATATCGAGCGCAAGGGTCTGCGAATAACGCAGGTTATCTGTCGTATAGGTATCGAAAACACCGTGAGACAGCGCAGCCTCGTCGCCGCCGCCAGTGTAGACGTTCTGCCCCTTCTTTGCAACGATTGTCGCAGTACCGGTATCCTGGCAGAGAGGCAACTGTCCCTGGACAGATACATTGGCATTAAGAAGGAAGGTAAGTGCAACAGCCTTGTCGTTCTGGCTGGCCTCAGGGTCGCTGAGAATCTTGGCAACCATGTCGTTATGCTCCGGACGAAGCATGAATGCCACGTCATGGAAAGCCTGGCGGGCAATGAGTCTTAGCCCCTCCGGCTCCACTTTCAGAATCTTCTTGCCCTCGAAGTCTGCAACGCTTACATACTCTTTTGTAAGCAGATGATACTTTGTGGTATCCTCCCCAAGCGGGAACATTTCGTTATATTTAAACTCCATAACCGTAAAATTTGTATTGTTATCGTTTAATTGTCTTTGTTTTCAAGCAGGTATCTGCGCATGAACTCGTTAAGATCGCCGTCGAGCACTGCCTGAGTGTCGGTTGTTTCATATCCTGTACGCAAATCCTTTACCAGTTTGTAGGGGTGCAGCACATAACTCCTTATCTGCGAACCCCACTCTATCTTCTTCTTCTTTCCTTCCAGTTCCGCCTGTTTCTGCCGCTTCTTCTCCAGTTCCAGTTCGTAAAGGTGAGACTTCAATATCCTCAAGGCATTCTGACGGTTGTCGAGTTGCGAGCGGGTCTCGGTGTTCTCCACCACGATGCCGCTCGGAATATGCCTTACGCGTACACCCGTCTCCACCTTGTTTACATTCTGGCCGCCGGCCCCGCTCGAACGGAAAGTGTCCCATTCAAGGTCCGCCGGATTTATGTTTATCTCTATCGTCTCATCTACAAGCGGATAGACAAAGACCGACGAGAATGTGGTCTGCCGCTTTCCCTGCGCATTGAAGGGGGAGATTCTAACAAGCCTGTGGACACCGTTCTCGGATTTGAGATAGCCGTAGGCGAAATCGCCCTCGATCTCCACAGTAGCCGACTTTATCCCCGCTTCGTCGCCGTCTATCACATCGTAGACCGAAACCTTGTAGCCGTTCCGCTCGCCCCAGCGGGTGTACATTCTGAGCAACATCATGCTCCAGTCGTTGCTTTCCGTTCCGCCTGCACCGGAATTTATCTTGAGCAGCGCACCGAGATTGTCACCCTCTCCGCCAAGCATGCTCTTCAACTCTATTTCCTCTATCTGCTTGAGCACTTTTGCATACTCGGCATCCAGCTCCTTCTCCTCCGGAGAATTCTCCTGCCAGTCGCCGTTGTTCCGCTCGGGTGCGACCATATCGTAAAGCGCCTGAAGATCTTCGAGCGCTCCGTCTATCCTCTCTATTGAATTTACCCAATATTTGACCGTGGAGAGTTTTTTAAGAAAAGCCTCCGCTTCCGAAGGATTGTTCCAGAACCCCTCTTCCATTGATTTTTCAGTACCCTCTCTTGCTTCTTCTACCTTTGAAGCGTAGTCAAAGAGACCTCCTCAAGGCATCGAGCCTCTCAGAACATGACAATATATCCTCTTTCTGAACCATAAAACCGTTATTGAACGAGGCGCAAGTTAGCGATTTTTTCGCATTAAAAATAAATTATCTGCTTCTCGCCCGAAATACCTCCGGCTATGCCCCAGCCGTTATCGACATTGGAATAGATTTGAATCGCCTCGGTATAGGAATCCTGGTCTGTAATGCGGTAGAGCATTATCGATTTCAGATAGTAATAGAGCTCCGGCGTTATGGACTGCAGTTCCACCACTACATGGGGATTCTCCCCGAACCTCTGGCGGCTCTCCACGGTAAAGGTGTATGATGTTCCGTCGAATATTCTGTCGTCAAAGACATTGGAAAAATTCGCCGGCCAGCCCCAGCATCCCTCTACAAGGTTTTCGTCTGCAAAGATTACATCAGATGAACTGAAGACATCGCTGAACGAGTAATATACGAGTTCTCCGGCTTCATTCCTGTATTCTCCGGCGCTTCTTATTTTCAGCCTGTAATAATTGCGTTCCGAAGCCGGGTCGGTAAGACGCAGCGTAATGCTCATAACTATTTACAATATACCGAACCGTTACTTTATCTCATAAAAAATCATAGATAAAGTAGTAACTCGGCATTATGCTGTATTGATGAGTTTGTACTTTTACTCAAATATTTTATGAGATAAAGTACAAACTCACTCTTTGAAATTTGGCAGATACATATGGATTGAGTACCTTTGCGGAAACGGGAATATCATGCAAGACAGACTGGTTTCACGAAACAGGGAATGTGACGAACTGCAGCGGTGTCTGGAATCAGACCGCTCCGAATTTGTCATCATCAGCGGACGGAGGCGTATCGGCAAGACATATCTCATAGACAAGT
>CASGCS010000001.1 GCA_949300025.1 uncultured bacterium | reverse complement strand
CACCACAAAACGCCTCATGCATCTGAACCTGAACCAAAACCGCAAAAACCGCTACAACTCGCTGAATAACTTTCACTTGCAGAGATTCACCAAGAATTCCACGGCGTTCAGATGCACCGGAAAACAATAGCATCTGAACTCCGCAAAAAGCGGATTCAAGCACCCAACACGCTGACAACAAGAATATTACCGGATTCTCTGCAGTAATACCCAAGGTTCAGATGCTCAGTGGGAATGAAATACCGCAGAATGCAAACCTGCCCCGGAGGCATCTCTGGAAAGGGTCTCACCGAACAGCACCACAAACCACCCCATGCATCTGAACCTGAACCAAAACCGCAAAAGCCACCACAACTCACTGAGTAACTTTCAATTGCACAAACACCCAAGCACCTATCCGTGTTCAGATGCACCGGAAAACAACAGCATCTGAACTCCGCGAAAATGCAGATTCAAGCACCCAACACGCTAACTGCAAGCGCATTGCAAGAAATTCAGCGTCAACACCCAAGGTTCAGATGCTCAGTGGGAAGGAAACACGCCCGAATGCAACCCCGCCCTGCAGGCACTTCCGGAAAGGGTCTCACTGAACGGCACTACAAACAGCCGCATGCATCTGAACCTGAACCAAAACCGCAAATATCGCCACAACTCGCTGAGTAACTTTCAGTTGCAGAAATTCACCAAGAAACCATCCATGTTCAGATGCAGCAAAATTCAAAAGGCTACCCATGCATGCGCACTCATGAGATATGAATCCAATGTAAATATCTCATTAATTTTGAATCATCCGAAAAATTCCTATATTTGTATCTACAAAGTTATTAACCTAAATACTAATAATCATGGAAGAGAACACAAACAACACACAGGCCGGCAATCCTAACGGAGGTCAGACTGTAATCATCAATCAGCCTATTAAAAAAAGCAACGGAATCGGAGTTGCAGGTTTTGTATTGGCATTGATAGGCCTGATTTTCTGCTGGGTTCCCATTTTGAACTGGATTCTCTGGATTCTCGGATTAATCTTCTCGTTTATCGGAGTATTCAAGAAACCTAAAGGACTGGCAATTGCAGGCTTGGTTATATCATGTATCTGGATTATTATTTGGTTTGCGATTATCGGGGCACTTCTCGCATAACCCAAAACCTTTGAAAGACTGAAAGCGGGTTGCGTTCACAAGACGCAGCCCGCTTTTGGTATATGGCAGACAGTCTGTCAGCCACTTGTCTAGTTCTTCTGCCGTACATACTCCTTCAAAGCCTTTTTTGCCTTGGGAGCAAGAATAAAGAGCATCAGCATTGTCGGGAAAGCCATAAGGGCATACGACAGGTCTATCAGACTTACCGCTGTCTTCAGAGGTATCATTGCCGCCACTATCAGCATAAGCAGGAAGAAATAGTTGTAATACTTCGCATACTTTGCACCGAAGAGAAAACCTGCACATTTCACTCCATAATAAGAGTATGAGAACATGGTAGAAAATGCAAAGATAAATACCATTAGCATAAGCAGATAACTTCCATATCCAGGGATAGAGGCTTCAAACGAGTTCAATGCAATCTCAAGCCCCTTCACCTCTCCGGCTGCAACGGTATAATCCCCGGCAATGAGAATGGCGAGTGCCGTAAGCGTACAGACAAGGCCGCTGTCTATCGAAGGGGCAATCATGGCAATGAAACCCTCTTTCACCGGCTTGTCGTTCCTTGAAGCCCCGTGCATCATACTGGCCGTACCAACTCCAGCCTCATTTACGAGAGCCGCCCTGCGTGCACCTATAATCGCAACACCTATGAATCCTCCAAATCCGGCACGGAAACTGAATGCACCTTCAAAAATATCGGCAAAGACTCTCGGAATCTCGGGAAGGTTAGTACATATTATGTAGAATACCAGCAAAAAATACATTCCCACCATGAGAGGTACAATCATCGATGATATTTTCGCTATACGCTTGATGCCTCCGAGTATGACCGCCGCAACTATAAGGCAGATCACAAGACCTATGATAAAACGTAGCAAAAGAGTGTTTTCAATCCCTGCAGGAGTGGTGAATGTCGTTATCACCGCCTCGGTCAGCTGATTCGACTGCATTACGCACAGCGTGCCTATCAGTCCGAAAAAGGAAAAGAAAAGAGCCATCGGTTTCCATTTTGGGCCCAGACCGTTTATCATGGTATACATTGGACCTCCCTGCAGTTCTCCCGACGAGTCCTTGCCGCGGTACATTATGGTAATTGTCCCTTCAAAGAATTTTGTAGCCATTCCCACGATGGAACTTACCCACATCCAGAAAATTGCGCCAGGGCCGCCCATTGTGAGCGCTATCGCCACCCCGGCTATGTTTCCCATGCCTACAGTCGCGGCTATGGCACTGGTCAGCGCCTCGAACGAACTTATCTGCCCAGATTTGGAATCCTCCTTCTCACGCAGAGACTTTATCGCCCGGCCATAATAACGGAAAGGCACAAAGCCGGAATAGACCAGAAAGAAAAGGCCTCCGCCTATCAAGACAATAAATAGCGGATACCCGCATATAAGGTCGCTTAGCCACACTATGGCATCACCGATTTTTTCAAGAAAATTTCCCATTACACTTCAGATTTAATTTCATTTACTGAATCGCTGCGACAATCAGTTCAGCCCGCGGTTGGCAAGCAGAGGCTCAATATCAGGTTCTTTTCCCCTGAAGTTCAGGTAAAGATGCATGGCATCTTCGGAACCGGCCTTTTCAAGAATCTCCTTTCTGTACTTTTGCGCAATCTCAGGGTTGAAAATATCACCTGTCTCGGCATACGCATCATATGCATCTGCATCCAGCACTTCAGCCCAGATATAACTGTAATAGCCGGCCGTATAACCGCCTCCGAACGTATGGTTGAAATATGTACTTCTGTAGCGCGGCGGAATCTGCCTTATCAACCCGCGGTTTTCCAGCACCTGAGATTCAAAGGCTTCAACATCCAAATCTTCCGGAATCTGTTTGAGAGAATGGAAATCCATATCCAGATATGAAGCAGCCAGATACTCCACGGTTGCAAATCCCTGTCCGAATTTGGAAGCTTCCTTCAGTTTTTCTACAATATTCATGGGAATTGTTTCGCCGGTCTTGTAATGTTTTGCATAAACCTGCAACACCTCGGGTTCAAATGCCCAATGTTCATTCAGTTGAGAATGAATCTCTACAAAGTCGCGCGGATAGCCCCTCAACCCCTGATACCGTACGTTTTTCATAAGATTGTCTATACCATGGCCGAACTCATGGAAATAAGTTGCAACCTCATCCATGGTAAGAAGCGCAGGCTCACCATCCACCGGCCTGGCAAAATTCGCAACGATTGTAACCAGCGGAAGCACCTTTTTCCCATCTTCATAATATGAACCTCTGAATGTACCGCACCATGCACCTCCTCTCTTTTCACCCGGACGGGCGAACATGTCAAAGAAGACGACACCCATTTGCGATGAGTCTCTGTCGAAAACTTCAAAGGCAACCGCTTCTTCATTGGGGAGCGGAACGTTTTCAAGCTGCCTGAATGTAAGTCCGTAAAGCCGGTTTGCCACATAGAATATCCCATTCCTCACATTCTCAAGCTTAAAATACGGAGCAACCTGAGATTCATCTATGCTGTATTTTCCCGCCATGACTTTTTGGGCATAGTATCTCCAGTCCCAAGCCTCCAGAGCTATTCCGGAATTTTCATCCGCTATCAACTCTTCCATAAGCCTGGCTTCATTTTTTGCCGCGGCTATAGCAGGTTTCCAGATTTTGTCAAGCAAATCATATACTGCTTCCGGGGTTTTTGCCATCCTGTCTTCCAGAATATAGGCAGCGCAGCTTTCATAGCCCATTATCTGCGCCTTTTTGAGCCTCAACTCCACAAGTTTTTTAATAACGTTCTTATTATCATACTCGTCACCATGATTCGCCCGATTCAGATAAGCAGTAAGTATCTCTTCGCGCAGTTTACGGTTGTCGGCATTTGCAAGGAAGGGCATTACGCTCGGATTATCAAGCCCGAAAATCCATTTCCCTTCCATTCCGGCAGCCTTCGCCCTTGCTGCCGCATCGGCAATCTGGGCATCGGTAAGGCCCTGCAAATCCGTCTCATTCTCCACTACCAGCCTGTACTCCGCGGTCTGTTGCAGAAGATTCTGTCCGAAAATCAACTGCTGTTTTGCAATTTCAGCATCTATCTCTTTCAATTCAGCCTTCTTCTCTTCAGGCAATTCGGCGCCCGATCTTTGAAAATCCTTGTAGACAAGCGTTACAAGCCTGTACTGGTCGGGAGTCAGACCAAGCGAATCGCGTCTGTCGTAAACGCTCTTTATCCTCTTGAAAAGCCCTTCATTCATGTTTATATCGCTGAAGAGATTGCTCAACAGCGGTGAAAGTTCCTTTGAAATATTTCTCAGTTGTTCATTTGAATTAACTCCGTTGTCGCTGCTGAAAACCGCTGAAATTCTGGACAGCAGCTTGCCAGAATTGTCATAGGCGACAATCGTGTTTTCAAATGTAGGTTCTTCTGGATTGTTTACAATAGAATCGATTTCACTGCGCAACTGCTCCATAGCCACTTTATAGGCAGGCATGTAGTGTGCAGGTTCTATCTTATCGAAAGGCGGAATACCGTACGGCGCATCCCAATTTGACAAAAGCGGATTCTCGCCGCCGTTTTCACATGCACAGACACACATCCCTGCACAAAGCAGAGAAACAAAAAGTTTTTTCATAAGCAAAAAAATTACATTTACCCAAAATAAGCAGGTCAAATATACGCAGAAGCCGAGAGTAGAGCAAATTTATTTGCATCACCCTATTTGGAGATATAAAACGAAGTGACAGATACGAAAAACCTGAAATAATGGAAGCTTGTTTGCATTATTGAGGTTTTGAGTGTCTGTATGAGTGCCGTGAGGCACGCATATATCTCCAAATAGAATGCGACAATGCGGTTCCATTTGTTCTGCCGAGGCGTGAACAGTATATGTGGCGCGCAAGCGACAAATATACGCAGAGTGAAATCATGTTGGCAAATTGACAGGTGATGCTGCACAGTATATGCGACAAGGCGGTTCCCTTTGCTCTGCCGAGGCGTGAACAGTATATGCGGCAAGCGGAGCGCCGCCGAATATACGCAGAAGCCGTTTTTACAGCTCAAACAGGCGGAGTTGCACAGTATATGCGGCAAACGAAGTGCCGCCGAATATACGCAGAGTGAAATCATGTTGGCAAATTGACAGGTGATGCTGCACAGTATATGCGACAAGGCAGTTCCCTTTGCTCTGCCGAGGCGTGAACAGTATATGCGGCAAGCAGAGCGCCGACGAATATACGCAGAGTGAAATCATGTTGGCAAATTGACAGGTGATGCTGCACAGTATATGCGGCAAGCGGAGCGCAACTGAAAACGGGAGCATCTGAACCCCGCAAAATGCAGATTCAAGCACTCAACACACTCATATCAAACGCATTGCAAGATTTTCAGCGGCAATACCTGAGGTTCAGATGCTCAGTGGAAATGAAACACCCACGAGTGCAAACCTGCCTCGCAGGCATCTCTGGAAAGGGTTTCACTGAATGGCAGCGCAAACCGCCCCATGCATCTGAACCCGAACGAAAACCTTAAAAACCGCTGCAACTCACTGAATAATTTTTACTTGCAAGGATTCACCAAGAATTCCTCCGCGTTCAGATGCACCGGAAAACAATAGCATCTGAACCCCGCAAAATGCAGATTCAAACACTCAACACACTAATATAAAACGCATTGCAAGATTTTCAGCGGCAATACCTGAGGTTCAGATGCTCAATGGGAAGGAAAGGCCGCCAAGTGTAAATCCGCTCCACAGGCATCTCTGGAAAGGGTTTCACTGAATGGCAGCGCAAACCGCCCCATGCATCTGAACCCGAACCAAAACTGCGAATACCGCTGCAACTCACTGAATAACTTTCACTTGCACAGATTTACCAAGAATTCCTCCGCGTTCAGATGCAGCAAAAGACGGGAGCATCTGAACTCCGCGAAAATGCAGATTCAAGCACTCAACCCACTCATATCAAACGCATTGCAAGATTTTCAGCGGCAATACCTGAGGTTCAGATGCTCAATGGGAAGGAAATGGGAAGGAAAGGCCGCCAAGTGTAAATCCGCTCCACAGGCATCTCCGGAAAGGGTTTCCCCGAAGGATACAGCAAACCTCCCAATGCATCTGAACCTGAACGAAAACCGCGAATACCGCTGCAACTCACTGAATAACTTTCACTTGCACAGATTTACCAAGAATTCCTCCGCGTTCAGATGCACCGGAAAACAACAGCATCTGAACTTTGACAAAATGCGGATTCAAGCACCCAGCATGCTGACGTCAAGCGTATTGAAAGAATTTCAGCAGCCATACCCACGGTTCAGATGCTCAGTGGGAAGGAAACACCGCAGAGTGCAAACCCGCCCTACAGGCACTTCTGGAAAGGGTCTCACCGAAAGGCACCACAAACCACCCCATGCATCTGAACCTGAACAAAAACCGCAAATATAGCTACAACTCACTGAGCAACTTTTAGTTGCAGAGATTCACCAAGAAATCCACGGCGTTCAGATGCAGTGAAAAACGGGAGCATCTGAACTCTGCTAAAACGCAAATTCAAGCACCAAACACGCTAATAACAAGCATATTGCAAGAATTTCAGCAGCAATACCCGAGGTTCAGATGCTCAGGAAAAGCGAAGTATCGTTAACGTATTGAAAGACTTCCAGCAGCAACACCCTAGATTCGGGTGCAGCGGAAATAAATTTACCTTTTTTCGCGATAAAGCACTCTCGATATTTGCGCATCCTTCACGTGCCATTTTTCCTTGAGTTCGCTTGCGATTTTTATTCTTTCACTGTCGGACAATTCCACATAACTGCATTTTCCTGCTTTGCAGACTGCAACACCGTCGACATACTCACATAACAACTGATCCGGTACAAGCAGCTTGGCATGCCCGCGCTCATTTTGAAGACATACATTCAAGTCTATATCAGAACCTTCTATAGTTTCAAGTGTCACAGGAGACTCCTTTTCTTCCTGCTGTTCAGACTCCCATTTAGGACCGGAATACCTCGACATGAAATACATGAATTTCCCCGAAGTACCGAAAAGATTTTCCACCATTGTCTCATCAACGAAAAAATGCGGATCAATCATGCCCTCCCTGTCGCTGGAAAAATGTTCAGGCATTATGGTTTTGGCACGCTTGACTGTCGGAGCCCATCCTATGCCATACAATTGAAAATCGTATGCAAAATAACATCTTGACGATGAATACGGATACCCGAACGGGTGGCCTGTAAGCCCATGATGAACAGGATTCCGCAAGATATAACTCAGCATTGTCAATATATGTACATTTCCGCCTGCAGATGTAACCACACACTTGTTTTCCGGTATTCCGGCACCATATTTCCTCCTGTAGTAATTTGAATAACTGCGTTTCAGACTTTGCAGAAATTTACCATAGCCGTCGGTCATAACACCTACATGAAAATGGTTCGACATGACAGAGAACGCCAGAATCCTGATTTTGTACTTATTGGCGAGTATAGCCATATTGTTTATAAAACGTATGTAATCTTGTCTGCTTCTGAAAAACAGACCTTCATTACACGAAACACAGAGATGATGAATTTTGATTTTTTCCATACCCCACTTTCTCCTCCAACTTTAGAACAAACATTAGGACAGGCCGACAGGTTATCGGCATCCATTTAACTGCAACAAATTTAGGAAAAAAGTGATTAGAATGGCAACATGGCGTCAGAAAATGGAAGATTGAGTACCAGAACACCCAAACAGAGACCGGGACAGAAACAAAAAAAGTTATCTCTAACCGAGATAACTCTTCAGCAACTTGCTTCTTGCACTATGTCTTAGCCTTCTTATGGCCTTTTCCTTGATTTGGCGCACCCTTTCACGTGTAAGTCCGAAATGCTCGCCTATCTCTTCGAGGGTCATCTCCTGCGTGCCGATTCCAAAGAAATATTTTACTATGTCCCTCTCCCTCTCCGTAAGGGTTGCGAGCGCGCGCTCAATCTCTTTGTTCAGAGACTCATTTACCAGCCCCTTGTCTGCGTTGGGGGAGTCTGTATTTACCAGAACATCAAGAAGGCTGTTGTCCTCCCCATCTACAAAAGGCGCATCGACAGAAACATGACGCCCCGAAACGCGCAGCGTATCTGCAATTTTATCTCTTGGAATATCAAGAATTTCAGACAACTCTTCGGGTGAAGGCATTCTCTCGTTTTCCTGCTCGAACTTTGAAAGCGCCTTGTTAATCTTATTCAGCGAACCCACCTGATTCAACGGAAGCCTTACTATACGCGACTGTTCCGCCAAAGCCTGAAGGATAGATTGCCGTATCCACCACACAGCATAGGAGATAAATTTAAAACCTCGTGTCTCATCGAACTTCTCGGCAGCCTTGATCAGACCGAGATTCCCCTCGTTGATAAGGTCGGGCAGGCTCAGACCCTGATTCTGATATTGTTTTGCGACAGATACCACAAATCTGAGATTAGCCTTTGTCAATTTCTCCAGCGCAGCCTGATCTCCTTTGCGGATACGCTGCGCAAGTTCCACCTCTTCCTCTACGGTCACCAGTTCTTCTCTGCCAATTTCCTGAAGATACTTGTCGAGAGAGGCACTCTCTCTGTTCGTAATGGATTTAGTTATTTTAAGTTGTCTCATCTGTTTAAATTATCGCGCAAAAATAAAAAAATTTTTAATTCTTATTCGAAAATAGAAACCAATTTGCATCGGGCCGCACCGGAACAACCGGCACAACCCAATGCAAACCATTAGTTGTAAACGAATTATATAATTATATTATTTTTTGTTCAGTCCTATTGCATAATAGGAAACACTGCCGTCCGACGGGTTTATACCCTCAACCAGAACAGAACGCTGCGACCCTGAAACAACAGAGAGCAAATCCTGAGTACTTTCTATCCTGGTCTGGTTTACATAGGTAATTATGAACCCTTCCGGGATTCCGGCCTTCATAAGGCTTCCTTCACCTACCGAAACCACCACTACACCGCTCTTTATGTCATATTTCTTGAGCTGCGCCTCAGAGGCATCTTCCACTATGGCACCAAGCACCTTCACCTTGCCCTGGGTCCCGACAGCCGCATCCGTTTCACGGCCAAGCAACTGCACGCTAAAACTCATTTGTTTGCCATCCCTGACCACACTTATGTTTATATTGTCGTCGGGACGGTGTGAATTTATCTTCTCCTGCACCTGGGTAGGCTTTGTAACCTTGACACCGTCAATCGCGGTTATCACATCGCCCGGCCTGATTCCGGCCCTGTCGGCAGAACCGTCTTTCATGACTTCGGGCAGATATACTCCGGAAATATCATCATCAATACCGAACTCTTTGGCAACCTCTCCGGTAAGTTCCAGCATTGAAACCCCAAGCATCGCCCTCCTGACAGAGCCATACTCCATTATGTCGTTTACAATTTTCTTCACTATGGTTACAGGAACCGCAAAAGAGTAGCCGGTATAGGAACCGGTATTGGAAGCTATTGCCGTATTTACACCTACAAGCTCCCCATTGGCGTTCACAAGAGCGCCGCCGCTGTTTCCGGGATTTACCGCAGCATCGGTCTGGATGAAAGATTCAATCTTGAATTCTCCAGACATGTCTGGAAGCGAACGTCCCTTCGCACTCACTATACCGGCAGTTATGGTACTTCTCAAATTATAGGGACTTCCTATCGCAAGCACCCACTCCCCCAGCCTGAGACTGTCGGAATCGCCCATAGGTATTACCGGCAGCCCGCTTGCATCTATCTTCAGCAATGCAATGTCGGTCACAGGGTCCGCGCCCACGACCTCCGCCTTGTACTGTCTGTTATTGTTAAGCGTGACAGCCACATCCACCGCACCTTCCACCACATGGTTATTTGTAACTATATATCCGTTGTCGTACAGTATGACTCCCGACCCGGAATTCACACTCTCTCGCGGCTGGGCATATTGCGGCACCCCGAAAAAGTAGTCCAGAATAGTGGCTTCGCGGCTTTTGTTCTCCCGTTTAAGCACCTTCACGTAAACGACAGCCTCAACCGAATTCTCCGCTGCGAATGTAAAATCTGGAAAACTCCTCCCCTCTATGTCTATGTTTACGGCCGGAGCATCTGCAGCCCTGCCTCCGTAAACAGGCATCGGGCTGTCACCCTTTTGGGCTGAATCGCCGGCACACTTCACCACCGCAAAAGATGCGGCTGCACTCAACACTACCGATATCAGAATTATAAAAAAACCGTTTCTTTTCATCATTTCAAAATCTAAAAATTTAAGGTAGGAAACTCAAAATATATGCCAAATAATTATTACATTTGTCTGCCAATAAAATTTAATCTTTATGAAGTTTAATGTATCAAGCACAGACCTTTTGCAAGGCTTGCTGTCGGTATCGCGCGTAATCGCAACAAAGAGCACATTTCCGATTCTGGACAATTTCATGTTTCAGCTCGAGGGTAATTCTTTGACAGTAACGGCCTCAGATTCTGAAACCACACTCAAGACAATCATCACAATAGAAGATGTTGCGGAAGGAGGGGAGATAACTATACCGGCAAAACTTCTTACCGACACGCTTAAGGAGCTTCCTGCACAGCCTGTTGAATTTGCAACGGATGCCGAGAGAAGCATAGTAAATATTTCATGGATGAGCGGAAGCGCCCGGATTCCATACAGTCCGTCAGACGAATATCCCGAACTGCCGGGGCTTGAGAACGCGGTAAAACTCACATTCAAGGCCTCTGTTCTGGCAGACGGAATCAACAGCACCATATATGCCACGGCCGAAGAGGAACTCAGGCCGGTGATGAACGGCATTTACTTTGACATAACCCCTGAAAACACCACTCTGGTAGCCTCCAATGCGCACAAGCTTGTATGCTACACCAGAAATGACGTAAAGGGAAGCGATGCATCCGCATTCATTCTGCCAAAAAAGCCTGCCAACATACTCAAGAACAATCTGGCCAAATTGGCAGATGAGACCGTAGAGGTTTCTTTCGACAAGAAAAATGCAATGTTCAAATTCGACAATTCGCTCATGGTCTGCCGTCTGGTAGACGGAACATATCCGGCATACAAAAGTGTAATTCCCAAAAACAACACGAATGTAATAACCGTTGCAAGAACGGAACTGCTCAACGCCAGCAGGCGCGTAGCCGTATGCTCCAACCAGGCAACCGGCCAAATCATATTCAAGCTTACAGCCAACATGCTGGAGATTACAGCACAGGATCTTGACTTCTCCATGAGCGCACAGGAAAAACTTGCATGCGAATATGGAGGAACTCCCATGGAGATAGGATTCAAGTCCACTTTTCTCATAGAGATACTGAGCAACTTCGCGTACGACACAATCTGCATAAAACTGGCAGACCCCAACAGGGCGGCACTCATACAGCCGGCCGTACAAAGCGAGCCCGAAGAGGAAATATGCGCGCTGCTCATGCCAATGCGTATCAACAATTAAGTTTAAGGAGCCGTCATGCAGTTGAATCTTACCAGGCCACTGCTCTTTTTCGACATTGAAAGCACCGGGCTCAATGTCGCCACAGACCGCATTGTGGAGATTTCGGCCGTCAAGGTACACCCCGGCGGAGAAAAGGAGATTAAAACCAGAAGGATAAACCCAACAATTCCAATATCTCCGGAAGCGAAGGCTGTCCACGGCATATCTGATGAAGATGTAAAGGATTGCCCCAAGTTCAGGGAGATAGCCAAATCATTGGCAAAATGGATGGAGGGCTGCGACATTGCAGGATACAACTCTCTCAAATTCGACATTCCTCTCCTTGCCGAGGAATTCTTAAGGGCCGGGGTTGATTTCGATTTCAGAAAGCATCGGCTCATAGATGTGCAGAATATCTTCCACAAGATGGAACAACGCACACTTTCAGCAGCATACAGATTCTACTGCGACAAAGAGCTGGAAAATGCCCATACGGCCGAAGCCGATACGCTTGCCACATACGAAATACTCATGGCACAGCTCGACAGGTATCCCGACACCCTGAAGAATGATGTTGAAATGCTCTCCAAGTTCTCCAACAAGAACAGATTTGCAGACTATGCCGGAAGAATAGTACTGAACGAGAACAATGAAGCGATATTCAATTTTGGAAAACATAAGGGGAAGAAAGTGCTGGATGTGCTTGCAGTGGAACCGAGTTATTATTCATGGATGCAGAACGGAGATTTCACACTCGACACCAAGAGGGTAATGACAAATCTCTATCTTCAGTTAAGGGCTAAACAGGGCAAAGGTTGAATATCATAGCTGTTCCATATAACAGGGCTCATTTCTATTTCAGGCCGGACTCCTCCATAAACAGGGCATGGGCAGATTTTTACATGCCAGATTTTGTAACGCAAATATCTGCCGTCCCTTTCGCCTATGTAAAAATATGCAAGGCCGGCAAGGCTGTCATGAAAAGATTTGCAGGAAGATATTACGATTCTCCAGGATACGGCATAGCGGTAAGGGCAGATTCCCTGATAGACCCGGCTCCCGCCTCATTCTGCATTGCCAATGCCCTGGATCACTCCACCTATTTCTCATACGATTCAAAGAGGCCTGTAAACGAACTCTTTACCAAAAACGATGTTGCAATACCCATTATGCCCTTTCCGTCAAAAGAAGAGATAGAGCAAGGCATCGAGCATGTTACATCCATTGCAAGCATAAGGCAAGGCGACATACTGCTTTTTGAGTTGCACGAAGGAGTGAAACTCGTCTGCGGCGACAGAATCGGACTGGGGGACTCAATTTTTTCCATAAAGTAAACTGCGAGCCGGATATAAGAATTACTTGCAACTTCCGGCAGCCTCTATCCATTGGATTTCATGCAATATTGCCACTACAACTCCAAAGAGTTGTCTTTCAACAGAAAATCATAAATACTGATAGTCGTAATGCCGGTTTCATCCCTTATGACAGGACTTTCTTCTCCAATGACGATAATCTTCTTGAATGAATCGTTCACCTTCAGCAGTGATGCCTGTTCCTGTCTTGTCTTTTCGTCTGACTCCATCCTGTAGGCCGACTGTATGTAATATCTTCTGCTTCCCAGATTGCAGACGAAATCGACTTCGAGACTGGCACGCTGCTGCCTGCCGTTGTCATCGGTCAGCACCACCGGAACGACACCGACATCCACATTGAACCCCCGTATCCGCAATTCGTTATAAACCATGTTCTCCATCAGATGACTTTTTTCCGACTGACGGAAATTGATACGGGCGTTGCGCAATCCCAAGTCCATGAAGTAATACTTGTATGGGGAATTGATATACCGCTTCCCCTTGATGTCGTAGCGCATGGACTTTTCGACCAGGAACGAGTCGCACAGGTAGTCGATGTATTCTTTGACCGTATCGTATGATATGGAGGACTTCTTCTCGCTCCGGAATGTGTTTGCAAGCTTGTTCGGGTTCGTGAGTGCGCCGATACCGGAAGCCATGAGATTGACAAGTTCATCCAGGTCGTCGTCCTTGCGTATATCATAGCGATCCTTAATATCTTTGATATAGGTCTGGTCAAACAATGACTTTAGAAACTTCGCTTTCTGTTCATCCGTTTTGTATGACAATATCTGCGGAAGACCGCCATACAGCATATATTCATTGAAGCCTGCCTGAACGGTTCCGGGATAAACCGACATGTACTCGCCGAAACTCAACGGGTACATTTTTACTTCAAAACCGCGTCCCCGGAATTCTGTGGCTATATCCTTTGACAGAAACTTTGCATTGCTGCCTGTCACATACACATCCATGTTCCGCATACGCAAAAAACCATTCAGCACATCCTCGAAATGGTCGAGCATCTGAACTTCGTCCAATAAGAGATAATACATGGAGTCATCTGTTATGCAACTTTCCACAAATGCATACAGATTGTCGGGATTTCTCATTTCCCGATTCTTATAGTCTTCCAGATCCACTTTTATGATATGGTCTGAAGCAATGCCGTCCTTTTCGAGCCAGGAGGCGAATATTTCAAAGAGCAGATAGGACTTGCCGCATCTGCGCATACCTGTTATGACCTTGATCATGCCGTTATGCCGCAAGGATACGAGTTCGTCCAGATATTTTTTTCTTTCTACATGCACCATAGTAATCGAAATTTACGTCAGCTCATGACACAGTTTTCGATTACAAAAATAATCATATAAAATAGGATTTGCAACCTGCCTGCACGGAATCGTCTCCAGATAAAGACATACTTCCTTTCCGGGCAAGTCTCGTTGATGT